>CAMUZR010000001.1 GCA_947165255.1 uncultured Bacteroidales bacterium
TGTTCGTGGAAAAGTAGGTCGCCGCCAATCTTTTTAAGGGGAACCGTCTGTGGTTTCCCTTTTTTTTATATCTATGGTTTCCTTTTTTTTTATTTATATCTAAGGAGTACCTCCTAAAAATGTCTTGAAAAGGCTTTAACAAATCTAGCCTAATGGCTACGCCTTGGGTGACTCGGTGAATTTCAAATAGCGCTTTTTAAGGGTGAAACCTTAAAATCAAATCATTAGTACTCACCTAATGTAAAAAATGACTAGTTTTTACCATATAGGGTTGAGTGGGGTAAGTTTTTCGCATTCGCTATGCGCTGCTATTGAAAGACCACAAGACTATCTTCACTCCGAAACGCTGAATAGTTGAGTTTCCGTTCTTCCCCCGCTGCGTCCCTTGTGTGGGGTTATTGAGAGTCAGCGCTTCGGGACTGTACAAAAATCAGTCATAAATTACATTAGAGCTTTTAGTTTAATCTATTTTCCTTTGAGATTGTAGGGTTCGTCTAAGAGTAGGGCTCTATGTCCAGGGTTTTAAGGGGGACGATTGTGTTATGATGCATTCAACAACTTATTTTACTCCTATTTTCAATATTTTAAAAAAAAGTTGTATCTTTGCAAGTCATAATAAATTATAAAAACGACCCCTATGAAAAAGAAACTAACTGATTTGGTTAATTCAAAGAGCGGTTATAAGTGGTCTTATTGCTCTTTAGGTGGCACTACGCGTGTGAATATCGCGTCGGGTGCAGATATCGCCCATCTTCGTGAGTTGGACGAGAAGATGTGGACAGTCTTAAGTTGCCCTGTAAAAGGTCTTGAACTTGACGAGCGTACCTTGGATTTAATTGACTACGATAGAGATGGCAAGATTCGTGTTGAAGAAGTAGTGACAGCTGCCGAGTGGCTGTGTTCTGTTCTGAAAGACCCCAATTCCATCCTTTTAGGGCACGATTTTATTGATTTTGCCGATTTCAACCTTGATAACGAGGAAGGAGTTAAATTAGCAGAGAGTGCTAAACAGGTCCTCAAAATAATGGGTCTTAATAAGACTACCATTTCTCTGGCTGAACTGGACGAATTTCTTGCCCATTATGATGAAGATTGCCAAAAGCAGTTAGAGGAAAGTTTAGCTGCTTTGTCAGTCGCGAGTGCCCCATACGGCGACAATAGTGATGATGCAGTCGCTGCCGTTCAAGCCATTCGGGACAAAGTGGCCGATTATTTCCTTCGTTGCAAATTCATCCAATTCCATGATGATTGCGCTGCTGCCTTGGATGTTTCAGTCGAAAAAGTAGCTGCCATTAGTGAAAAGAATCTCTCATTAAGCGTTGAAGAAATATCCAACTACCCAATTTCCCGCCCCATTGCCAATGCCGTTTTGCCAATAAATGAAGGCATCAACCCTGCCTGGCAAAGCGCTTTCTCTAAAGTAAAAAAGCTTGTCTTAGATGTCGACTATCCTGGAAAGGAAAGTATCAATGAAGAAGAATGGAATGCAGTATTGGCCAAGATAGATGCCTACGTCTCTGCCAAGGCTGACGAAGAAAAATCCATTAACGAGAATCAGGCTGAAAAGTTAGAAGACGAACACGAGGTCATCAAGCCCTTGGAGCGGCTACTGCATCTGTACAGGGATTTCTATACCTTGCTACGGAACTATGTGATGATGACCGATTTCTACGACACTTCTAAAGCGGCCATCTTCCAGGCAGGTAAACTTTATGTCGACTCCCGCTGCTTGAACCTCTGTCTGAAAGTCTCCGACGTGGCGAAACACATGGACGGTTCCAAACTGAGCGGCATGTTTCTGCTCTACTGCAAGTGCACCTCCAAAACCAAGAATGCCACTATGGATATCGTAGCCGTACTCACCGACGGTGAAGTAAACAACATCCGTGTGGGCAAAAACGCAGTCTTCTACGACAACGAAGGCAACGACTGGGATGCAGTCATCACTCAAATTGTCGACAACCCCATCAGCGTTCGTGAGGCCTTCTGGTCCCCCTACCGCAAATTTGGGAGATGGGTCACCGAAAAACTGACCAAGTCGGCACAAGAGAAAGAAGCAAAATCTTTTGACAACCTCACGGCCAAAGCCGATAGCGCCACTGCGGCCATAGGTCCTGACGGCAAGCCCGTTCCTGCTGCCGAACCCAAGAAAGCTTTCGACATCGCCAAGTTTGCCGGTATCTTCGCCGCCATCGGCTTAGCATTGGGATTCGTGCTCCAGGCCCTCACCGGCATTTTCAAGGTAATGTTCAGCTCGCTGCCGGTGTTCATTCTGGTCGTCGTGTTGATCGTCCTCTGCATCTCGGGTCCCTCCATGTTCCTGGCATGGCTCAAGTTGCGCAACCGCAACCTCGGACCGGTCCTGAATGCCAACGGCTGGGCCATCAACTCTAAGATATTGGTGAACACCCGTTTTGGCGCCACCCTGACCGACATGGCCAAATACCCCAAAGTGGTGCTAAAAGACCCGTATGCCGTCAAGAGCATGCCCAAGTGGCTCCGCTGGACCATTTTTATCCTGATTGTGCTCATCGTCGTCTTCCTCATTCTCTATTTTAACAACTATTTCGACCGTTTCGGCATCGATGCCCTGCACTATGATAAGGAATCCTCCATCATTACCAAATTCTTTGGCAGTATTGGCGAAGAGATGAAGGAAGTAACCGATGGCCTTTCAGAAGCCGTCACCCAGGAGGCTCCCGCACAGCCCGCTGCCCCCGCTGAGGCACCTGCCGCTCCCGCAATGTAATCATCTGAATAATCCCCAACACCTATACTAAACAAAAAACCAGAAATGTACAGAACAAACACCTGTGGTGAATTAAACATAAGTAATGTGGGCCAGGAAGTGACCCTCTGTGGATGGGTCCAACGCTCCCGTGACCTTGGCGGAATGACGTTCGTCGACCTGCGTGACCGCTATGGAATAACCCAGCTGGCTTTCAATATGGAAACCAATGCCGAGCTCTGCGAAAAAGCCCGTAAGCTTGGGCGCGAATTTGTCATCCAGGCCAAGGGCGTAGTGATCGAACGTGCCAGCAAGAACACCAAAATACCTACTGGCGAAATCGAACTTGAGGTGAAAGAACTCAATGTCCTCAACGAGGCCAAGACACCGCCCTTCACCATCGAAGATAACAGCGACGGTGGCGACGATTTGCGAATGAAGTACCGCTACCTGGACATCCGACGTAACCCTGTACGCAAAAATCTTGAACTTCGCCATCGGATGGCAATGTTTGTTCGCAACTATCTGAGCGAGCGCGATTTCCTGGAGATTGAAACTCCCATGCTCATCAAGTCCACCCCCGAAGGTGCCCGCGACTTTGTCGTCCCCTCGCGCATGAATCCGGGTGAATTCTACGCCCTGCCCCAGAGCCCCCAGCAGTACAAGCAGCTGCTGATGGTGGCCGGTATGGACCGCTACTTCCAGATAGTGCGCTGCTTCCGCGACGAAGACCTTCGCGCCGACCGCCAGCCCGAATTCACGCAGATTGACTGCGAAATGTCTTTTGTCGAGCAGGAAGATGTGCTGGACATGTTCGAAGGATTGGCAAAGCATCTCTTTAAAGAAGTCAAAGGCTTGGAGTTCGGCGATTTCCCCCGCATGACTTGGCACGATGCCATGCGCACCTACGGTAGCGACAAGCCCGACATCCGTTTCGGCATGAAGTTTGTGGAACTCAACGACGTGGTCAAAGGCCACGGTTTCGGCCTTTTCGACAATGCCGAACTGGTCGTCGGCATCAACGCCGAAGGCTGCGCCGACTACACCCGCAAACAACTCGACGCCCTGACCGAGTTTGTCAAGCGTCCCCAAGTGGGTGCCGGCGGCATGGTATATGTCAAATACAACACCGATGGCAGTTTCAAATCGAGTGTGGACAAATTCTACACCCAGGACGACCTGAAGGCCGTGGCCGAGAAGTTCGGCGCACATCCCGGCGACCTGATGCTCATCCTCTGCGGCCCTGCCATGAAAACCCGTGTGCAGCTCTGTGCCCTGCGTTTGGAAATGGGCACCCAGTTGGGGCTGCGCAATCCCGAGGTCTTTGCACCCTTATGGGTGATAGACTTCCCGCTGCTGGAGTGGGACGAGGAAACCCAGCGCTACTACGCCATGCATCACCCCTTCACCGCCCCCAAGCCCGAGGACGAATCACTCCTGGACGACGAGAGCAAGTGGGGCGACATTCGCGCCAATGCCTACGACATCGTCATGAACGGCGTCGAGGTTGGCGGCGGCTCCATCCGTATCCACGACCGCACACTCCAAAACAAGATGTTCCATACCCTGGGCTTCACCGACGAGAAGGCCTACGAGCAGTTCGGTTTTCTGATGGACGCTTTCACCTACGGTGCTCCCCCTCACGCCGGACTCGCTTTCGGGTTCGACCGTCTCTGCTCCCTTTTTGGCGGGGCCGACAGCATACGCGACTTCATCGCCTTCCCCAAGAACAACAGCGGGCGCGACGTGATGAGCGGCAGCCCGTCGCCCATCTCCCAAGAGCAGCTGGACGAACTCCAAATCTCCGTCAACCCCAAGTAGGACAACAATTTTTTTTCTGACCCCAAGGCCGTGTCGTTTCGAGTCGCCCAATAGTGCGATTCGCCGCCCACGGCCTTTTTTGTATCTCATGGGTGGGTCCAGTACTTCCTTGATACATGTTCTATTGTTCGTCCATCGTTCCTCATTCCAGGGTCGAAGAACATTAGGCTGACCGTAGAGGCGCGGTAGGCATTTCAAAGGGAACGCAGTGGCTGGTCTGAAAAAGCGCCGCAGAAATGGTTGAGACAATGATGGGATGCCCAAGCGAATGGTAGGGGCAGCAGTATAATATAGATTAATATATTATTGAACCGTTGACGCACAGTAAAGGACGGGGCTGGCAGACGCCCGGGCCGTTCCTTGTTGTTTATGCCTACACGGTGGTTGTGAGGTCGCACAGGGTGGCCTTGGTGATGCCGATAAGGTCGTGCGGGTCCATCTTCAGCTGCAGCCCCCTCATTCCGGCACTCACATAGATCTGGCTTTGCTTCTCGATGCTGGAATGTATGTAGGTGGGTAGGGCCTTTTTCATCCCGATGGGGCTGCAGCCGCCTCTAATGTAGCCGGTGAGCGGCAGGAGTTCCTTCATGGGAATAAGGTCGCACTTCTTGTTGCCGGTGATTTTGGCGGCCTTTTTCAGGTCGACCTCCTCGGCGCCGGGAATCACGCATACGAAGTGCCCCGAACGGTCGCCGTGCAGTACCAGTGTCTTGAAAACCTGTGCAATGTCTTCGCCCAGTTGGTCGGCAATGTGGCGGGCGCCGAGGTCGTTCTCGTCCACCGCATAGGGTATGAGCTCGTATGCAATCTTGTGCTGGTCGAGCAACCTGGCCGCGTTTGTCTTGGTGTTTTTTCCCATAGATTAATTTTTTTTTGCAAAAATAGTTTTTTTTTCTCCATATAAAAAAAATGTTGTATATTTGCATTGAAAATAGAATGATGATTTGATAGGTGACGAATATTTAAGCGGTTGGTTATCAGATGGTTGTGTTATGCATATAAACAATTGGGTGTTGATTAAAAAGTGAATTTTGAGAGACGAAAAGGAGGGATAAAAAAAGTGAATCTTGGCGGTGTCCAAGCGATTTTATGGAAACAATCGTCCTGCCACCATTTCCGTGGAAGAACAATAAAAAAGGTAAAATTAATTAATAACATTTTAAAACACACAGTTAACAAATGAAAGAAAACATGAAAAAGGTTTATTTGACACCTTCAATCCAAGTCAAATCGGTTGCCGTTGAGAACGGGTTTGCTGGCAGCGTACCTGTTGTTAATGATTATTCAATTTCTACTGAAGCTATCATGAGAGATGGTGGCGATGTTATCGTGTTCTAACAATTAAAAAAGACAAATCGAAAATGAAAAAAAGTTTAATGGTTTTGGCTGCCAGCGCTTTAGTTCTGTTTGCAGCTTGTAAAAAAGAAGAAGTAAACAAGGGTTACACCATCAATGGTGACCAGATTACTTTTGGTGTAGGCTTGGCCGCTCCTCAGGACAATGAGAAACAGTCTTACAACGGTCAGGAATTCCGTATCTATTTCACCACTAACGATTCAATGATTATCAATGGTAATCATTGCGTGGTGATTCCTGAGGTTCTCCCTCAGGAGATTTCCACTCTCCCCGGTACCACTACCTCTTTCAGCCCCTATGCTCGTGTGACCACCACCCTCTCCGCTGGTGCTTACGATTTCTATTATCCTGCTAAGATTTTCAGCACCAACGAGGCCGGTCAGTATACTGCTACCTTCCCCAACGATGTTCGCTGCTTGAATATGGACCTCGAAAATAACCACTTCGACAGCATCAATCCTATTCAAGATGAACAAGGGCATTGGATTATGTCATCTGAAAGACCTGTTTGGCCCATGTATTACCACATTAATAACCTTGCTACTGATGGCAATGTTGTTCTGAAAAACACTACCGCTTTCTTAACTCCCAGAATTGAGTATGGTCCTGAGTTCGCTAACAAGGTTTTCGGACCTATCTATAATGCTGTTTACACCGTCGAGACCTGCCCCGCTATTACTATTTGGGACGGTTATGTCAGAACTGATTCCAAAATTACTGGTCCTGCCCATCTGGATGTTACTAATCCTTCCAATCCTATCATGGTTATGGACGGTCAGCTTAACCAAGGTGAATACGATGTCCTTCATTTTGACCTCGAAGACAATGTAGGCATTGTTAATCCTTCTCAGAATCAGTCCATGAGAATGCTCGGTATGTTCCCGATTCCTGCTAGTAGTGAATTAGCTGAGAGAGCTTGGCAGATGGCTGTTTCTATTACTGCTAATGTTGGCGGTCAATTTTACTACATGATTTTCAGAACCAATATTGGTCATCAAGAAAGCATCATGCTCCGTAACTGGCGTTATAACCTCAATCTTAACCTCCAGTCTCTGAATAGATTTGCTTTCCAGGACAATGATGGTCACACCTATGTTAACTATGACACTGACTATTTAACTAAAATTGCTAACAACCAGCTTGCTCATATTCAATTCAAAAACGGTGACCTCTATATCACCAAAAACATTGATGCTCTCAACGCTTGGCGTAACCAGAACATCTGGGTTGTTCAGGAATAATTCTATCTTATTGAATTCCATTTATACAAGGCTGGAGTTTCGTACTCCAGCCTTGCGTTTTTATTAGGTCGTTAGTTAACACATTGTATAAGCAAAAAAACGAATTGCCGTAGGGACAATTCGTTGTTACTTTCGGGTAGAGATATGCTCTTTTATATGATGTGTGATAAATTGTTCCAGATACGCTCAATAGCGCTTGAGGGCAGGTATCGGTAGAGCCATCTTCTTTGGCGGTTGCGTTTGTAGCGGGCTATGATCCGTTTCAGGCGTTTGAGCTCTTTTGGAACCGGCGGGACGAAACTTTGGTCGAGAATCATGTCGCGTAGTTTGGTCATGTCTTCTATTCGTAACTTCTCTTTCTGTATGTATTGAGAGATGTCTGTCACGACTAACTCGCTGGCAAGATAGGTGAGCGCGTTGAAGGCAGGTTCCATGTTTATTTTCCGCATCAGTCTGTGGCATTCTGCTGGGTCGAGCTGGCTTTGGTGGGCACGAAGGAAAATGCCCCAGTCGATGACATTGCGCAGTGGCAGCTTGAATTTGGCTGTAAGGTGGCAGACGGTGTGCATGAGTAGGTATACCATGTTGGCCATTGGACACAGCTCGCCGTCGGGAGTGACCTGATGGAGGCTGCCGATGATGTATTGTTCGGCCTTGCGCTGGCTGCGATAGTTCAGGTCTAGAAAATGGAGGTGGTTTTCGACGGTGACCCCGTCGATGACCACCTCGGCATGTTTGCCGTCAAGTTCGGCTCCGGGACTTCCTAAGAGTTGGTTTCCCTTTTGGTAATTATTGGGGAAGTAAATGTCAATGTCGCCACAGGCCCGAGAATCGGGTCTTGGGTACAGCTTGGCCAAAGTCATTCCCTTGATTAGGATGAGGGGAATGCCTATTTCGGAAGCTTTCTTTTTAATGGCTTCTAGCACTCGGGCTTGGTGGGCAAAGTGATAACGCGTCCGCTCGGCCGAAAGTTCCCAGCTGAGGGCTATGTCGCCATGTGGTTTCTCTTCTTCGGGGAGCCTTTCGATTGCATCGAATACCATGGTGACCACACCATGCTTTCGTGAGAGCCAGTATATTCTTTCCCATTCACTATAGGGGAGGGGTGGAAGGTTGGGCGTACTGCCGTTGAGGGAGGCGCGTAAGAGCTGAAGCATCAGCTCGGTGGTTTGTTCCATAATGGTGGATTAGATGAATTTTACCTTCCATTCGCCACCCACTTTGACGCAGGGGATGTCCAGGTCGTTGCTCATGGTGTCGGGGTTGAAGGCGTTGGAGACTTCAAGGTGAAGGGTGACGAAGGCTGTTGAGTCGCCTTCCTCGATATTGGTTTCGAGGACTTCGAAGTTGTGTATTACCATGCCTGTCTGGTCGAGCACCTGAATGACTTGGTCTTTCTCTTCTTCGGCCAGATTGGTGTATGTCATGGCTTTCTGGTATTCATTGTCCTGGGTGGCTTTATAGAAGTTCAGAACCACTTGTTCCGGGGTATTGTTGTTTTTGCAGCCCAGGATAGAAAGCGCCATAAGGGCGGAAAGAAGGATTGCGGTTTTCTTCATGTTGATTTGTTGTTTTATCTTTATAGTCATTTTTTGAATTTGCAAAAATACAAAAAAAAGTCTGTTCGAATACTTTTTTTTCTGTTATGTCGTTTTTTATTGTTACTTTTGCATACTTTTTGAGACCATGATAGAGCTGTTATTGGGCATAGTCTGCGGCATTGCGTTGTCGCTGTTTTTCAGTTTCGGACCTGCATTTTTTACGCAGATTCGGACGAGTATCCAGTATGGCTTCAAACGTTCGTTTCCGTTTGCTTTTGGCGTGAGCGCAGGCGATATTATTATCGTTTTTTTGATGCTGACGGTTCTGAAAAATGCAGATTTGTACAGTTTGGTCCACAATGTGTGGGTGGCCTCCATAGCAGGTGGGGTGATGATTGTGATGGCCATTTACTTTTTCCGCAAAGAGGTGACCTCGTTGGAAAGCTACGAAGGCAAGGAGCCCCGCATTAAATTCCGCAGTAAAGACGGCGAGCCCCGCCGCCGTTCCATATTCTTCCAGGGCTTTCTCATTAACTTTATCAACCCCACAATTTGGATTTATTGGATTTCTGTCATCACTCTTATTACGGGCGAGTTGAATATGTCCGTCTTCGAGCGATACGTGTTCTTTATAGGCGTGATGGGGGCCACTCTGGGAATGGACATACTAAAGTGTAAGCTGGCCTCGATGCTTCAGCAAATCATCACTGCAAAGCTGCTGAACGTCACGAACAAGGTGTGCTCCATGATTCTTTTTTGTTTTGCGGCCTACCTTATTATTTCTATGATAGTCTTTCAGACCTCGCCTGAGAAGGATGACCCGGTGGCAGTGCAGAAGCCCAAGTCGACAGAGATGATTAAGACCATTCACGATAAAATGGATAGCAGCATCATTAGAGGTCAGAATTCTTCTGACACGGTGATGTTTAGATTTATGAAACACAAAAAGCATCGGACAGTATGAACCAGACTATTCAAACCATTATTTCGCGCCGTAGCTGTAGAAAATTCACCGACCAGATGCCGTCACGCGAGGATTTGGCTCTTATTTGTGAGGCTGGGAGCTATGCTTCCACAGGGCATAATACACAATGCCCCATTATTTTGGCTGTCACTAATAAGGAGTTGATTGCCAGAATGAGCAGGCTCAATGCGCAGGTGTGGAATGTCGATTTTGACCCATTCTATGGCGCTCCTGCAGTGCTAGTGGTTTTGGCTGACAGGTCGGTGAGCCATACCCCGGTGGAGGACGGCAGCCTGGTGATAGGGAATATGCTTTTGGCGGCACATTCTCTGGGGTTAGGTGCCTGCTGGATTAACCGTGCCAGGGAGGTTTTTGAAATGCCTGAAGGAAAGCAGATATTGGCCGAGCTGGGCGTGGAAGGCGACTACATAGGGGTTGGGAACTGCATTGTGGGATGCCCGCAATATCCGCCTCGTCCCCCTAAGCCCCGTAAGGAGGGCTATATCCGCTGGATAGACTGAAATAAAAAGATTTTTTGTTTTTTTTTATAATATGTCATGTTAAGAGAGAAAACCGTTTTTGGACCAATCATCAGCCGCCGGCTAGGAACGTCGCTAGGAATAAACCTGCTGCCTGAAGAGGGCAAGATATGCAACTTCGATTGTATTTATTGCGAATGCGGGTGGAACAAGGAGGGCCGCGGCGATACCGTTATCCCGTCGGCCGAGAAGGTCCGCACCGACTTGGAACGGATGCTCCTGAAGCTGCAAGCGGAGGGTACAAAGGTCGACTCCATCACATTCTCCGGTGACGGAGAGCCTACCCTCAACCCCGAGTTTCCCCAGATAATAGACGACACCCTGGCACTGCGCGACCGCTATGCCTCTTCGGCCAAAGTTTCAGTTCTCTCCAATGCCACTAGGGTTCATCTGGCACCTGTCTTTCACGCTCTTACTAAGGTGGACAACCCCATTATGAAGATAGATGCGCCCACTAATGACCTTATCGCTAAAATAAACCACCCCGCACCTGGCTACGATGTGGCGCGTGTGGTGGAGGCTTTAAAGCAATTCCACGGCAACTTCATATTGCAGACATGTATGCTCCGCAGTCAGGAGTATGATTTCGACTCCTCTCGGCAAGAAGTATTGAGTGGGTGGATGGATATAGTCCGGCTGCTCCGGCCTAGGGAAATAATGGTTTATACCATTGACCGGCCTACGCCTGCTCAGGGGTTGCAAAAATTCACGGTGGAAGAAATGACCCATTTGGTTCAGCCGCTTATTGACGAAGGTTTCACAATTCAGATAAAAGGATAGTGAGAACGAGGGGCTTCGTGGCCTAAGTACATTCTTAAACTTTTTTTTTCAGAATCAATTATTTTGTGTATTTTTGCAATTCCGTAAAGTAAGTCATTGTAACTTTGCGAAGTGTGTAATAATCACCCAGCCAGATAGTTGGGATAGTATAAACAAATATAGGAGAACAGAGCTATAGTAGCAGCATTTACCCCTGGCGGCCCCGCAAATAATAATAAGGGTCGCGGTAGAGGACCCCAGAAGAAGGAGCCCGAACATCTGATTAATGAGCGAATAACCGCTCCAATGGTTCGTGTCGTCGGCGACGGCATGGAGCCGACAATTATGAGCACGAAGGAGGCATTGACCAGAGCCTATGACGATGGACTCGACCTAGTGATGATTTCGCCCAATGCCAACCCTCCGGTTTGCAAGATTATCGAATACCAGAAGTTTCTTTATGAGCAGAAAAAGAAAGAGAAGGAACGTAAGGCCAATTCTACTAAGATTGTCATTAAAGAGATTCGTTTGAGCCCTCAGACCGACGACCACGACTTCGAGTTCAAACTCAACCATGCAAAGCGTTTCCTGAAAGAAGGGAACAAAGTTAAGGTTGACGTATTCTTCAGAGGCCGTTCGATTGTATATAAAGAACAGGGTGAGGCCCAGCTGCTGAAATTCGCCGAGGCGCTTCTGGAATATGGCAAACCCGAAGTCATGCCCCGTCTTGAAGGCAAGCGTATGCTGATGATTATTGCGCCTAAAAAGTAAAGGAAACCAGATTATCGCATCATATAGTCTAACTTAAAAAACAGTAAAGTAATGCCTAGAATGAAAACAAAGGCCGCTGCCAAGAAGCGTTTCGCTTTCACCGGCACCGGCAAAATCAAGAGAAAGCATGCTTATCATAGTCATATCCTGACTAAGAAAGAGACCACTCAGAAACGTAATCTCGACCATACCGCACTGGTTAGCCGCGATGACGAAAAGCGTGTCAAGAGAATGCTTTTGGCCTAAAGGCCAAGGGGAAGGGAAGGGGTTGCGAAACCTCACCCACCCAAACAGGAGTTATTAACCATTATTTAAAGCACCAAAGAGGATTCTTCGCAATCCCGCTTAAATGAAAACAAATTAATTAAAAAATGCCAAGATCAGTTAACGCTGTAGCTTCTAGAGCTCGCAGAAAAAAAATCCTCAACCGTACTAAAGGTTACTGGGGTAGAGGTAAAAACGTATGGACCGTCGCCAAGAATAAATGGGAGAAAGGTCAGACCTATGCTTACCGCGACAGAAAGAACAAGAAAAGAGAGTTCCGCGCACTGTGGATCAACCGTATCAATGCCGGTTGCCGCATCAATGGTATCTCCTATTCTGTTTTTATGGGCGAATTACACAAAAACAACATCGAGCTGAACCGCAAAGTTCTCGCCGACCTGGCAATGAACAATCCCGAGGCTTTCACCGCTGTTGTCAAGATGGTTAAGAAATAAACCAAATTAACTGAGTGATTAACCTTTAAAACTTTATGTCATGGGAAAAATTGAATTATTGCAATATGTAGAGGATTTGGCAGAACGCAAAGAGTTCCCCGAATTCAAGGCTGGCGATACCATCACTGTCCATTATAAAATTAAAGAAGGAAACAAAGAACGTATCCAGAACTTCCAAGGCGTTGTTATCCAGCGCAGAGGAAGCGGTTCGACTGAGACCTTTACTGTCCGTAAGATTACCAACGGTGTTGGTGTGGAGCGTATATTCCCCATCAGCAGCCCGTTCATCGAGCAGATTGACATCAACAAGCGTGGTGCCGTCCGCAGAGCTAGAATTTTCTATCTTCGTAATCTTACCGGTAAGAAAGCCCGTATCAAGGAAAAGAGACACTAATCTTTTACCCGATTGTGATATTCTGGCAAAGGCAGTGGTTCTCAACAACCGCTGCCTTTTTCTTTCTCAAATAATCCGGAACGGCTGAATCGCGTGATAAAAGTGCGTGTAAAAAGACTCTTTTAAGAATCTGATTTCAAGCGGCGAAAGCGAATAAGATTATGGTTAACAGATAAATAAGAAATATAAACACAAAAAAAAACAATTAAAAGAAAAAAAAATAGTATCTTTGCAAACTATTTAAACAGATAGACTTCTATCATTTTTTTATATATAAAAAGGAGAAACAAACAATGAAAGTAATCGTAAAAAACTATGGTGAACTGTCCATCGAAGAGCCCTGCTCCATCATTGACATCATCAAAATGGTAAATCCGGAAGGTCTCAACAACTATTGTGCGGCCAAAATCAACAATGAATCCAACCTCATCGATCTCCGAACTACCATCACCTCCGATTGCGACATTGAATTGCTTGACACATCTAACAAGGAGTGCCTCTCCGTCCTCCGTCACACTACGGCTCATATCATGGCCGAGGCCGTTCAGAACCTTTTCCCCGAAGCCAAGATAACCATTGGTCCCGCCACCGACAACGGGTTCTTCTACGATTTCGATTTCCGTCCCTTCTCTCGCGAGGATTTAGACGCCATCGAAAAGGAAATGAAGTCCATCATAAAGAAGGCCACCCGACTCGAACGGAAAGAGGTATCTCGCAACGAGGCTTTAGAAATTATGACCCAGCGCAAGGAGCCCTACAAAGTAGAGCTTCTAGAGGCCATTCCCGAGGGTGAGACCATCACTATTTATCAGCAGGACAACTTCGTCGACCTCTGCCGCGGACCTCATCTGCTGAACACCCGCCCCATCAAGGGCTTCAAACTGCTTTCTTCTTCCAGCACCTATTGGCGTGGCGACAAGAAGAACAAATCCCTCAGCCGTATACATGGCACCGCTTTCTTCTCCAAGGAAGAGCTCGAAGGGTATCTGAAATACCTCGAAGATATCAAAAACCACGACCATAACAAGATTGGCCGTGAGCTGGAAATCTTCACCACCGTCGATGTCATTGGCCAGGGTTTACCCCTGCTCATGCCCAAGGGTACCAAGATTGTCCAGACCCTGCAGCGTTGGATTGAAGACGAAGAGACCCGCCGTGGCTACATGCGCACCAAGACGCCCCTCATGTCGAAGAACGACCTCTTCAAGATGTCAGGGCACTGGGACCACTATCGCGACAAAATGTTCATCATAGGCGACCCCGACAGCGAAAACGAGGTGCTCTGCATGCGTCCTATGACCTGCCCCTTCCAGTACTTTGTGTATAAGAACAGCCAGAAGTCCTACCGCGACCTTCCCTGCCGCTACGGCGAAACCTCTACCCTCTTCCGCAAAGAAGACAGCGGCGAGATGCACGGCCTCACCCGTGTCCGTCAGTTCACCATCAGCGAAGGCCACCTCATCGTTCGTCCCGACCAAATGGTTGAGGAATTCAAGGGCTGCATCGACCTTGCCCGCCATTGCCTCACCACGCTCGGCCTGCAGGACGATGTGACCTATCATCTGTCCAAATGGGATCCCGAAGATACGGAAAAGTATATCGGCGATGCCGAGACCTGGGAGACCACTCAGCAGCATATTCGCGACATTCTCAACGAACTCAACATTCCTTTTGTCGAGGACGTCGGAGAGGCTGCTTTCTATGGCCCCAAAGTCGACATCAACGCCAAGAATGTCTATGGCAAGGAAGACACCATGATTACCATCCAGTGGGATGCCCTCATTGCTGAGCGTTTCGACATGTACTATATCGACAAAGACGGCAGCCGCCAGCGTCCCTACATCATCCATCGCACTAGCATGGGCTGCTATGAGCGCACCTTGGCCTGGCTGATAGAGAAATACGAAGGCGCCTTCCCCACGTGGCTCGCTCCCGAACAGGTGCGTGTACTGCCCATATCCGAGAAGTTCCTCGACTACGCCGAGCAAGTCACCAAGACCCTTCAGGAGAACGGCATCGAAGCCACCCTCGACCGTCGTGCCGAGAAGATAGGCTACAAACTGCGTGAGACTCGAATGCAGAAGATTCCATACGCGCTGCTCATCGGTCAGAAAGAGCAAGACGAAAACACCGTATCCATGTGGAACCGTAAGGACGGCGACTTAGGTCAGTCCACCCTGGATCAATTTGTCGACGCCGTCTGCAAGGAAATCCGCACAAAATCGGTTGAGCTTACAATCCGTAAGGCAGAATAGAAACCGCTTTCTAATAATAGAGAAGGCTCCGCATCATTCGGAGCCTTCTTTTTTCATTTCTAGTCGGGGCTTACTGAAAAGTAGGCAGTGTCGAAATCCAGGGAGCAACGCCCAGCGTCCGGCACATTATATCCAGGCTGTGGACAATAAAGGGTGCTGCGCCTGTCTCGTGAGCGGGCAAGATGGGTGAACTGCCGTAGTCGGCGGTGTCAAGAACCACATTGTCCAAACCGTGTCCTGAGAGGAAGTGGTACAGGTTCACCGTATTTTCCGTTGGCACTGTTATGTCCTGCGTATTATGGAAAAGATAAATATGCTCATCGCTTCGGGGCGTCCACCCCTGGCATAGGTTGTCGCTTCTCATCGCCTCCAGCAGAAGCCTCGAATTGTGCGAGTTTGTGTCAAATAGGGCGGGGTTAAGGTAATCGCTTATGGACTGGGAACCAATTTTTGCGTCAATCTCCTCGCGGGTAAATCTCTTGCTCAGAATCCAGTCGTCGACATGGCTTAGCAGCGGCTCCACAAACATCTCCTCACGGGGTATATTTAAATTAAAGAACTCATTATACGACAACAGCACACTTGCCACAGTGCTAGGCATACCCGTAATCGTGCTCGAAAGGAACTGCCTATATGTTTCCGGATTATCGTATGGGCCGGCTCCGGCAAAGGTGTAAGTAATATCCAAGTCGGGATAGCTTTCATCCACCAGCCGCACAACCCCCATAGCCGTCTGCGCTCCCTGCGAATAGCCTATGTTGAACAAGTAGTCGCCCCAGGCGTAGCCCATTGGGTCCAGCAGTCTCTTTGCCGCCAGCAGGGCGTCCACGCTCCCCTGGGCATTGGCTCGCGAGATGCAATAAGCCTGCGGGTAATCACCTGTGGCGCCGAACCCGTAGTAGTCGGGCGAAATAGTAATCAGTCTGCCTGGGGCAATTATTGACTGAATCATGAGGTCGCCATGCGTAGGGCATTGGTCAGCCTGATAGACAGTGAAGTGGTTATAGAGAATCAACCCCAGGGCTGCCGTCTGCCGGGTGACGCTGTCACCAATAGTAATCGTGCCTGAAAGCATAATGCCCTTCCCTCGTGGGTCTTTCGACGGATAAACAAAGTTATACGCAGTCATTCTTGCAGCCTCATGGTATACCGAGTCGGTTATGTGTGCAGGCACAATAGCCTCCTCATTTTGGTGAATGTCGTCCTCTCGAGTGCACGAAGTGCCTATGAAAAAGAGAACCAGTGTGGCAAGGAATGTCTTGCGAAATCTTTTCATTACGTTCTTTTAATAATGAATTTATGCCTCAACGCCTTTCAGGTGGGGCAGAAAGGCGGGAGGCAACAAAGATATCTAAGGAATACAGTGCAGCCAGAAATGCCGAGACGAAGAGTTCGTCCGTCTGGCTCCATCCAAACCGAGACACACAATACCATACGGCCAGTCCAAACAGAACCAACGGGCACACATAAAGCCAAGCCTTCCTTCGGGCTTTTTCATAAATGATATATGGGGGAATAGCCAGTAATATAGCCACCACCACAGGGGAAACCATCAGATAAAGAATCACAACGTATGCGTTCAAGTCCTCATCGGCCTGATTCCAATAGCGGAAGTTGCACACCAAATAGCCCATCCAAATCAGGTGGAATAAGAGAAAGCACCCCATAAACACTGCGAAGAAAGAGAGCCCTTTCTGCTTTACGAATGAGGTGGCTTTATGGAGTGGACCAGGCATATAGGGGCTAGTCAATCTTGCGGCCGAAGATGGTGTAGCCGGCACCCACCATAAACGTCTTGCCGTGGCCGATAGAATAGCTGGCCGTGACGTACCAGGGGTTGGTCAGCTTGTAGGCCGCCCGCATCAGGAAACCATTACTGTGGAAGTGGTCGGTGCCGCGGTAGCCAATGCCTAGGATGATGGCGCTGTTATTAGGAAACGAGAATGCCACGGTGGGGGTGAAACCAAAGCCCACCCCGTGGGAGGCATTCAGCTCCACATAGCCGCCCACCGAAATAAGATCCGTAACGGGGAACGTCATGTCCAGTCCCAGCCCCAGCATCACGCCGCCCTGGTCGTTCAGGTGGGCGGGGTCGACCGACTTGGGGTAACTCAGTCCGCCGATGCTTCCGTTGGCACCCATGAAAAACTTGCGGGCCACGTCGCCGCACTCCACCGTCCAGCGCACACGTCCGTCGTAGCCGCGGGGTATGTAGCAGTAGAGGCTCTGCCATTTATTAATCAGGTTGGTGCCAATCTCTTCAAAGGCAGCCTGCAATTTATCGAAATTGGTCAGCGAGTAGAACTTATTGTCGTTAGCGTTGTGCGACAGTGCGCCCAGCACCCGCTCAAAGTCCGTATTGTTGCGGTCCACGTCGTTGCCGCGTATGGCCAGCACATAGCTCTCTATGGGGGCGCCGCCAATCTTCTCCTTCATAATGCGCTGGTTCACGTGCTGAAAATAGCGGTGCTCCGTCCCCTCGGCCGCTTTGCCAATCTTGGGGTCGAACGAGTCGTTGTCGTAGCCGTCGGTGAAGGCGATGACATAGTTGCCGTCGTATTTCTTCTCCTTGCCAATCTTCAGCTTGCCAACATACTGCTTTATATTGTCCAAGCCCTGATTAATAGCGTAGTAGAAAGCCGTGCGGTTGTTCAGTTTCAGGGTGTCGATAAACTGGAACATCTCGCGTTTGCTCTCTTTAGTCAGGGGGCGGAGGTCGAAGGTGCGGGTGTTTTTCATCGAGTTGAATCCCACTATGCCGATATGCACATTGCCGTCGGCGGACTTGTCGATAATCACGTCTATAAACTGCTTAGCAGCGTTTTTCAGCTTCACGAAGTCGGCGTCGCCAATAGAGGAACTGCAGTCCAGCACCAGCATAATGCTCATCACCTTCTGCTGGGTGAAAGCGGCCTCGGCATTCTCCACCTCGCTGTCCACCTGCCAGCGGCTGCTGTTGTTTTGCCAGCGGTAGAACTTCAGTCCGCAGTTGAACCCTTGCGGGTGGGTGGTGGCGGCGTGGTCGAACACCAGCTGCACCCCCTTGTCGGTGTCGTGGCCGTAGATGGTGTCGCTGTCGGTGAAAGTAATACCCTGGCTCCGAATGTTATAGAGTTTCCAGGGCTGTCCGGTTTTCGTGGGGGTGGCCAATTGGCCTTCAATATAGTATTTAGCCTTGTCGGCCTGTGCAAAAACCGAGAACGAAAGCAGCAGGGTGGCTGCCAGCAGAGTGAGATGTTTTTTCATTTGTGCCTACTATAAAAAATATTACGTACTCAACGTAAACGGGCTTTTTCTATATTTATTGTAGCCTGGGTGAAATAAATCAAAAAAGAAACTCCCTGCCACTAAAGGCAGGGAGCCAATTCTGGTCATCGTAAGGGCTGTGCGCCCCTAAAGCCATAGAGTGCGCTCAGTGGCATTATTCTTCGCGCCGTGCCAGTCTGATACTAAGGGCATGTCCTGCTTGTACTGTTTCGATGAGATGTGTATAGGCCATCTCATTTCAAAGTATAGGCAACCTCTAATAATTGCCCTATTAGGGCATAAACGTATTTAGCCCAATGACAGCGTCTTGGGTAAATCAACGAAATACAAATAACACCCCGTAAGGGCAAAGCCTTAAAACCGTATTTTTAGAGCCCACTTACTGATGGCAGGTAATCCGGTCCCCCCACAGGTAAGCTCGGGTCCAGTAGTATTCGCAGTCAACGTTAGGATGTTGTGTATTCCCATAGGGGTCGTAATATCCGTTTGCTCAGAGGAACACACAGCCAGCCTCTTCTGGCGCTTCACCCCCTCTCATCCTTCGCCCTTTGACTTATGTTTTGCTAAGATTTAGTTTGCATTTAGTTTATCGTTTAAAAACAAAATGCAAACAAAATGCAAACTAAATAAAGGTAAAAAGGCGGAGAAACAGACAGGGAAGAGGGGGCTGAGGGTGGCTCCGGCGTGAGGCAGTATTGGGGAGAAGGGATGCAAAAAGTAGGCTGCCGAATACTAAACGAGGCGAGGAGCCGTTAAAGAATGAAAAACACTATGGATAGCGCAAACGAGCCACAGGAAGAACTACTGAGCCCCGAGATAGTGGAGGCAATGGGCATCAGCCAGCCGGCCTTTGAGGAGGTGATGGGCATCATTGGCCGCATGCCCACGGTGCAGGAACTGAGCACCCTGCTGGCCATGTGGGAGGCCAACGGCAAGCAGCAGAGCCTCTATGGATGGCTGAAAGGGCAGCACCATCTGGTGGAGAAACACGAGTATCTGTACGACGGCGACGACATGGCGCATAAGGACATCCGCGAACCCCGCGTGAAGGACTGCATAGCGCTGGCGCACGAGGTGATGCGGTCGGTGGAGCCCAAATCCAGCGGCGCTCCCCCTTTTGCGCGCAGCGAGTTGCTGTACATGGTGGGCAACATCAGCACCGAGTTCCTCAACTCGGAGTATGCCCGCCGATGCCTGCACTTGGTGGACAACCCCGTGAAAATGACCACGGTGGATGAGGACGTGGAGTACCTGGAGCTGATTTTGGGAAGCCTGTTGGACGGCGGGGTCATCACCACGAAACGCCCGGTGGCCGAGGGAGGTTTGTTCGCCGCTCTGGTTGCGGGCTGCCGACCGCAAGGTGCCGGTACCGCGGCGAGGGAAAGGAAGAAGGGTGAGGTTGGGTTCGATGTGCTCACCTGCCGCGAAATCAGGCTGGACTCGTTCCTCTTTGGCGAGGAGGCTGGAAGGTTTGTGGTTTCGTTGCAAGAGCAGCACGACGATTTCTTTCTGCTGAAAATGGAAGAGGCACGAATCAATTGCTGTTTCTTGGGCCATGTGACCAAGGGGCGGGTGCTGGTGGACGATATGGATTTTGGCGACAGCGCTTCGTATTTGGCTGATAATTAGCCTGCAAGTTGGCCCTAGGGACGGCGTAGGAAAGAAAAATTCTGCCAAATGGCAAAAATTGTGTAACTTTGCATTTTTGATTATTAATACTTGTCACAATGAATTTTGACATTATCGACAACCTGAAACTGGACAACGAGGGCATGGCCCAGGCCATTGCCCAAGAGATTGAACATATCCTGGCCCAGGGAGGAGCCGACTCGTCGCGCCTGGCACAGGAGGTGGCGCAGTCCCCCGACGACGCGTCTACGTGGTTCGACCTGGGGGTGGCCTTGACGGCCGATGCCGAAATGCTGGACTACCTGATGGTGCAGAAATACCGGATGGAACACCCCGGCACAGAAATTGATGGGGACACCCCGTATGCCGACCCAGAGGCCAAGGCACGGGTGTACGAGAAGGCACAGCGGTGTTTTGCCAAGGTGCTGGAGCTGGAGCCGGAGTACTACGGAGTGCAGTACCAGCAGGGCCTCCTCTACGCCAACCTGCGCAATTACGCCCAGGCCGAGAAGTGCTTCCTGCAGGCGCTACAGGACGACCCGGAGGATTTCTCGTCGGCACACGCCCTAGCCATGGTCTATCAGGACATGGGGGACGAGGAGCGCTGCAACCACTATTTGGACCTGGCCGAACGCCTCTCGGCCGAAGGATGACAGACGGAATGTAGAATTTAAAAGAGATTATATATGTCACAGACAAACGCACTTACCGCTTTCCAGACCCGCAAGCAGGACCGCATTGAGTCGGGCTATGCCGATCAGATTAGCAGCCGCACCTACAACGCTATCATGTGCGGAACCCTCCTGTGGGGTTTTCTGGCCAATGTATTAATGGTGGCCTTCCTGGCCGCCCCCGTGATGAACCTGGCCATGCGGGTGGGCCCCTTGTGGCTCTTTGTGGGCTATATTGTGTTGGCCTTGGTCGGCATTATGATGTCGGCCCGGTCGAGCAGTCCGGTGGTCAGTTTCATCGGTTTCAACCTGCTGGTGCTGCCGATGGGAGTGATGCTGTGCCTTTTGGTGCCGGGGCTGCCAGTGGCAGTGGTTACCAAGGCACTGCTGCTCACAGGCATAGTTACCGCCACTATGGTACTGCTGGGCATCGTGCAGCCGAACCTCTTCCTCAGCATGGGGCGTACACTTTTCATTGCTTTCATTGCCGCCTTCATAGCCGAGTTGGTGGCCACCTTCCTGTTCCATTACAACGGCACGGCCTTCGACTGGATTTTTGTCATTCTGTTTTCGGGCTATATCGGCTACGATGTGGCCAAAGCGCAGATTTATCCTAAGACGGTTGACTTTGCCATCGACTGCGCCCTGGATATCTACATCGACATCATTGGCCTCTTCATCCGCCTGCTGTCGCTCCTCAGCCGCGAGAACTAGTCAGGCGCTGGTGCGCACCGTCTAATGTGCAGGGGCAGTGGGGCTCCGGCAGGGCAGGGTATGGACGGCATGGGGCATTTTTTAACAACTTGTAAAATAATTTTTTTCACAAATCAAAAAAAAAGGTTATATTTGCAACTTTAAGGAATGCGTAAATAATAATATAAACTATTGATAATGAGACCAGATTTTTCAAAAGTTAATTTCCGTGAGGCAAAGGAAAACCAAGAGTCCTTTGAACAATGGGAGAAAGAAAACAATATTCAGAAGACGTGGAAGACTCCTGAACAGATTGATGTAAAGCCCGTATACGGAAAAAAAGACCTTGAGGGGATGGAGCACCTCAACTATGCCGCTGGCATAGCTCCTTTCTTGCGCGGGCCGTACAGCACCATGTATGTGATGCGCCCATGGACCATCCGTCAGTATGCGGGTTTCTCCACGGCTGAGGAATCGAATGCTTTCTACCGCCGCAATATTGCTGCCGGACAGAAGGGTCTGTCGGTTGCGTTCGACCTGGCTACCCACCGCGGATACGATAGCGACCACGAGCGCGTGGTTGGCGACGTGGGTAAGGCCGGTGTGGCCGTCGACAGTATTCTCGATATGGAGATTCTGTTTGACCAGATCGACCTGGGCAAGATGTCGGTTTCGATGACTATGAACGGCGCAGTGCTGCCGGTGCTCTCTTTCTATATTGTGGCTGCCGAGGAGCAGGGCGTGAAGCAGGAGCAGTTGCAGGGCACTATTCAGAACGACATTCTGAAGGAGTTTATGGTGCGTAACACCTATATCTATCCTCCGCTGCCCTCGATGAAGATTATTGCCGACATTTTCGAGTACACCTCGAAGCACATGCCTAAGTTCAACAGCATTTCTATCTCTGGCTACCATATGCAGGAGGCAGGCGCTACCGCCGACATTGAGCTTGCCTATACTTTGGCCGACGGTTTGGAGTATCTCCGTGCCGGTGTCAATGCCGGTATGAGCATTGACGACTTTGCCCCCCGTCTGAGTTTCTTCTGGGGTGTGGGTATGAACCACTTTATGGAGATTGCCAAGATGCGCGCCGCCCGTATGCTGTGGGCTAAGATTGTCAACCAGTTCAACCCGAAGAATCCCAAATCGCTGGCACTGCGTACCCACAGCCAGACCTCCGGCTGGTCGCTCACCGAGCAGGATCCTTATAACAACGTGGCCCGCACTTGCATCGAGGCCATGGGTGCTGCCCTGGGCCATACCCAGAGCCTGCACACAAACGCACTGGACGAAGCCATTGCACTGCCCACCGACTTCAGTGCTCGTATTGCTCGTAACACCCAGATCTATCTTCAGGAAGAAACCAACATTTGCCGTGTGGTTGACCCCTGGGCTGGTAGCTACTATGTGGAGACCCTTACCCACGAGATAGCCCACCGCGCCTGGGCTCATATTCAGGAGGTGGAGAAGCTTGGCGGTATGGCCAAGGCTATCGAAAGCGGTGTGCCTAAGATGCGTATTGAGGAGGCTTCAGCCCGCAAGCAGAGCCGCATAGACTCCAATATCGACACCATCCTCGGCGTGAATAAGTACCGCCTCGACCACGAGGATCCTATTGAGACCCTCGAGATTGACAACACGGCTGTCCGTCAAGCCCAGCTGGACCGTTTGGCCAAGCTGCGCGCCAACCGCGACCCCGAGGCCGTGCAGAAGGCTCTCGACGCACTCACCGAATGCGCCAAGACGGGCCAGGGCAACCTGCTCGAACTCTCTATCGACGCAGCCCGCAAGCGCGCCTCGTTGGGCGAAATCAGTTATGCCCTTGAGAAAGTTTATGGTCGTTACAAAGCTAAAATAAATCTTATCAGCAACGTGTATAGTGCTCAGACGAAAGATACCGACGAATTCCAGCAGGTGAAGGCTATGACCGACTACTTTGCCAAGGTGGAAGGCCGCCGTCCCCGTGTTATGGTGGCCAAGATGGGACAGGACGGTCACGACCGCGGAGCCAAGGTGGTGGCCACCGGCTATGCCGACCTCGGCTATGACGTGGATATGGGCCCGCTGTTCCAGACGCCGGCAGAGGCTGCCAAGCAGGCAGTGGAGAACGATGTCCACATTTTGGGCGTCAGTTCGCTGGCCGCAGGACATAAGACCCTCGTGCCACAGGTGATTGAGGAACTCAAGAAACTCGGCCGCGAGGACATCATCGTCACTGTTGGCGGTGTCATTCCTCCGCAGGACTACGATTTCCTGTTCAAGTCGGGCGCAGCCGCTATCTTCGGTCCTGGCACCGTGGTCAGCACCAGTGCCCGCAAGATGATGGAACTGCTCTTTGCGTCGAAAGGAATAGACTATCCCCCAGCAAAATAATAGTTTGACTTTTTTCATAAGAATGAATCCACTGTCGTGAGGCAGTGGATTTTTTTTGCCCATTGAGTGGCTGAAAATTCTTATGAACACCCCGCCATGCCCCTAATGATTTCCGTTATAAACACCTACGGGACGATTGTTCATAACTTGCCCTCCTTGTTAACAAATATGTTTTATACCGAGTCGGTTTTATTTGTATTTTTGCATGCGAAAGGTGTTCGAGACGAGAGCCTCGAATGAAAAGAGAATCAGGTGGAAAACCTGGACTATACCCGTAGCTGTGAGGTTCTAAAAAGCCGGGGCTAAAAGAAAGCCACTGTCCTGATTGAGGATGGGAAGGCGCCCTTAGGAAAAGGAGCCAAGTCAGAAGACCTGCCTTTCGAACTTGTCGCGAGATGCTTTCGGGATTAAGAGCTGACTGCGAATGCGTTGGGCTGTGTAGTGCGCCCTCCGCTTCCAGCGCCCATGTTCCCCAGTCCCACAGGTATCACCGACACAAAAAGTGTAGTGTAATAATAAATGGAACCATGATACAGACAGTTGTCAAACGTGACGGCCGCATCGTCGGCTTCAACAGAGAGAAAATCGCCCAGGCCATTCGCAAGGCTATGCTCACCACTGAGAAAGGGGAGGATGAGTCCCTTATATACCAGATTGTCGACCGCATAGAACTGAAAGGCCCAGAGCAGGCCACGGTGGAGGAGATACAGGATATGGTGGAGATGCAGCTGATGCAGTCTTCGCGTAAAGAGGTGGCCAAGAAGTATATCGCTTATCGCGACAAGCGCTCTATTGCCCGCAAGGCCAAGACCCGCGAGATATTTCTCGAAATTCTTGAGGCTAAAAATAATGACGTTACCCGCGAGAATGCCAATATGAATACCGACACGCCGGCCGGTATGATGATGAAGTTTGCTAGCGAGACTACGAAGCCCTTTGTCGACGACTATCTGCTTTCGGAACGTTCCAAGTGGGCTGTGAAGCATAACTATCTGCATGTGCACGACAAGGATTACTATCCTACGAAGTCGCTCACCTGTGTGCAGCACCCGCTGGACCGCATATTGAATGACGGTTTTGCCGCAGGGCACAGCGAGTCGCGCCCGGCCAAACGCATCGAGACCGCCTCGGTAATGGCCTGCATCTCGCTGGAGACGGTGCAGAACGAGATGCACGGCGGGCAGGCTATTCCGGCTTTTGATTTTTATCTGGCTCCCTTTATCCGCAAGACCTATATTGAAGAGGTGAAACACTTGGAGGAGATTACCGGTTCCGACCTATCGAGGCTGTATGACCATCCTTTTGACGACTATTTGGAGATGCCTTTGGAAGGGCTGGCGGGCGACGAGCGGCTGCTGCAACATGCAGTCAATATGACCGTGCGCCGCACCCACCAGGCCATGGAGGCTTTTATCCATAATATGAATACTATCCATTCCCGCGGAGGTAACCAGGTGGTTTTTTCGTCGATAAACTATGGCACCGACACTTCGGCCGAGGGCCGTTGTGTGATTCGCGAATTGCTCAAGTCGACCTATGAAGGGGTGGGCTCTGGTGCCACGGCTATCTTCCCAATTCAGATATGGAAGAAGAAGCGAGGCGTAAGCTACCTGCCGGAGGATCGCAATTACGACCTCTACCAGTATGCCTGCAAGGTGGCCGCCCGTCGTTTCTTCCCAAACTTTGTCAATCTGGACGCTACGTTTAACCAGCACGAGAAATGGCGCGCAGACGACCCGGAACGTTACCGCTACGAGTTGGCCACTATGGGATGCCGTACACGCGTGTTTGAAGACCGCTATGGCGAGAAAACGTCTATCGGCCGTGGCAATCTTTCGTTCTCTACGATTAATATTGTGCGTCTCGCCCTCGAAGTGCGTGAGATTGAGGACAAGAATGCCCGTATAGAGGCTTTCTTTGCAAAACTGGACGAGTTGCTCGACATTACGGCGGAGCAGCTGCTGGACCGCTATAATTTCCAGAAGACGGCTCTTGCCAAGCAGTTCCCCCTGCTTATGTCGAAACTATGGGTGGGATGCGAGAATCTGCACCCGAACGATACTATCGAGTCTGTTATCAATCACGGCACCTTGGGTATTGGTTTTATAGGCTTGGCCGAATGCCTTATTGCCCTTGTGGGGCACCATCATGGCGAAAGCGAAGAGGCGCAGCAGTTGGGTCTGCGCATTGTGGGCTATATGCGTGACCGAGCTGTGGAGTTCTCGGAGAAATATCAGCATAACTTCAGTATCTTGGCCACCCCGGCCGAAGGGCTGTCGGGACGTTTTACGGGTCGCGATAAGAAGGATTTCGGCGTTATTCCGGGGGTTACCGATAAGATTTACTATACCAATTCTAACCACGTTCCGGTTTATTATCACTGCTCACCGCGCCATAAGGCAGAGGTTGAGGGTCCATATCACGAACTTACCCGCGGAGGTCATATCTTCTATGTGGAGATTGATGGCGATGCCACGCATAACCCTAAGGCCATTGAGAATATCGTAGACCTGATGGATAAATATAACATTGGCTATTGCTCGGTCAACCACAATCGCAATCGCTGTATGGATTGCGGCTACGAGGATGCCCAGCCTAACTTGGAGAAGTGCCCCCACTGCGGAAGTACCAATATTGACCGGCTGCAACGCATTACGGGTTATCTTGTGGGAACGACTGATAGGTGGAATCGCGCTAAACTTGCTGAACTGAATGACCGAATTGTGCACAAATAGTATCCGCTTGTTGGACATTGTCCACGGGACTTCGGTCGACGGTCCTGGTCTGCGTACTTCCATTTATGGTGCCGGCTGTACGCACCAGTGCTTGGGATGCCACAACCCCCAGTCGTGGGATCCCGCTGGGGGATTTGCCCGTAGCATCGAGGCCGTTGCTGAGGAGGTTCTGGAGGAGGATTTGGATGTGACTTTTTCTGGCGGCGATCCGATGTTCCAAGCAGAGGCTTTCACCCTTTTGGCACAGGAAATCCATAGACATTCGTCACATTCTATTTGGTGCTATACGGGTTATCGGATTGAGCAGATTGTTTCTCATCCAGTCCGCCGCGCTCTGTTGGAGCAGGTAGATGTGCTGGTAGACGGTCCTTTTGTTCAAAGCCTTCGAGACCTTTCGTTGCTTTTCCGTGGCAGTTCGAACCAGCGTTTGATTGATGTTCGGGCCACCCTTATGCAGCATCAGGTGGTTTTATATACCCCAATGGATATTACCTACGAGCACATAGCGCGTCCACGGCAGCGTTGGTTTCAACCCTCGGCTCCACAAGTTGCTGCATCGTCAGCACTTTGATGGGCATCTTTTAAAGCGTTTTGGACTATTTTAGGCGGTGCTTCCTTAAAGTGGGACGTGCTTTTTGCACTATGAAATGTTGAAAAGAGAAACTTTTTTTGAAAAAAAAGACATTTTATTATGCCATGTCAGAAAAAAGTTGTAATTTTGCAAACTCAATTAGAGCGCGAAAATGAAGGCAAAATACGATACTACTATCCAGTTTAGTGGTTTAAAATCAGGGAAATACGAGTTTGATTATGTCTTGGATGGTAGCTTCTTTGAAGGCTTTGAAAATGAAGAATTACAAGATGGAAAGGTCGATTTTGCAGTAAATCTGGAGAAAAAAGAGCGCCTGTTGATGATTAATTTTGTCTGGAAAGGCAAGGTGAAGTCAATATGCGATCGATGCCTTGGGGAGTTGGAAGTTCCCGTAGAAGGAGAGCAGACTCTCTGCGTGAAGTTCAGCGACACAGAAACGAGTGAGGATGAAAATGTGGTCTATCTCCCCGAGGATGCCTACCAGATTGATTTGAGCCAGTGGATGTATGAGTTTGTAGCGGTCAGTTTGCCCATGCAGCGAGTCCATCCTGAAGACGAGTGTGACCCAGAGATGCTCAGATTCATCTCTAATCAAGATGGAAATGAGCCAGACACTGAGGATGAGGAGAGAGGGAACCGCGACGGAGAGACGGATCCGAGGTGGGACGCACTGAAACAATTAATGGAAAAATAAACAAAAATAATAGTAATATGCCACATCCAAAACACAGATTCTCGCAGACTCGCACAGCGAAGCGCAGAACACACGACGCCCTGGAGAAAGCACAGCTCACCACTTGCAGCAATTGCGGAGCTCCAGTAATGTATCACCACGTATGCCCCGAATGCGGTTACTACCGCGGTAAACTCGCCATCGAGAAAAACACTGAGGCATAAACCGATACATTTGGCAAAGACAATACGTGAACTCCCCCAGTGGTAGTTCACGTATTTTTTTTGCCTTGTTTCTCCTACTTATGACAACCAGGTTAAGAATGATAAAAACAAAGCAGATTACAAATCTTGATAATAATAAGTGTCAGATTGCAAATCCGACACAACAAACCACGACTGGAATAACCACCGCGACGGGTATTACTCATTATCGCCATCACCTGGAGTACTATCAATCATTTCTTTGTATTTGCAACGTCTATGTATGGCAAGTATTATCGTTGGCCAAGCTAAAAATAAGCATACTATATCTACCACCCAGCTGATAATGCTTTTGTTATAGTCTACCATTGCGTTGTGTTTCTGTATCTTTTCGGGGGTCATTTCTCTTTTATTCATAAGATGATAGAATTGATTTAGTATTGGTGTTATTTTTTGATGATGAATTTGATATGTGTTGAGTTATTAGGATAGGATAGTCACTTTCCTGCTCAGCCGAGTAAAGGCCCTGCTGCCTTGCTCTTCTTCCAGCATCTTCTCAAAATCCTCATCCGAAAGGTCCGCGTCGATGAATGCAACCACCAGTTTCTCGTTCTCGTCGCTCTCCCCGTCGTCGGTCGTCTCCAGCGCCTTCCCGTTCTTCAACGCCTCCGTCCTTAGCATCACATACGCCTTCAAGCACTCTGGGCATATCTTTATCAGTTTCTTGCAGATGGTCATGTTCGAGTTGCCAATCTGCGTGTTAATCTTCGCCTCCAGCAGCAGCTGTTTCTTGTCGATGCCCTTCTTGTCGTCCGAGTCGTTGGCAGCCATGATGATTTGGTAGTCCACATCGTACGCCTCGTCAAACCGTCCCAACGCATACAATGCCCGTTCCTTGACAAACATGGCCTCCAAGCAGGTCCTTCTGCCTAGCACCAGGTCGGCAAAGCCGATGGCCTCCTCATACCGCTTCCCATACAGGCACAGCACCGCATTCAGAAAATCGCACGTCATGTTGCTGTCCTTCAGCAGCTCCACCTCTTCTGTCTCCCCCATCAGGCACTCATCGTCCAGCATCACGTCAAACATCTTCTTCGCCAACAATGCCGCGTTGCGGTAGTCGCCCCTGCGGCACTTCTCCACCACATAGGTCAGGCAAGTGCGCACCGCCCCGTCATAATCCTTCTTCCTCAAGCAGCCATACACCTTCTGTCCAATCTCAAGCTCGTCTTCAATTAGGGCGGTGTCATTATACGAATTGGCATATGCCTTGATTTCGGGATTCTGGATGATATGATACGGCTGAATAGGGTCACTCAGTGTCAGACCTTCCAAGCTACGCATACGGCTGATAGCGACATACGCCTGACCAGGTGCAAACGTACCATGAGAAAGATCGAAATGCATCCTGTCAAAAGTCATCCCCTGCGACTTATGGATAGTAACAGCCCATGCCAACTTCAACGGGTATTGGGTAAAGGTGCCCACCACCTCTGACTCCATCTTCTTCGTCTCACGGTTATACACCCGCTCATAGCTCTTCCACACAGTCTGCTCCACATTCACCTCTGCGCCGTTCTCCAATGTCACAGTGATGGTTTCCTCACTCAGATTTGACACCTTGGCAATAGTGCCATTGACACAACTGTGTGAGATGTTCTTACAAAACATAACTTGAGCTCCCACCTTCAACTTCAACTGCTCCGGCACGATGAAATCCTTCGTTCTAAACTTACCATCCACTTTGCCAGAATAGCAATACTCTTCGGTGTCTAATTCTGACAACTTCTCCTCGTTCATATTGTCTGCCATGCGCCGATAAGCTGTCAAGATAACAGAATAGTCTTCCGTGTCCCCATCATAGTCCACTCTTTGGTTGAGTAGATCCAAATCCTCATTAGTGCTATCCCCATAGCGCAAACGATTCAATATATCAAGAAAATCTCTATCCTTTTGGCGATACACAGTCCTAAACTCTATCTTGGGCAGATTCATCCGTTTCAGTACATGAGCCTTGTAGAAGTAGGGCTTACCCTTCTCCCACAAATCACCAAGCATATCCTCATCAGCAGCGTTTGCCACCACAGGCGGCAGTTGAAACAGGTCGCCCACAAACACCACCTGCTTGCCACCAAACGGCATGTGAGTGTGGAAGGCAGTGCTCAGGTACCGATCCATTCCGTCCACCATATCGCACCGCACCATCGACACCTCATCCACAATGATAGTGTCAATATGCTTCAGCAAATCACGCTTCTCGTCTGAAATCCTCAATTCTGTATGGGGACCTATCACCTCAAAGGGGAAACCAAAGAACGAGTGCATCGTCTGCCCACCCACATTGATGGCGGCGATGCCTGTCGGAGCAAGCACCAAGAAGTTCTTGTCTATCTTCTCCTGAATGGTATTAATAAATGTGGATTTACCCGTGCCCGCCTTACCCGTGATAAACAGCGGGGTGTTGGTGTTAGCAATCAGGTCAAAAGCCTTCTGCTGGTCGGCATCCATCGTGAATGCCTTCTGCTCAACGACGTTGGTCTCGTCAACTTTGAATTCTGTATTTTTCATTTTTGTCAACCTTTTTGTGTGTTTCTATCCGTTAATGACAGAAACACACAAAAGGTTAACAGCATTGTCGAATATTATTTCCAAGTTGAGCCCAAATAATGGCGCTCTTGATTGCTTTGGCCATCCAAGGCACAGAGTAATTGTTTTTTATTCATTTGAGAGATAGTAGATAGTTCCTCTAACGATATTACCTTGAAATTTCTTGTAAAATGACCAGTATACTCTGTAAGGATACCACCATCTTCGGGTTGTGCATCAATATCTATATCATCAAGTTCTAATATTCCTTGTATATCAGAAATATCACCATTGGCCTTTACTACTATAAAGCAATCGTTGAATGTCAAATCCAGCGATTCATGGGGAAGTCGCCATTCACGCAGCCATGAGAAATCGTAACTATTGGGGTCGTAACAAACGCTCTTCCACCTTAACTGGTTTGGAATAATTTTTATTTCTTCCCGATCAACATAGAAAACAGGTCTTCCTCCTAATTTATATATCACATCCTTTTTTACTCCTATACCATAAGGTGCATATAATGGATTTTCAAACTGCTCAAAATAATTGAACATAGGTGCGAGCATGGTTAAAGGCGATTCCGAAAAACAGATGTAACCTTTTTTCGTAACATCTTTTATTTTCTTGTCTGAGACAATTATCTTTAGCGTTTCTTTAGCATCTTTACCTTTTGTAAAATGATAGACATAATCTGAAAGGTCTTCCCTGAGTTTAATAATATCTTCTTTAGACATAATGGTCTTTTTTTAATTGTTCAATATGAAGCTCATCACTATCTCGAGAATTTGTGAGAACTCAATTATTTCTATTTGCTTTGCTATTTGTATATACTTAAGTATAAGATAAATTGGCAAATCTAATGCAAAGATATAATCTTTTCATCAGACCTATCAAATAAAAATGTAGAAAAAAAAACTAATCTAATAAAATAAATGAGGCCCAGTAGTTTGCGTCTTGATATTTTTCTTTCATCGTATGAGTCGCATAGGTGTATGCTTCATGTTTCGAATAGCCTTTGACCAATTTCTCATAAAACATACCCATGAACTCAGAAGTAGCCTTATCATCAATCTTCCAGAGACTCATTAAGATAGACCCAGCACCAGCCTTTTTGAAAGCTCGTTGCAAGCCGAATATTCCATCAAACAGGTCATCGCCAAGCCCCGTTTCGCAAGCAGACAATACAACAAGGTTAACATTATGTAAATCAAGCTTTGATATCTCATAGGCGGTTAATATCCCATCGTTTCTATCAACACCAAAAGTAGAATCAGTCCATGCTTTTTGACCTCCAGACATAATTAATCCAGAATAGAATAGTTCATCTTGAACACTCTTCGTACTCTCACTGTTAGCAAAATAAGGAATGGTTTCTCTTTGACCTCGAGGAATATAATAGCCGTGAGAAGCAACATGAATAATATCAGCATTAGTGCCATCAAGAGCCTTAAAAAGTGCTTCTGTAGCACCCTTTCCCACATTTGCTGTAATGCTAATATTGTTCTCTGAGAACAATTCTTTCAGTCGGTTGATTTCATACTGGGTGTTTTTTAGATATGACCAATTGCCTCTTGTATTTAAACTATCCAATACAGTTTGGGCATTATCGTAGTCAATGTCACCAAAAGAAACTGCGTACGCTGGCTTGTGTTCATTAGATGGGAAAAGAACATTTTTTGTTGAAGAAACCCGATACAAATTGAATCTTTGTAAAGCTGTCTGCCCCGTACTATCAGTAAGTAATTCAATATTCATTAGGTTCAATAAACCCATCGGAGAAAAAAAGACCCTTTCTTTCCCGTCCATGTATTGCTGAAGTTTGCCCCAAATCTTTGAATATAAAACTTTGCCCTGTTCAATATCATACGATTTAGGTTGATAGCGATATACATCCAATAATTCTTCTTCATCAAACAAATCAACAAAAGATGGGGCATGGTTATTGTTGCTCAAAACAATTGCCCCATAATGTGGAATAAGGTCAGCATTACTCCAAGCATAACCATTTTTATAATACTTGACAAATTCTATGCAAGCTTCTTCTTTATGAAGCCCCCTCTGAACATCTTTCCAATGAACTCTTAACTGTTTTCTGTTGGTCTCTGCTAAAATCTGTCGTTCCAATTTCTCGTACTGATGTAAAGTTTGCCACCTTTGAATGTCATCTGTTATATCATAAATACTATCACGTAATTGTTCTAATCTATGAATAACTATTGACTGATTTGAATCTCCATCTGTTTGTAAAATATGTGCAGTGTGACTCAACAATAAACCTTTCATTAATAGGGCTGCATCATATGCAACACCACAACTGATCTCATCTTTAGGATTCCAAGATGTCCATTCGGGAATATGATACAATGAACTCCCATGACTTGCCATATAATTGCTAGACTCAATTACCCCAAGGACAGGCAGTATTTCTATGATTTCTTTCTCCAACCTATTATAAAATAGTGGCAGGTATCGGTGTAAGCCTACAGTATCACAAAGGTATGATGATTTTAATACTAAACTTTCAAAATATGCACTCCCATAATGATTCCAAGTAGACTCATCTAATATATTCAACGCCTTTTGATCGTATTCATAGGACTTTTGTAATTGTCCCAACCTTTGGTAATAATTGGCCCAAGCAGCATAAAGACTTCTCAATAGTTCTGCATACGACTCGTTTCTTTTAATAGTTTCTTTATAAGTAGTGATATAATTACCAGCACTAGTCAGATATGATTTTGCCGAATCCTTGTAATCAGTAATACTATCCATTAGCATTGAGTAGGCCTTCCCAATATCTAACAATAAGCTGGCATTTGATTCTGGTGAGCTTTCCTCGGAAAAATACAACGCTATATCCTTATATTCGAGAATTTTTTCTGGTTGATTGCAGAGTTCATATAGAAAATATACTGACCAGTCAGATTTGGTATGTTGCCATCCTAATTTAGCACGAACAATAATTTCTCTAAGTCTTAACGCTGCTGCCAACTTAAATTGACCCGATTCAAAATAGTTAGAAGCTAACACGTCAATAATATCACAATAATCAAAGTCTTCTTTATAATTAAATAATACTCCGAATGCTTTGTCGCTATATTCTCTACACAATGCATACTCATGTATCATTGAATAATTCCGTCCAATGCCTGCATTACATGCAGCAATTTTTTGTGATAGTGTATCATTTAATGCAAGTAGTGGTTGTAAAATATCTATTGCTTTCTTGTATAGTTCATTTGATTCCTTGTATTGAGCACTTATTGTTTGGGCAAAAGACATTAACTCGCCAATGTATTCTAACTCATATTCTAAAATCTGTGCCTTGTATTGGCTCGTATCTAAACTACAGACATATTGTCTATTGTTCAAATACCATTTTTCTATCTCGCCAATTTTATTTTCTACAAGATGTCCGTTATTATCTAAACTATTAATAATTCGATTTGCTATAAACCAATGACTAATTTTGTTATACTGAATAACCTGTTCTTTTTCTACTGGTAGCCGTTTTATAACGTCAAGACTGTTTTGTAAGATGTATATTGAATCTGCATATCCACCTACACCCCGACACTCTCCAAGTATATAGGCTAACTCAGTCGTATAATATGGTAGCATTTCTGGGAGTTTCTTCTCCATTTTTCTTAGAAAAGTCAAAAGAAATGGTACAGCCTCATCTGTCCTTTGAATACGCCTAGCCAAGCTAATGGCAACATACCAATGCTCAAAGTATCCTTCTGGGGTTAACCCATAGTCATAGAATTCGTCAATATGTTCATCTAATAACAAGCAACATCTTCGTTTCAGCTCATATGATACCGAAAAATCCTCTTGATCAAAATAATAGTCACTCGCATTAGTAAGCAAATTGAACGCATTTACAAGTTGGCTATGTTCTAAATAATAATCAACTAAATCATTTACTTCTTTCAAGTCGTATTGCTGAGCTTGTAAATAATGCCCACAACCAATTAGACTTAATAGACAAAATATGGTACGGATTTTTTTAATAATCATAATATAACCATTAAATTTTGTGCAATAATTCATCTACTATATTGCATATTTGATTATCTGTAGAATAATCAGCCTTCATCCGTTCAAGTACCATCCTTGCCTCTTTCTTATCATATTTAAGTAGATATGCATTTGCAAGATTCCATCCAATATAAGGTGCATAGGTTGTATATTCATTGTATGTATCGCTTTGTGATTGTTGCCAGAGTACTTCAAGCTGTTCAATGGTATTGTCTATATCTCTATTGTTGGCGACATTGTCAAAAAGCACGGTTAATTGTTCAAATACCTCATCATCTTCTTCTCCTCTGATTTCAGATGATAATGGGAATGCTGTAGCATAGTCTTTACCTAAACTGACTGTTGTTGTGAAGTCATAGGTATAGTATCCGACCGTAATAAGCAACGCAAAACTGGCAGCAATAGAAAGCCATCGCATTGGGCGAGCCTTTCTCTTTGATGAACTTTTCATCTCCTCAACCAATTTTCTGTCCTTTTCAGAACCTATAGTATTCATTACCTTGATAGTTCTTGCTATGGCCTCTGTTTGATTTCTTAGGGTCTCATCACTTTGTATATCCTTTTCAAATTGTGTTTCCTCATTAGGAGCCATCTCTCCACAAAGATAACGAGTTATTCTCTCTTCATTCTCTTGCAGTATGTCATCCTTTATACTATCCATAGTTGTTTGCTTTTACCCATTTATAATGATTTACTGCCATCTCATAGTTTTTCCGGAATTTCTCTTGACATCGATGCTTGGTGACTTTGGCGACACTTTCACTGGCATAATGGAACATTTGTGCAATGACTTTCATCGACAAGGCATCACGGTAATATGCCCAGAGTAATTTATCGCATGGTGGTGGCAATTGCTTCACCATATCTTGTACGATACCGTCTCTTTCGTTTACTCTTTTTTCATCTTTATCGATTATGTTGAGTAGCCTTTCTGCCTTATTCAACAACGTGTTATATCTTTCCCCATTTGCTTCAACTGAATAGTCTTCTATATACACTATTTGTGCTTTCCCTTTTGCTCTAAGCTGCTCATGTGCCTTATTGTTGCAGATGCCAATAAAGTATGTATATAGAGATGATGTTAGATTGTCCAATTTGCCATCTATGGCAGCACGATATAGCACAATTGAAGCTTCTTGAAACACATCTTCACTATCTTCTTTGCTCAAAGAATATGTTTTCTGCAAATAAGAGAGTGTACGGCTTTGATACTCTCTGGCAAAGTCGTTTAAAACCTTATCTTGTTTACGATTCAATGCAATTGTCGCCATACTATTTTGAACTTTCTACTACCATGTGTTGTCTAATCAGCCGCACATCCATATCCATAGCTTTCCGTACATTCTCTATCCAATTAATGTCATAGGATAGGGACTGGGTTAACAATTGTTGGGAAATAAAATACGATATTGGTCCATAATACTTGCCATCCTGTTTGATTTCGGTATTTACCTCATAAGAACGGCAAGCTTCAATCATATAAAGTGGAGACAAACCGGCTGAACTCTTTATCCTAATGTTTCCTCGTTTGTCTATCCGTGGGGCATAGTTTTTTCCACTCTTGCTGAAGCCTATATCGGTACCACGAACAAAGACACTATCTTCTACTGCTTCACCCCGATAAGACGACCCTGCATGACAAGCATCAAGAACAACATACAGAATTCCCTTTTGCCCAATTTTCTTACGGATGGCATTCAGATATTCATTCAGTTCATCATCAAGTAAATGCCTTTCTCCCGAGTAAACATTAACCTTATAACGCTTTTGTGCGTCATAAGGTATAAACGCTTCGTCCCAACCATCCTCTTCATCTCCACTCTCATCCTCAACAGCTTGCCCATGTCCTGAAAAGTGGACATACACGATATCACCTTCTCGCACCTCATTCTTTAACTTGACAAGACTCTTTGTAATGGCCTTATATGTCGCAGTCTTATCTTGCAATGTATTGATACGAAATCCCTGCTTCTTTAATATAGGTTTGATTAGCTGAACATCATTTACTCCATGACTCTTTGTCCATGATGCATCATTGTCAGTATATTGCGGATACTCCGAGATTCCAACTAACAAGGCATGTTTCTCTTGTGCCATTAAACCCCATGGCTGTGGCAATATACATGTCGTTATCATAATGATCATGTACAAGAGTATGGAGCTGTTTGATTTCATTTGACGCTGACTATTAGTTTCTGCTTTGTTTTCGACTGCATAATCCGACTCCAAATAATAGCCATACAAAGCAATTGCAAAGATACTAATTATTTTCCATTTGACACAAAAACATCAACTCCTCTACAGAATTAACGGCTAGAAAAACTTAAGAGAAGCTGGTATTATACGCCGTGTGAGGCCATACGAAGGCGGTCATTGGCAAGTCGCTAATGACGAGAACACATCCAGACAAATATAGCGGAACAAAACTAACTATTCACTCACAGCATTTCGTTATTTCCGATGATGGAACGGAGTTTTGCCACGTAGGTATCGCTCTATCATATCTCATCTATTTAGAATGCAAATATATGAATTTTCTGGAATATAATCCAAAAATTATATATAATTTTTGGATTATATTCCAGAAAATCGACCTTTTTGGGGTTTCAGATGAGGCTGGCGATGAGGTCGTGTTCGAGGGCCTGGGTGATGCGGACTGTATAGAACTGGCCGATGTGCAGGGGTGTGGAGGCGGGGATGAGTACCTCGTCGTCGATTTCGGGACTATCGTATTCGGTACGGCCGATGTAGTAGTCGCCCTCGTGGCGGTCGATGAGCACGCGGAAGGTGCGGCCTACACGGGCTTGGTTCTTTTCCAATGATATTTCTTCCTGTATGGACATGAGTTCTGCCACGCGACGTTCCTTTTCCTCTTGAGGTACAGGGTCGCCCAATTTCTCGGCGGGGGTACCCTCTTCGGGCGAATAGGCAAAGCAACCCATGCGGTCGAAACGGGCTTCACGGACGAATTGTTTCAATTCGTCGAATTCTTGCTCAGTCTCGCCAGGATAGCCTACGATGAGGGTGGTGCGGATGCTGACATCGGGTAGTTTGTCGCGGAACATTTGGATAAGGTTAAGTGTTCCCTGCCGGTCAATGCCCCGCTGCATAGAGCCGAGGATGCGGCTGTTGATGTGCTGGAGGGGTATGTCGATATAGTTGCAGATGTTGCGGTGGCGTTGCATAGCTTCAATTGCATCGACGGGGAATGAGGTGGGGTAGGTGTAGTGTAGGCGAATCCATTCGGCTCCACTTTGTGTGGCCAGTTGCTCAAGAAGGTCGCCTAAGCGGCGTTGGCCATAGAGGTCGATCCCATAGTAGGTGGTGTCTTGGGCGATAAGGATGAGTTCTTTCACTCCATCCTGGACCAGGACTTTTGCTTCTTCGACGAGTTCTTCGATGGGGCGGGACACGTGTCTCCCGCGGATGAGGGGGATGGCGCAATAGGAGCAGGAACGGTTGCAGCCTTCGGCTATTTTAAGGTAGGCATAGTGTCGAGGGGTGCTAAGGGTGCGCTGGGCGGTGAAAGGTTCAACAGCTGTGGCAGAAGAGGCAATGACATCCCTTACGATGGTTTCCCATTGATGGACACCGTACCAACCGTCCACTTCGGGCATTTCGTCTTGCAACTCATGGCTATAGCGTTCCACAAGACAGCCGACAGCGTAAAGCCTACGTTTTTTTCTGTCTTGAGCGTGACGACGGTTGTAGTTCTGTTTGTCTTGGATTTGCTTGAGGAGGGTGTTGATGGATTCCTCCTTAGCGTCGCCAATGAAACCGCAGGTGTTGACTATCACCAAGTCGCAGTCGTTCTGTTGGCGGTCGAAGTACACCGTATGATTAGCTGCGGTGAGGTGTCCGGCAATATTCTCGGAGTCGACGGTGTTTTTACTGCAGCCTAGAGTTACAATGTTGACTTTCATTATTTCTTATTGTCGAAAAGACTGTCTACAAATTCGTCGGCATTGAATACCTGAAGGTCTGTCATTTTCTCGCCGAGGCCGATATAACGGACAGGGATTTGAAACTGGTCACTGATGCCGATAATAACACCACCTTTGGCTGTGCCGTCGAGTTTGGTCAGGGCTAGGGCGTTGACATCGGTAGCGGCAGTGAATTGCTTGGCCTGCTCAATGGCATTTTGGCCGGTGCTGGCATCAAGCACTAAGAGTACTTCATGTGGAGCGTCGGGCATGAGCTTTTGCATGACTTTACGTATTTTGCCTAGCTCGTTCATGAGTCCTACTTTGTTGTGGAGTCGTCCGGCGGTATCAATCAGTACTACGTCCATGTCTTTGGAGAGGGCTGATTGAAGTGTGTCGTAGGCCACAGAGGCGGGGTCGGCATTCATGCCCTGCTGTACGATTGGCACTCCTACCCGGTCTGCCCAAAGCTGCAGCTGTTCCACAGCGGCGGCGCGGAAGGTGTCGGCGGCACCCAACATTACTTTTTTACCAGCCTGTTTATATTGGTATGCCAGTTTGGCAATAGTGGTTGTTTTGCCAACTCCGTTCACGCCTACAACGAGCACTACGTAGGGATGGTGGGGGAGGGGAGAATCGAAGTCTTCGGGAAATCTGCCGTCGTGTTTGCGCAGAAGGGTGGCTATTTCAGCACGGAGGATTGAATTGAGTTCGGAGGTGCTGATATATTTGTCGCGCTTAATGCGTTCTTCAAGGCGCTCAATGATTTTGAGGGTTGTTTCAACACCAACGTCGGAAGTGATAAGTGTTTCTTCGAGATTGTCGAGTACGCTGTCGTCAACCGTTGACTTTCCCAAAATGGCTTTGGAGAGTTTTGAGAAAAAGCTTTCTTTGGTCTTGTTGAGACCTTGATCGAGGGTCTCTTTCTTTTCTTTTTTGCTAAATAGGCCCATGGTTCTTATTTTTAAAAGATTCGTAGTATGGCTTTTTATTTGATGCCTAATTTCTGGTTCATCACCGGACGGATTTCCTTGTCGAAAATTTTCTGGTATCTATCCCAGCTGTAACGTGCGTTGTCGCCAGAGGCATAATACCATAGTACAACGATGAAATCTTCTGGTGGGTAGTATCCTTGAATGACTGTGAGCTGTTGCTGGTTGGTTTTGAAGACACCAAAAGAGGGAAAACCCATTCTTGCGCCGAGCACTTTCTTGGCAAAATTGTGGGTGTTGCGTTTGGCTCCAGGAGCCACAGCTGTGTTGCTGTATTTTTCTCCGAACCAGGTGAATTCAGTATTGCTTTCGGCATCGAATTTGACCGGAATATAGTAAGTGTTGAGGATAAGAGCGACGGTGGGGTTACTGAAGGTTTCCTTATCCATCTTTTTGCACCATCCGCACCAGGAGGTGTAGAAGTCGACAAAAAAGAGTTTGGCATTGCTCCTAGTGTCGGTTTTGGAAGCCTGTTCGATGGTTTTCCATTGAATGGTCTGCGCATCGGCCATGCTGGACATGAGGCATCCGAGGGTGATAAAGAGTAAGATTCTTTTTGTCATATTGTGTCCTTTTTTATCGTGATTGATGTGGGTTATTGTGTGACGTTTTTACCAGTCGTACTGCCAGTCTGAGTCAAGTTCGTCGCTGTTGGGGTCGTAAACTTCCTCTCTTTCCTCACGGTCGCGAACGCGGAATAGTCTGCCCAACCAATCGTCTTTTTTTGACTTGGTTTGGGTGGATTTCTGTTTATCTTCTTCTATGATTTGGGAAATTTGTTTTATGTAGTTTTCCACGTATGTGTGGGGATGGGTTTCGTCATAGTGAATGTGGGATCCCGTGTAGTAATGATGGATGATGCTGTCGTAGCTGATGCCGAGGCCAACCATGCGGATGGTGCCTTCTTGCGAAAGACCTACGCCATGGCCGAACCCATGTCCTGAGAGGGTGACACGATGTGCCACGCTATCGTAAAGTACAGAGAAAAAAGTTGATTTTAACTGAAAATCAGTGCGAACACGTGTCAAAGGAATGCCACAGATACGCACCTTCCGCTGCGACTGACTAAAATTGAGCAGTTCGTCCCGGACGCTGTCGTTGGTGGTGTTTAATTTGTGCTTGTTGGCAAAATAGTTGAGCCACTTGTTTTCGTCCACTATTTTTACCCATTCGCTCTGTCTCATGTGATAGGAGAATGTATCGGGTACAGACCGCAGGTAGGGAAGTGCTGCTCGCCAGACGTCTTCAGAGTTGGCGGTCTGTCCACCACTGTTGGAGTGGAATGGGGTTTCGATTAGATGGTTGTCGGCATCCACAATGGTCATGCCACTGCTCTGCATGGTGCCCAACATGATGTCGGGTCGTACACAACGATTGAGATAGGCTTGGCAATGGACTTGGTCGCAAAAGTTGTATCCGTCGGATTTGTGCTTGTGGATGTTTTTCATAGCCCAAGTGCGCGAGATGATGGCTTGGACACGGAATATGTCGCTTTGGGTGCCGTAGATTTCGGACTGCACAACCCCGGCGATATAAGTCTCAAATTCAACGTCGTTGATTAGGAGTAGCTTGCCATTTTTGTCCACAGTGGCTATCAGATTACCTTCGTAGGTGCGTTGTTTGACGTTTCGTGGGTTAAGACAGAGGATGCAGGCGGTGTCGGTGGCTGAAAAAGTGACGGAAGAGAAGTTACCATAGTCGTACCCGTCGATGGATACATGTACCTGCCTGCCGTTCGGGGTGAGTTCAACAGATTTGTCGTTGCCCACTTCGCCCGCAATGAGAGCGTTATTGTCACCAATGAGGTTGTATGTGCCTAAGTCGAAAGAAATGTTGATAAGGTCGATGCTGTTATTGGTAAAAAGACGCACTTTTACGCGGTCGGCAGAGGCGCTGAGAGCGAGTAGTAAGAGGCAGAGTATGGAGTAAGTTTTCTTCAATTGATAACTATTGTTTCATTACTTTTATAATTTCATCAGCGGTGCGGTCAGATGCACCTGCATTGCCTAGGCAAGTGTTCAATCGGGCATAGCCATCAAATATTTTTTGGCGGAACTTGTTGTCACGGGTGATGTTGTCGAATTCTTTCTGTAGACGGTCGTCCGTTACATCGTCTTGGATCAGCTCTGTGACGATGGGCTCATCGGCAATAAGGTTGGGTAAAGAAATATATTTTATCTTGTTTCCTATGAGAGGTCTGGCTATAGCCACAGAGATAGGGTTGGCACGGTAGCAGACTACCTGGGGCACGTTGAAAAGTGCGGTTTCGAGAGTGGCAGTGCCAGAACAGACAACGGCTGCATAAGCGCATGAGAGAAGGTCGTAGGTTTTGTCGTATACAACCGAGATGTTAGAGGCCTTTTGGAAGTAGGGCTCGTAAAATTTATCGCCGAGCAGGGTCATTCCGGCTATTATGAATTGGTATTCAGGATGCTTTTGAGCCAACCGAACCATAGGGGGGAGCATTTTGTTTAGCTCCATCTTTCGGCTGCCGGGTAGTAGTGCTATTATTGGTCGGCCGTCAACACTGCTAATTGATGCTGAGGCCTGAAACTGAGCCACGGCATCGAGAAGTGGATGACCCACATAAACAGCCTGCGGAAAGTTGTTGTGAGCATAAAAGTCCTGCTCGAAAGGTAGGATATAGCAGAGTTTGTCTAGGTCACGCCGCATAGGTTTGATTCGTCCTTTCTTCCAAGCCCATAGTTGGGGAGAAATATAGTGGACATTCTTGAACCCATGTTCATGTGCAAATTTTGCAATTTTGAGATTGAATCCGGGGTAGTCGATATAAACTATCACGTCAGGATGAAACTCCAATATGTCGCGCTCACAGAATTGGATGTTGCCCAGCACGGTTTTCAGATGTAGGGCCACCTCGACAAACCCCATGTAGGCTAACTCTCGAATATGGCGGACGGGAACCCCAGTGACAGATTGCATGGCATCGCCTCCCCAGTAGCGTATAGTGGCGTCGGGGTCTCTGCGTAAGATTGCCCGCATAAGGTTGGCGCCGTGGAGGTCGCCCGAGGCTTCGCCTGCTATGATGTAGTATTTCATAATGGGAAGAGGCTGCTAAAGAGTGTTAATTAAATGTGATATAATGATTCTTCAGCATAAACCAAAAGTAGGCAATGGCTGTGACGAATACGGTAGTTATGACCGCTTTGAGCGTATCGGGGTAGTCCTGATTCTTGGCATAATAGCGCAGTAGCAAAATGGGAGGAATTAAGGCGAGGACAAACCAACGAGCGTTTTCGGCAAGGGGTAAGTTGAAGATAAGAAGTACTAGGTAGACCAATAAGGCGCAGAGCAGTTCGCTTACCACCACGCCAAGTACACCTGTGAGATAGTTGTTATTGTGGAGTAAATTCTTCATAGTTCGAGATTCTTAATAAGTGGGATTTGCTGAGGGCAGGTGAAGTCAGGGCTGACCGGTACCACCGAGACATAACCTTTGGAGAGGCAGTATTCGTCAGTGTCGTGTTCTGGGTTATTGCAAACGAAACGTCCTGTCATGGTCCAGAAAGGTTTCCCATTGGCATCGGTACGTTCTTCCAGACTATTCTCCCATGCCGCGCGGGCCTGTCGGCAGATGCGTATGCCGTTGATTTTTTCGGCTGGCAGGTGTGGAATATTCACGTTGAGGGCGGTGAAGTCGGGCAGTGGTTTCTGAAGCACCTGACGGATAATGTGGCGAATGGCAGGAGTGCAGGCGTTAAAGTCGGCCTCAGGACTATGGGTCAGGAGGGAGAACCCTATTGATTGTAGGCCATTGAGGCATCCTTCGAGAACGGCTCCCATGGTGCCGCTATAAATAATATTAATAGATGAATTGCTCCCATAGTTAATGCCAGAAAGCATCAAGTCGGGTCGACGTGGGCAGAAATGCTCGAATCCCATCTTTACGCAGTCGGCCGGAGTTCCGTCGCAGGCGTAGTATCTAGCCCCTTCCTCTTGGTCAACCAAGTAGGCATGCAAAGGACGCGTACAAGTGATAGAGGTGCTCAGTCCTGAAGCGTTGCGGTCAGGTGCCATGACGACCACCTCGCCGAACTCCTGAGCCAGGTGGGCTAAATGTCGGAGTCCGCGTGATGAAACGCCGTCGTCATTGGTTATAAGAATAAGGGGCTTCATGGTGATGCTATTCTTTGGCAAAAGGACTGGATGGTTGTCCGAGATAGAAACTGGCCGGCTGGAGTATGTTGTCGAAGACAAAGTATTGGATGAGTACGGTGTCCTTTTTATCGATAATGGCGTAGAGTCGGTTGAGGTCGAACATCTCGTAAAGCTCGTCATTCCGCATCACCAACGAGTCGGTGGGGTTGTTATACTTAATGTAGGTCGTTATTTCGCGTGTGGTGCCTTCAGTGTTGGTAATGTGAAGGATGGCGCGTGGACCAGCATTAAAGGATGAGTCCATGTTGCTATTAGGCACGCGGCTGGCATATTCGTCGAAATTGAGATTCTGGAAACAGGAAAGCATTTGTGCCACGCGGGCGGTATCAAAGTTATCTATAATGGTGCCAGCCTTCTGGAATACAAATCCGTCGCCTTGGCGGCTCACCTTATACGATTCTTCAGGAGTGGCGGGAATGTCCAATTCCACACTTTGAAGGTGGGTAATGTCCCAATGAACGATCGTGTGGCTGCGCCAAGACATGGGGTCTGCCACAAAACGCGGTGTGAGGTAGCCGCGAAAGCCGGGGATGTGAATGATATAAGGTACCTTGTCGCCCTCACGGTACATAAAGCAGGCCATCATATCCTGCGTTTCTTGACCGACAAAATAGGTGACGGTGAGTTTTTCGCGGGGGAATAGTCTCAATCTGCCGTTGAACCAATCGATAAGGTAGCGCGTCTGGTATACTTCGCATTTTGTGGAATTTGCCGAAAGCAGTTTGATGGCTTGAGGTACGGCATTCTTGTTCACCTGCTGACGGATACGCATGTCATGAAGGGTCTCCAACAAGAGTTTGATCATACCTTTACTGGCAGGGTAGATTTCGTCTACGGTCCAAGTTGTGTCTGAGTTAGTGTCCGCATCTGCTACACGCTGCAGCAACACATGGTTGTTTTCTTTGTCGGCAAGGAATATTTTGGTAATATTTTCTATGTCTTCAACATGGAAGTCTTGGTCGAAAGTTGCGTCTTTCGAGCCTCGCATGGCCACGACCAAAGCAATGAGGCCGATAAGGACCACAACTATCAGTAGGATAAGTAAGTTTCTCTTTCTTTTCATTTCTTACGATATTGTTTACGACGAATAATAATAATGACGATGCCGGCCAAGATGATAAGGCCAGAAGGAAGGAGGAGGTTGAGCAACTGATAGCCCAAACGGTCTTCTTTAACCTTCATGACATCAAGTTTGCGAATTTTGATATTGCGAGAACGGCTGGCGATGGAGCCTTCTTCGCCCACAAGGTAGTCTATGCAGTTCAGTAGCAGCTCTTTGTTTGCATACATGGTCTCCGTGTAGAAGTCGTAACCAAGGGGGTAAGTGGTGCCGTCGTTGTAGTTGAAGCGGTTTTTGATGATGTCACCGTCAGACAGGACTATCATGCGGGTGCTGTCACCCTGTGCGCGATAACCCATGGAAGGAAGCTCCATAAACTCAGGTGTGAGGCGGTTGCGGAACATAGATTGGAATGAGCCTTCGAGTAGGACGGCGACTGGGACGTTCTTGTGATTAAAAAGCCGCTGGTCGGGTTCGGTTTTGGCTTCGTTGAGGTCGTAAATGGCAGGGGCATTCTTGACACGGGTATATTCCGATGTAGCAAGCAGAACGGTTTTGTCAATGCCGTTGTCTATCAGATCTATACTGCTGACGAAATCGGTTTTGATAAGGTCGAGGTTTCGCACGATGGGATGGGGGGACAGCGGGACAATCTCAGGGAAATAGAGCCAGGGCTGGAATTGTATCTGGGGCTGGTCACCCACCATGCCCACGGTCATAGGTATGGGACGGCAGCGGACATCCATCACCAAGTCGGGATTGACACGGACTCCGTAAGTGAAGAGCATCTCGTCTATGTTGAGCGGGAAACGGGTGGCGATGGCTTGGCCGGCATTTTGCAGGCTGTCTAGGTCGGCGTCCAGCGGGTCGATAAGCCAAAGCAGTTTACCCCCATACATCACATATTGGTCAAGAATATAGAGGTCACGCTCCGAGAAAGTCTTCTTGGGTTTGGCAATGATGATTAGGTCGTACTTGTTGTGAAAATGGAAGGAGGTGGAGTCCTTAGGGTCTTGTGAGCGGCCCGTCAGCGAGTTGATATTGCCGTCCATGCGGGCGGTGTCCAAGTTATAGTAGTCGTATAGAGTAGTGATAAGGTCGGCCATGTTGGGTAGCTCCAGCTCCCCGTGTCCGCGCATGAAGGCCACGGTAGGCTTCTGTCCGCGGGCCAAAGCCCTGATGGGGTTGGACAGTACGTACTCCAAACTCTGTATTGAATTGTTGAGTAGCTGGCTCTGGTCCACATACTTCTGGCTCTGAAGCAACTGTATGGAAGTCTCGTTGCCTTTGTAAATGACGTCGGCAGCTGGAATCAGCACCTGTGTGGTGACCCCATTCCCCGTGTTGACCTGAATCTGTGTGGGCATGATGCCTTTCTGTGCCAACTTCTGGTAGAATACTTGCCGCTCCTGCTGGTCGTCGAAGTTGTTCGGGTTGACAAATTCATACTGGATATTCTTGTTGTAAGCCCGGAACTGATTGAGCATCTCCTTCGTCTCGTTCTGTAGCCGCTTGAAGTCGGCCGGAAATTCACCTTCGAGATAGACACGGTATAGCACCGGCTCATCCACTTTCTTCAACAGGTTTTTAGTCGACTTAGAAAGCGTATAGCGCTTCTCGGAGGTAAGGTCGAGACGGGTGAAAAAGTAGTAGCTAATGACATTGACAAAAATCACAATCAGGATACCGGCGCCCAACTCAATCCAGTGGCTGCGGCGCAGGTCTTTCTTTTTGCGCCATCCGTGCCATTTGCGACTCTGCAGCACTATGCGGGTGGCCAACAGGAAAAGGGCAATGACAGAAGCAAAATATATCACGTCACGTGTGTCAATCACACCGCGGCTGATAGACTCGTAGTGGTAGCTCATGCCCAGCGAACGCACAAAGAGGTCGGCATTGCCCAGGAATCCCATGCGGTATATGCTCTCGAAACCTAGGTGCATAAAGGCGCTCATCAGGGCGGCCAGGATGAAGGCCACAATCTGGTTATTAGTTATGGAGCTGGCAAAGAGGCCAATGGCCACAAAGGCAGCACCCAGTAGCAACAATCCGATATAAGACCCTGCCACGCTGCCGGTGTCGATATTGCCCACCGGGTCGCCCAGCGCGTATACGCTGAAATAGCAGACCAATGTGGGCAGCAGTGAGATGAGCACTAGCGTTAAACCCGCCAGAAATTTTGCCCATATAAGGGTCATCTCGCTCAGTGGCTTGGTAAGTAAGAGTTCCATTGTGCCGTTCTTCTTCTCTTCGGCAAACATGCGCATAGTGATTGCCGGTATGAGGAAGAGGTAGAGGAAAGGCCCGATAATGAAGAGTCCGTCCATTCCGGAGAAACCGTAGTCAAGGATATTGAAGTCACCCTTGAAAACCCACAGCATCAATCCAGTGAGGACCAGAAACACGATAATCGTCAGGTATCCTATGAGGGAGGAGAAGAAACTGGCAAGTTCTTTTTTAAAGAGTGTGAGCATTCTGATTTGTGAGTAAAGTGGTTGTGAGTGGATGGGTTATTCGAATTTAAAACGTTTGGAGCGGAAGGAGCGGCCTTGGTAGTCGCCCAAGGAAAGCTCGTAAATCACCTCGGCCATCAGGCTGGCATTTTTGGTGAGCATGTCGCGGTTGATATTCTCCGAAATGTCGCTAGGCACGTGGTCGTAGTTTCCGCCCATATAGTTGGTGAAAACCAGTGAGGGGATGCCGATTTGGGCAAAAGGGGCTGCGTCGCCACGGGGGTAGGTGTGCAGTCCTTTTGCCAACGATTTTGTCGAAACGGTGTCGTTGTGGTAGGCTATCTCCCAAAGGCGGGGAAACCGTTTGTTGCCCATGACGTTAATGCTGTCGCCAGAGCCTATGCACTGGGCGTTGATGAAGCATTCGATATTGCTCAACTTGGAAAAGTTCGATACAAAAATGCTAGAGCCGAGATTTTCCAGTTCGCCGCCCGAAAAGAGAACGAAGACAATGGAACGTTTGTTATACTCAATCTCTTTTGGGGCGTATGAGGTAAGCAGACGGGCTGTTTCGAGCACGGCGGCAACCCCACTGGCGTTATGGTCGGCGCCGGGGAACAGGCAGGTGCTTCCCTGCACTCCTACGTGGTCCAAGTGCGCTCCCACCACAATCAGCTCATTTTTCATGCGGTCATCATGGCCGGGCAGGTAGCCTATGACATTGGCCGTGGGAGCATCGGGTCTGTATTTGGCGTTGATGTTAATTTCGAATTTCTTGCGCAGGTGAAACGATTGGGGCACCATTGTGTTCTGCAGCACGTCCACCACCGAGTCGAGGGTCATCTGCTCGTTCTCCAGCAGGGCGCGGCCCATATCCATCGTGGGTTGCACCACGGGGAAAGTGGCCTGGTGGGAGCCTTCGCCGCAGTAGGCCTGATGCTGCACCTCGTATGAGCGGCAGGTTTCCGACAGGTTTATGCAAACCAGCCCCACCGCACCGTGCTTCATGGCCGTCTCGGCTTTTTGGCGCATCGTGGCATAGCGCTCGGTCACGTTGCCAGGCAGGAACTCGGGAACTCCTGAGAGGCAGAGGACTATCTTGCCCTGCACATCCACGTGGGCGTACTCGTTAAAGACGCGGTTGTCTATACCCCAGCCGCAGAAAACCACAGGTGCGTTGGTATAGCCCCGTCCTGTCATGCTGGAGCACACATAGTCGCGGCCCAATACGTAGCGTGTGCGGGTGTCGTTGTCGTTGACGTAAGTGTCGAAATTACAGTTCTCAATCTCGTTATATTCTACCTGGAACCACTGGGCCCACTCGCCATCCCAGGGCTTCACACCGTAGGAAGAGAGCACCTCGGCCACATAGTCGGCGGCTTCCAAGTAGGCCTGCGAACCTGCCATGCGCCCCTCGTACTGGCTGTTGGAGAGCACTCGTATGTGCTTCATCAGCGTGTCGGTGTTGGCGCGGAGCAGGGTGTCTTTTACAACTTGTACTTGTGCACTGGCCATCGCGGGCAGCAGGGCTGCCACAATGGCAAACATAGCAATGAGCTTCTTCATTTTCATGAACTTATTATTAATATATTATTTTTATTTTCTTGATAATAAACCATTTCGTGCATGATACATGCACTCTACAAACAAGCAAAGATACGAAAAAAAGATGAAACAACAAGAAAAATATTTCCAAACTGCAGGCTATTCCTCTGAGCTTTGCGAAATAAACCGCCTGTAGGCCGAGAAAGTGTTGGCCCGGGAGAGAAATCCCACATATTTGCCTTCGTCGTCAACCACTATGAGGTTGTAGCGGTTGCCAAGTTTGAATTTCTCCACCACGTCAAAGGGAGAGTCGCTCATGTGGATAATGTCCCTGTCGTCAAAAGTCATCATCAGTTCCTTCACCGTCACCGTGTCGTACAGTTCGGGCTTGAAAATGATGTGGCGAATGTCGTCCATAACAATGAGCCCCAGGAATTTACCATGGCTGTCCACCACCGGGAAAAGATTCCGCTTGCACTTCTGTATGGCTTCCACTATATTGCGCAGGGTGCCCTCCTCATGGATGGTGACGAAGTTTGTCTCTATCAGTTTTGTGAGGTCCATCAGGTGCCACGCCGACGCATCCTTGTTGTGGGTCATCAGGTCGCCCTTGATGGCCAGCTTTCGGGCGTAAATGGAATGTTTCTCAAACGGTTGCACACATATATAAGTAACCGTCGAGGTGAGCAGCAGCGGCACCATCAAGGCATAGCCTCCTGTGATTTCAGCTATGAGAAACACACCCATGAACGGCGCGTGCATCACACCCGTCATCACTCCTGCCATGCCCACCAGGGCAAAGTTTGCCGTGGACTGCGGCGGCAGGCCCAACTGGTTGCCCAGCGCGGCAATAAAGTAGCCGCTCAGTCCGCCCACCACCAGTGAGGGGCCGAAGGTTCCGCCCACCCCACCGCTGCCAATGGTGGTGGCCGTGGCCACGGGTTTAAGCAATATCAGCACCAGCAGTATGGCCAGCGCAAACCAGCTGTTGTCGTGGAAAGTGTCGAAAATACTGTCGGCAAAGAGGGGGTCGCTGTTGCTTCCGTTCAGCAGTGCCGAAAGCGACCAATAGCCCTCGCCGTAGAGGGGAGGGAAAAGGAATATCATCACGCCCAGCACCAGTCCGCCCACCAGCAATTTCACCATCCAGTGCTTCCTTTTGGCAAACCATCCCTCCACGCAGTCGGTACACCGCAGGAAATAGATGGAACTGAAGGCGCAGAAAACGCCCAGCACCACCAAGAACGGAATCTGGCTCAGGGTGAAGTCCTGTGTGACGTGGAAGGCAAACTGCACCTCGGACCCCATGAAGAAAAAAGCCACCGTGGCGGCCGAAAGCGACGACACCAGCAAGGGCACCGCCGTGGTCATAGTCATGTCGAACATCAACACTTCCACGGTGAACAACACGCCCGCCAGTGGGGCTTGGAAAATGCCGGCAATGGCGCCCGCGGCGCCGCACCCCAGCAGCAGTTTCACTCCCCGTTTGCTCACATGGAAGAAATGGCCCACATTAGAGCCTATGGCCGAGCCGGTAGAGGCTATCGGCGCCTCCAGTCCCACGCTGCCTCCCAGCCCCACCGTGAGGGTCGAGGCCACCATGGAGGTGTACATATTGCGGGCCGGCAGGCGCCCATTATTGCGCGAGATGGCCAGCAGCACGTTGGGTATGCCGTGCCCGATATTGCCCTTTATCACGTAGCGCACAAACAGCACCGTCAGCAGAATGCCTATCAGCGGGGTCACAAACATCAGTATATTAGCCCCTCCGGCGGCACAGTATTTATTACCGAAAGCCTGCACATAGCGCCCCAGCACATGCACCAGGGTCTTGAGAATCACCGCCGCGGTGCCGCTCAAAATGCCCACCAGCGCACTCAGGAACAGCAGATAGGTCTGCTCCGAAATATGGCGCAAACGCCAAACATGCAGCTTCTTATATGTGTCAACAAATGCCATTGTCGAAAAAACTCAGTCCGCAAAGATACGAAATTTTTCTCATTTGCGTTATTTTAAAAACGACTATCAGACTATGAAAAAAATAATCCTGTCTTCACTAGCGGCCCTCGCGCTGCTGTCCTCCTGCGTCTCCATGAAGGAATACGAAGCCCTCCAGCAGCAGTATTCTCAGCACACCAAGAGCCTCAACCTTGCCAGGCAGGAGCTCCAAGAACTGCGCGAGGAGAATGCCGAACTGGTCCGTCAGGGGCAGGCCATGACCGTCGCCCTCAGCGATATGACCACCGCCCGCCAGGAGTGCGAGGCCACCGTCACCTCCATCAACCGCTCCTACGCCGCCCTACAGCTCCGCTACGACACCACCGTCGAAAACTATATGCAGCAGCTCACCGGCAAAAACCGCGACCTCTCCAAGGCCAACCAGGCCCTGCAGGAACGCAGCCGCGAGATTACCGCCAAGGAGCACGCCTTCAAGGCCAAAGAGGAACAGCTGCTGGCCCAGCAGCGCGACCTGCAGGAACGCCAGGAGCAAATGCTCCAGAACGAGCGCGCCATCGGCCAGGCCCTTGAGGCCAAGCAGCGCGAGCTCGAACACCTCAAAAGCGCCGTGGCCGGCGCCCTGGTGGGCTACAAGGACAAAGGCCTCAACATCGAGACCAAGGACGGCAAGGTGTACATATCGATGGAGGACAAGCTCCTCTTTGCCTCGGGCAGCTGGACCGTCTCGCCCCAGGGGGCCGAAGCCCTCAAAAGCCTTGCCCGCATCCTAGAGGACAACCCCGACCTCAACATCATGGTGGAGGGCCACACCGACAACGACGCTTTCCGCGGCTCCACCGCCGTCAAGGACAACTGGGACCTGAGTGTCATGCGCGCCACCGCCATCGTCAAGCTGCTGCTCAAACAGGGTCCCTCCATCAATCCCGCCCGTGTTGTTGCCGCCGGCCATGCCGAGTACTCGCCCAAGGTCAAGAACACCTCTGCCGCCAACAAGGCCCGCAACCGCCGCACCGAAATCATCCTCACACCCCAGTTGGGTGAAGTCATGAAGCTTGTGGAGTAACCCCGCGGCCTCTCCTCCCCACTGCCCAGCCCGCCTCCCTCGCCCCGACGGGAGCACCCCTCGCGCCTTCGTGCCGCCCTTCCCTCTTCGCTCTTTCTTGGCGACAAACGCTTCAGTTCCTCTATTGCGCATAGAAGAACGGTACGAAGAACGATAGAGGAACGAACAAGGTACAGGCGGAACTTCGGTGGGGTCTCGCTTGTGTTAGTTTTGTCCAACAGGCTGATTGTAGAGGGGGAGGGGGTTAGTATGACTCGCCCAGGCGCCGGAGTGCTTCGATGGATTCTTTGTGGTCTTGGCGGGCGGCTCTGCGGTACCATTTCAGCGCCTCCTCCGCCGATCGCTCCACTCCGAGCCCTTTCTCGTAGGCTACGCCCAGGTAGTGCTGGGCCATGGCGTTGTTTTGCTTTGCGGCTTGCCTGAAATAATTGATGGCTTCGGGGTAGGATTGTGGGAATCCGTGCCCTTCCCAAAAGCAGACTCCAAGGTTGTATTGGGCCATGTCATACCCTTGTTCGGCTGCGCGGCGATACCAGTAGATGGCTTCGGAGTAGGACTGCTCTATGCCCATTCCGTTTAGGTAGCAGTTGCCCAGATTGCATTGGGCTTGGGCTATGCGCTTTTCCACGGCGTCCATATAGTATTCGACCGCCATGGCGTAGTCTTTCTCCACCCCCAGCCCCTTCTCGTAGCATACGCCCAATTCGAACTGTGCCAGTCCGTTGCCTTGGGCCGCGGCCTCTTTCAGCCATTGGGTTGCCATGGTGTAGGACTGTTCTACCCCTATCCCGTTGGCGTAGCATTTTCCCAGATTGTATTGTGCCTTGTCGTAGCCTTGGTTGGCAGACTCCAGGTACCATTTGACCGCTTCGGCGGGCGACCGGGGCATACCAAGGCCGCTCTCGAGAAGTACGCCTAGGTTGCATTGTGCACGGGCAAAACCTTTCTCTGCCGCACGACGGTACCAAAAGGCTGCTTTTGCGTAGTCTTTCACTGTTCCTACCCCTTTTTCGTAGAGTAGCCCCACGTCGTATTCTCCAAGGTCGTATCCTTGCTCTGCCGCCTTCATGAACCATTTGAATGCTTCTGCATAGTTTTTTTGCTCGTAATGTGAGAAACCGGTCTCGGTGTAATTGGCTAGGGTCGATGAGTCGCACTTGTTGCCTGAAAGGGTGTCAGATGGCGTTCTATTGGTGGTTTTATTGCTCGAGGGGCGGGCCAAATCGCGCAGTGAATTTTGCGCAGAGAGGCTGCATGGGACAGAAAAACAGATGATTATCAGTATGGCTAGTTGTGCTCGCTTCATGTCGATGGGGGTATTTTTCGCTATTGTTTCAGGATGCAAATATACTATTTTTTGCCCAATTATTGTTTTTTTCTGCTGCAGAACATAATACGAGCAGGGCGGGGCTGTAAAGAGCCCCCCCCCTTGAAGGCAGGGGGGGCTATAACTTACCGGAGGGTCCAGCTGACGCCGGTGAGGAGGTGGGCTTGGGTGGTGCCGAATTCAATTGCTAGTTCATAGCCGCCCGAGAAACCGCCTTGCAGGGTGAGCTGTAGGTTGGGGTTGGCAAGGTAGCGCACTTCGAAATCGCCCCTGAAAGGTTCGGACCCGACACTGAAGCCGCTTCTGAAGCCCGCACCCAGCATGAGGCGGTCGGTGGCCAGCCAGCGGGCATAGATTGAGCCGCTCAGCCCTTCAAAGCTCTCGATAGGGTAGAGTTTGTTCCAGGTCATGTCCAGGGAGTAGTCCAGCATCCACCGCTTGCCCAGTTGATTGCGAAAGCGGAGCCCGAGAGTGGGCTGCACGACGGTGCGGTTTTTTGGAAAGTAGGTCTTGTTGCTATTGCTGGCCAACGCGATGTTGGTGTGGAAGGCCACCTGGGGCAGCCAGCCCTTGCCTTCAAAGAGGAGCATCTTCACCCCCACGGATGGTGCAACAAGGATATTATTGGGGTCGGTTTTGATGGGTTGTTCTGTGCCTAGGAAATGGAGGTACGTTCTGTCATAGAAGGTGTGGTTGGCTCCAAAGCCCACGGTGAGCTCGGCCTTGCTGCCCACGCCGAAACGCACTTCTGTGTTGCCACCCAGGGTATTGATCCTCATCTTATAGAGGGATGTTTGATGGTAGATGTGGAACCATTCTAGGTTGCTGTTCCACTGTATGCGGCCTGCGCCCAGCACGTTGGGACCGGTGGTGGAAATCAGGGGATTGATGGTGTCTTGTGCGTTGGCGGCATTGCAGCCAATGGCAGTCATGATGCCGAAAAAGAGAATGGCAAGGAAAGATGACTTATTGATGTGTATACGTATGTGTTTCATTTTTTTGTTTGTGTTTGCTGTTTGTTGTTTTTATTATAGGAAAAGTGATATGCCGGAGGTGTAGATGCGTTCGCCCGTGGTGGGGTCTACGTAGGTGGGCAACAGGTTGGCGAAGAGCCGTACCCCGTGCACCAGACCTATCACGCTGGTGGAGAGGGTCATGCCCAGCTCTATTTTCCAAGGTTGAGTGCCTGCCCAGCTGCTACCTTCCTCCCAGCTACTTGTTATCCTCTCAGACCCGTCGGGTTGCAAACGTCTGGTGGTAAAGCGGTCTTTGATGACAACGGCATTGGTTACGGCATAGCCGGCAAAGAGTTCGAGTGAGAGGCCCAGTTGGTTTTTGCGCTTTGGCCAGGGGTGGAAAGTAACCGAGAGGGGAATTCCCACATAGCTGCTGGCATGAAAGGCATGTTGGGTTCTGATGCTGGGTTCGGTGGGGAAGGCGATGCCGTCGTCGGGGGTACTCTCGATAGTGTAGTACATGGGGTCGATGTTGAAGTCATAGCGCAGGCCGGTAGCCAACTCCCATTTGGGGGCCAACTGCCAGTGCAACCGCAGGGGTATCTGTACGAAGAAACCATATTTGCTGTAATAGGGCGAGCCATTGTTGCCATTGTTGAAGAGGGTGGCTCCGGCCGAAATGCCCAGGTCGATTTTGAAGTTCGGCGCGGCCGTGCTGTCGGCTTGGGGGGTGTTCTGTCCATGGCTAAAAAGTGCCAGGCTTAGAATGCTGAGGATGATTATTGTTCGTTTCATGATGTTTTTTCTTTTTTTGTTTGTCTTATAAAAGATTTAATGCCAGTGTGGTTCCTTCCATCATGCTGGGCTCGGCTTGCATGAAGCTGAAGATGCTTCTTTTGTGGGTGTTGGATTGTGGGGCAGGTTCGCTTTGTGCAAGGTCTTGCGTCAGGGGTTGGACAGGTGCCAGTTGGAGGCTGTTGATTTCCGACTCGGGCATGAGGTCGGCCAGTTGGTCGCCCAACTCGGGAGCGATATTTTCGGGCTGGAGGCTTTCGAATATCTCTTCGAAGGAGAGGGGCTGCATCTGCTCGGGTATGTCGAGGACGGGTTTGGGGGTGTGCCTGTCACTGGCGGGCGCGGCTTGGCGGATGTGTGTGATGGGTGCCGTCTGGGGGAGGGGCATCACGGTGGGCCGCACAGCGGGAGCTTCGGCCACCAGCGGGGCTTCGGCGCTGCCTCCATTGTTGTTCCAACGCCAGATAGAGGTGGTGACAAAGAGGGTCACCGTGGCGGCCACGGCAATGCGGGCAGTCCACATCCCGACGGCACGGCGGCGGGTAGTCTTTTGGACAGTCTCTTCGGCGGCCATACGCTCTATCATCTCGGCCAGTTGCTGCTGGCGGCGGGCATCGCGTCCGGCATGTTCTACCGAGGCTAAAAGCTGCTCGAGGGTTGGGGTTTCATTGTCTTTTTTCATAATCCAGAATCATTTGTTTTAGTGACTTGTAGGCACGGGAGAGGAGGGTGTATACGTTGCCCTCGGTGGTGTGCAGGGTGGCAGCAATGCTTTTGGTATCGGCATTGTCGAAATGGCGCAGCCGTACTACGCGGGATTGCTGTTCGGGAAGGCGGTCGATTAACCGAAGGGCCAGCTGCAGGCGGTCGTCATCGCCAGCAGCTTCTTCTTCGGCCAGGGAGGTGAGCGTTTCGATATCGACTGTTGGACGGCGGCGGCGCAGCTGGTCGACGCAGCGGCGTTTGACAAGCGTAATGCAGAAGGCCTCGCGATTGACCACCCGATTAAGCTTGCTGCGGTCGTTCCACAGGGTGACAAAGCAATCCTGCACCACGTCGGCTGCATCTTGCTCGTCGCCGAGAAGGCTTTCGGCCATGCGTTGCATGGCGGGCTGCAAGGGCAGATAGTCGGATTCGAATTGTTTTGCTTCGTTCATCATGCTTTGTAGTCGCACAATGTTGCCAAATCTTACACTGCCGAAGAAAAAAAAATTTTGATGCCTGCCAGTCTATCTCTTTTTAGGCTTTTTGGCAGGGAGAGGTTCTTCGGGTTTCTTTCGGTCGCCAATCAGGCGGCAGGCCCCCACATAGCGGCGGGCATAGTAGGCTTCGGTGGAAAAGGAGTAGATGACCCCGGTGGAGGTGGCGGCATGAATGAAGAGGAAACGCCCGGTGAGAGTGTCTACGTTCACCACTATGCCGGTATGGCCGATATGGCCGCTGGCTTCGCGCCCTTGCCAGAAGACAAGGTCGCCGCGTTGCAGCTTTTTGGGGTCGTTGATTTTTCGGCCTTTGGTATATTGCGGACGGCTGCCGCCGGGTAGTTCTATTCCGAACTTGAGGTATACGTAGCGGGCAAATCCGGCGCAGTCGAAGGCTTTGGGTCCTTTGGCTCCATAGCGGTAGGGTTTGCCGAGGTGTTTGACGGCCTCCTCGATGATAAGGTCGGCGGTGTCGGGCTGGCTGTTGGCCTCTTTTACTTTCTGCCGTAGCGGCGGGATAAGTATTTCATCACCCACCCAGGGTGAGCGGTTCCACGGAGCTAGGTAGGAGTTGGCCTCCTGGGCATGCAGCTGGAGGGAATAGATGAGTAATAGGATGATTATGAATGGTCTGTGCCTCATGTTTCCTTCTTCTGGCTGTAAACGTCGAGAGAAACGATGACGGCGGTAAAAGCCCAGAAGGGGACGGATAGTTTGTCGGTGTCGAGGAAGTTGTTAAATACGCCGTGAATGTAGTAGGTGAGTAGGCTGAGGGTGAAGGCCAGGGCCATGTTGGCCACTTGTTTGTCTTGCGCGGTGCGGTAGACGCGCACTCCGGTGGCAAAGGTGGTCATGAAGATGCAGATGACGAGGACTACGCCCGGCACTCCCTGTTCGGTCAGTGGGCCGATATATTCGCTGTGGGCGTTGCCTAGATTGCCTGCATTGGTGCTGATGGTGGAGAGCTGATAGCTGCGCTGGTAGCTGGCATATAGGAATTGGTATGTCCCAGGACCGCATCCCATGACTGGCTTTTCTTTCCACATGCGGATGGCCGATGCCCAGCGGTTGAGCCGCTCCAGATTGCTGGCGTCGGTGGAAATGTTGGAGATGGATTTTATTTGTCCCGAAAGGTCGTAGGAGCTGTCCTGGTGGTTTTTCCCCAGTTTGTATAGTACGTCGCTCTGGTAGGTGAAAAACACGCCCACGCCAAGGCCGAAAAGCAGCACCATCCACTTGACTTTCATGCCCATGCGGATGAGGACGTAAACGCCTATAGCGCCTAAGACGCTGAGCCATGCGGCGCGGCAATAGGAGAAGAAGAGTCCCACGATGAGTAGGGCGAACATGGCGAGGAAAAGCAGTCGCGACCACCCTTTGCTATTGCGGCTGAAAATGAAATAGAATGCGGCGGGCAGGAAGAGGGCGATGACACAGCCGTAGGCGGTATGGTCGTTATAGAAAGGTTTCATCACGCGGTGCAGTGTTTGCAGGTCGCTGAAATTGCCGAGGGTTTTGGCGGTAGCAATGGCAATGACACAGATGAGTCCAATGGCATAGCACCAGAAGAACTGGCGGATGCGCATTTTGTTGCGGAAAATTTGGGCGGCGGCAAAGAAGAAGGGCACCACGAACCACAGGCGCGCCAGAAAGTATTTGAACGAAACTAGGGGTAGGGCAGAGGTGCAGGAGGTGATAATCATCCACGCTAAGGAGGCCAAGAGGCTGACGCTGATTGGGTGGCGGAGCAGTCGCATGTCGTAGCTTTTGCTGGCCAGCACGCGGAAGAAAAACATCAGCGTGAAGAGTATCATCATTGGCTCCACTGGCATGGAGAGCTCCATTTTTGGGAAAAGGGCAAAGTCGATGGCGAAGGGGGTGAGCAGTGCCATGCAGAGCAGGGCGGTCTCGAACTGGGTGACGAAAAGGAGCAACACAAGACCCGCCAGCGGGATGAGCGAGAGGTAGTAGAAGTCCTTGAGCAACATGACGGAATTGCCCACGGCAAAGAGCAGCGTCACCGCCACCGCAATGACGGCGGTTCTGTTCTGTTTAAGCCATGACTTGGTGTGGAACGATTCCATCCGCAGGGGTGTTATGCTTTATCTTCTGTTGGCTCAGAGGTTTCCTCTTTCTTGGAGGCATCAAGCAATAGTAGCACCAGAATGCACATTATTACCGACCCGAAAGTGCCTAGCAGCACGATAATGCTACGTTTGGGGTAGGCCTTTTTGTCGGCGGCGACGGCCTGGTCCAGCATGAACTTGTAGCTTACGTTCTCGTTCATGTCCACCTCGGTTTGGGCGGCACGGGTCTGCAGGTCGGCCAGTTGCTTACATTTCTCGTTAATAAGTTGTGTAAGGCCGAGCGACTGCTCGGGGTGGCGTCTCAGGCTGTCCTGTAGCAGGACGATCTCGTTGCCTAGTTTCTGGCACACGCCGTCCATTATATCGGCCGCATTGACGGCGCGGTCATGATGGATGCGGTGGCAGACGGAGTCGTAGTTGGCGGCAATATAGTTGGCCATGTCGGCAGCCCACTGCGGGTCGACATCCAGCACCGACACTTCCACACCGAGATATTCTGTGCGCTTCACATTGACGTTGCCACGGTACTGCTCGTGCAGTTTGAACATTTTGTGCGGGTCTTCGGGGCTGATGCCGTAGTGCTCCATAAGGTTAAACCGCTTGCACACGTCGCGCTCCATCGACTCCGAGGAGAGAATCTGTATGCAGTACTCGCAGTCGCGCTCGATGCCGTAGTCCATAAAGTCAAGGCTGTAGTGGTAGTCCATGATAGCCTTGCTCAGCCGGTTGGAGTTGGTGGGGAATAGGGTGGCGGTAGATTTGTATCGGGGAGTGATAAGCAGCGATACCACCACCGTGGCCGCCAGTGCGATGAAGAAAACCCAGATGAGCAGTTTCCACCACTTGCGGAAAAAGCGTATGGTAGTGTTGTGGTCGTAGTCGTTGCCAAAAGTCTTTTCAGCCATATTGTTCAAATTTTGTTATTATACTATATCATTATAAATCAGAAGCGTCATGACAAACTCAAAAGCGTCATGGCATTCCCATCTGCCATTCATAATCTTTTTTAACGCCATTATGTGGTTATTATTGCCCTGCGGCGATAAAAATTCCTTTTACAGCCTTTTCGACACTTTTTTCTGCCAGGCCAAATCTGTCCTCAGTGTTAAATAGTGTTAAATTATATACTTTTTCTTTCCAATCCGGAAAAGTGTCGTACATTTGCAGTGTACTAGTAAGCTAATACACTAGAACAATAGGATATGTTACAAACAGAAATACAGCAAATTAAACGAAAACATTAAAACACTAAGTTATGATAGAAATTAAGAATTTAGACTTCAGCTACAAGAAAACGCCGGTGTTTCACAACATCAGCCTTAGTTTCGAGCCGGGCAACATCTATGGTCTGCTGGGCGAAAACGGAGTGGGCAAGACCACCCTCTTGAAAATCATCAGCGGCCTGCAGTGTCCCCAGCAGGGCAGCTGCACCGTGGACGGGCACGTAAGTTTCGACCGCGAGCCTGACTTCCTCCAGAACATCGTCTTCCTGCCCGACGAGGTGGTGGTGCCCGAAGATGCCACGCCGGTCAAGTATGTCCGGGCCTTGGCCCCCTTCTATCCCAAGTATGCCTACGGCTACTTCCTGCACCTGATGCAGGACTTGGGGGTGGACCCCGAAAGCCCCTTTAAGGAGATGAGCTACGGCCAGCAGAAGAAGTCGATGATTGCCTGCACCCTCTCGCTGGGCACCGACTATGTGCTGCTGGACGAACCCACCAACGGCCTCGACATTCCCTCCAAGGCCGACTTCCGCACCATTCTCTCCAAGCGTGCCACCGAGGGTTCCACCATCATCATTTCCACCCACCAGGTGAAGGATGTGGAGAACCTCATCGACCCCATCATTATCCTCACGCACGACGACGTGCTGCTCAACGCCGACGTGCAGACTGTCACCCGCAAGCTGCTCTTCACCTACGACATGGCGCCACGCCCCGAGGCTCTCTATAGCGAGCAGATGCCCGGCGGATGCCTCAACGTGTGCATCAACCGCGACGGCAGCGAGAGCCAGCTGAACATCGAAGGCCTCTTCAATGCCGTGCTGCGCAACAAGAGCGCCATCAAAGACCTTTTTGCCAAGGCCAACTAAAAAGTCGAAAACACAACGAAGTATCACAAGATAAAACTATAGATATGAACAAGAATTTTGAATGGACCCGTTTCTGCAAAGTGGTCCGCAAAGATTTCAACAATATCTGGCAGAATGCCGGCACTTCCCTCCTCATCATCACCCTGCTGCCCCTGGCCGCATGGCTGCTGTGGTGGGCCATCAGCGGCATAGACGATGTGTCCGCCATCCTGCCCGAAGTGCGCTGGTGCTTTATCCACGGAGTGGTGGTTCTGGCCTCCATGGTCAGCCCCTCGCGCATGTACCGCACCTGCAACCTGCCCAAGGAGGGCATCTACTTTGCCATGCTGCCCGCCTCCAAGTTGGAGAAATACCTCAGCATGTTGCTCTATACCATCATTGTCTGCCCGCTGCTGTGCCTCTTTGGCAGCATCGTGCTCGACTATTTCCTCGCCCTGCTGCCCTTCGGCCCCTACAGCAAGTGGCTGTGGCAGACCGACCATCTGGCCGATATGCTCGATGCCTACCATCAGTTGACGGCTGGCGTCTTTCCCAATGTCACTGAAGACACCCTAATCGTGGCGCAGACCTTTACTCCCGGCAAGATGTTGCTGTATGTTGTAATAGGCTATCTGAACACCGTCTCGCTCTATCTTTTCACCACCACCATCTTCAAGAAGCACAAGGTGCTGCAAACCCTCCTCTGGACCTTTCTTATCACCTTTGTGCTGGAGCTGATCTTCCTCCCCATTATGACCACCATGATACTTAACGGCAATTTAATAGACGAAATGATGTCCACCGCCGACCCCATCCGCAGCATGAATATTGCCTACAGTGTGGCTGTGGCTTGGAGTCTGGTGCTGACCACCCTCTTCTTCTGGTGGGCTAGCTATCGCCTGAAACACATGAAATATTAAATTGGAACCCCAAAAGACTTACAATATGACACGCATAAGAACATTAATGGCAATGGCCGTGGCCGTGCTGAGCATGGTGGCCATGAGCGGCTGCAAATTGACCAATCATCGCACCCCCGAAGAGATAGATTCCCTCTACAGCATGAAGACCTCGTTTGGCGAGGACGGAATGTACAGAGGCGAGCGGGCCGACCGCTACCTGAAAGGCGGTGCCACCTTTGAGGCCGCTCAGGTGCGGTCCCTCAGCATCGACTGGGTGGGCGACTCCATCTTGCTGAGAGCCTACGACGGCAACCAGGTGGTCATCAGCGAGGTGGCCGACACCCTGCTGACCGACACCACCACTATGCATTACTATCTGGACGATGATGGCGAGCTGACCATCACCTCACAGAAACCAGGCCTGCGGGTGTCCGGTGACGGCCTGCCTCACAAGTACCTCCTGGTGCTTGTCCCCCGCACCCTGCGGCTGGCAGAAGTGGAGATAGACGGTACGGCCAAGCTCGTTATGGACAGCATCCGCTGCATCGATTTGGAGATGAACCTCCTTTCGGGCAGAATCGCGCTGAACGAATGCGAGCTGGGCACTTGGGAACTCAACTCAGGCACCTCGCCCTTTGTGGATGCCACCTTCAGCCGTATGCCGAACGAGATAGAGATAAACAGTATGGGATGCGTAGTGACCTTATATGTGCCCGAGGATGCAGGCATGACCGTGGACATGGAGGGCATGAACCGCAAGCTCTCCTCCGAGCTGCCCATCGGCAAGAAGGGCAAGAAACATGTCATCGGCGACGGAGCCTGCCAGATAGAGTGCAACGCCGTCAGCGGCTCCTTGAGCATCAAAAAGAAAGATTCAAAAGTAAAATAACCGAGCCATGGACTTCAAGAAACAGAAACCGATATACCTCCAGATAGCCGACACGCTCTGTGAGCGCATCATGACAGGCCAATGGGGCGACGATGAGCGGATACCCTCGGTGCGCGACGTGGCCGCCGAGCTGGGAGTCAACCCCAACACCGTCATGCGCACCTACGAATACCTACAAACAGCCGAGGTCATATACAACCGGCGCGGTGTGGGCTACTTTGTGGCCCCCAAGGCCAGCGAGCTTATCCTCAAACTGCATCGACAGGACTTCATTCACGACGAGCTGCCCTACATCGTCCAACGCATGAACATGCTGGGCCTCAGTTGGAACGACCTTATCAGTGAAACCCAAAAGATGCAGACGGCATGAAGAAGATTTTCTTAGCCCTACTGCTCCTTGCCGCCGCCACGACCGCCCAGGCGCAGGGTGCCTACACCACCCTGCGTGGGCGCGTGACCGATGCCGAAACCAAAGAGGGGCTGCCTGCCGTGACCGTCTACCTGGCCAGTCAGGCCGTCTACACCCAGACCAACAGTGACGGCCAGTATGTGCTGAAGGTGCCAGACAGCCTTGCCCAGGGCAGCGTGGTCTATGCCCTCATGGGCTACCACCGCGACACTGTGCTGCTTGCGGCGGCCCAACTGAAACCCAATCGGGCTTTGCGGTCCGACGGCGGCCGCTGGCTGAGGGAGGTCTCCGTCACCGAGTACTCGCCCAAAGCGGTGCGCAAGCTGCTGATGGATGCCGTGGACCGCATTCCGCAGAACTACGAGACCGACAGCATGGTGGGCACTTGGTTCTATCGCGACGTGCGCCTGATGAACGGCGAGCTCTTCCTCTTCGACGAGATGGTCTTCGACGCCCTGCGCGTGGGCTACGACAAGCATCACAAACTGAAGAAGTTGAACAACCGCAAGGGCCCATACGGCGCGGTGTTGATAGACTATAAGCGGCCCATCGAGAGCAACTACACTACCATCCGCCACGACCGCCTGCTGCTCTGCGACACCGGCTATGTCAGCCGTGTCACCAATGGCATGGCCGACAATTACATTGCCTACTCCGAGCACGAGGTTCTCTTCGACCCTGTGGAGGTGCCCAACACCCAGGCCAATTTGGCCGACCGTTATGTCAAGAAGGCTAAAAACCTACAGATGCACGAGATCGTCGATGCCGACGGCAAGGAGTACTACGTCATCACCAAAGACCTAGATATGGCCCAAAAGAACATGATAACGCTCCGCCAATCTGTGCGCATCACCATTGCCAAGAGCAACCTGGCCATCGTCAGCTATGAGGAGTCGCAGTACTTCATGATGCACCCCTACTTCCCGCTCAAGCAGGTCTTCAAGCAAGCCGGCGTCGACTCCATAGCCTACGAGACCCACAACACCTACCACTACGGGCAGGTGGGTGGCCGCTACACCCTCACCTCCTACAACCGCCACGAGCACACCTACCTCTTCTGTGCCGAGAACAGCCCTTTGGGTGCCCGCCGCCAGCACATGGAGAAACGGTGCACCTGTGTACTTACCGGGCAGCACAAAGAAGGAGCCTCGTTCCTGCATAACAACGTCATACAGGAACCCGGCGGAGTGTTGGTCACCAACCGCCGTGCCGACCACAAGCAGTACGACGAGTCCTTCTGGCAGCAGTACAACTACATCCCCCTCGAAGCCTCCATCAGGCAAAAGTTGGAGCAAAAACTAAAAAAATAGCGCCCCGCCTGTAATATTTCGCCTGCTCATACGTTATTATAAATAGAAAAACACAAGTGTAAGACCCGCCCCTTTCGAAACGATGAGAAAAGAGTTGGACAATGGTGACAAATCCAAGCACATCCCCGGGCGCTAATGGCAAACCGCGCCGGCGTATCGCCCGCCGATGCCGGGCCGCATCCTCCGCCCTCCCTTCACCCGCCGCGACGCCGGCTGTTCCTTGTCACATCCTCTATACATCCTCTATCGTTCTTCCATTCCCCATCCAAGAAATAAACAACACACAATAAAAAAAAACAGAAAATGAAAAACAATTTTAGAATCCTTGCCACCCTCTTCGTGGCCGCAACGCTGGTCTTTGCCGGTTGCAAAAAAGACGACGTCAACCCCATCACCCCCGACAATCCCGACAACCCGGGCGACGACCCCATCGAGAACATCTACATCGGCACCTCGTGGGAATCCCATCTGGAGAGCCAGTTCTCGTATCAGGGCATTCTTGAGGAAATCACCTACGACCTTACGCTGGACTTCCTCGATTCAGTCAACGCCGAAATTTTCCATGACCTCTATGTCTACCTTCCCGACTACCCCTCCTATTCGCAGGGCGATAACTTCACCGAGAGCTTTACCTATGCCTTCCTAGCTGACACTGTCGTGCTCTACGGCTCATTCATCGACGACGAAACGGGCGACACCGTCGACTACAAATACGAAATGTCCCACGACAAGGTGGCCAACACCCTGACCATGGTGTTGGACGATGCCGACATGCGCGATATCATGGGGACCGACACCATTGTCTTCACCCCTCGTGCTACCACAACTGCCAAAAACAGCATCCTGGGCAACGGCACCCTCAACGGCCGCAACCGTTGGCAGAAACTGATGGACAAGATTGCCTCCGCCATTGAGAAATAATAATCAGAGCCGAATACTCCCAGCATGAAAACATTAAGAACAATAGTCCTTATGGCCACTGCGGCACTCCTCACGAGTGCCGCCATGGCCTCTCCCGTGTCGCCCAAGCGCGCCGCTTCGGTGGCACAGCATTTTTTCGGCACCCTCTCCGATGCCAAAGGCTCCCTGCAGGACCTCAGTGAGGAGTGGCCTTATGACGGAATGTATCTTTTCGTGGGCAGCCAAGGGGGCTTTGTGCTGGTCGCTGCCGACGATGCAGCCCGCCCCATCCTGGGCTATTCGCCCAGCGGCTCCCTCGACCCTCATAATCTTCCCACCCCCTTGCAGCAGTGGCTGCAGGCCTACCAGCAGGAAATAACCGCCCTCCGCGAGGCCAAGAGTACGCCCTGTGCGGCTTATGCCACCGAATGGTATGCCCTAGAGAACAACCTTATGCCCAAAGACAGCGCGGACGGAGGCGTTGGTCCCCTGCTGACCACTCGTTGGGATCAGGACTACCCCTACAATGGCTACTGCCCTCGCGGCACCGTCACCGGCTGTGCCGCCACCGCCCAAGCCCAAGTCATGAACTATTGGCAGCACCCCGCCTTCGGCCAGGGCAGCCACAGCTATGTTCATGAGGTCTACGGCCTCCAGCAGGCCGACTTCGGCCATACGCTCTACGACTGGAACAACATGCCCGACCAAGCCTTTTCGTCCACACCCATGGAACAGAAAGAGGCCGTGGCCCTGCTCATGTACCATTGCGGCGTGAGCCTCGACATGGGTTACGGCACTGCGGCCCAAGGCGGCAGCTCGGCGGCCGGCCTGGCCGGTATGGATGGCTTCACCAGCATAGACAACTCGTTGAAAAATTATTTTTGCTACAGCCCCGAAATGCGTGTCGTGTTCAAAGACTATGGCTACACCAATGAGCGTTGGCGCGACCAGATCATTGCCGAGCTCGACCAGCTCCGCCCCGTCGTCTATACCGGCTCGGCCACCCAGGGCGGCCATGGTTTCGTTTGCGACGGCTATGACAACCGCGGCTACCTGCATTTCAACTTCGGCTGGAGCGGCGTGGGCGACGGCTTCTTCCCCGTTGATTCCATCAGCCCCGGTGTGGGCGGTGCCGGCGGCAACGGCACCTACACCTTCAATATGAACAACTCAGCCCTCCTGGGTTTGGTGCCCGACTACCGCCTGCGGGTCAGCGACACCGCTTTCTCCATACCCCGTCAGGGTGGAGCCGACTCGTTGCTGCTGGCGCTCAACGACACCGTTCGCGCCCCATGGACCATGATGCAGAACGACGCCGACTGGCTCACCCTCCAGGCCGACTCCTTCAGCCGTGCCGGCTGGATTCGTTTCCAGGCCCAGGAGAACAACACCGGCCGCGAGCGGGTGGCCTATATAACCTTTGTCCAAGGCGACCAGCAGTGCACCGTCCGTGTGGCCCAGGCCGCCTACGACCCCGAAGAGATGTGCCCCCTCACCGTTGTTATGGAATGCACTCGCGGCAACGGATGGCAGGGCGGTGCCTACCTCTCGTTGGAGTCGGCCGGCCATTACGTCTATGGCACCGCCGCCCTCCAAGGCAGCACCCGCGACTCCGTGGTCATACTCGTCGCCCCTAGCGAGGTCTACTCCGTCTTCCACCCCGGCGGCGGCACCGACCGCTACATCAACTACTACGTCCGCAACCAGTATGGCGAGGACTGCGTCTCGGTCGAATACGCCTACCGCAATGGCGGCACCCACCTCCTCCAGTGGCCCTGTGCCCACCTGGGCATCGCCGACACCCCCGCTCCTGCCCCTGTGGAGGTCTATCCCAATCCCGCCACCACCGTGCTCAACATCCAAGCCGACGGCCTGCAAAAAGTCGAACTGATGGACATGGGCGGCCGCCGCATCATCACCACCACCCAGCCTCAGCTCAACATTGGCCAGTTGCCCCGTGGCGCTTATTTTGTGCGCATTACCACGGCAAATAGTACTACCGTCAAACGGGTGGTGAAGAAATAGTGAGATCTGAGCACCGCTAATTCTAACCTTATTTATAAGGAGTAGTACCATGAAAAGAGTTTTCATACTATTGGTTCTCGCCATGGCCGTGACATCCCTTGGGGCTCAAGAGCTGTGGAATGGTGTAGTCACTTACAGCCACAGGGTGGTGGGTGGCGGGGTCACCACCTACACCTCCTACTATCGGGGGGCGGACGTAATGACCGACATGCCCCAAACGAAGACCAAGACGCTCTACCTGTCGGCCGAGAAAAAGATGTACACCGTCATGGGCATGATGGGCAAACCCATCGTATCCACCCAAGGACTCGACCCTGACACCATGACGGTGCCTTTGCTTGAGGTGGACAACGGTTTAGAAACCTTGGCGGGTCACCGTTGTCTGAAAGTAAGCTTCGAGAGCGGCAATGCCATGGTCAGCCAAACAACCACCGTTTGGCTCGACACCACCTACCACATTCCCTTCGAATACTCCCTCAACGAAGAGGTACCCTACGGGTTGCCAGTGCGCACCGAGATGCGGATGAAGATGCAGGGGCAGACAATGGACATTGTGTCCGTGCTGTTGTCGGCTGTTGAGGGCAAAGTGGACGATACTTTTTTCACCCCACCTTCCCACGAGGGGGCTGTCACCCTCAGCATCGACGCTGAGGGCAACCCCCTGTTGGAAGGCGACACCACAGGCCTTTTTGCTCCGGTGCACTCCAATCTGCTCGACGAGGCCGACTCGGCAGGGTTCCGCAAAGCCATAGCACATGGCAAAACTGTCTGCATGTTCACCGCCGTGTGGTGTGGCCCTTGCCGCCTGATGTACCCACGCATAGAGGCTGTTGCAAAACAGTTGGGCAGTGACTACCGCTTCATTAAAGTGGACATCGACCGCTGCCCCACTATTGCCAAAGAGTACGGCTGCACTACCATCCCGGTCCTCATCCTCTTCGAAGAGGGCAAAGAACTACGTCGCCTTACCTCGGCCGTCTACAGCCAAGAGGATATTCTGCGTTTCCTTACGCAATAACCCGGGCCTGTACGCCGCGGTTAGTCCCGAGAGGAACCGAAAACAAACCCACAATAGTCACCCAAGTATCATTAAGAAATATACCCATGAAAAGATTTTTTTCCCTTATCCTCCTGATGGCTGTTGCTGCGGTGCTCCATGCCCAGCTGCCCGTCAAGGTCGAAACCTTCCGTCTCGACAACGGTCTCAAAGTAATCCTCTGCGAGGAACACAGCCAACCCAAGGTCTACGGCTGCGTGGTGGTCCATGCCGGCAGCAAGAACGAAAACCCCTCTGCCACCGGCGTGGCCCACTACTTCGAACACATCATGTTCAAGGGCACCGACCGCATCGGCACCACCGACTGGGCCGCTGAGAAACCCTATCTCGACAGCATTAGCCAGGCCTACGACCGCCTCCACGCCACCCAAGACCCCAAGCAGCGCCACGACATCCAGCTCGAAATCAACCGCCTGAATATCGCTGCCTCCAAGTATGCCATCCCCAACGAGGTCGACGCCATCCTGCAGCAGATGGGCTGCACTGGCCTCAATGCCGGCACCAGCTACGACTACACCGTCTACTACAACACCCTCCCCTCCAACCAGCTGAGCAACTGGATGGATGTTTACGCCGAACGTTTCCGCAACCCCGTATTCCGCCTCTTCCAGTCCGAGCTGGAGGCCATCTACGAGGAAAAGAACATGTATGACAACCAAATGGTACACGACTTCGGCCGCAACCTCTTCACCGAATCTTTCGGCGACCACCCCTACAGCCGCGAAGTCATCGGCCTGGCCGACCATCTCAAAAACCCGCAGCCCAGCCAGATGCAGTGGTTTTTCGATACCTACTACGTGGCCAACAACATGACCCTGATCTTGGTGGGCGACTTCAACGCCGCCGAAGCCCGCCAACTCGTCAAAATGAAATTCTCCGACTGGCGCAGCGGCACACTTCCCCCCCAGCCCGCCCACAGCCTTCCCCAGTTCGCCGGGCGCAAAGTGGTCGACGTCCGCCAAACCCCCATTAAGATGGGACTCATGGTCTTCCCCGGTGTGCCCTGCGGCCACTCCGACTACCTCCCCCTGCAAATGCTGGCCAGCCTCCTTGACGGCGGCAGCGGCCTGCTCGACAAAGCCACCACCGACGGCCGCATCATGGAGGCACAGTTCCTCCCCCTCTCGCTCCAAGATGCAGGCACCAACGTCATCATGTACGTCCCCAACATCATCGGGCAGAAACACCAAGCCGCCGAACAAGTCATTTGGGACTGCCTCGACAGCATCAAGCAGGGCAACTTCAGCGAAGAACTGCTGGAGAGCATCAAGATTTCCAGCCTCGTGGAACGCCAGCGGCAAGTGGAAAGCTACGAAAGCCTCGCCCAGCTGCTTCTCCAGCTCGAACTCGAAAACAGCAGCTATGCCGAATGGATAAACGACAACAAACGCTGGATGGGACTCACTCGCGACGAAATATCCGAGGTGGCCAAACGCTACTTCGACCCCGACCGCTGCACCCTGGTGCGCTCCAAGATGGGCTTCCCTCGCCACGACAGCGCCGTCAAACCCGACTGGGAACACCTCGAAGCCCAAAACCAAAACCTCCACTCCCCCTTCGCCCAGATGATAGCCTCCCAGCAGCCCGACCCCATCAAACCCCAAGAGGTCGACTTCAAAACCGACGTCGCCATCACCCCCCTCACCCCCAACTGCAGGCTCTACAGCGCACCCAACCCCAAGAACGATGTCTTCCAACTCACCCTCACCTTCAAATATGGCGAGTTGGACAACCACGACCTTGAACGTGCCATGTACTACATGCACTCCGTCGGCGCCGACGGCATGGACCGCCAGCAGTTCAATATGGCCCTCGACCGCCTCGGCGGCTCCTGCTACCTCGGCTGCAGCGACGACGAAAGCACCCTCACCATCAGCGGATTGGAACAGAACCTCGACAGCATCCTCAGCCTCGTGGCGCGCTGGATTGCCCGCCCCACCCACGACCCAAGGCAAATCAAACTCCTCGTCGATGCCATCAAGGCCGAAGAAAAAGCCTCCAAAAACGCCTCCGACTCCTGGTTCTCCGCCCTCAGCGAGTATGTCGACTATGGCAGCCAGTCCTCCTTCCTGCGCAAAACACCCTACAAGGAGTGGGGCAAACGCACCGGCCAGCAGCTCCACGACGAGGTGGCGCGCATCTTCTCCCGCAACGGCCATGCCACCTTCTCCGGCAACACCGACCCCGGCGACCTCTGCCAGAAGATACACGCCTACGGCCTTGTCCGCAACGAGGTGGAAGTAGTCCCCAACCGCGCTTTCAAAAAACAGCCCCACACCCAGTCGCAGGTTCTCTTCGTATCCAACAAAAAGTTCCTCCAGTCCGACATCGCCTTCCTCATGCCCAGCATCGATTTTGACACCGCCGACCGCGCCGCCGCTCTCCTCTTCAACGAATACTTCGGCGGAGGCATGAACAGCGTCGTCTTTCAGGAAATACGCGAATTCCGCTCCCTGGGCTACAGCACCTATGGCCGCTTCCGTTTCGACCTCTTCAACCGCAACCCCGCCTTCATGTATGCCTTCCTCGGCACCCAGTGCGACAAGACCCGCGACGGCGTCGAAGCCATGCGCGACCTCCTCCTCGCCCTTCCCGACCGCCCCGACAAGCTGACCCCGGCCATCGAACATCAGGTGGTGGCGCGCAACAGCAACTACAGCACTTTCCGCACCCTGCCCAGCTTTGTACAGACCTGCATGGAAGACTATGGGTGGCAGCGCGACCGCACCAACGAAATCACCCAGCAAATCAGCCGCCTCACGATGGACGACCTCAAGGCCTTCCATGCCAAGTACATCAAAGGCCGTCCCCTCCTAGTGCTCATCTCTGGCAACGCCAAGAAGTTCAACCCCAAGGAAGTGGCCAGCCTGCTCGGTCCCACCGTTTCCGCCACCGAATACAAATACAAACAACTCTTCAGGTTCTAACTATTGTCCGATGCCCCCGCCTCGCGGCGGGGGCTGGGCCGCACTGCACCCTCTAGGGCAGTGCGGTTTTTTATCGCTACCGCCGTTCGGTCGCGCCCATCTCCGGCAAGAAACAAAAATGGGGAAAAGAAACCATGCTGTTCCCCCAGCCATAATGTGCCGTATAACATTCGGATTAACATTCCTTCGGCCTTACTTGTCCATTCTGGAGCTCGAAGAACAATAGAAGATGTATCGACCAACTATAGACGAAATGGCGAAGGCAGAGCGAAGGCACGGCGAAGGGGATGTGATAAATGCGGAATTCGGTCTTTCAGATTTTTTTTCGTTCATTCCCCCCGAAAAAAAGATGAAATGTCATAAATCGTCCAAAAAATAATTAACGGCAAATACGTGATAATCCTTGTTCGATAAAAACTGGTTTTCATCAGTCGGCGCACAAGTCATATTTTTTATGTAAATTTGCAAACTCAAATCAAAAGCACAATCGAAATCACGATGAATACAAATAATACAAAATCAGTTGTTTCTGACTATCTCAGCATCATACTCGGCAGCTGCATTGTCAGCGTGGGCTTCGTCCTCTTCATCAATCCCTACAAGTTTGTGCCGGGGGGCGTATTCGGTGCCAGCATCGTGCTGCACAACCTTTTCCCGCAGTTGCAGGTGGGTACCTTTAGCTACATGATCAGCATCCCACTGCTCATCCTTTCCTACTTCCTACTGGGCAAAGGCATCGGGGTGAAGACCCTTTTCGCCACCCTCATCACGCCCCTCATCATGAACGGCCTTTCGTCGCTGGTCTATCCCACCCGTGAGGCGCTGCAGATGCTGGATCCCGCGCAGCTCTGCGGTGGCGTTCTGAACCTTTCTGACCACCTTATCGTGGCCGCCATTATCGGACCTGTGCTGGTGGGGGTGGGCTCGGCCTTCATCGTTGGCCGCAAGGCCACCACCGGAGGCACCGACATCATAGCCATGATACTGAACAAATATCTCCGTGTAAAGTTTTCCAATGCCCTCCTCTGCACCGACGGCATCATCGTGCTGCTGGGACTGCTGGTCATTGGTTTCGGCGTTGGCACCGGTCACGGCCCCGAGGGCGGCTCCTCCTGTATACTCTCTTTGTATTCCCTCCTTTGCATCTTCCTCATGACCAAGACCCTTGCCTACGTGGTCTCAGGCTCCAAAAACGACAAGTTGGTCTTTATCATCACCAAGAAAGAGAACGCTGAGTTACGTCAGTTTATATTGAAGAACATCGATCGTACTGCCACCATCCTCAATAGCCAGGGACTCTACTCGTTGGAGCCCAACAGCACCTTTTTCATGGTGCTGCCCATGCGGCAGGTCGAGACCGTCACTGCCACCATTCGCAGCCTTGACCCCGATGCCTTTGTGGTGGTCACCGATGCCTACGATGCCTACGGCAAACGCTGGAAAGCCTTCCCCGACAAGAACACTATAGTGATAAAATAAACCGCCCCTAAGGCGAAGAAGGCCTTCTTCAGATGGCGAAGTATCTATTGAGGTGTGGTCACCTGTTATGGCCGCACGTGGGCGTGTCCATTGGCTGGCCGCCCGTTGAGCCACCCGGCGGGTGGCTCTGAATTCTAAATGGGGGAGGGTCCCAGTTAGAATTCAGGAAAGGTACTTTAGGTTCCACCCCGGGCGGTTGCCGTCCGGGGTGGGGCAGTCGGAATTATTGCCTTATTCCATGCACATCTTGTAGATGTTCTTTACGTCTTCCTTGGCAAGGGGTTTGAAGGCGTGCTGGGTGCCGCCGTTCTTCACGGCTTTCTCGGCCATGGAGTCGAAGTGGGTTTCGTCGATGCCTACCTGGGGCAGGGTGGATTTCAGCCCCAACTGGCCGAAGAGGAAGTTTCGGAGGGCTTCGATGCCCTTGCGGGCCACCTCCATCTTGTCGGTGCCGTGAATGCCGAAGACGTTCTGGGCGTATTGCACGTACTTGTCCACGTTGCTTTCGTCTAGACAGTATTCCATCCAGCGGGGTGTGAGGATGGCCAGCCCCAGGCCGTGTGTGATGTCGTAAACGGCACTCAGCTCGTGCTCCATCGGGTGGCAGCTCCAGGCCTGCCGTTTGCCACCGTCGATGAAGCCGTTGATGGCCCAGGTGCCGGTCCACATCAGCTCGGCGCGGGCTTTATAGTTCTCCGGCTCCTTCATGGCGATGGGGGCGTACTTGACAATGTTGCGCATCAGGGCCTCCATGAAGCCGTCCAGCATGTCGAAGTCTTCGTTCATGTTGAAATAGACTTCTATAATATGGCTCATCATGTCGGCCGACCCGCAGGCGGTTTGGTAGGGGCTGACGGTGAAGGTGGTGGTGGGGTCGAGGAAGGAGGCTTTGGGCTGCAACACGGGTTCCAGGCGGCCAATCTTGTCGTTGGTGGCGGGGTTGGAGATGACGCCACCGCAGTCCATCTCGGAACCAGTGGCACTCAGCGTGAGCACATCCAGGATGGGCAGTGCCTCGGTCAGCGGTGCCCATTTGTCGTTGAAGAAGTCCCAGGGGTCGAAGTCCACCTTGGCACCGGCTGCGATGAACTTGGTGCAGTCGAGTGTGGAGCCACCGCCTACGGCCAATACTACATCCACCTGCTTTTCCTTGCAGATACGGGCGCCCTCGCGCACCGACTCGATGCTGGGATTGGGCTTTACGCCGCTCAGTTCAAACACTTCCAGACCGCTTTTCTTTATCTCGTTCATCACCTTGTCGTACAGGCCGATGCGCTTGATGGAGCCGCCTCCGTACACCATCAGCACGCGCTGACCGTATTTCTTCAGTTCGGGTCCTAGGTTCTTCAATTGGTCTTTGCCAAAATATACCTTAGTAGGTATATCATAAATGAAATCGTTCATAAAGAGTATTATTTAATTGTTTTTATTCCAGTGTTTTTTGTGTGTGTTGTTAGCCTTGTTTTTCATTTTGCAAAAATACAATCTTTTTTCCATATTTCGTCACCCCAATTGCCTCTCTTCTTGCCCATTTTGCCGCTTGTCATCTGGCGGGATGATTCTTTTTCTCTATATTGTGAAAATAGTTGTACTTTTGCAACCTAAATATTTGGTCAGTTAATAGAAACTTATATTATGAAGAAAATCGTACTTTTACTCTGTGTGGCCCTTGTCTTTGGAGCCTGCAATTCGCGCAATGTCAAGGAGGTGCCTGCCACCAAGTCGCTGATTCTCTATTATTCACATCAGGGTTCCACCCGCCAGTTGGCGCAGCTCATTCAACAGCAGGTGGGTGCCGATATGGAGGAAATCACTCTGGTCAACCCTTACGACACCAACTATCAGAAAACCATTGAACGCAGCCTGCAGGAGCGTGAACAAGGCGTTCTGCCCGAAATCAACCCAATAAAGAGTTCTTTGGCCGACTACGACACTATCTATATCGGCTATCCTATTTGGTTCGGCACGTATGCTCTCCCCATTGCCTCGCTGCTAGAGCAGGTCGACTTCACAGACAAGGTCCTCGTGCCTTTCTGCACCTTTGGCAGCGGCGGCATAGAGGCCAGCCGCGACAGCCTGATGGCACATCTGCCAGAGAATATCACGTTGGAGGGTTATGGCGTTCGGGCTGCCCGTATGGCTGCTGCTTCTGAGGAAATCGTTCCTTGGCTGATTCGTATAGGTGCCCTTCCGGGCGAGTTTGTGCCCATGCCCGAGTTTGATAATATGGAACCGATCACCGCTGAGACAAAGGCACTCTTTGATGAGGCCTGCGGCGATTATCCTATGCCCCTGGGAACTCCTGTGTCCGTGGCTAAGTCAGTAGAACCTGACACAAACATGGTCTGCTTTGTAACTGAGACCGTGCGCCCTGGTGGCGACACCTCGTCTGCCCTCATCTATGTGGTCAAGCCCGTTTCGGGCAAAGCCGAATTCGTCAAGGTTATCCGCTAGCAAGCGGTTTGTTGGTAGTTATCAGGCCTCTTTAGGCTCCGTCACCCTTGTCTCCGACGGCAGGTACTGACGGGGCTTTGTTTTAGCTGACTGCACCATCTTGGCACGATACTTGGTTCACCCCATTGGCCTTTAGTTCAATTTAGAAAGAGAAATCTAGCTTTTGACGAATGCATCGGCAATACCCCACTCGCGCCCCATTTGGGAAACGCAGACGCTGGCACCGGTGTTGATCTCTAATATGATGGGACCTTGAGCGGTGCATACGATGTCGTATCCAATGCTGTTGTAATAGGGGGGGGAGTTGGCAGGCTCACTGGACTAAAGACTGTATTTCGCCTCATTAGCTGATTGTCACTCCTTTGAAGGATTTGTGGCCATCGGGGTATTCGTGGTATTTTGTGGCATCGTATTCACGCACACCGAAGTCGCATAGGAGACCGGTAGCGATGTCGACGACCATGCCACCTAGGGCGGCGTTGTCGACAAATGACCTCTTTCGCCCCAAGCGAAGGGCTGCCGAGACAATCCACTTTTTCTAATAACTAAATTAAATCTATCAAGTGGTCCACGTCCTCAGGGGTGGTGGCCCAGCTGGTGACGAAGCGCACGGTGGTCTCGTCTGCGCCGCGAGGGCCCCAGTTTTCGAAAGAGACTTCTTGTCGCAGGCGGTCCATGAGTGTGTTGGGCAGTACGAAGAATTGCTGGTTGGTGGGAGAGGGGAATGCCACGCGGATGCCGCGGGCCACGAAGGCATCGCGGATGCGCAGGGCCTCTTCGACGGCATGGCGGGCGATGCGCTGGTAGAGGCCGTCGGTGAAGAGGGTTTCGAACTGCACCCCCAGCAGGCGGCCTTTGGCCAGGAGAGCTCCGTGCTGCTTGACTAGTTCGAAGAAGTGGGGCAGCCGCTCGGGACGGGGCGCCACGACGGCTTCGCCGAAGAGGGCTCCCACTTTGGTGCCGCCGATGTAGAATACGTCGCACAGCCGTGCAATGTCGGCTAGGGTGAAGTCGGCACCTTCGGCCATGAGGCCGTAGCCGAGGCGCGCCCCGTCGAGGTAGAGGGGTATGTGGTGTCGGCGGCAGACGGCGCTGAGGGTTTCGAGTTCGGCAAGGCTGTATATGGAGCCCAGCTCGGTGGGTTGGGTGATGTAGAGCAGACCCGGGGCTACCATGTGGGGGTAGGTGTCGTCGCTGTAGAAGGTGGCGATGTACTGCTCCACGTCGTCGGCATGTACTTTGCCGCCGTGGGAGGGAAGGGTGAGCACTTTGTGGCCGCTGTGCTCGACGGCGCCGCTTTCGTGCACGTTGATGTGGGCCGTCTCGGCGGCCAGGACGCCTTGGTGGCGCAACAGGAGGGCGTCGATGACGGTGGCGTTGGTCTGGGTGCCGCCGATGAGGAACTGCACCAGCGCCTCGGGCGCATGGCAGGCTTCGCGTATCAGCTGGCGGGCACGGGCGCTGTGTGGGTCCTCGCCGTAGCCCACGGTGTGTTCGAGGTTGGTCTCCATCAGGCGGCGCATCACCTCTGGATGCGCCCCTTCCATATAGTCGCTGTCGAAATAAATCATGTCTTAGCAGTGTATCGTGTATCTTTTATTTTGCAAAAGTACACAAAAAAAACGAATAAAAGAGAATTCTAAAAACTGAGTTCTGAATTCTAAGTGGGTCGGGATCCACTTAGAATTCAGAACTCAGAATTACAACGGCGGGAGCCACTCAGAATTCAGAATTTAGTAATCGTTAAAAAAAAAGGTAAAATGATGTTATGTATTAGAGCGCGTCTCACCGAGACGCAATATAGTATTGATTTACTGCGCCCCACACTTTGTGCGGGGTTATTAAGAGTAAACCCCTATGGGGTTTTATTGTATCACCTTATTTTTTAATCATCACTTAGAACTCAGAATTACAACGGCGGCAGCCACTCAGAATTCAAAATGTATAATTCAGAACTTTTTATTCCTCTGTTTTACTGTTCTGAGTGCAGTCAATAATGGAAACTCCAAGTTCGGAAAAACCGTCCCGTACTACAACACTGACTGCACGTTTGTGGGTTGTGTTGTTCTCATCTACCTGAAGGGTGACAGTGCAGTCTTTGGCGGTTGCAACGAACCAGTCGCCAACAATTTTTCCATCGGCTGGGGTTATCTTGTCACTTTTGTATATAACTGAGTCTCGATTCCCGTCTACCGTCTCATAAATCCAATATTCGGCATCGCGCAACCACATTTCAGTTTCATGGATTAGTGTGTATTCGATAGTCTGTGCCTCATAACTGATTTCCGTCGGACCGTTAAACCAATTGACAGGGCTTTTTCGTCCACAGCTCGTGGCTATTAAACATAAAGTTATTAGTACGATGAATAATGACAACTTGGAGGAAAAATGTTGCTTGATAAAAAATAAATATTTCATAATGAATAGGTTATTACTCTATAGTTAAACGTATAATTGTAAGATTCGGAATCTTTTTTATTGTAAAATATCTTTATTATGATGGCTAAAGCCATTATGCTCAACCTAATACTTAGTATTTGATATATAGCACTTTTTTTGCAAAGATATTAAAATTAATCGAATGAAAAAAATATTTCTTGATATTTTTTTTCAATATGTTGATTTCCACTATTATTTATTGTTTTGTTTCCGTTGAAACGGTTGTTTCCTTGCAGGAACTTCGTTTGTTGAGGCATGACGAAAGATTTGTCATTTTGAAAAGAGTGGTAATCTCGGGTAGGCGGTTCTGTATATGGCTAAGGCAGGGCATAAAAAAAGCCGGGGAGATGGTTTTCTCCTCGGCTTGCGATGATGGATGGACGACGGTTATTTGATTTCAATCTGTCGCATTTGGGCTTTCTTCTCCTCTTCCTGTATTTTTGGCAGGGTGATGTGGAGCACACCGTGTTGTACCGTGGCCTCGATGGCCTCTTTCTTCACGTTCTCGGGCAGGGCGAAGAGCTGCTTGAACTGCAGCTGGCTAAATTCGTGGCGGAGGTAGTGGCGGTCTTTGTTTTCGTCCTTCTTCTCCTCTTTCTTGGCCATCTCCACGATGAGGTTGTTTTCGCTATCGATGTTAATGCTCAAGTCCTCTTTTGACAGGCCGGGTACGCAGAGTTCGAGTTCGTAGTTCTTGTCGCTTTCGCTCACGTTCATCTTGGGCATCGTTCCTTCGTCGGCGAAATTGTCCCAATTCATCAACTCGTTAAACAGCGAGGGCATCAAATCTTGATTTCTTTTTGCGAGTAACATAGCTTAAATCTCCTATAATTTTAAATTGTTCTTTGTTTTTCTTTGCCTGCCTCCTTTCGTTGGCAGACACTTAGGTAAGTGCAAGCCGAATGCCACAAAAGAACACAGGCGACAAAATTTCGCCCCACGCTACTTTTTGTCGGCTACGGGCTGACAGAATGTAGCGTGGGGCGGAGGAGCGGGGGCGGCGGATGCCCCCGGTTGGGGTCAGCGGACTTTCTTGTCGCGGATGTTGATTTGGTAGGTTTTTCCTTTTTTGGTGACGGTGGCGAGGCCGTTTTCGAAGTCGGTGATGCTGTCGTATTTGGCGGGGATGACTTCGCTGCCGTCGGTGCCGACATATCCCCACTTGCCTTTGCGCTGCACTTTGGCAACGGTGACGGCGTCGACCTGGACGAAGGAGCCGAAGACGGTGTAGCGGCAGGGGATGCGCTCTTTGCCGGCGAGGTCGAGGTAGCCCCAGAGGCTGTCGCGCTGGGCCCTGGCCATGGGCGCACCGCCGAGGAGTTCGAAGCCTTGGATGTCGTCGTATTTGCAGGGAGCCATTTCTTTGCCTTCGATGCCTATGAGCCCCCAGTGGCCGTTCAGCCTAGCGTAGCAGAGGGGGGTGCGGCCGACGATGATGTAGTTCTCGACGATGTCATATTTGGCAGGGACGACATTCTTGCCCCAGAGGTCGACGTAGCCCCAGTGGGGTCCGACGGCCACTTTGGCCAGGCAGGTGTTGCCGAGGTCGAGAAAGTCTTGGATGAGGTCGTAGCGGCAGGGTACTTGCTCTTTGCCTTCGAGGTTGACCAGTCCCCACAGCCCTTCCCTGTCGGCACGGGCCAGCCACTCGCCCCGGATGGTTTCGAAGGGGTGGATGAGGTCGTAGCGGCAGGGCACGACGGCTTTGCCTTGAATGCTGATGTAGCCCCACTTGCCTTCCTGGCAGGCGTGGGCGAGCACTTTGGCGGCGTACTGGCAGAAGGGGTCGATGCTGTCGTATTTGAGGGGGACGGTTTCTTTGCCGCTGATGGTCACATAGCCTGTCTTGCCAGCCAGGTAGGCTTTGGCAGCTATGGCGTCCCCGATGCGGAAGAAGGTTCCGAGGCTGTCGTAGCGGCAGCGAACCACTTCGGTGCCGTTGGTGTTGACGTAGCCTTTCTTGCCTGAGCGGATGACTGGGGCGTAGATGTTGTCGGATATGAGGACGAAGGGGCCGACGGAGTCGTATTTGCAGGGGATTTTCTCGCGGTAGTTTTGGTTGATGTAGCCTACTTTGCCGTCGCGGACGGCACGAGCCATCTGGTTTTGGCCAACGAGGCGGAAGGGATCGATGGCGGTGTATTGGGCGGCTTTCTTGCTGTTGACTTTTATCTCCTGGTCGGTGGCGGGGGTGGAGATGGGGCGGGCTGCCTGGACGGCCACGCTTTTCCGCTCAGGGGCGGGGATGGGGGCTGCGGGGTCTTGACTTTGGGCATGCAGGCCGGTGGCCAGGAGTGCCAGGCAGAGCGGGATGAATGGTTTGTGTTTCATAGAGGGAGGGGTTTTACGTTACTTTTGTTTGGTGCCAGTGTAGGTGACGGTCTTTTGCGACATGGTGAAGGTGGCGCTGAGGGTGGAGCCGCGGACGGTGCCGTGGAAGTCGGTGATGGTCTTTTTGGGGTAAGTCCTGCCGCCTGCTGTGGGGATGATGCCGGTGCCGGTGAGGCGGAGGTTGCCGTCGGCGTCCTGCTTGGCGGTGAGGCCGGAAACGGCCATGTCGACCCGCACGGGCATGAGCTTGGCAAATTTGACGCGCTGCATGACCAGCGTGGCGTGTCCGTGGCTGTAGACGGTGAGGGTGCATTTGACGTTTTTCTGCCCGAAGGAGGCAATGGTCATGCTGCCCACGAAGGTTTGGGCCTGCAGGACGAGCCCCACGATAAGGGCGAGGAGGAGGGTGATTGTCTTTTTCATGTCAGCAGTAATTATGATTTATTACGTGAGAGGCTACTGTTTTTTTGTGATACGGATTGTGGCAGAGGGGGCGTTGGCGCGGAATTGGGGGGCATAGGCGCTGCCGAGGGTGCTGCTGCCGGTGGCAAAGGTGCCTGCATGGCGCACGTAGAGGTCGTACTCGACGTAGTATTTGCCTTCGCCTAGGTGGTCTATGTAGCAGTTGAGCCCTTTGTCACGCACGTCCACGTAGTAGCTTAGGCCTTGGTTCCACCGCCAACCGCTGGCGGTGCTGACGGGTTCGAATCCGGCGGCGCGGGGTTCGGCCAACACGAGGTTGTCCATGCCGTGCTGGCAGGTGATGTCGATGCGGATGCGTACTCGCTGGCCAACGCGGAGGGTGTCGTCGGGGGTGAGTAGGTGGAGGCTCCCGTCGGAGGCCACACGGCTTATGCTCTTGCGCAGGGCGATGCCGGAGCTGTCGGCCTCGATGCTGTCCAGCGGGAGCAGGCGGCTGTGGAAGAAGGCTCCCCACGAGGGCAGGGGCGAGGTGGAGATGAGTTGAATTGAGATTTGAGAATTGAGATTCGAGAATTGGGAATTCGGGTGCAGCTCTTGGGTCTTAGGCGTAACTTTGATGGGCTCGGGTTGGCTGTGCAGGGGGAAGGGGGCGCCGTTCACAAGGGCATCGACTCGGCCGCCCGCGGGTTTGGCGAGGCCTTGCGGCTGCCGCAAGAGGGCGCGCACAGCACTGGCAGTGGCCATGTCGGAGGACCACACGGTGCCCTGCTTGGAGGCAACAATCCACTGCTGTATGCGGCCCACCGAGGTCCAGTCGTGTAGCACGTCGGCAAAGACATCCACCATTAGGGCGGCGGTCTCTATGGGTCGCTGATACCAGCCGTAGCCATAGCGGTTTTCAGCCCAGTACATGCCTTCGCTCTCGTCGGTGTGGGCGGCTTCCTTGATGCGGATGGCCTGACGGACGGCGTCGGCGGTGTCGCCCATGCGTTGCATCAGTAGGGCCATCTGCCCGCGGACGTGGAGTGGCATGTCGGCATCGGCGCCCATGCGGCACAGCTGGTAGTAAAAGTCGTAGGCTTGGCGGGTAAGGGTGTCGGTGCTGTCGAAGGGGAAGGCGGGGAGGTAGAGGCTGCGGGTGTAGAGGAGCGAGAGGCTGCTGGCGTAGTCCTTGCCCTCGGTGCGGTGCTGGTAGGCATCCACCACCTGGCGGTCGATGTATTTCAGCGCACGCTGGAAGGCTTGCTTGTTGTATCTCTCTTCCTCGCGTTCGGTGCAGAGGGCCAGACGTTGCAACACGGCCTCGGTGACATAGCGGCTGGCCAGCTTTCCGTGGGGCATCCAGCTCCAGCCCCCTTGTGGAAGCTGCCGGCTTTGTAGCAGGTCGCGTAGGTCGCGTAGGTGGCGGCGTTGGGCTTGCTGTCGCTGCTGGGGTGTGAGGGTGTCTACGAGGGTGGCCAGTTGGTTCACATAGATGCTGTTGGCCAGATAGATGTTGCCCGGCATCAGGTGGCGCCTAAAGTGGGGCAGGGACTGGAAGGCATAGTCGGCGGGGTTGGTGGAATAGGCCATGGTGAGCGAGTCGGTGCCATTTAGACTGAGGGGGATGCTGTAGGAACGCATGGCGGGCTGACTTTCAGAACCGCCGGGCAGGTAGAGCAGGGTGGTGGAGGTGACCCGCTGGCGGTTGGAGAGGACCGGCAGCAGGCCCTGCTCGCCGTCGCTGAGGTGGTTGCCCGACGGGTTGGTTTGAACGGCGAAGACTTTGTATTGCGCTGCGTTCCATTGCTCGTCTACCCAGAGGCGGGTGCCGACGGTGACGGAACTGTGAGGCTGGAGGGTGAGGGTGGTGTCGTGGCGGTGACGGCGGGAGGGGTGGGTGGTGTCGGCATCGGCTATCTCGAAGCCCACCTGCACGGTGAGGCTGCTGTCGCTGAGGTTGGACACCTTGGCGGGCAGCACCATGCGGTCGCCCTGCCGCAGGAAGCGAGGCATCAGGGGCTGCACCATCAGCTCTTTCTGCGCCAGGATGGAACGCTCGATGGAACCTGTCTGCATCTGGTCGGTCCATGCAAAGGCCGCCAGCTGCCAGCGAGTGAGCGCGTCGGGCAGGGTGAACTCGACCGACACCTCGCCCTGCTCGTCCGTGCGCAGGGCTGGCGCAAAGAAGGCCAGGGTGGAGAGGTTCTGCCGCAGGTTTTCGGGAACGGGGGCTTCTCTGGAGGTGAAGGCGGGCGGTACCATGACTTCGGCTATGGCCGACCTGGGCACATTCACGCCGGTGCGCTTGCGCCCGTCGCTATAGCCAACGCCTCCTACCGAGGCCACAATGGATTCCACCGACGTGCCCGGCATGTAGGCTATGTCGTCGGCGGAGAGCCGTGCGCCGCTTTCGGGTTCCCCAATGTCTATCGTCGGTATTTTGCAGTCGGCGATTTGGATCTCTTGCAGCGCAACGCCGGAGGGCTGGATGGTGAGCTTGACCACCTTGGGGGTGGAGGTGATGGTGACCTGGACACCGATTTTATTGTAGCCCACAGAGGAGATGGAGATGATGCATTCGCCCTCAGGTAGACTGGCGAAGGAGAAGCAGCCGTCCAAATCGGTCTGGGTTCCGGCAATTCTCACGCCTTGGTAGGTGGCGGTCACGTTGGCAAAAGGTATTGCCTCGCCGGTCTTTTGGTCGTAGACATAACCTCTTAGCCTTTGGTGCTGTGTGTGGGAGGAAATGAGTCTGTAGTAGTTTTTGGGGTTGTAGAGGCCGAAGCCTAATTGTGGCTTGGCTAGCTGGGCTTGTGCCTCGAGGTGGAAGTTGGTGCCATGGGTGAGCACTGAGAATGGGCCTGCCGTTCGTTGGCGGGAAGTGGGGGTGGGGTAATAGAGGCTGAGGCCATAGTTGAGCCGACGGTACTGGTTGAGGGCGGAGTCGAAGAGGGTAAGGCATACGTTGGCTGCGAGGCCTGTCGAGTCGGCTCCGCTGACGCGGAAGGCAATGTGCTCTTGCTGGCCGGGTTGCGTGCGGTCGCGGAAGGTGGTGGTGGCTATCTTGAGGTGCTGGTTGGGCTGGAGGACATGGACGTAGTAGCTGCGGTCGAAAATGACTCCTTCGCGCACGGCGGAAAACATGATCTGTAGGTCGGCTTCGTAGTCTTTTTGTATGGGGATGGTGAGGTGGGTGAGGTGGCTGCTGTCGAGGGTGATCATGCCCGTCTTGATGACCCGCGAGGCTACCGATACGTGGTAGTAGAGGGGCTGGTTGCCATAGGGACTGCCCAGCTCAAACAGCACCGTGTCGCCCTTATGGCAGTGGATTCCATTTGCCCAATCGGGCAGGGACCGTGTGCGGACAAACACCAGGTCGGTGCCGGTGACGCTGCCCGTAGGAGCCACGTAGTTGACAATGGTGTCGTGCCGGTTGCCGTCGGGGGTGCTGAAGGTGATGCGGTAGAGGCCCGAGGGCAACGGCCCGATGTCCAATGTGCGGGAGTCTGTGGTGCGGTCCAGCCACTTGGCTGCCACCGGCCAGTGGTGGCAGTCGCCCTCCACGCTGTCGTAGGCGCTGAAGGGGAACAGCCGGTGGAATTCTTCTTTGCTGCCCACCCATTGCGCGGTGGGGTTTTCCTTCATGAGGGGGTCAAGAGTGCGCAGGGTGTCGGGCTGGCGCAGCTGGTGCAGTTCCACGCGCACCTTGCCCGCAAGGGGATGGTGGTCGAAGTCGTTGTATATGAAGCGCAGCTGGGTCAGGTCGTCGCTGACCAGTTGGCAGTAGCCGTCGGCCTCGCTCACGTGGAAGGCCAGGCTTGCAATCTGCATCTCGCCGTCGGCGTCGGTCACTTGAACGGTGGCCTCATAGACAAAGGTGGCTTTGCGCCCTTTCTTGTGTTGGGCCTCGGCGGCCTCGCCGAAGTCCTCCAGCCGTGGCGTAAAGCTGAACTGGAAGCAGCCGTCAGGTCCTACCCGCAGGCTGTCGTGGGAGGTATACTCCTCGCGCATGGCGGCGGCCTCCAGCCGTGAGCAGGAGACCTCCCAGCTACCCTCGGCCCCATCCATGGGGGCACCGCTGAAACTGCTGACGGTGCCGTAGACCGTCACCGGCTGGCCGAAACGGCGCAGGCTGCCGCTGTCGGCACCCTCCTTGTTCGGCGAGAGCGTCACAAAGAAGTGGGGCGGCTTGTAGGCCTCCACGGGGATGTACCGGTAACCATTGTATCTGTGTTTGCCTTTCGATTTCACGTCCAGCTGATATCTCCCGTTGCGCCCCTCATGCGGAATCACAAATTGCCCCCAGCAGCGGCCATGCTTGTCGGTGGTGAGGTAGAGGGTGTCTTTGCTTTCGTAGTTGCCAAAGGTGGCCATCAGGTGCACTCCGGCGGCAGGCTTTTTGTGGCGGATGTAGTCCTTGCCTGTGGCGCGGTCGGAGTAGGCCAGGCAGCAGAACTGCACGGTGTCGCCCAGACGGTAGATGGGCCGGTCGGTCATGATAATCTCAAGGCGCTCTTTTTGATTCTTGGAGAATGCGTAGTCCCATCCCCAAACCTCTCTGTTAAATTGGTCTCCGTCGGTTTCGGAAGTCAGTTGGTCTGGGTCGAGTAATTTCCGTCCCAGTGGGCTGGTGCTGAAGCTGTAGTGGCCCTGGTCGTCGGTGTAGGTGTGGCGTCTACGTTGGTGACCAAACATGCCGGTGGAATGGAGTGTGACACGCTTGTCGGTCAGGGGCTGGCCCGACTGGCGGTCCACCAAGTAGCCCATAATGTTGGTGCGTCCTTTGGAAGGGGTGATGTGGTTGATAAAGACGGCGTCGCTCGACTTGTACAGGCTTTGGCTGAAGACACTGTCGGTGTAGGCCAGCAGCCTGTAGGCTCCTTGTTCCACGGCGGGCAGTGGCACCAGATAGGGGTGGCTGCGGTGGTCGCCCGGGTCGGGCAGCTCCTGCTGCCATTCTTTGATGGGGGTGAGGCTCATGAGGGAGTCGCGGCTGACTGGGCCCTCGGGGATAGGGGTGTAGGGCACCAAGCGGAAGTGCAGCAGCCGTGTGTTGCAGGCCTTGACGAGGGCCAGCCGGTTGCGCTTGGAGGAGGCTACATTGGCGTGCTCTATGGAGAATTGAGGACGGCATATTTCGCGTCTTAGCACCCGGCACTGGTCGGCGCCGTAGGTGTGGGGGAACAGGTGCTCCACTTCCAGACAGGCGTTCTCGGCCGCAACCAGGCTGTCGGCAAAGTAGAAGGCCTTGGCCCGCTTCATCATCAGCAGGGCCTTCATCTCGTCGGTCTTCAGCAGCGGCAGGTAGTAGTGGTAGGTGCGGTCGAAGTTTTGGTAGGGAGCGAAGCGCTGCAGGTCAATCCAGCAGGCCTCGTCAGCCGACCGGCCGACGTAGCACCGTGCAATGCGGTAGTATAAGGACTGGGGGAAAGGCGGCAGCGTGTCGGCCTGCTCGACTCGGGCGACAAAGAGCGGCAGGGGTTCGAAGGTGCTGTAGAGGGTCATTTCACCAGAGGGAAACTTGGCAATGGCATCCATCAGGGTCTGCACGGCTATGCTCAGCAGCGTTTTGTCGAGGGTGAAGGGGGCGTTGCTGTCGGCTGCAAAGAGGCGGCTGTATGGCTCGGGGTCGGCACGGCGCAAAGCTTCGGCATAGGCCAGCACGCTGTCGGCGCACGCGGTCAGCATGTCCTCAATGCGCTGCTTTGTGATTTTGTTCCGGTAGTTGTACTGTGTGAAAACCTCGCTATAGGACTGGAAGAGAAAGGCGTAGGCTACTGCGCGATCCACCCCTTGCAACCTGCGGGCTAGGTAGCTCCAGCGCATGATGGACGAATCGGTGGAGTGGTTGTTGTAGGCGTAGTCCAGCGTGTTCAGGTAGAGGGCTGCCGTCAGCTGCTCAACCCCGCTGCCCGAGGCCAACTGCTGCCGGTAGGCCTGCTGTGCCAAGGGGTAGGCCGTGGCATAGCGATACGTGCCAATCAGCGTGTCCAGATGGTTCCAATTGATTTTGTTTTGGGCCGAAGCCCCCAGCGCTATTGCGCTCAATAGTAATAAGAATAAGGTCTTCCTCATTGTAATAAAAGATTAAATGCGTTTGCAAAAATACATTTTTTATTTTGCTTAACACAATATTTTTCTTTATAAATATTTTTCCATGGCTCGTTAACGGCTTCTTCAGAATGCTGATTCGGAAATTTTGACAGGTAAAAATAACGCAAAAATCCCCTGTTTCGGAAATTTTGTCATTGGTAGGTCATTGGCATCGCGATTGATATATCAGGGGTGTCTGCGGATGAGAAAGCAGACGGAAAGGTAAACAAAAATTGATAATAACAAATTAAAAAATAGGAGATTAAAATTATGTTACTCGTAAAAAGAAACCCCGATTTGATGCCCACCCTGTTCAACGAACTTTTTAACTGGGACAACTGGAACAATTGCAGCACTGAGATAGAAGGCACAATGCCCAAGATGAATGTGAGCGAAAGCAACGAGAACTACCAAATCGAACTTTGTGTGCCCGGTCTGGCCAAGGAAGACCTGAACCTGAGCATCGACAGCGACGACAATCTGGTGATAGAAATGGTAGAGAACGAGAAGAAGGAAGAGGAGAAGAAGGAAACCCGCCACTATCTGCGCCGTGAGTTTGGCCATCTGCAATTCAAACAGTTGCTGCGTATGCCCGAAAATATCAAAAGGGACGAAATCAGCGCCACTGTGACCAACGGTATCCTGCTCATCACCCTGCCCAAATTCACCGAAGAGGAAAAGCGCGCCATGGGTAAGAGCATCGAAATCAAATAAGATAGAGTGCATACTAGATAGGTATACCCACAAATGGTGACAATACTATGGAGGGCTGCATCCCAAAGGGGAAGCTGCCCTCTTTTTTTGCCCGCAAGTGGGCGTCTTTTTTGCCCGCAAGTGGGCGACAAAGGGGTGACAAAGGGCGGTTGGGGTTACTTTTTGCGGCGAAAAGGACATCATTTTTATATTATATTCGTTTTTTTTCGTATTTTTGCAAATTCGAATAGTTGTGTCAGATGGAAGAAAAGAATCACATAGACCCTACTGCGATAGGTCCCAAGCACATAGACATACAGAAGGTTCTGGCTGCCAAGAATGTGAAACTGCCGAACTGGCTAGTGGGCTTGATGGAACGTCTGTTGCATCTGGACGATATCAACCACTGCATTTATATACATCGGGAGAAAGTAGGGTTGGATTTCGTTTACACCCTGCTTGACACCCCGCGCCCCGACGGCCTGGACATCAAGGTGGAAGTAGTGAATGAAGAGAACCTTCCCAAGGAGGGCTATCCCATCATTGCTGGCAACCACCCCTTGGGCGGTCCCGACGGGCTTGCCCTGATGCGGGCTATCGGCCCTTACCGTGCGGATATTAAGTTTCCGGTGAACGATTTCCTGCTGTACATTCCGGGGCTGCGTCCCCTCTTCATCCCTATCGATAAGGTGCACCGCAATGCTGCCAACGCCAACACGCTGGAAAACGCCTTTGCCGAGAAAAACGCGCTGCTTTACTTTCCGGCAGGCCTTTGCTCGCGCAAGCGCAAAGACGGCACCATCCACGATTTGGAGTGGAAGCCCACCTTCATCAAGAAAGCCGTAAAGTATCAGCGCGATGTGGTGCCTTTCTTTTTCGACGCCCAGAACCGCAAGCGCTTCTACAATCTGGCACGGCTGCGCGAGCGCCTGGGCATCAAGTTCAACTTCGAAATGGCCCTGCTGCCTGCCGAGATGTTTGCCCAATGTGGCAAAACACTGCGGTTGGTGGTGGGCAAACCGATACCCTACACCACTTTTGACAAACGCTACTCAGCCAAAGAGTGGGCTCAACTGGTGCAGGACTATATTTACCGCCTGAAAGACAATCCCAAGGCCGAATTTAAATATTGAGCATTATGGTAGACACTTCCTATATCATTCCCAAAGTGCCGCGCGATTTGATTCGTTCCGAGCTGAAGCACAAGCATTTCCTCCGTAAGACCAATTGCGGTAATAAAGAAATTTATATCACCACGGCGCATCTCTCGCCCAATATCATGCGCGAGATAGGCCGCCTGCGCGAGCTGAGCTATGCCCTCGACGGCGGCGGCACCGGTAAGGACTGCGATATCGACGAGTTCGACACCCTTCCCGAACCGTTCTGCTTTAAACAACTCTTTGTGTGGAGCCCGGCGGACGAAGAAATCGTCGGTGGCTACCGTTTTATCCACGGCAGCAACATGAAACGCACCGAGGACGGCTCCTTTGTGACACCCACGTCAGAGCTGTTCAAATACTCCGAAAACTTTGTAAACAACTATCTACCCTATACGGTGGAGCTCGGACGCGCCTTTGTCCAGCCCGAATACCAGCCCAGCACCAATCTTCGCAAGGGGCTCTACTCGCTCGACAATTTGTGGGACGGCCTGGGTGCCATCGCCTTGGAAATTCCCGAGACGCGCTATTTCTTCGGCAAAATCACCATGTATCCCCAAATGAATGCCCGTGCCAAAGATATGGTTCGCTACTTTATGCTGAAACGCTTCCCCGACCCCGATGCCCTGGTGGCTCCTTTCGAGACGATGCCCATGAGCATGCCCCAGAAAGAACTAGAAGAACTTTTCGACGGCCATAATTATAAAGAAGACTATCAGATACTCACCCACAGCGTCCGCGCCTTGGGCAGTATTGTGCCGCCCATGATCAATGCCTATATCTCGCTCACGCCCACTATGCGGTGCTTCGGCACGGCTGTGAACAAGGATTTCGGCAACACCGACGAAACTGGCATTTTGGTGGCCATCAAGGAGATTATTCCCGAGAAACGTGCCCGCTACATTGAATCATACGTCACCAAAAACCATGTGTTCGACCGTCCGCACCTTTTCCGCATCAACATGAAGAAACTGCCCTGGTGGAAAAAAATCGAGGAGGAAGAGCGCGAGGAGTTGCGGCGACTGAAACGGCTGAAACAGCAGGCCGCCCAGGATGTGAGGGCGCAGCGCAAGAAGATACGTCAGGAGCGCCGCCAGGTGCGCCTGGCCCGCAGAAAACAGGACGGTCAGCAATAACGGCGGTTGCCATCAATCCTATACCGAGAGACTATGGAGATCAAGAAAGCAGAATTTGTGGTGAGCAACACCGACTACCGCAAGTGCCCCAACACCGGACTTCCCGAATACGCCTTTATCGGCAGGAGCAATGTGGGCAAATCATCCCTCATCAATATGCTCACCAACCATAAGGGGCTGGCCAAAACAAGTGTGCGGCCCGGCAAGACCCAGCTCATCAACCATTTCGTCATCAACAACGAGTGGTATCTGGTAGACCTGCCCGGCTACGGCTATGCCCGCACCTCCAAGACCTCGCGCGACAAATGGCAGAAGATGATAACCGACTATATGCTCAAACGTGAGGCTCTGGTGAACGTCTTCGTGCTGGTCGACTCGCGCATCCCGCCCCAGCCGATAGACATAGATTTTATCAACTTCCTAGGCATGAACGGCGTCCCCCTAATCATCATTTTCACCAAGATCGACAAGCAAAACCAGCGTCAAGTGGCCGCCACCGTCAACTCGATGAAGCACATTCTCTCACAAACCTGGGAGGAATTGCCCGAAATGATGATGACCTCCTCAGTCACCCGCTATGGCCGCGACCAAGTGCTCAACCGCATCGACGAAATCAACCAACAACAAACATAATTAAACCCAACTTTCGTAATGAAGTATTGCAAGAAACTGCTACTGGCATTTGTTTTTTTATTGACTTGCTTTGCCTCCGTGGCGCAGAATACCGACCGGGTGGACTTTGTGGTCCGCCACATCACCCGCCGTCCGGCCGTTAAACATGCCTCTTTTGCGGTCTGCATCCACAACATCACAAAGGACAGCACCATCTATTCGCGCAACGAGGACCTCTTCATGATGCCCGCCGCCATCAACAAACTCTTCACCTCAGCTGCTGCCTACAGCCGTCTGGGTCCCAAGTTCACCTTCGAAAATTTTCTCTACTACTCGGGCAGCATTGAGGGTGGCACCCTCAACGGCGACCTAATCGTAGTCGGTTCCGGCGACCCATTCTTCTGCTCCGACCGTTTCGCCTATACCGACTCCACCTTCAACCGCCTGGCTGCCGGGTTGCGCAAGATGGGCATTCGCCGCATCAATGGCCACGTCTATGTCGACACCGCTCTCTTCGAAGACGAGATGATGCACCCCTCTTGGCAGTGGTCCGACATTGGCAACTCCTTCGGCAGCGGCGCCTGCGGCCTCAACTATAACGAAAACTCAGTAGACGTCCATTTCCGTGCCGGTCGTAGGGTCGGCGACCCCGCCGTGGTCACCAGCGTCCAGCCCGAAATCCCCATCGCCAACCATGTGCTGACCGGTTCGCGCGACACGGCTTTCGACATCACCTTCTACGGCTCCCCTTACGAAAACAGCCGCATCTGCCGCGGCATCATCCCCTTGGGCACCGCCGACACCCATTTCCGTGCTTCAATGCCCCATCCGGCCCTTGCCATGGCGCAGGATTTCACTCGCTATCTGCGCCGCAACGGATTCACCGTCACCGGCGAGCCTTCGGTCGACTTCACCATGCCCAAGAAGTATAAGCAAGTGTGTGTGGACACCTCCTTCAACCTCCTCACCATCACTGCCCTCACCACCCAAACCAACAGCAACATCGCCGCCGAAAGCCTTTTCAAACTCATGGGCTATCTGCGCGACGGACACGGCTGCTATGCCTCGGGCCGTAAATTTCTCTACGACTATTTCAACGAACTCAACCTCGACCCCCGCGAGGTGAAAATGGTCGACGGCAGCGGCCTCTCTCGCGACAACCACGTAACGGCCTATTTCGTCACCCAATTTCTCGACGCCGTGGCCCGTCAGCCCTTCTTCTGGGACTTCGCCAGCGCCCTTGGCATCAGTCAGAAAATGCCTGAGTATGCCGTCATTCCCGAAATACCCGGCGGCTGCTCGCTGCGCGTCAAGAGCGGCATCATGCCCGGAGTGCGCAACTTCGTAGGCTACTTCACCAACGACGACGACGAAATGTTCAGCTTCGCCATCCTATGCAATAACTACGACTGCGACGATGCCACCATGGACCGCCTGATTAAAGATATCATAGAAGAGATAGTGAAACTCTAGTTTCTAAGATAAAAAAAAAATAGGGCAGCCATTGTGGTTGCCCTATTTTTCTTTATTGAAGTGGATGCGTTAGAATCGAATGCCTGCTGAGATGGGGATCCATACTGATTCAAAAGCCAGAGTGGTAATGCCCAGTTCAGTAAATAAGGAACAGTTGTCGAATGCATTGATGTCTAGGCCGATGCCAAACCTGCCTTGAAATCCTTCAAATCCTCCTATGAATGAGCCGCCTGCGTCCAGAATGAAATAGGGCGATAGGGTCTTTTGTGTCGCGAAATCATAGCGCAAGGAGGCCATGGTGGGTAAATAGAAAATACCATTGAAAGGGCTGTCTGTCATTATCAAGGTGGAAGGAACGGCAGCTATACCTGCAGAGAAGTGGTCGGAGAACTTGTACCTGACAGCAATGTCGCAGGCCAGCACGTCAAAAAAGTTGAATTTGGCCGTCTGGGAGATGGATGCTTCCCATTCAAATTTTTTACTTTTTTGAGTGCTCTCTTGTGCACTGAGGTTGGTGAAACCTCCCATAAAGAGCAGTGCGATTAAGACGCAAATGGTTTTCCTGATAGTGTTACTCATTGTATTATTGTTATTTATAGATGTTAATAATATTGTTTTTGTTTGCCACAAAGATACAAAAAATATTGCATGTAGAAAAAAAAATGCATACGCTTTTCTGTTTTGGGAGGTCGTGTGTATTTGTTCTGGTGTTGGGATACCTTTTCCTATGAACAGCAACGGGATTAATAAGAAAGGAGACAACCACTTTTTAGGGTGATTGCCTCCTTCTTTTCATGTCTGCGACCCGTAAGCCGCAGGACATTATCGAATAAGGAATGAAAACTTGTTGAAGTTCTTGAGGGCGATGCCGGTGCCACGGGCGACGGCGCGCAGGGGGTCGTCGGCAATGTGGACCTGCAGCTTGGTCTTAGAAGAGATACGCTGGTCCAATCCGCGGAGCAAAGAGCCGCCGCCAGCCAGATAGATACCCGTGCGGTAAATATCGGCGGCCAACTCAGGAGGAGTGGCGGAAAGGGTGTCAAGAATAGCCTGCTCGATACGGGCGATAGACTTATCCAGGGCGTGGGCAATCTCCTTGTAGTTAACAGAAATCTCCTTGGGCAGACCGGTCAGCAGGTCGCGGCCCAGGGTGGGGTAGTCCTCTGGGGGTTCGTCCAGCTCGCTTATGGCGGCACCCACCTTAATCTTCACCTGCTCGGCAGTGCGCTCGCCAATAACCATGTTGTGCTGCTTGCGCATGTATTCCACCACGTTCTCGTTAAACTCGTCGCCTGCCACGCGGATAGAATTGTTGCAGACAATGCCGCCGAGCGAAATGACGGCAATCTCGGCCGTGCCACCTCCGATGTCGACAATCATGTGTCCTTCGGGTTCGAGGACGTCAATGCCGATACCGATGGCGGCGGCCATGGGCTCATGAATCATGCGGATTTCCTTTGCTCCAGCCTGTTCGGCCGATTCGCGCACGGCGCGCTCTTCCACATTGGTAATGCCAGAAGGAATGCAGATAACCATGCGGAGCGACGGGGGCATAAACGAGCGGTTGATGCGGGTGATGCCGATAAGCTCGCGAATCAGGTGTTGGGCCATCTCGAAATCTGCAATGACTCCGCCGCGCAGGGGGCGGATAGTCTCGATGTTCTTATTGTCGGTCTTGCCCGCCATTGACTGGGCGCGTTTGCCGACGGCGATGATGTGTCCGGTGTTGCGGTCCACGGCCACGATGGAGGGCTCGTCTACCACAATCTGGTCGTTGTAAATGACAATGGAGTTGGCAGTGCCCAAGTCCATTGCTACCTCTTTGTTAAAAAATGAAAAAAGACCCATTTTTATATTATACTTATTATGATTATTATCGAACTATATATTCCCTTTGGACCCGGCGCTTAATGCTTAAAGTGGCGGAAGCCGGTAATGGCCATGCCCATGTGGTTCTTCTCGCAGTAGTCAATGGAGTCCTGGTCGTGGATAGAGCCGCCCGGATGTGCCACGGCCACAATGCCGGCTTGGTGCGCTATCTCCACGCAGTCGGGGAAGGGGAAGAAAGCATCGCTGGCCATGACGGCCCCGTTGAGGTCGAAGCCGAAGGACTGTGCCTTGGCAATGGCTTGGCGCAGGGCGTCCACGCGTGAGGTCTGGCCGGTGCCGCTGGCGCACAGCTGGCCGTTCTTAGCCAGCACGATGGCATTGCTCTTGGTGTGTTTCACCAGTATGGTGGCAAAGGCCAGGTCGCGGGCCTGGGCCTCGGTGATGGGGGTCGAGGTGACGCTCTTGGCCATGTCGGCAGCAGTGGGCACCACACTGTCGCGGTCCTGCACCAGCACCCCGTCCAGCACACTCCGGAAGACCTTGTCGTGCATCTTGAAGGCGTTGCGTTTCAGTATAATGCGGTTCTTCTTGCCTTTCAGAATGGCCAGGGCCTCCTCGTCATAGTCGGGGGCTATGCACACCTCGAAAAAAATCTTGTGCATCTCCTCGGCCACATCCTTCGTAATGGGGCGGTTGGCAATCAGTATGCCGCCGAAGGCCGAAACCGGGTCGCCGGCCAGGGCGTCCTTCCACGCCTCCAGCAGGGTGGGGCGGCAGGCCAGGCCGCAGGCATTGTTGTGTTTCAGGATGGCAAAAGTGGTCTCGCTGTAGTCGTCAATGAGGGCGCAGGCGGCGTCGATGTCGCCTATGTTGTTATAAGAAATCTCCTTTCCGTTAAGCTTAGTGAAGCAGGCCTCCAAGTCGCCGAAATAGTAGCCCTTCTGGTGGGGGTTCTCGCCGTAGCGCAGCACGTGGGCCTCGGTGCAGCTCTGCTTAAAGGCGGGCAGCTGCTCCTCGCGGTTGAAGTAGTTAAAAATGGCGGTGTCGTAATTGGAACTGACGTTGAAGGCGTAGGCGGCAAAGTGGCGGCGCTGGGCCAGGGTGGTGGCGCCGTCCTGCTCCTGGTATACCTTCAGGAACTCCTCGTAGTGGTTCACGGCGGGCACTATCACCACGTCCTTAAAATTCTTGGCGGCGGCACGGATGAGCGAGATGCCTCCGATGTCGATTTTCTCTATTATGTCCTGCTCTGGGGCGCCGCTGGCCACGGTGGCCTCGAAAGGATAGAGGTCGACAATGACCAGGTCGATTTCCGGAATCTGGTACTGCTCTAGTTGCTCGCCGTCGGAGAACATGTCTCGGCGACTCAGTATTCCACCAAACACTTTGGGATGCAGTGTCTTGACGCGGCCGCCCAGGATGGATGGATAGCCGGTGAGGGACTCTACGGCGATGGGTTTGATGCCGAGGTCTTGGATGAACTTGTAGGTGCCGCCGGTGGAGTAGATGGTGACACCCTGGGCATCGAGGGCTCTGGCGATGTCTTCCAGTCCGTCCTTATAGAAGACGGAGATGAGGGCTGATTTTATCTTTTTTGTGTCCATATATTATTGTTCGTTTTGTCTCTGTGATTTATGGGTGAGGTAGGGGATGGGCTAGTCTCCGAATTCGATGCCGAGACCCTTGGCGGTGTGCACCAGGAGGCTGTTGGGGTCCACGAGGTTCTGTGCCCGCACGGCCTCTTCGAGGGAGACGTCCACAATGTCGGGGTGGTGGTAAGCCACCATGCGGCCGTATTTGCCTTCCATCACCAGCTCCATGGCACGCACACCAAATACCGATGCCAGGATGCGGTCGAAAGCAGTGGGGGTGCCACCACGTTGCAGATGTCCCAGGATGGTGCAGCGGATGTCCTGCTCCACGCCGGCGGATTTGAGTTCTGCGGCCAGCTGGTTGCCGATGCCGCCCAGCTTGATGTGCTGGTAGCCCACCTCGCCGGTCTGCGTGCCCACAATGGTGCCGCCCTTGGGTCTGGCTCCTTCGGCCACCACGATGATGCAGAAACCATGGCGTTTGACATAGCGCTGCTCGATTTTTTTCTTGATCTCGTTGATGTCGTAGGGTATTTCCGGTATGAGACACACGTCGGCACCGCCGGCTATGGCGCTGTGCAGGGCTATCCAGCCGGCTTCGCGGCCCATCACCTCCATGATGAAGACGCGGTTGTGGCTGGCCGCAGTGGTTACTAGTTTGTCGATGGCTTCGGTGCAAATCTGCACGGCTGTCTGAAATCCGAAGGTGTAGTCGGTGGAGGAGAGGTCGTTGTCGATCGTCTTGGGCACGCCCACGATGTTGAGTCCCTTTTGGGCAAGGCCGAGGGAGATACGTTGTGAACCGTCGCCGCCGATGTTGATCACGGCATCGACACCCATGTAGCCGAGTTTGCGAATCATCTCGTCGCTGCGGTCCACAGTGGTCCAGCTGCCATCGGGTTGGCGCACGGGCCACTCAAAGGGGCCGCTTTTGTTGGTGGTGCCCAAGATGGTGCCGCCCATGACCAGCAGGCCGTGAACGTTTTTCTCGTTCAGCTCCACGATCTCGGTGGGCTCGCGAAGCACACCGTTGAATGACTCAATGCAGCCTATCACCTCCCAATCTTTTTCTTGGGAGGCGCGTTTTACTATACCTCTGATTACGGCATTCAGGCCAGGGCAATCGCCGCCGCCTGTAAGAACCATAACTCTTTTTAATGCCATCTCTTTCTTTTTAATAAATTGATATATATGGGGTTGTGACCAAAGTCATAACCCAAAACAATTTACAAAAATACAATTTTTTTTATATATATAATCAAAAAAATTCCTACAGGACATTCGTTTTCTCCAAATTGCCTGTGTCGCATTCCCCGCTCCGTCCCAATAGGGACCCCCGCTTCCGTCCCCTACATCCGTTTCCCTCGCCTCCTAAATGAGTCATCTAGATTATTTTTCTGCAAAGGTTAATTCGCATTTTATCGATAGGAGATAAATAAAGCATAAGTCAAATGTAAGTAAAATGTAAATTAAATAGCATTCGTCCACCCAATGTACTTTTAGAAAGGGGGTAAAAATAAAACACGGATGTCGCAGTGTAACTGGCAAAAGCGACTTTCGCAAGGCGTGGAGGGCGATTCGGGCCACGAACGCGGCAGTACGGGACGGAAAAGGGTGGTTTTTGTGTTGAAAAAGGAGTTGTTAATCGGAAAAAAAATCGTATTTTTGCACATGTGTTTGTCCTGCCCCGTCGGGGAAGGAGGGACACGCATTAGATTGCTAACTATTTATTTAAATTAAAAAACAGGCATTATATGAAACTATCATTCATGGGGGCCACACGTGAGGTGACCGGTAGCAAGCACCTCATCATTACCAAGAAAGGTTTGAAGATTTTGTTGGACTGCGGTATGTATCAGGGCAAGGGTCTGGACACCGACGCCATGAACCGCGACCTGGGCTTCGACCCGGCCGAGATTGATTTCCTCATCCTCTCCCATGCCCATATCGACCATTCGGGGCTGATTCCCTATATCTTTAAGCTGGGTTTCCGCGGCACTATCCTCTGCACCCCCGCCACGCGCGACCTTTGCGCCATCATGCTGGCCGATGCCGGCCGCATCCAGGAGGCCGACACGCACACCTTCAACAAGAAGCGCAAGTCCCTGGGCCAGGAGCCGGTGGAACCCATCTACACCGAGACCGAGGCGCAGCAGTGCATGAGCTGCTTCATCAGCGTGCCCTACCACAAGCCCTTCAACATCGAGGGCGAGGTGGTGGTGGAGTTCTTCGACGCCGGCCACATTCTGGGCAGCAGCTGTGTCTACTTGGAGATAAAGGACGGCCGCCGCACCATCCGGCTGGGCTTCACGGGCGACATCGGCCGCTACGACAAGCACATCCTGCGCGACCCCGAGCCTTTCCCCCAGGTGGACTATCTGATTATGGAGTCGACCTACGGCGACCGCCTGCACACCTCTATCAGCAATGCCGAGCAGGAGTTGCTCATGGCCGTGCTGGACACCTGCACCAAGAAGAAGGGCAAGCTCATCATCCCCTCCTTCGCCATCGGCCGCGCACAGGAGATTATCTATGCCCTCGACCGCCTCTCTTCGGCCCACCTGCTGCCCGACGTGGATGTCTTTGTGGACAGCCCGCTGAGCATTTCGGCTACTAATATCATGCGGCTGCACCAGGAGTGTTTCGGCGCGCCGATACTGGAGTATATGAAAAACGACCCTGACCCCTTCGGTTTCGACCGCCTGCAGTATATCCAATCGGTCGAGGCCTCTAAGGCCCTCAACGTCCGCCACAAGCCCTGCGTTATCATCTCGGCCTCGGGCATGATGGAGGCCGGCCGCGTCAAGCACCACTTGGCCAACCACATCGAGGACCCCTCCACTACCATCCTTTGCGTGGGCTATTGCGAGCCCAGCACCCTCGGGGCCAAAATCATGCGGGGCGACGAGACGGTTTCTATCTTCGGCCACCTGCACAAGGTGCGCGCCGAGCTCCGCCGCATCGAGTCCCTCTCAGGCCATGGCGACTACAGCGAGATGATTAACTACATCGGCTGCCAGGAGAAAAAGAAACTCAAGAAGCTCTTCCTGGTCCACGGCGAGGAACAGACCCAGTTCCATTTCCGCGACACCCTCTCCGCCCTCGGCTGGAAGAATATAGAGATACCCGAATTCCGCCAGGAATACGAGCTCTAAGGAAAAAAACATGGAAAGCAAGAACCAAAATAATCTAACCGATCAGAATAATCAGAATAATCAGAATAATCTGAATGATCTGAGTAATCAGAATAATCAGAGTAATCAGATTATTCAGAACACTCCGAGCACTCCGATTACTCCGAGTTCTCAGAGTATCCACCCCCCTCAGCCTGCGCCCATTACTTTTCTGCCCCAGCACGGACACTACAGCCACTTGCGGGTGTATAAGGTTACCGAGATTATCTACGACATCACCTTCTATTTCACCCAGCACTACCTCGCCAAGGGCGACCGCACCGTCGACCAGATGGTGCAGGCTGCCCGCAGCGGCAAACAGAACATTGCCGAGGGCAACCAGGCCGCCGCTACCTCCTCCGAGACCGAAATTAAGCTCACCAATGTGGCCAAGGCCAGTTTGGAGGAGCTGCTTGTTGACTATGAGGACTATTTGCGGGTGCGCAACCTGACGCAATGGGATGCGCACCATCCGCGCTACGAGAAGATGAGGCAGTATGCCCGAAGCGAACGGATTAGGACCGACTATGCCCTGACCCTGCAGCGCATGAACGACGAGGAGTTGGCCAACCTGTGCATTACGCTTATTCACCAGGCTGCCTATATGCTCCACAAGTTGCTGGCGACAATGCAGAACCGCTTCGTGACCGAGGGAGGCATAAAGGAGCAGATGTACCGAAGCAGGGTGAACTATCGCAGCGTCCAGAAGGAGTGAATTATCCGGGTGGCTCCTTCTTGCAGGACCATACTTTGTGCGGATTGGGCGCACAACGGGTTGATCTATTGGTGGGTGTAAATTTTTTTTGCTCGATTGGAAAAAAAGTCTTATCTTTGCAAAACTTTTTAAGCAATTCACAATAAGGATTATTCCGTTGTGAAAATCTTATCAGGGGGCGGAAGACATGTGTAGATATGTTCTTCCGTCGCCTTTATTTAAGTAATGGAAAACCATGCCGTTGTGAATTGCTTGAAAAGAAAACACGATAGTAGCTCTTTGACATTGAAAGCGTTGAGGCCGTAACTTGTGCAATGTTGTGAATTGCTTGAAAAGAAAACACGATAGTAGCTCTTTGACATTACGATGTCTATAATAATATGAGATACAGTGTTTAAAAAGTTGTTAAAGGCTAAAAAAATCCCGCTAGAAATGGCGGGATTTTTTGTCTTATATGCGTTTTTTTATTCCTATAGTTTGGTTGGTAAAAACGAGTACTAATGCGCTTTCGATGGTTTTGTGGCAGATTTTTCATCATAACGGCCTGAAAGGCCAATAGCCCTTTAGCCCAAGGCAACGCCTTGGGTAAATGATGGATGTAATTGTCGCCCTGGGCTGATTGTTTTTGGTCTTTTGGGCTGTTTGGGTTCGTGGGATTGACTCGTCAAGCCGGCACACTATATCGAACCGCAGTGAAAAAAATAAAATGTCGAACCTTAGTTATTCCCTAGGGTTTAGAATAGTTCTAATTGTTGGCCGGGGGCATTGGGCTGGACCTCTTTTTTGCAGATGTAGAGTTCGATGTCGGCAAATTGGCGGTCGGTGATGGTGAGGCAGCCCACCTGCCCATATTGCGGAAGCAGGGCGCGGACCCGACGGAGGTGGACGTCGGCATTTTCGCGGCTGGCACAATGGCGCACGTAGATGGAGAATTGGAACATGGTGAATCCGTCGGCGAGCAGGTTCTTACGGAAGTCGGCGGCTGCTTTGCGTTCTTTCTTGGTTTCGGTGGGCAGGTCGAAAAATACTAGAAGCCACATGATGCGATATTCTGAAAAACGGTCCATTACATTTCGGGATAGGTGAGTCGACGGCTTTCGCCTGCGAAGCAGCGGGCGAGGGAGGCAGTGGTTTGGCTGGCGGCTACCATAAGGGGGCTGCGCTGCCCGCCGATGTGTACTTCGAGGGTGGGAACGGTGAGGAGGGAGTGTTTGAGGTCGGTGGTGAGTTCTGGGGTGTCGGGGAATTGCTGCATGGTATGCACTACCAGTTGGTCGACGTAGGGGCGGTAGGGCTCCATAATGTCGTCGGCAAGGCAGTAGGCATTGTAGCGGTTGTGGTGGTGGATGCCCAGGGTGGGGAGGAGGCCGCTGCACACCAGGGCGCGGGCGATGACGGCGCGCAGGATGGCGTAGGCATAGTTGAAGAGGTTGTTGGGGTAGATGCCGTCGCGCCCACGGGTGAAGCCCGCAACGGAGGGGAGGAGCTGGCTCCAGTAGAAGGCGGCGGCACGGCCTTCGAGATTAGTGCTGTCGCCCGAGCGGACCTCTGAGGCCCACTGCTGCATGTTGCCAGTTTCGATGCGGTGGAGCTGCCGCAGCAGGGCGGCCTGGTTGAGTATTTTCTGCTGGACGGTTTGCTGCCACAGCTGTTTGCGGAGGGGGAGGGAGGCGTTGACCTGGTTTTGGAAGCGCTCGCTCTGCTCGGTGTGCCCTTCGAGGGGCAGCAGGAGCCCCACGGGCATGTGGCGTTCGTTGCAGGTGATGACGGAGGCATTGTTGTCTATCAGGGCTGAGAGTAGCCCATGGGTGATGGTGATTTGCTGGCAGTCTAGCAGGACTACGCCGATGTCCTCAATGGGGACAGTGGCTGTCCGTTCGGGTTGGTCGCCGACCTGCTCTATGCGGGCGACAAGCTGCCTGTTCTTCATGGAAAGATAGGCAGGGTTGGAGAAACAGAGGGTGCGTTTGATCATGGCTATCCTATTTTGGTGATGTTCCCTAGGCGGTCGGCTTGAATGGGAATGCAGACTTCTTTTATCATTTCCCCGGTGAGGGCTCGTTCCATTTTGTTTTGGGCTTCAAACTCAATTGTTGGAAGGACGATTGAGGCTACGGTGTAGGGTAGGAAATGACATTTCTTGCCTGTGCATGAAACCATCTTGTATATTCTTTGTGCATCGATATTGCCGACCTCAACTTCTTGTTCTTCTTCGGTGGGTACATATACGAGGTCACCTGGGGAAAGCACATAGCGTATGTTGGCATCGGGTGGTATGAGCTGGAGGTCATCGGATTTAAGCCTATCGGCAAGGTGATTTTTCCAGTCTTTTTCGTATTCCTAAAATCCGCAGACAAGTTTAACTATTATGTTGGAATAATTTCATAAGGCATCAAGCCAAGGCAAAGCCAAAATTTCTGGCTTGATGCCTATGATTATGTGAAAAAAACGCACACCTTCCCCCTCTCCATGCGGGAACGAGGAGTTTCCCTGTAAGAGGTCCGGCCTAAACTTGTAGCTTCATGTAGGCGTGGTTGGGCGTGTAGAGGCGGAACATCCTTCTGCTGCCGCAGTTGACCCACTTGAAGGGGACGGAGATAAAGGAGAAGACAAAGCGCTTGACCCTGGATGTCGTTTCAAGGCCGAAGGCCGCGCCTGCCACCAGGCTGAGGAAGTGGCGGTAGAAGTTGTGGACGAAGGCGGTTAGAATCATGAAGACGGTGTTGGCCTTCATCTCGGAGCAGGGCAGGCAGCCCCAGCCGAAGTCGCCCGTCATGCAGTCGAAGCAACGTTCAGTGGAGGCCTGCTGGTTGTAGAATTCCACTATCTCCCTTTCGCCGGAGAGCGTGTCGTTGGTCAGTATGCAGCGGTAGACGTGAATGCCGTCGAGCAGGTCGGCCTGTCCGTCCTCGCAGGTCGTGCGTTGCACGACGAGGCGGTAGCCTCGCTCAGGGAAGAAGGCCTCGGAGGGGATGCTGGCCAGGCTGCACTTGTGGGAGTTAATTTCCGCCTCGGTCCACTCGCTGTCAGGTATGGCGTGGATGCGCCCGCGCAGAGAGTCGCACATCATGGCCCTGATGTAGAAGAGGTCGCAGTGGCGGCTGGTGATGTCGACAACCTCCCTGGCGTATGAGCCGCAATCCATCCGGGCCCTGCCGAAGCGCACACCCCTTACACGACAATCCCCTCTACGCGCTCCGCAGGAGCTTGTACCCTCGAAGGCGCGCCGCAGCGTGTCGGCCTGCCCGAGCTTGACGTTGGCGTTGCCGTCGCGCCCCTCGAAGTAGAACGGCAGCCCGTCCACCTGGGCGATGCCGGGGAAGTACCCGAAGGCCTTCTTGTACGAGTACTTGGAATCGTACTTCTCAGTGGGGATGAACTGGTTGTCGTAGTCGAAGGTGTGCTTTGCCGCCACATCCATCTGCCCGCATTCCAGCATCCCGTCCAAGAGGAGCCCGCTGAGGCCTGCATTGATGCTGAACTTGTAGCGGTTTCCTTCTCCGGACTCCACGAAAGTGTCTTCCTCAGTCTTGTCCGACAGCGTTTTCAGTATCGTGTCGGGACTGCACAGCCTGTACCCCTGCGATTTCTCGGAGAACTGGGCCGAAAGTCTCTTAGCATCCTCTATCCTAGACCCTCCGGTCAGGTATATTGCCATCATGGACTCGAAAATCTCAGAATAGCAGTATTTTGCCAAATTACCACTGACACCCAATGTGTTATCTATGACTTTGGCAAGTCCTGACTTGCGGAAATGGTCGATGCAGAAAAAAGATCCGCCGAAATTGTACACTGAATCGTTTTTTATTTGTATCTTTGCACCCATAATTGTGTATTGGTTAATGCAATACAAAAATACACAAAATTATGGAAACAGGCGACAGGTTGCCTGAGATGTTTTCAACAACCTGTCGCTCATTTTATTAACACCGCGTTTGCGGAATTAAGGCTCATAACAAAATAAGCAGGGAAGCCGAAAACTGCATCAAAGAGTAGGCCAAAAAAATGATGAAAAACAATGTATAACAATGTATTTAAAAAGACAATTCTATTATGTCTTGTCCTTTCAGTTATGGCTGCGTCATGCACAAAAAGTGAAATAGAAAACACCCCTACAATTGTGGGTAAATGGCAATGGCAATTCGTCTATGACATTTATTATAGGATAGACTTTATCATCATGGAAGACGATTACATAGAATTTCATGATGATGGAACAGGTGTTATTTACAGATATGGACTCTCTCAACCTTTTTCTTATATTGTCCAAAGCAACAATCTGATAATATCAGCGGAAGGTGAGTCCAGTGAATTTAAGATATCTTATCTAGACAATGACGAGTTAGTACTGTTAATGGAAAATCAATATTGGGAAGATGAATATCACAATGGAACACAGCGCTCTTATTTGTATTTCCAAAAAGAAAGACCCATAGTTCCTTATGATCAATTAATCATTGGGGAATGGCAAAAAGAATGCAGTGAATCATCCACACCAGATAGTCTGACTTGGAATATTAATAAAGATGGGTGGATAACGTATGTTGGTAATGGAGGCACCGATACGCGTCCATATATATTGAACGGCAATACATTCTCTTTCATTTATAAAGGAGAAATGATGGAATACACTATTGCATTTATTACAACAAATAACATGATTGTGTCGTACCGAGACGAGGATAATCCTGAAGAAGATTTATATATTAAATTCAAAAGGTTATAATAATAGTAAAAAGAGGACGAAAAAAAGTCCTCTTTTTTTCTACTCAGTGTTGCACTTGTAACTGGAATTTAGGCCGCGTAAATCATTCGAGAAAAATGTGGATATTCGGAAAAAATGTCGTATCTTTGCAGGTCAAAAAAAAGTTGTTATGGTAACATTCATTATAGCTATTGTATTGTTGCTCTTGGGCTATTTCGTATACTCCAAGTTCATTGAACGTATGATTGAGGTGGATCCGAAACGCACTACTCCGGCCGTGAGCCATCCCGACGGGGTGGACTATGTGCCGATGAAGCCTTGGCGGATATACCTTATTCAGTTCCTTAACATTGCAGGTGTGGGGCCTATCTGCGGCGCTATTATGGGCGCACAGTTCGGCACTGCCTCGTTCCTCTGGATTGTGTTCGGCAGTATTTTTGCCGGCGCGGTGCACGATTTTATCGCCGGCTTTATCTCCATCCGCATGGACGGGGCTTCGCTGCCTGAAATCCACGGCGCCTATCTGGGCAAGACGATGAAGACGGTCATGCGCGTTTTCACTATCCTGCTGATGATTCTGGTGGGAGCCGTGTTTGTCAATACGCCCGCGGTGTTGCTCAACGCTAATTTCACTCCCGGATGGAACATTTTTATCTGGGTGGTTATTATCTTCGCTTATTATCTGATTGCCACGCTGCTGCCTATTGACAAGCTGATAGGAAAGATTTATCCGGTCTTTGGCGTTCTGCTGTTGGCCATGGCCGTGGCCATTGTGGTGGCCTTTGCGGTGTACAATCCGCATATTCCCGAGGTGTGGGAAGGCTTGCAGAACCGTCACCCCGATGCGGCCCACAATCCTATCTTCCCCATGATGTTCATCAGCATTGCCTGCGGTGCCATAAGCGGTTTCCATGCCACACAGTCGCCCCTGATGGCTCGGTGTATGACGAATGAAAAGCAGGCGCGCCCGGTGTTTTATGGCTCGATGATTACCGAGGGCGTGGTTGCCCTTATCTGGGCCGCTGCCGCCACCTATTTCTTCGGACCCGAAAGCCCTGTCGAGACCGACGGCCTGGGTGGCCCCGCAATGGTGAGCGCCATTGCTAACACATGGTTTCCCAAGGCGATTGCGGTCGTTACCGTGCTGGGCGTTATTTCGGCTGCCATCACTTCGGGCGACACGGCCTTGCGCTCGGCTCGCCTGATTGTGGCCGACTTTATGCACTATAATCAGAAGCCTATCAAGAACCGTCTCTTTGTGGCCGTTCCCATCTTCGCCGTCACGGCTGCCATATTGGTTTATTCGCTCTTGGATGCCAAGGGGTTCGATGTGATATGGCGCTATTTTGCCTGGAGCAACCAGGTGCTGGCCACCGTTACGCTCTGGACGATTGCGGTTTTCCTTTTCCTGAAAAAGAAGCCGTATGTCATTGCCCTCGTTCCGGCTGTTTTTATGACGATGGTCACCGGGTGCTTCCTCTTCGTGGCCGAGAAAGAAGGCCTCGGCACCCTGTTGCCCCACTGGCTCGGATATACCATCGGCGCGGTCATCACGTTGGTGGTGACGTATGTCTTTTTTGCCGCTATGCGCAAGGCGCGGAAGAAGCAGTAGTGGGTTCTGGGCAAAAAAAAAATTCGGTTGAGTACAATAATAAATTATTTATTGCGTTATCACAAGTTAGAAATATAATATACTCTTATCAATGAAGACAAGAATTCTCACTTTAGCACTCATGGTCCTCGTGGCAGGCTCGGCTTTTGCAGGCAACGGTCCCCGCAAATCTTCCCGTCAGGAAATGGGTATTAACGGCAATGCCGTTTACGTGATTGAATACACTTACGACCTCCACGGCGGTCGCAACGGCGGTCGACAGCTTATCTGCATAGACTCCATCACTTTCGACAAACGTGGCAATTTCCAAGACAAATATCGCACCAAGGGTGGCGAATACACTTGGTATTCATACTATTTCGACGTGCACGGCTATGCCCTGGGCTGGAACGAGTACAACCGCGCAAAGCAACTCACCGGCCGCACCGCCTACCTTAACGACAAGAACGGCAACCGTATCGAGCGCAAGGTCTTTATGGGCGATCACATGACCAAGAAGGAAACTTCCCGCTATGAGAATAACCGCCTGGTGGAGGAGCAGAGCTTTGCCCCCGACGGCACCATGACCGAGAAACGTGTGTATAAGTACGACGCGGCAGGCAACAACACCGAGATGGAGTTCTACGACCGCGACGGCGAGCTGATGCAGCGCTATCTGTACAAGTACGACAGCCACGGCAACCGCATCGAGTGGCGTTTTTACGATGCCGACGACTTCTTGGTGGCGCTGACTACTTACTACTACGACGACCACGACAACCTCATCGAGCTTTCCTCGTTCAACTACGACGAGCACCTCAACTGGAAACACAGCTATGTGTTTGAGTACGACGAGGACGACAACTGGGTACGCCAGACTATCTATCGCAACAATGTGGCCTATCAGGTCATCGAGCGTGAAATCGCATTCCCCGTTTATTAATCGTAAGAAATAATCAAGGTTGATGCAACCTGTGGACAGCGTTCCCGGTTGCATCTATTTGTTTGAATTCCTTAACCCACTAATTTATAATTGCTATGAAGAAAACTTCCCTCGTTTATGCTGTTACCATCTTCAGCGTGGCCATGGTTGTGGCCGTGTGGCTGGGTGGCAAGTGGTTCAATCAGGCTCGCGGACATGCCAAGACGGTTTCGGTAGTAGGCATGGCCGAGCGTGATTTCGACTCCGATCTGATAGTTTGGGACATTAGCTACAATGTACTTGACATGAGCATCACCAATGGCTATTCCGAACTGAAAGAAATGACCCAGGTAGTAAAGAAGTACCTTGCAGAGCAAGGCATTAAAGAGAGCGAGATGGACTTTAAGGCCATTTCTAACTACAAGGAAACGGACTATGTTTACAACCGCGAAACTCAGACTTCTCAAAATATCTTCCGTGGCTATCGTCTCACCCAGCGTGTGCGTATTGAGAGCCACGACGTAGAGGCGGTTGAAAAAGTCCAACGCCAGATTTCAGAACTTATGGACCGCGGTATCAATATCGAGGATAATGACTTGGCCTATTACTACACCAAACTCTCCGACCTGAAAATAGAAATGCTTGCCGAGGCCACCTCCAACGCACGAGAGCGCGCCAAGACCATCGCCAAGAGCGCAGGCTCCCGTTTGGGCGGTCTGCAGACTGCCAATATGGGCGTTTTCCAGATTACGGCTCCCAATTCTTCTGACGAGGACTACTCCTGGGGCGGCACCTTCAACACCAGTTCCAAGAAAAAGCGCGCTAGCATAAATATGCGACTGACTTACTATGTGAAATAATAAGAAATTAATGGTTTCTTTTGAAGACGTGATTCCCGTATCACGTCTTTTTTTTCAAACTCGACATGAAAAAACATTTGCTCCGCCTGTTTCTGCTCTCGGCATTACTATTTTTCGTGCCGACAGTCCATGCCCAATTCCATGTGGAAAAGGACGACATTGTCATTCTTTTCGAAAACGATGTCCACGGAGCCATTGAGGGCTACCCCTTTTTGGCAGAGATGCAAGATTTGTTTAAGCAGCAGAGTCCATATATCGTCACCATCTCCTGCGGCGACTTCCTTTCCGGAACATCACTGGGCTCCTATTCGCAAGGCGGCTATATCGTTCGGATAATGAATGCAGTGGGCTACGACTTCTACACTGTGGGCAACCACGAGTTCGACTATGGCATTCCCATACTCAAACAACGTGTTTCGCAACTGCAGGCTCAGCCCCTCTGCTGCAATTTCTCGGAGATAGGCTCGGGCGCAAACCTTTTTCCCAGCTATGACCTCCGCACTTTTGGCGACAAAAGGGTGGCCTTCATCGGCATCACCACCCCCCACGTCCCCACCACCAGCACTCCCGCCTACTTTCAAGACACGGCTGGCCGCTGGCTCTACTCTTTCCATGCCTCCCATCTCGATTCCCTGCTGCAGGCCAGTGTGAATGAAGTGAGGGCATTAGGAGCCGACTATGTGGTGCTCATAGCCCATGTCGGCGAAATCGATTTGCCGCACCTTGTATCTCAAACCACCGGCATCGACCTGGTTCTCGACGGGCACTCACATTCCGTCCTGCCCCATACCCTTCTGCACAATCGCGACAGTCTGCCAGTCCTCTGGACCTCCACCGGCACCAAGTTCCAGCACATCGGACAAGCCGTCATCAGTTCGCGCGGGGCCATCTATAGCGACCTCATCCGTGTGAAGGAACTCACCTCCCGAAATGCTGCCGTCGCCGACACCCTACAGGCCATCTTGCGCGACTATGCAGCCGTGGGCGGCCGCAGGGTGGGCACCTCCACAGGCGAACTAACCCGTAACAGCACCGACCAAAAATTTCTCGACTCCCCCTTGGGCAACCTCTGTGCCGATGCCTGCCGGCAACTAACAGGGGCGCAGGTGGGTCTCATCAACCGAGGGGGCATCCGCGCCGACCTCCATTCGGGCGACCTTACTTTTGACAATCTCTACTCCGTGCTGCCGTTCGACAACCAGACGGTACTGGTAGAAGTGAGCGGACAGTGCCTGCTCGACGCCCTTGAAATGGGCGCGCGCCGATGGCCCAAGCTCGACGGCGGCTTTCTGCAGGTGTCCGGCATCACCTACGAGGTAGACCCCTCAGTCCCCACCTCCGTCGTGCTGGACGGCAACGGCATCTTCCGGCAGGTGGCAGGCCTGCGGAGGGTGCGTAACGTAAAGGTTTGGAATGCAAAAACCAATCGTTACGAGCCCCTTCGCCCCCATCGCCGCTACACCCTGGGCGGATGCGAATATTTCCTGCTCCATCACGGCGACGGTCACAATTTCTACGATGCCATAGTACTCCAGCCTGCCATGGGGATAGATGTGCAAGTCCTAGAAAAATTTCTCACCGAAAACCTTCGGGGAACCATTGGCTCCCAGTATCTTAAATCGCAAGGGCGCATTGCGATCCACCGCTAGTGCCATTTCCCATTTCTGGCAGCTCCGCTAAGTTAAATTGTTAAATCGGCGGTGGCGATTTTGCTGATTAGGAAATAATTCGTACTTTTGCATTTTATTAAATATAATAAATATAAGGGTAATGGTATGAATATCAAACTGCGTCTTATCATTATGAATTTTCTTGAATTCGCCGTGTGGGGAGCATATCTCACCTCCATGGGCGGATTTCTCTACGGTGCCGGTCTGGCCGACAAAATATGGCTTTTCTTTGCAGTCCAAGGCATTGTCTCAATTTTCATGCCGGCCCTCATGGGCATTGTGGCCGACAAATGGATCCAAGCGCAAAAGGTTCTCTCCCTCTCTCATGGCATCGCCGGGCTCTTCATGATCGGTGCGGGTGTTTACGCCATGATGAATGCCGGGCACATCCAGTTTGCCCCCTTCTTTGCGCTCTACACCGTCAGCGTGGCCTTTTTCATGCCCACCATCGCCATTGCCAATTCGGTTGCCTATACCGGGCTCGACGTGGCCGGGCTCGACTCCGTCAAGCATTTCCCTCCCATTCGCGTGTTTGGCACCATAGGCTTCATCTGCTGCATGCTGGCAGTCAACTTTATCAAGAATGGCCAAGGAGTTCAGTTCCAACATTCTCACGAACAATTTCTCCTTTCGGGTGCGCTCAGTCTCGTACTCTGTGTCTACGCCCTCACCCTCACCCCCTGTCCCTGCCTAGGCAAGGACAAACCCTCCAAATCCTTTGCCGAAGCCTCGGGCCTCAGCGCCTTCCGACTGTTCAAAGAACCCAAATTCGCCATCTTCTTCCTCTTCTCCATGTTCCTAGGTGCCTCCCTGCAGGTCACCAACGGCTATGCCAACACCTTCATCACCCACTTCAGCGACGTGCCCGAATATGCCGACACCTGGGGAGCGCACAATGCCAACGCCCTTATCTCTCTGAGCCAGCTTTCTGAAACCCTTTGCATCCTGCTCATCCCCTTTTTCCTTCGCCGCTTTGGCATCAAGAAAGTCATGCTCATCTCCATGGTAGCATGGGTGCTCCGTTTCGGACTCTTCGGCCTGGGCGACACTGGCAGCGGCGTGTGGATGCTCATTCTCAGCTGCATCGTCTACGGCGTCGCCTTCGATTTCTTCAACATCTCAGGCTCACTTTATGTCGAGTACACCACCTCCGACGACATCCGTTCCTCGGCCCAGGGGCTCTTCATGCTCATGACCAATGGCCTGGGCGCCACCCTCGGCACCTGGGCAGCGGGCAAAGTGGTCAACCACTTCGTGGTTTTCGCCCCCAACCCCGATTGGAGTGCCGCATGGTATGTCTTTGCGGGCTATGCCTTAGTCGTGGCCATCCTTTTTGCCATCTGCTTCCGGGACGAGAAATTCCCCGAAACCAACAAACGGTAAACCCTCCACCAGAAACGTTTAATTCATCCATTTATAAACCCAAAAATCTTTTATTATGAGTAAAACAATCAAAAGTTTTGTAGTTGTCCTCATCAGCCTGCTGTTTGCAACCACAGCCATGGCCCAGTCGACAACCTCATCCATTGCCGGTCACGTCACCGATGCCAATGGCCCAGTCCAGGATGCCATGATTTCGGCCATCTACACCCCCACGGGTCTGGTCTATCATGCCTTCACCAACCGTGACGGTTCCTACCGTATCAACGGCGTCGTCGCCGGTGGTCCCTACACCATCAAGGTCGAAATGATGGGCCATCAGACCCTTCTGGTCAAGGACATCAAAGCCCCCTTGGCCTCTACGGTCATCGTCAACCCCGTCCTCAAAATCGAGGCCAACACCCTCGAAGAGGTCGTCGTCTCGGCCGAAGCTGCCAACAGCAACATGAGTATCGAGAATGCCGGTGCTGGCACCTACATTGGCTCCCAAACCATTGAAAAACTGCCCACCACCAGCCGTACCATGAACGACATCATGAAACTCACTCCCCAGGCCTCTGTCGTAGGCGGTGGCTTTGCAGCCGGTGGCGGCAACTATCGTGGCTCCACCGTGACCGTCGACGGTGCCTCCTTCAACAACGCCTTTGGCATTGGCTCCAACCTGCCTGCCGGTGGCAGCCCCATCTCCATCGATGCCATCGACCAGATTTCCATCAACCTCACCCCCTTCGACGTCCGTCAGAGCGGTTTTCAGGGCGGCGCCATCAACGTAGTTACCAAACACGGTAGCAACGACTGGCATGCCTCCGTCTACGACTACTATACCAGCAATGCCCTTCGCGGCATCAAAGTCGGCGACGATTCCCTCACCAACAGCCAGTTCTTAAACAACGTCATGGGTCTCACCTTCAGCGGCCCCATCATCAAGGACAAACTCTTCTTCTTCCTCAACGCCGAGTATGAAATCGACAACGTCCCCGGCTCCACCGCCGTTGCCCAAGATACCGAAGACCCCAACTGGGCGACCGGTTCGAGTGTCCATCGCCCCACTGTCGCCCGTATGGACGAGATTGCCTCCTTCTTGAAAGAGAAATATGGCTACGACCCCGGCCCCTATCAGAACTACTCCCTCAGCACCCCCGACTATAAAGTGCTGGCCCGTTTAGACTGGAACATCAATGCCAACAACAACTTCAACATCCGTTTCAGCCATACCCATTCCCACACCTCCAACCAGCCCTCTTCGTCCATGAGCCCCATCGGTGGCACCAACACCACCTTCAACATTGGCGGCACCGACTATACCGTCAACCGCAACAGCCAAGGCCGTCAGTCCGACTACACCCTCTACTTCAAGTCGGCCCGCTACTACCAAGAGCAGAACTTCACCTCCTTGGCAGCCGAGCTGAACAGCCGTATCTTCGGCGGCAAGGGAACCAATGCCCTCCGTGCCACCTGGTCCTATCAGAACGAGCCCCGCTCCTTCGACGGCAACCTCTTCCCCACGGTCGACATTCTTGAGCCCTACACCGATGCCAACGGCGCCACCCAGTATGCCTTCTACACCACCTTCGGCATCGACCCCTTCACCTACAATAATACCCGCCGTGTAAGCACCATCAACGTCACCGACGAGGTTACCTACACCACTGGCATCCACAACCTCATCGGCGGTCTGCAGTACGAGTCCAACAGCGCTGTCAACGGCTTTATGCAGGGCGGCGCCGGCTGGTACATCTTCGACTCCTGGGAGACCTTCAAGAACGGAGGCATGCCCCTCTCGATGATGATAACCCATGCCAACCTCGACGACCCCACCGCTATGGTCTACCCCACCTTCAACTACAACCAGGCTTCGCTCTATGCACAGGACGAAATGGAATTCAGCCGCTATTTCAAACTCACTGCCGGTCTGCGTTTGGAAATGCCTTTCGTAAGCTTCCCCAACAACAACCTCAACAAAGAGTTTGCCTCCATTGCTGCCAATAATCCCAACAGCACCTTTGCCGGCCTCAGCACCGAAGACCTCCCAACCCTCACCGTCAACATCTCGCCCCGCTTAGGCTTCAACTGGGATGTCACCAAAAACCGCAATGTGGTGCTCCGTGGCGGTACCGGCCTCTTCACCGGCCGCATCCCCAACGTCTGGTTGGTCAGTGCCGCTGGCAATGCCAATGTGTTGCAGTATCAGTATATTGCTAACCTGCAAACCGGTCAGCCCGTCTTCCCCTTTGCAGCCGACCGCTCCGAAATCATCAACAGCATCTATGCCGGCAATGCTTTCCACCAGCAGGACCTCACCGCTCCCACTGGCACCACCATTCTGGCCAAAGACCTCCGTATGCCCACCAGCTGGAAGACCTCCATGGCCGTCGACGCCAAACTGCCCTTCGGCATCAAGGGAACCTTGGAAGGCATCTACTCCTATAATTTCAACGAAGTCGTAGCCTCCACCCTCGGCTACACCTCCGACGGCAAAGTGCAGCTCCCCGGCGAACCCGAGGAACGCACCGTCTACGCTAGCGAAAATATCCGCAACAGCGCCAACGGCAAAATGGGTGGTTATTACCTCCACAATGCCAAGAACCTGCACGGCCAGTACTATTCAATTACTGCCCAATTGAGCAAGAATTTCATCTGGGGTCTCGACCTCATGGCTGCCTACACCCGTAGCTTCAGCATGTCCGCCACCGATGGCGTCGGCGACCAGGTGTACAACATTGCACAAATCAGCAACCGCAATGGCGACAACAGACCCGAACTCGGCTATTCCTACTATGTCACCCCCAACCGTATTATTGCTAGCGCTGGCTACACCATCTACGAGGGCGTCCACACTGCCACCAAGCTGGGCCTCTTCTACGAAGGCTACAATGTGGGCTATGTGGGTTCCTACAACCAGTCCCGCTACTCCTACCTCATGACCACCGACCAGAACACCGGCATCAACACCGCCCAACTCATCTACATCCCCACCGCCGACGAACTGGCCAACATGCCCTTCAGCAGCGACGAGAACCGCGCCGCCTTCGAGCAGTTCATCAGCAACGACGCTTATCTCAGCGCCCACCGTGGCGAGTACAGCAAACGCAACGGTGCTGTGGCTCCCTGGCTCAACCGCGTCAACTTCAAAATCGATCAGGAGTTCTACTTCAACGTGGCCGGCCGTGCCACCACGCTCCAAATCGGTGCCGACGTCAACAACCTTCTCAACATGTTCAACAGCAACTGGGGTTGCTACCAGCAGCTCAACAGCGAAACCATCCTCAACTACAAGAATGGCGCCTACACTTTCAGCGAGCCCAACTGGCATAAGTACAGCAACTTCTATTCCACTTGGAATGTCCTGCTGCATGTCCGTTACAACTTCTAAGGTGGGTTAATCCCAGCGACTCGCTTGGGACCGACCTACCCTAATCCTTCAACCCTGGCAGCCAGCGGCTGCCAGGGTTTTTTGTACAGTCCCTCATCCCGCTTCTCCTCGCCAATCTGTTAGTAGTGTTCCCCAAGCAGCCCTAGTAGTAAGAAGTGACGAAGGTATGCCCATGCCATGTGGGCTGTGCCGTTGCCCGCCGCACAATATGGGGCAGCGTCGTGCCCCTTTCGGCTTGTGTTTGGTTTCTTCAGCCAACCGCCCTACGGTGTTTTCAGTTTCTGCGGTGCAATGCGTTCCCCACCCCTTCAGGGGTTCCCATGCGGTTATATCAAAAAGCCAACCATCGATTAGAGGAAAGGGCAGCCCTCAGCGGCGTATGTCCCTTTCTCTTCAGCCCTGGTGCTTACCCGCTGGGGCAATTCTGGCTCCGCTCAGGCTTCGCTATTCCTTTGATATATGCTCTTTAGTTCCTCTATTGTTCTTCTATTCACAATCAAAGAACAGTGGTCAAACCATAGGCAATGAAAATGGTGAGGGGCGGAGGTGCTGCGGGGGTAGGGTTGGGGCGTTTCCTAACAAGGCGGCTGTTAGGGGCGGGATGCAGCCGCGGATGGCGGGGCGGGGCTTGGGCCGAGGTTGTTGGTGATGGTGTGTGCCAGGGGCTGGGTGGGAATAAAAAAGGCTGCCCTGGGTTGGGGCAGCCTTTGTATGAAAGGGATGATGGATTCGTTGTTAGCGGATGAGGGTGACGGTGCCTTTCTGCGTGACGACATCCTCGGTGCCGGGTCGGCGGTAGCGGATGACGTAGGCGTAGGAGCCCTGCGGCAGTTTCTGTCCCTCGTAGGTGCCGTCCCAGGCAAAGTGGAGGTCCTGGCTGTGGTACACCTGGCGTCCCATGCGGTCGTAGATGTAGATGGAGAAGTTCTCCTGCTCGTTGGCGGTGAAGATGCGGAAGGTGTTGTTGTCGGGCCGTTCGGGGGTGAAGGCGTTGGGCGCGTAGAAGGTGAACTGGGTGACGGGCAGTTTGACCGTAGTGGTGTCGGAGCAGTCGAGGTCGTTGTAGGCCACGAGGGTGACTGCGGTGGAGTCGGACGAGACCTCGCCGAAGTTGTGGCTGCAGGGCGAGGTGTATTCCTCGGCCAGGCCGTCCTCGAAGTGCCACACGCGGCGCACGCTGTAGGGCGAGGCGTCGGTGAGGGTCACCACTGGGTTGTCGGAGTCGACAAAGCTGGGGTAGGCCTCGATGGTGGCGGTAGGCACGGGGTGCACGGTTATCTGCTCGGTCAGGGGCGAGGCGTTGCAGTCGTTGGTGCCGTGGCCCACCATGGTGTATACGGTGGTCTGGTGGGGTGTGACGGTGATGGTCTGCGGGCCGTGGCCGTCGGGGTCGAGCAGCATGTCGAGGGATGAGTCGGCCGGCGAGGCAGTCCAGCTGTAGCTGTAGGCGTTGTCGGCCGTGAGGGTGACGGCATCGCCCTCACACATGTCGTGGCGCGAGATGGAGAGGACGGGGTTGACGCGGTAGGCGTTGACGCTGTCCCAGGCCTCGCACTGCATGGGGCTGATGACCTTCACGTAGTAGCGGCAGGTGTCGGCGTAGGGCATGGTGTTGAGGGTTTGGCCTTCGGAAATGTAGCCGTTGCCGAGGGTGTCGAGATACCAGCGGTAGCGGCAGCCTTCGGTCTCGGTGCTGACGTGGATGTCGGTCTGCTGTCCGTTGCACACCACGGTGTCGCCGGTGACTTGCAGTTCGGGGTGCTGGAACACTTCGACGGTGTCGAAGGCGCTGGAGATGCACCAGATGGTGTCGTAGGTGTTGACGCTGTCGCGGGTGTAGAGACCGTTGTATGCAACCATTTCAATGGGGTTGCGGTAGTTTTCGAACACGCGGCTGATGGTGTCGTTGGTACCTCTGCCATAGCGTCTGACGGTGTCGGCTCCTACTGCCACGCCGTCCTGGTAGTCGTAGAAAATCCAGTCGCGGCGGACGCTGTTAGAGGTGGTGTCCTGCAGGATGACCGTTTCGGCTGCGCAGACGTCACGGCCAGGATAGATGGTGAAACCGGGGTGCGGACGGCCGAGGACAAAGATTTTGTAGGTGCTGTCGGAGAAGCATTTGCGGTCGGTGGTGTTGTAGGTACGCACCTTCACGGCGTAGGTGCCGGGCTCTTCCCAGCGGAACCGGGTGATGCCGTTGTGGGCATGGATGCTGGAGTCGACGATGCTGTCGAGAATGGGCGAGAGGGTGTCGCTACCGGCGTAGAACCACCAGTTGCTCCTGGCGGTGTCGCTGGCGTTACGGTCATTGGGCACATAGCTCTTGTTGGTTAGGGTGAGGCTGCCACTGCAATCTTTGAGGGTGTCGATGGTCATGATGGGCTTGGTGTTGTTGACGCGGGCATAAAGGGTGGAGGAGAAGGGTTTGGCAGGGTCCATGGCGGAGGTCATGTCGCAACGGAATATCATGTCGTTGGTGAGTCTTCCGTTCTCTTCACCTTGCTGGATACGGAAGTCTTCCACCTGACACTCGTAGACGTTGGAGTCAGATGAGAGCGGTACCCAGTTGACAGTGTCGGAGATGTTGCTGGTGGTGGGGATAAACTGGCCGCCGACAGCACTGCGGTACCATGAATAGGCGTTAAGGCCTTTAGGAGCTGTGAGGCGAGTGACGGTGGTGGTGGCACCGGCGGGGCATCCGGAGGCTTTGATTTCCATGGGTTGGCATTCGCCGGCCACATAGCAGTAGGCGTAGTGGCCACTGGCAGCGCAGTCGCCGATGAAAATTTCGATGCGGATGTCCTCGTAGATGTATTTGTTTAGATTGATGGCTACTTTGTTCCAGTCGCGATAGTAGCCACTGCCGCCGGAAGCACTGTAGCTGTGCCATCCGTTCACACCGTTGACCAGTCCGAAACTGGAAATGGCGTAGCAAAGGGTGTCGGTGATTTGCACCCACTGGTTGGAGGAGTTTTTCTTGGATACGCGGATGACGAAGGCGGGGTCGCCAGTGACGCCGTGGCCGGGCGCCTGGACGACGATGCTGTAGTAGATAAACAGCAGGGCGTTCTGGGGACGCACACGCATGGTGTAGTAGAGGGCTTCGGCATTGGCACCGGTTTGGCAGTTGCCGAGGCGGATGGACTTGACGAAGGAGGTGTCAAGAGTGGAGGGGCAGTAGGGCAGATTGTAGGTCACAAGAGGGTCTTTGCCTTTCTGAGAGCCGGTACCCGGGCCGTCGGTGTTGGACATGATGCGGTATCGGTGTGAGCCATCGAGAGAGGTGCCGCAGTAGGCGTAGTCGTTGTCGGTGATGCTGGCCAGCTGCGAAGCCGAGATGATGTCACTGGTCAAGTTGACACCCGTAACGCCGGCGAGGGCGTCGGGGGCGGTGTAAGGTTTGGTGCCTGTTTGACCGGAGTAGTAGCCGATAAACTGGCCAGAGGTGGAGCCTGCGGTGAACGAGGCGGGGTTCTTCAGACCTGGGCAGGGCGACAACAGTTGCGCATAGGATGCAGCGGAGAGCGCTAGTGCCAGTGCGAAGGTGATGAATCTAATCGTTTTCATAATGGCGTATAATTTTATTTCTTGCCCTTTAGACACAAAAAAAGCGTTTTGCTGCAAAATGATACGTGTAAATACAGTTAAAAATAGTTAATTTTGATTTTGCTCTGAATGTGATTTTTATTATTATTTATATAATGATATGTTTGTGCACTTGTTGCGTAATTGCGAAGATGGGGACAATAATAATTGGATTTGGCGTTATTTGGGGTGATGAACCTGGATGAGAAATACCAAGAGATGACCCGGACTCCGGTGCGGAGGCTGGTTCTGCGGCTGGCAGTGCCTACGATGCTGAGCATGATGGTGACGTCGTTCTATAATGTGGTGGACGCGGCCTTTGTGGGGCATTTGAGCACCGAGGCCACGGCGGGTATCGGTATTTCGTTTTCCTATATGCTGGCGGTCAATGCCTTTGGGTTCTTTTTCGGCCACGGGTCGGGCAATTATATCTCAAGGGAGTTGGGAGCGCGGCGACGGGCTACGGCCTCGATGATGGCCTCGGTGGGTTTCTTTACTCCGCTGTTTTTGAGCCTTTGCATTGTGCTGGCGTTCTTTTTCAATCTTCCGGCGTTGGCTCGGATGTTGGGTGCCACACCTGAGGTGGTGCCCTACGCGACGGACTATTTGCGCTTTATTGTGCTGGCCACGCCTTTTATGATGACCTCGCTGACCCTGAATAATCAGTTGCGCCTGCAGGGTAATGCCCGCCTAGGCACTATCGGGTTGGTGTCGGGGGCGGTGCTTAATATCGGTTTTGACGCACTGTTTATCGTGGGGCTGAAGATGGGTGTGGCGGGGGCGTCGCTGGCCACGGCCATTAGCCAGTTCATTTGCTGGATGCTGCTGCTTTGGGGTACCACGCGGCCTGAAAGTGTGCATATCAGTCTGAGAAACTTCCGTCCTTCGGGACGGGCTTATTATGAAATACTTATGGGCGGGCTGCCGTCGCTGTGCCGTCAGTTTTTCAACTGCACCGGGGCTATCTGCCTGAATTATGCCGCAGCGCATTATGCCGCTCCCGGAGGTGTGGCATCGACGGTGGCGGCCTTTACGGTGGTTTCGCGCACCATGACGTTTGCCTATTCTTTTATGCTGGGCATCAATCAGGGTTTCCAGCCGGTGGCGGGTTTCAACTATGGGGCAAGGCTGTACGACCGTGTGCGGAAAGCCTACCTGTTTGCCATGTCGTTTTCATCGCTGTTGCTCCTGACGGTGGCAGGGGTGATTTTTTTGCTGGCGCCCCAGATTATCAGTGCCTATCGCGACGAGGACCCCATGATGCTGGAGCTGGGCATAAGGGTGCTGCGCTATCAGTGCCTCACCTTTGGGTTGGTGGCCATACCGGTTACGACTAATATGCTGTTTCAGGTGATTCGTATGCCCATCCGCTCCACGTTGCTCAGCATTGGGCGGCAGGGGCTGTTCTTTATTCCCGCGCTGTTCATTCTGCCCCATTTCATGGGGCTGCCAGGGGTGATGGTTACCCAGCCTGTGGCCGACGTGGCCACTTTCCTTTTCAGCCTTCCGTTCATTCACTGGATTGTCGGCAGACTGAAGGCCCAGGCCGCCGAGGGATAGTTATTTTTTCAGGCGTTTGCAGTAGCGTTTGAAGGGGCACTCGTAGGGGGTGTCGCATTGGTCGGACATGGGCATTGAGGGCTCTTCCGCGGCCAAAACTTGCTTGAATCGGGCTATGTTTTGTTCGATAAGGCCGCAGGCGGCGTGAGCCTGTTCCTTGAGGTCTTGCTTGACAAAGCCGTCGGCACCATCGTTGTAAAGCAGATAGAAATGGCTTAGGGACAGACGGTCGCAAAATAGGTCCTGGGGCAGGATGGCCGCGAGGGCGTGGCGGATGACGTAGTACTGGATGGCGACATCGTTGCGGAAGGTGTCGCTGACGGCGGTGCTGTTCTTTACTTCGTAAATGTCGATGGAGCCGTCGGCGTGTTTGTGCACCACGTCGGCCAGCACCAACACTCCGTTGTAGAGAAAACCGGCTTCGAAGAGGGCTGTTTCGCCGGGCGTTTGCAATAGTTGGGCGGTAAGGACGGGATAGCTGTCCATGCGGTAGCGCAGGCGGGCGCTGAGGTCTATGCCGTTGGGGAAGGTGTCTTTGAATGTCTTTTCGAAGACGCGGCCTTGGCGGAATTTGGCCAGCGTTTCGGGCGGGTAGAAGGCCAGTTTGGGCTTGAAGACTTCGAGGTAGAGGGCTTTCTCGCACTGGAGCCCCCGGATGTATTTGGACTTGGTGAGGAGGTAGGTGTTTGCCATGAGGGGTTATGATTTGTGGCGTAGCCGTTGGGCTACGTGACCTCTGTCGGGGTCGGGCTTGAAGTCGGTCAGGCGTTGGAGCAGTCGGTCGGGTTGCTCTTCTATCACTAGATAGTCGGCATTGGCCAGGCGGTAGAGGCCTTCCTGCTCCATGAGTTGGAGCTGCTGCATGAGGGGCTGGTAGAAGTTGTTGGTGTTGAGTAGTCCGATGGGCTTACGGCTGAGGCCCAGCTGGTTGGCTACCATTACTTCGAAGGCTTCGTCGAGGGTGCCGATGCCGCCGGGGAGGGCGATGAAGGCATCGCTGTGGGCAATGAGGTATTCTTTGCGTTCGGCCATGCTGGCTACCCGTACCAGCTGCGAGACGGGCTGGGAAAGGATGACTTCCTCGCTGAAGAAGGTGGGGATGACGCCCACCACGCGGCCGCCCTCCTGCAGGGCCGCGCCGCTGGTGGCGCCCATCAGTCCCAGATTGCTGCCGCCGTAGAGCAGCGTGTGGCCGCCGCGGGCGATGGCGCGGCCGAGCTGCCGCGCGGCCTCTGTGATTTGTTCGCTGTGCGGGAGCGACGCCCCGCAGAAGACGGATATGTTCATGGTGTCGGTGTGTTTGTCGTTGGCGTGTGGTTTCATTCAGCAGCAGATACGAGTCTGGTGCAGCTGCTCGTTGTGGGTGGAGGGGATGATTTCCTCGTGATAGAAGTAGTTGACCACCACGGGGGGCTCGCAGTGGTTGGTGAAACGCTTCATGAACGAGGCGTAGCAGTACTTGCAGGCGTGGGCGCACCCCACGTAGGTGTTGACCGAGAAGTCGCTCACTGGCAGGTTCGACTTGGTCATCATGCTCTTGGTCTCTATTTCTTTTATCGTCATATTCGGTTGGTTTATCGTTTAAAACACGCCCTCGCCGACGGCGCGCATTACGCCTTCATCAGCATCAGCAGGCTGCCGAGGGTTATCAGTACGGCTCCGGCAATCACGTTCACGCTAACCTTTTCTTGCAGGAACACGAAGGCGAGGATGATGGTGATGACAACGCTCAGCTTGTCGATAGGGGCGACCCGTGAGACATCGCCCAGCTGGATGGCCTTGAAGTAGCAGAGCCACGACAGCCCTGTGGCCACCCCCGAGAGGATGAGGAACAGCCACGTGTGGCGGCTGACATCGCGAATCTCCCGCAGGTGTGAGCCGAACAGCACGATGCCCCACGTCAGCACAAGGATGATGGTGGTTCTGATGGCCGTGGCGAGGTTGGAGTTGACATCCTTGACACCCACCTTGGCGAAGATGGCTGTCAGGGCGGCGAAGAACGCCGAAAGGAGTGCATAGAATTTCCACATATCTACTCGTTATTGTGTGATGTTTTTTCGGAACAATCGGTATGTATACTCTTCGTCGGCGGTGCTGTATTCGGGCACGCGGCCGAAGCCCACTTGCTCGTAGCCGTGGCGCGGGTAGTACTGCCAGCTGCACGAGCTGTCGGTCCAGAGGTAGAGCAGCGTGTGGCCGCCGCGGGCGATGGAGTGGCCGAGCTGCCGCGCGGCCTCTGTGATTTGTTCGCTGTGCGGGAGCGACGCCCCGCAGAAGACTGAGATGTTCATTGTGTTGTTTCTGTTTTCACTGCCGTCCGCAAGGATGGCAGCTGGTTTTCATAATGGCGCATCTTTTTATATTGGCTCTACCCAGTCACAAGCACTGTCCGTTTGTTTATGCCACACACCATTACTGTCGGCATATACGTCTTCGCTGCAAATATCAATTGGGTCACAGGTGAACTTTATGTAGTTGCTGCCGTCATCTGCTGTTTCGACAAATATGAAAATATCGCCCACCTCTGTAAGGAATACTATCTGCTGTTCTCCGTTGTAGAATACGGTGCCATAGTCCACCACGTCATACTTCACGCCTTTCCATTCCAATGTTTCCACGGCTCCACTAAAATAATACGCACGGTCATCGTACACAACAAACCTGTCATCGCCCATATTGATGCTGTCTTTCTCCAGATTTGGATGGTATTTGATGTAAACGACTTGCAAGGAGTTTGGTGTTTTCAAATCTTTGAAGTGGTATTCATTCGTGACGAGAACGGACGATGGCTCACCATTCTGCGTGGTGTCTGCGTCGGTCTTGTTTTCCGTCCCGCTCTTGCAGGCGGTCATCATTCCGAGGGCGCACGCCATAGCGCCGAGCATCAATATCTTCTTCATTGTCTAAATGTGTTTATTGTTTTACTTCATTTTGTTGTTTCATCCGGTCAGTTTCACCGCGCATATATGCGGGGTGGACTTTCGGTGCGAAAATTGACCTCGCATATATGCGGAGCGCACTTTCCGGCGAAAAAACGGTCTCGCATATATGCGGGGAGCGCTTTCCGGCTGAAAACCGGCCTCGCATATATGCGGGGTGCGTTTGCCGGGCCGATTCGTGACCCCGCATATATGCGCGGTGCGTTTTCACGCCTCGGCCGGCTCCGCGTCGGGCTGCGCGTCGGTGTCGGGGTCGTCTTTCTTCTTCTTGTTGGCGTTGGGGTTCGACATCGCGTGGCGGCGGAAGTATTCGAGGTCTTCGCTGACGAGGGCGACGAGCTTCTGCGCCTCGGCGCGGTCGGGGTTGAGGAGGGCGTAGGCGTTGGTGAGGCGCACGAGGGTGAGGTAGGCGCGGTCGGTGGCCTCGCGGGCGGCCTTGAGCTCGCCCATGATTTGCGCCGAACGCTGGTCGTTGCGCTCGGCGAGGAGCTGGCGCACGTGGTCGTTGGCGGCCTTGAGGCGGTCGGCGATGATTTCGAGGCCGAGGCGGCGCAGCTGGGTGCGGTACTGGAAGAGGTCCTGCAGCATGTTGTCGACGAGGCCGCTCTCCTTCATGTAGTTCTCGGTGGTCTTGATTTTGTAGTTGCGGACGACGCGCAGCAGGGGCTCGGCGTGCTGGGCGGTCTCGGCGATGGGGAACTTGGCGTAGGCCTTTATGGTGTCGCGCAGCGAGGCGTAGGGCTTGTCGCGCTCCTCGTCGGCGACCTTCAGCGGGTCGGTGAGCTCGCTGTCGCGGTAGCGCTTGAAGGCTTCGTCCTCGGCCTTGAAGGCGGTGTCGAACTCGTCCTTGCCCTTGCGCCAGAGCTCGTGGTCGACGGGCAGCTCGGCGGTGCGCTTGCCGAAGGTGGTCATGTACTCGTAATGGGGCGCGTTGGCCGCGCGGCCGATGCTGATGGCTTCGATTTGGATGGGTAATGTCATGATGGTGTTGGTTTTTGATTGTTAATATTTATATGGAAATCATTTGGCGCGGACGGCGCGGATTGTGAACCCGCAGCATCGGAAGAAGTTGTCGTTAATTTCCTTTCCGTTCTCCGAGAAGGCAAAAAGGTATGGGCCGAAAGAGACATCGGGAATGAGCGATGACGACCAGTAGTAGCCGGTGTTGTCGTGGCAGTGTGGCTTGCATTCAGCGGCGGGCAGGAAAATCGCATTACCGTTGGAGGCTGTGAACTTAATTCCTTTGACACCGTTTTGGGTCGTCCATTCGCTCGTGGTGTTGTCCATCAGTTCCTGCCATTCCTCGCGTGTCGGGGTGCGCGCACCGTCGCCGAGGCTGGCGGCTGCGTCGTCCTCGGGTTCGAGGGTTGTCAGCGAGTCGGTGAATCCGTCGAGGCCATACTGCGGCTGGCTGCAATACTTTGTGAGATGTGTCTCGTCGCTCCCAAAGCGATAGTTGTCCCACGTGTACTCGTCCTTGGGCTGTGTCTCGCCCCAGGCGAAATAGTCGCCGAACTCTTCGGGTGTGTCCGCACCCACATTGCACGTTGCCCACAGCAATCCGCTGGGCAATCCGAGGTCGACCCAACCGCTGTTGTTGTCATTAATTGTCCCGCTCTTGCATCCGGCCATCATTGCCACGGCGCACAGCACCGCGAGGGTTAAAAATGCTTTCTTCATATACATTATATATTATTGGTTAAACTTCGGTTTTCCGCCGGGGTTTGTTGAGGTCCCGCGCCGGAGGCGCGGGACCTCAACGTCCACCGCAGGCTACTCTTTGTGCCAGCGTTTGAGCTGAGGGAAGTACTGGCGGAGCTGTTCGCGGTACTCCTCGGCGGTGAGGTGCTGGCCGGTGTTCTTGTTGAACTCGTCCACGAACTGGACGCAGAAGTCTATCATCTGCTCCATCGTGCAGTCCTGCGTGAAGTGGCCGTCCTTGTAGCAGTACTTGCAGTACTCGGTGTTGAGGCTGCCGTCGGCATCGGTGCCACAGTCGGCTGCACCGTTGAGCGGCATGCCGCAACTCTGGCAGAAGTGCTGCTTGGGGGTGCCGGGCTTGCGCTGCAGGACGGCGTAGACCTTGGCCATGATGTCGGTGGCGCGGAGGTGGTAGTTGGTGAGCATCTCGTCGGGGGTGCCGCTCTCGCCGAAGCGGTCGTCCACGGCCACGTACTCCATCGGCGTGGGGCAGTGGAGGGCGAGGGTCTGGGCCACGCTGTCGCCAAGGCCGCCGTTGAAGAGGTGCTCCTCACAGGTCACCACGGCGCGGGTCTTCTTGGCACTGGCCACGATGGCCTCCACGTCGAGCGGCTTGATGGTGTGGATGTTGATGACTTCGGCGCTGATGCCTTCCTTTTCCAGGGCTTCGGCGGCCTGCAGGGCTTCCCACACCAGGTGTCCGCATGCGAAGAGGGTTACGTCGCGGCCCTCGCTCAGCATCTGGGCTTTGCCAATCTCGAACTTCTCGCCCTCGGGCAGGAAGCAGGGCATCTTGCTGCGTCCGAGGCGCAGGTATACGGGCCCGACGTGCTCGGCGGCGGCCAGTGTGGCGGCCTTGGCCTGGTTGAAGTCGGCGGGTACCAGCACGGTCATGTTGGGCAGCACCTTCATTAGGGCGATGTCCTCCATCGTCTGGTGCGTAGCGCCGTCCTCGCCGAGCGAGATGCCGGCGTGCGAGCCGCAGATCTTCACGTTCTTGTTGCTGTAGGCCACGACCTGGCGGATCTGGTCGTAGACGCGGCCGGTGACGAACTCGGCGAAGCCCCCGATGAAGGGCACCTTGCCGCAGAGGCTCAGGCCGGCGGCGATGCCGACCATATTGGCCTCGGCGATGCCGCACTGGATGAAGCGCTCGGGGAATTCCTTGGCGAAGCCGTCCATCTTGACGCTTCCTTTCACGTCGGCGCTCAGCGCGACGACATTCTCGTTCTTGCGGCCAGCCTCGACAAGGCCTTCGCCCATGCCGGCGCGCAACTCTTTCATTGATTGTTTTTCGTAGTGGGTCATAATTGTTATTGTGTTGATTATGTTTTGCTTATAGTGGTTGCTGAACTTTCCTTTTCCCCCATGCAGCAAATATCACCTCATCTATTAATTCTATCTCTCTGCCGTCCTTGAATGTAACAAGTAACCCATTCTCAATTTCCTTCTTTGATAATATCTCATTGCAGTCGTAATCCATTATCTTGTATTGTGCAGAATCATAGTGGGTAACGAGGCATTTGTTTTCTGCTATTGCCTGACGGACGGTATCGGCCATCTCGGCTCTTTCGGGCCTGATTCCTTTGAAGTTAAGAACATAACGTAATTCGTTGGAGGAGTCTTTGTCAAAAGCGTATAGCGCATAGTTGATAATCGCATCATCGTTCAGGCCATTGAGGTCCACTTGATGAAAAGGAGGCGGAGCGAGCTTTTCACCATTGAGAAACTCCCATCCCGAAAAGCCATCCCAGTATGCCGTGGGGTATATCCCCTTTTGAGCATGCTGCACTATATCTTGAAACCACGAGACATAATCCTTATCGGAACCTTTTGCGAGTGAGAAGAATTCTGTGCATTGGTCTTGTATTGATGGGTTGCTGCTTTTTACAGGTCTTCCGTCATTTGTTGAGCCATAGATGGATTTGAACGGGGTGCAGTCCCCATAAAGCTCAAAGTTGTTATCCGTCATCAATACCTTTGGATATAGTGCCCATCTCCATGATAGTCCATGGGGTGCCATTCCAGGGAGAATACGCAGTTGCTCGTAGCCCTGCTTGTGCAGTTCATCTATAAGCATTATCACATCGTATGCGTTAAGGTCTGGGTAAAACATATTATTGATTATTCTTGTTTATCAAATTCACCATTGTTTTTCTGTCTGACTATTTCGAATAGTCGGACCCGTCTGACATGTCTGACCAGTCCGACCTGCTATCCTTTCTGTTGGCTGCGGTAGGCCAGGCGGGCTTTGGTCATCTGCTCGCGAACTCCGCCTTCTTCCAGAAATTGCTGTTGCTGTTTTTCTATCAATTTGCGTAACATATATGTTGCTTGGTTTATTAATGTGATGCAGAGATTGGCCAATTCTTCGTCGCCAAGCCTGCCCATAAGGGTGGTGTATTCTGCAGCTATTTTTTCACTTCGGGCATATTCGCGCATGGCCTCATAGCGAGGATGCCCCGCTTTCCATTGCGCGAGGCCATGTTGTCTCAGATAGTCCTCATAGTCCACCAACAACTCCTCTAGACTGGCTTTGGCCACATTGGTCAGCTTTATCTCCGTCTCACGCGACGTGGTGGCAGCCTTGCTTCCTTCGGCGATGTTCTGCTTGCCACTCCGCGCTGCCTGCACCATTTGGTCAACTGTACGGTCGCCCTTGCCCAAGTAGGTGTGCGCAAAGTGATAGGTAAGGTCGCAGATAATCTCTGTCACCCGATAGACCCTCAATTTGCGGTAGCCACCCAAAGGTTTGAGGAAGGGAGCGGGGGCTTGGTTCTTATTGGAGTTGTTCATTGTTTCCTGTTTTTTTTTTGTCAGAATAGTCGGATCTGTCATACTTGTCAGACCCGTCGGATTAGTCTGACAAGTCTGATTACTTACTGTCAAATGCTACCTTCGTTGTCTGGAACAAATCCACCATCTGAGCCTGCGACAGCTACACCGTATCTTCTTCCAGCTTCACCTCCAAGTTGGTGATTCCGTCATGCGACTGATATATTACTATTTTACCTTTGCCTATCATAGTTTTAAATTGTCCACTATCATACATACTCATACCGGTGCGCAACTCTTTGCTTAATTTGTTTTCGGAGTGGGTCATAATTAGTATTTTATTATTTTAGAGAATCATTCTGTTTTGTATATACGTTATGGCTAATTGTACACATTTCTGATGTCAGGCGCACAAGCGAGTCGGTAAGGCTGTCGTCATATCGCTGCCCATCCTCAAGTCGGTAGAAATACCTTACATGCGTAGTATCGAAAGCCTGCCAGCCGGGATTGATGTCGGCATTGCACTCGATGAGGTTCAAATTCTTGTAGAAAGTGTAGTCCACATCGTACACTCTATACAAGTTGTCGTCCCCCAGCACAAAAGGCCTCCCCAGTCCTCCGTCGCTGAAGGCATAAAGCCGTCGGTCCAAAAGTCCGTCGCGCTGGTACAGCACATACCCCTCGTAGGGGTCGTCGATGAAGAAGAAGGATTCGTAATAAACGACATACTCTTTGTTGCCCCAAACGTGCTTGTCCGCCACGTCAAAGAGGAAGGCCAGGAAGATGCCGAAGGAGCAAACGCAGATGATCACCGTGCAGACCAATAATGCGGCTACCCTCACTGCCCAGTGCTTGGCATGGGCAAAGTGGATAATCAGCATGACAGCGTAGGCGACTGTCAGAATCAGGGCAAACAGCATGGCCCATGCGTCTAACTGCCACACAGGGCGGACACCCTCGGGAAGCATCAACTCAGGAACCAATGCCACCGCCCATAGTGCAAGAGTTGTGGTGCCAGTTGCACGGCGGATTTTTCTAAAGGTGTTGGTGTTCATATAATAATGTAATTAAGGTGTTATCGGCTTTCTTTCTCCAAGTCCACCGAGGTCTGTTTGGCTGCGGTAATCGTGAAATGAGCCATGCGGGCAGAATTGTAGTCGGTGGCTTTCTGTGGCTTCAGTACCACCTGATACTCTCCCGGCATGAGCGTGATGCGCTCGGTGGGAGCATTTGGGTCCAGGTCGCAGACCCATTGTAGACTTCCGTTACGGAAAACGAAAATGCTGCCTGTGCAGTTCACTTTGGGCTTGTTCAGGGCCAACTGGCCGGGAAGCGGAATCTGCAGTTCTGTTGCGGCTCCGTCACGAATGGCCACGTTGGAAAGGTGGATGGGGGGGAGGGAAAGCACGTCAATGTCGTACCGACCGACCAAGTAATTCCTGCGGGTGCCTAGGGGCTGAGTCGCCAACAGGTGTGTGCTGTCGTGCTGCCGCACCAGCACCTCGTAGCTGGAAAGTTGCGCTGTGGTTCGTTTGGCGTCTTGGTATAGCCGAAGGCTGCCCATGGGGGCCGGAACCTCCAGATGTTGGAAGCGGGAGAACCGGTAATTGAACAACCTGATGGGCGGCTGGGTGAAGAAAGTGATGTCGTAGGTGGAAAGTGGGTCCAGGCTCAGCGTGTCGAGCGGGTGCTCGGTGTCGTAGTGATAAAAAACCGAGTGGCGCACTGCATGGGTGAAGTGGTCGTAAAAGATTATCGGCACCTCGATTTCAAAAGGCTTGTGGTCCGAGTCGGTCAATTGGAAGACCACCTGAGCCTTCTGGTCTGAGAGGTAGAACAGCTCGTGCATTTTAGCGTCGAAGAGCTCCTCGTCAGGCATAAAGGTGAACTGCCCGACGCAGTCGGGCTCGTGCTTGAAGTCGTCGTGGTTGCCAATGCCTACAATGAAGGTTTGCACCACGGTGCCGCTCCGTTGCACCTGTTGGGCCACGTCGCAGATGCTTCCTTCGCAGTCGTCCAATCCGTCGGTGATGATAAGGATAATGTTGCGCGAATTGCCATCGCGGGGGAAGTCGTTAAGCGAGTTGTTCAGCGCCGAGGCGGCTGCACACTCTCCCTGCGGCACTAGGGTCTTGATTTTGCTCTGCAGGCGATAGTGGTTGTGTGGTTCGAAAGGCACCTCCAGTGTGGTGCTGTAGGCCTCCTTGTTCAGGTGGCCGTAAACCCGCAGGGCTACCTCCATATCCGGCAGGCTGCCTATGCTGTCCAACAGGCGCAGCAGCACCTTCTGTGTCACCTTTATTTTGGCATCGCTCTGCCATTTGTCCCACATGCTTTGCGAACAGTCAAGAATGAGCAGCACCCGGGTTCGCTCGGGTGCTGCAGTGAGTTTCTGTGCTTCGGCCGCTAGACCGAAGCCGACCAGTAAAATTGCTATGGAGAGTATTCTTCTCAATGGCCGAAGCGGAAGGTTAGTAGTCGCCAAGGGTCTCTTCCAGCTGCGCCAGCGCCTTGGGCAGGTCGTCGGCCGAAAGGACAGAGCCGTGGTACTTATTGGTGCCCTGCATGAAGTCCACGCCGTAGCCCATCTCAGTAGTGAGGATGACCGCCACGGGGCTGCCCTTGCCGGTGAGCGACTTGGCCTTGGCCATGCCGTCCAAAACCTGCTGCATGTCGTTGCCGTTCTCTATGACTACCACGGTCCACATGAAGGCTTCTAACTTGGCCTTGAGGTCGCCCAGGTCCATCACCTGCTGCGTGGTGCCGTCGATCTGCTGGTGGTTGTAGTCGATGGTGGAAATGAGATTGTCCACATGTTTGGCTCCGGCAAACATCACGGCTTCCCAAATCTGGCCTTCCTGCAACTCGCCGTCGCCGTGGAGGGTGTAGACAAGGTTGGGGTCGCCGGTCATTTTCTTGCCCAGTGCGGCGCCGATGCCCACGCTCAGTCCCTGCCCCAGCGAGCCGCTGGCCATGCGGATGCCCGGCAGGCCGTGTTCGGTGGAGGGGTGCCCCTGCAGGCGGGTGCCGAACTGGCGGAAGGTGCTCAACTCGCTTACGGGGAAGTAGCCACGGCGAGCCATAGTGCTGTAAATCACCGGGGTGATGTGTCCCTGCGACACAAAGAGCATGTCCTGCCCCTGGCCGTCCATAGTGAAGTGCTCAGGGTCGTGGTTCATAATGTTGAACTGCATGGCAGTCATCCAGTCGGCGGTGCCGAGCGAGCCGCCAGGGTGACCCGATTTGGCGGCGGTGGTCATACGAAGGATATCGCGGCGCACTTGCGTTGCGATGGTCTGAAGTTCTTTTGTCGATTTCATTATGTTGTAATTAAGTTTTGTCGGTGGTTAGAGTCTGAAAATGTACTGGCGGCTGTTCTGGTCGTAGCAGATGAGCTCTTCGCCCTGGCGGGTGCAGGTGACGGCAAGGGCGTTCTCGTGTTCGTCGGTGACGCTGCCGGTGCCCTTGTTGCCCTTCATGGTAATGTGGCCCCAGACGCGGCCGTTGGCTCCGTGGCCAGAGATGTAGAGCACCTCCTCCTGGACGGGCTCTTTGCGCACGGCGGTGCGGGCCACTGGCTTGGGGGCGGGTTCTTCGACAATTTCGGGTTCCGGCTCCGGTTCCGGCTCGGGCTCGCTCAGGACTACGGTGTCGAAAATGGGCTCCTCGTCGGCCTGCGAGTTCCTGCAGCCGAAGAACAAAAGTGGCGTAACAGCCAACAAAATGAGTAATAAACTACCTTTCTTGCTAATCATAATTCGTATTGTTTTGAGATTACAAAGATACGCATTTCTTTTAAATGTAAAAAAAAATATTTATTAACACTGCGTTGAAACCTCCTTCCTGCTGCCTTTCGCGCCCCTCTCTCCTGCGGAGCGAAGGTGTGGCTTTTCTATTACTTGGTTCGTTCCTCTAGTCATGTTCTATGGTTCTTTGTTTCTAGCAAACAAAGAACGAATGAGCAGTGATAGGCGGGACGTTGGGCGAATGGCGAAGTTTCTCTGGGGCGGCGGGAGGGGAGGGGCGCTTGATGGCGGGCGGAGGCGGCCGACGTGATGGGGGCTGGGGCTAAAAATAACGCCCGTGCAAAATAAATTTTGTTATTTCATTCAAAATTACTATTTTTGCAGACTCGCTTAATGTGTCGCTATGTTTTTGATAATACAGAATAACAACAAGATATGAACAAAAGATCGATAATCGGACTTGTACTTATTTTTGCAATCTTTGTCGGATACATGTTTTGGGTGGCCCCTTCGAAGGAGGAATTGGCCGAGCGCCAACGTGTGACCGACTCCATCCGACAGGCCTTCGCCGACAGTGTGGCCTTTGCCGACAGTATGGCACAGGTCCAGGCCGAACTGGACAGCCTGGCCAAGGCCGGCGACACCACTGCCCAACGGCAGATGCAGATGAACCAGCGCGGCGACCTGGGCGTGTTCAATGCCAGCGCATACGGCGATACCGTCAATATCGTTGTGCGAAACGAGCGTATGAATGTCTGCATCACCAATATGGGTGCACAGGTACGCGAGGTGGTCCTCAACGGCTATACCACCTACGACAGCATGCCCCTGCAGCTGATTACGCCCGCCGATGACAATATGAACCTCGTTTTCTCCACCGAGGAGAGCCGCGTCATCAACACCCGCGACCTGGTCTTTGTGCCTTATATTGAGCAGGGCGGCAAGCTGACCGAGCTGAAGGGGGACGCCGAGTATGACATTAAGGGCGAAGAGGAATTGAAGTTGCGCCTACGCGCCTTTGTGGGCGACAGCACCGGGCTGAATAAAGACCGCTATGTGGAGTTTTACTATGGCTTTGGAGGCAACGACTATAATGTCGACTTCGACATTGCTTTCCACGGCCTGAACAAGATTGTCCGCCACGACCCATACATGGATTTTGAGTGGCACAACCGCATGAACCGCCAGGAGAAGGTGGACGCAAGTTCCAAGGGCAGCCGCAACCGTAATAAGGACCCGGAGAAATTCTATTCGAGCGTTTACTACAAGTCGTCTGGCGATGTGGTGGAAGTGGGCCGCGGCCGCGACGGCGACAAGCAGGTGAAGACCCGACTGGACTGGGTGGCCTTCAAACAGCAGTTCTTCTGCGCCATACTGGTGGCCGACAGCTCGTTTGAGAATGCCGACCTCTCGCAGGTTACCCGCAAGGATGCCGAGGAGGATAACTACCTCTGCGACATGCGCGGCACTATCGGCCTGACCTATGAGGCGCAGCAGGACTTTGTGATGCCCATGGGCTTCTATTTCGGGCCTACGAAGTATCGCGACCTTCGCGCCGAGCATCAGGGCTTTGAGAAGATGCTGCCCCTGGGTTGGTGGATTTTCTCCAAGTTCGTCAGCCGTATCTTCATCATCCCCACCTTTAACTTCCTGGAGACCTTCAATTGGAACTATGGTATCATCATCATTGTGTTCACCATCCTGTTGCGTCTGCTGCTGTTCCCGCTCACTTTCAAGTCTTATCAGGGCACGGCCATCATGCGCATTCTCAAGCCCGAGATGGATGCCCTGAACAAGAAGTACCCCAACCCCGAAGACGCCATGAAGAAGAGCCAGGAGATGCAACGGCTGCAGAAGAAGGCGGGCTACAGTCCGTTGGCGGGCTGTCTGCCCATACTGCTGCAGATGCCCATCCTCACGGCCATGTTCATGTTCTACCCCCAGTCGGTCGAGTTGCGTCAGAAGCACTTCCTGTGGTGCGACGACCTCTCCACATACGACAGCATACTTGATTTGGGCTTCAACATCCCGCTCTACGGCGACCACGTTTCGCTGTTCTGCCTGCTGATGTTTGGCATGCAGTTCATCTATACCTGGTACACCATGCGCGCCAATCAGGGCCAGGCCTCCATGCCCGGCATGAAATTCATGATGTACTTTATGCCCTTCATGATGCTCTTCATGTTCAACAGTATGGCCGCCGCCCTCAACCTTTACTATTTCGTTTCGCTGAGCCTGACCATGCTGCAGATGGTGCTCATCCGCAAGTTTACCAGCGAGAAGAAGGTGCGCGCCCGCATGGCCGAGTACGATAACAAGCACAAGAATCAGCCCGTCAAGAAGAGCAAGTTCCAGCAACGGCTGGAACAGGCCCAGAAGATGGCCGAGCAGGCACAACGGCAGCAAAATAAGAGATAGACCACTCTCGGTGCGAAGGGCGTGGGGCAATCCCCCCTTCGCACCTATTTGTTATGAAACTGACATTTATTATTAATTAAAAACATCCGATTATGATAGTTGCATTTGTTATCACCTTTATCGTGGGTTACGCTTGCATAGCGCTGGAACACCCACTGAAAGTCAACAAAACCGCTTCCGCCCTTCTGCTGGGCGTGGTGCTGTGGGTGATGTATGCCCTCTCGATGAATTTCTTCGGAGCAGAGGCCGGCATTACCGATGCAGAGTCGTGGCATTCATTCCTCAAGACTCTCTTGGTAGAGAACTTGGGCGAAACGGCCGAGACGGTGTTCTTCCTGTTGGGTGCTATGACGATTGTTTCCTTGGTGGACAACTACCAGGGTTTCAGTATTATCACCGACCGCATCAAGACCACCAACCGCAAGAAGCTCCTGTGGATTCTCAGTCTGCTCACCTTCTTCCTTTCTGCCTTGCTGGACAACATGACCACCGCCATCGTTATGTGCGCCCTGCTGCGCAAACTCATCAAGGACCAGAAGGAACGCTGGCTGTTTGCCGGCATGGTCATTCTTGCAGCCAACGCCGGTGGTGCCTGGAGCCCCATTGGCGACGTGACCACCATTATGCTGTGGATTGGCGGCCAGGTGACCACCATCAACATCATGGTGAAGACCATTTTGGCCTCGTTGGTCAGCATGGCGGTGCCTGTGTTCATCCTCTCCCTGATGCCTATCATGAAAGGCGAAATCGAGCGTCCCGACTATGTTGAGAGCGACGACAACTACATTCCCCGCGAATGGCGCCTGCGTATCCTCATTATCGGTATTGGCGGTTTGATTTTCGTCCCCATATTCAAGACCATCACCCATCTGCCTCCCTATCTGGGTATGCTCTTCAGCCTCTCGGTCCTCTGGGTCATCACCGAAGTGGCCAGCCATCGTCGCCACCTTAAAGAGGAAGGCAAACCCATGCCTACCGTCATGAGCACCCTTGAACACGTTGACACTCCCAGCGTTCTCTTCTTCCTGGGTATTCTGATGGCCGTCAGCGCACTGAATGCCGCCGGCATCCTCGGCATGCTTTCCAATGGTCTGAGCAAAGCCTTCTTGGGTAAGGAGATTGCAGGCATGAGCGGTTTCTTCCTGATTGACATCATCATTGGTATTCTCTCGTCCATCATCGACAATGTGCCGTTGGTGGCCGCCACTATGAAGATGTATCCCATCTTGGGCGACAACGTCATGTTTGTCACCGACCACGCCTTCTGGGAGTGCCTGGCCTACTGTGCCGGTACTGGCGGAAGCCTCCTTATCATTGGCTCGGCTGCCGGTGTGGCCGTCATGGGCATGGAGAAAATCGATTTTATTTGGTATCTGAAGAACATCTCCTGGCTGGCCCTGGTGGGCTATCTGGCCGGTGTGGTTGTGTATATTTTGATGTACACCTTCATGTTTGAGCCTGCTGAGGCTGCCAACACGGTTGCCGCTCTGGCTCCTGCTGTGGTACCGATAGTTTAGTGAGTTTTTCTTTTTCATAATAAATGGCAAATAAGTTTAGTTCAGCATTGAAAAGCTGGCACAGACGCAGCGCAGGGCGCAAGGTTTTCGACATTATTGTGGGGCTTTTCGCCCTGGCTGGGTTTGCCATCATTGGGGCCTGGGCTTTCTATCAGCTAGGCTTCACTAAAAATCGCGGCGCGGTGGACAAGAACTACCGCTATATGCTCTCGGTTGACGAGATGAAGGCCTTGCAGGATTCTGCGTTTACCGAGCAGGAGTACCACGAGCGTTGGATGCGGCAATACGCCAAGTTGGCCGTTTTTAGTAAATTCTATCCTACCAACGCACAGCTCATTACCCAGGCCGCTCAGTTCAGTCACGACCCTATGCAGGTGGACCGCATGATTGCGGCTTGCAGTATGTATATTGACGACATGTCTGATTACAACCAGTTGCTGCAGCAGGTGAACAGGCTGTTGGACGGCTATCCGCAGCAGGAGGCCGTTAACGTCATTCCCTGGATGGTGGGACCTGAGTGGGCCGCCCTGAAGGAAGCTATTGTGCGCGATAAGGCCCTCATTGACGAGGTGGGGCGTTTGACAGGTGTGGAGCCCCGCTTGATAGTGGGGTGCCTCATTGGCGAGCAGATCCGCCTGTTCAATACCAAGCGCGAAACCCTCAAGCAGTACTTGGGGCCAGTGAAGGTGCTGAGTGTTCAGTCTCAGTTTTCTTACGGTGTGAACGGTATCAAGATTTCCACTGCAAAGACTATTGAGGAGCATCTGAAAGATCCCACTTCCCCCTTCTATATGGGCAAGCGCTATGAGCACTTGCTCGACTACACCGTGGAAGGACAGGCTCAGGAGGACGAGCGGTACAACCGCTTGGTGGACTACCGCAACCATCTCTATTCCTATCTGTATACTGCCTGCATTCTCCACCAGACTAAGATGCAGTGGGAACGGGCAGGCTATGATATCAGCGACCGTCCCGACATTCTTTTTACCTTGTTCAACGTGGGGTTTGCCCAGTCGGTTCCCAAGCCCGACCCCGTATGCGGAGGCAGCCATATCAAGGTGCGCGATCGGGTCTACACTTTTGGTGCCATCGGCTTCGACTTCTATTATTCAGGAGAGTTGGCGGAGGAATTCCCTTTCTGGCGTCAACGTTTTATTCCTGGCGACAAAGAGCTCACCGATGAGGAATTGGCCTACATCCAAGGCAGTGTGAGCAATTGCAAACGCCCACCGAGAGGATGGGAATACGTGAAGCAGGATTCGGTCCCTCCTGCACCGACAGAACCGACCTATACTGCCTATGACGAGGACGAGTATGCCGGCACCTATGCCAATGAGTAGTCCAGTTATGGTCAAAATAATAGTATGAATTTAGAGGTTTGATTTTGGCTAGTTAAGACGTTTAAATCAGTATTTTGACGTGACGAATTGTGCAAGATGTTTATTGTGGCGTGGTTTATATAATATTGATATATCGTGTGTTGGGTCTGTTGTATATAATTTTTTTGAGAAAAATGCTTGATAATTCAAAAAAAAGTAGTACTTTTGCAACCGCTTTTGAGGTTCGTATTGTGGATTGTTGATGCTCTTTCCCATGCGGTTAGAAAGCGATTAGGAACGAAAAAAATAGATAAAAAGACATGGCAAAGAAAAATAAAGACGCAAGAGTGCAGGTTATCCTCGAGTGCACCGAGCAGAAAAACAGTGGTGTTCCTGGCATGAGCCGCTATATCACCACCAAGAATAAAAAGAATACCCCTGAGCGTTTGGAGCTCAAGAAGTACAACCCGTACTTGAAGAAAATGACTGTTCACAAAGAAATCAAATAAAATAGGAGATAGAGAACTATGGCAAAGAAAGTTGTTGCAACCCTGAAAACCTCTACTGGTAAAAGTTTCGCAAAAGTGATCCGTATGGTTCGCTCTCCCAAGACCAACGCTTATACCTTCCAGGAAACTATCGTACCCTCTGACCAGGTACAGGAGTTCCTCAAGAAAAAATAATTCTGGACACAGTAATAATATTTTTTTTCATACGCTTTTGTTTTAGCCTCTGTTGTGAAACAGGGGTTTTTTTTATTTTCTTGTACGGTAATTACTTGACACTATCCGGGTGTGCGTAGGGACTAGTAATCTTCTTCCAGGGTAGAAATGATGAAAAGTGACTTGACAAAAGTAGCGATAAGTCATTTTTTTTTCTTATCTTTGCAGTCTAGTTGCTTTGTGTCCGGCGTGGCACAAAGAGTTGTGTATATGTTCGTTACTAAATTTTATATATAAATGAGTTATAAGGAGTACAAACAGCTTAACATGACCCAGATTGGCGAGGAAATCCGCAAATTTTGGGAAGAGAATGAGACTTTTGAGAAAGGGCAGAAACTGTCTGAGGGGCATCCGGCATTTGTGTTTTACGACGGTCCCCCTTCGGCCAACGGCAAGCCGGGCATTCACCATGTCATGGCCCGTACTATAAAGGACGTTTTCTGCCGCTATAAGGCACAAAAGGGTTTCCATGTTGACCGTAAAGCTGGCTGGGATACTCATGGCCTGCCCGTAGAACTCGGCGTGGAGAAAACATTAGGTATTACTAAGGAGGACATCGGCAAGAAAATCAGCGTGGACGACTACAACCACGCCTGCCGCACTGAGGTGTTGAAATACAAGGACCTTTGGGACGAACTCACCCGCCAGATGGGCTACTGGGTCGACCTGAAACATCCCTACATTACTTTTGAGAACGAATATATCGAAACGCTTTGGTTCTTGTTGAAGAAACTGTATGACAAGGGGTTACTCTACAAGGGCTATACTATCCAACCTTTTAGTCCCGCTGCAGGCACGGGTTTGTCCAGTCACGAGTTGAACCTGCCCGGTTGCTATCGTGATGTGAAGGACACTACCTGTGTGGCCCTCTTTAAACTGAAGGGACTGAAAGGATTTGAGGTTCCGGCAAGTGATGTCGACACATACGCCATAGCTTGGACCACTACCCCTTGGACACTTCCCTCGAACACAGCCCTTTGCGTTGGTCCCGCCATTGATTACGTGCTTCTTGACACAACTCATCCCTACACCCAGCAGCCTTGTCGTATTGTAATGGCTAAAGCATTGGTGGGGAACTTCTTTACCGAGGGCGAGCCCGACGAGAAGTCTAAGCTAATCCATGCTACCGTGCTGGGTGAATGCAAAGGTACTGCTCTGGAAGGCATAGCTTATGAACAGTTGATTCCATGGGTAAAACCCACAGTGGTCGATATGGCCGAACAAACCCATCGTACAGCCAAAGAGGGTGAGGCTTTCCGCATCATCTTGGGTGACTATGTCACCACCGAAGACGGTACAGGTATTGTCCACATTGCGCCCACTTTTGGCGCTGATGATGCCCGCGTGGCCAAGAAGGCTGGCATTGCCGACCTGTTGCTTTATGACCTTGACGGCAAACAGGCTCCGATGGTTGACCGCACGGGTAAATTCTGGAAACTTGAAGACCTCGACCCCGAATGGGTGAAGGGGAATGTTGACGTGGCGCTGTACGGCCAATATGCCGGAAAGTTTGTCAAGAACGCCTACGACCCCACCAAGACTGACAAGGACATGAGCCTTGACGTGGAGCTGGTGGTGATGCTGAAAGAGCAGGGCAAACTTTTCAAGAGCGAGAAACATACCCACAGCTATCCCCACTGCTGGCGTACCGATAAACCGGTGCTTTATTATCCGTTGGACAGCTGGTTTATCCGCACGACGGCCATGCGCGACCGCATGATTGAACTCAATAAGACTATCAACTGGAAGCCCGAGGCCACAGGTACGGGACGTTTTGGCAACTGGTTAGAGAATATCGTTGACTGGAACCTTAGCCGCAGTCGCTACTGGGGTACTCCTCTGCCCATTTGGCGCACCGAAGACGGCAAGGAGGAGATCTGCATTGGAAGTGTTGATGAGCTTCGCAAGGAGATTGACAAGTCCGTGGCCGCTGGTTTTATGAGAGAGAACCCCTACCAGAGTGCCGACTTCAAGAGTTTCGACCTCCACCGCCCCTATATTGATAACGTGGTGTTGGTGTCACCCACAGGGCGCAAGATGATGCGCGAGCCCGACTTGATTGACGTTTGGTTCGACAGCGGTGCCATGCCATACGCACAAATCCACTATATGGGCGAGGAACTCAAGACCGAGCAGTTCCCTGCTGACTTTATAGCCGAAGGTGTCGACCAGACCCGCGGATGGTTCTACACCCTCCATGCCATTGCCACAATGTGCTTTGACAGTGTGGCTTTCAAGAACGTTATCAGCAACGGCTTGGTTCTTGATAAAAACGGTAACAAGATGTCCAAACGTTTGGGAAATGGTGTTGACCCGTTTGACACTCTCAGTAAGGAAGGACCTGATGCTACCCGATGGTATATGATAACCAATAGCCAGCCTTGGGATAATCTGAAGTTTGACATGGCTGGGGTGGACGAGGTGCGCCGCAAATTATTTGGCACTCTATACAACACCTATAGTTTCTTCGCACTCTATGCCAATATTGATGGATTTGAGTACAAAGAGGCTGACCTGCCCATCGCAGAACGGCCCGAGATTGACCGCTGGATTCTTAGTGAGCTCAATACGTTGGCCAAAACTGTTGATGAGGCTTTTGCCGACTATGAGCCTACCCGTGCAGGCCGTGCTATCCAAGAGTTTGTCGATGCCAATCTCAGTAACTGGTATGTACGCCTCTGTCGCCGCCGTTTCTGGAAGGGCGAGATGACCGCTGACAAGATTTCGGCCTATCAGACGTTGTACACTTGTCTTGAAACCTTGGCACGACTGATGTCGCCTATTGCTCCCTTCTATAGCGAGCGGATGTTCCTTGACTTGAATGAAGTCACCCATCGCTTTGATGTTCAGTCGGTACACCACATGGCTTTCCCAGAGATTCATGAAGAAATGATTGATAAGGCGCTGGAGGAGCGTATGGAACTGGCGCAGAAGATTTGCTCTATGGGCCTTTCACTCCGCAAGAAGAGCAATCTCCGCGTCCGTCAGCCCCTTGCCAAAATCATGTTACCTGTGCAGAACGAGAATTTCCGCAGGCAGGTAGAGCTGGTCGAAAACCTTATTTGCTCCGAACTCAATATCAAAGGCATTGAGTTCTTAGCTCAGGACAACGATATCTTGGTGAAACGCATTAAGCCTAAATTTAAGACTTTAGGTCCGCGCTATGGGAAGATAATGAAGGCCATCAGTGCGGTGATTCAATCTTTCTCGCAAAAACAGATCAATTCCCTTGAAGCAAAAGGAAAGTGTGAGATTTCCGTTGAAGGACAGCCAGTTGAAATACTTTTGTCTGACGTTGAGATTGCTACGCAGGACATACCTGGTTGGGTGGTGGCCAATGAAGGCAGCCTCACCGTTGCACTCGACATCACTGTTAGCGATGAACTGAAGGCCGAAGGTATCGCCAGAGAGCTGGTCAACCGCATTCAGGGAATCAGAAAGGAAGGTTTCGAGGTGACTGACCGCATCCACGTTGACCTGCTACATGGCGAATGGGACGAAGCAGTGAAGGCCCACATGAAGTATATCTGCAACGAGGTTCTCTGTACCCAGCTCAATCTGGTGGATGCAATCACAGACCCGGCACAACAGACGATTGAAATTATCGAAGGCCATCCCACAACCATTTGGGTTAGAAAATAGAGGAGAGGAATGATAGAAAGAATCAAATCTCTGGCCAAAGCCAATGCCGCCACCGTCATTGAATGGAGGCGTTGGCTCCATAGGCATCCCGAACTGAGCCAGCAGGAGTTCGGCACGATGAATTATGTGGCTGACCGCCTGCGCGAAATGGGGTTAGAGCCCAAGACTGGCATCGGCAAGACGGGCGTAATGGCCATGATTCGCGGTGGCAAAGACCCCGACGGCTACTGTGTGGCTATTAGGGCTGACTATGATGCCTTACCCCTTACCGAAGCAACGGGCCTGCCGTTTGCTTCGGAGAACCCTGGGGTAATGCATGCCTGCGGCCACGACATGCATACCAGTTCTCTTTTGGGTGCGGCCAAAATCCTGTGCGAAATACGCGAGGAACTCAACGGGAGCGTGATGCTTATCTTTGAGCCTTCGGAGGAGATGTATCCTGGCGGTGCACGTATGATGATGGACGACGGCCTTTTCGACGAGGTCTTGCCAGATGAGATTTATGGTTTCCACTGCCTTCCAGAGATGGAAGTTGGTCGCATAGGTATGCGCAAAGGTCGCTATATGGCTTCTACCGACGAGCTCTATTGGACCATTAAAGGCAAAGGTGGTCATGGCGCTACACCTCACCTGAGTGTCGACCCCATTCTTATCGCCTCCCACATCGTGGTGGCGCTTCAACAGATAGTCAGTCGCAATGCAGCCCCTATGATGCCCACGGTGCTAAGTTTTGGCCGTTTTATTGGTGAAGGCCGCACGAACATCATTCCCGACGAGGTGAAGATGGAAGGCATTATCCGCACTTTTGATGCTGACTGGCGGCTTCAGTGCCATGAGAAAATTCGCAAAATCAGTTGTGGAATTGCTGAGAGCATGGGCGGAGAGTGCGACCTCTTCATTGACTATGGCTATCCGCCCGTTGTTAACGATGACGAATGTACTCAACGGGTGCACGATAATGGCGTTGCTTTTCTCGGAGAGGAAAATGTGGATTGGCTGGATCTTAGGATGACGGCCGAGGATTTTGCATTTTTTGCTCAAAAGATTCCGGCATGTTACTTTCGTGTGGGCATACATGTACCAGGTACGCCTGTTTGCAATCTCCATCGTCCCAATCTTTTGGTTGACGAACGTTCGATAGAATTTGCAAGCGGATTCGAAGCATACAATGCCTACAGGTGTTTGATTGATAGAATTAAAAAATAATCGAGTACTAACCTTATGTCAGAAAAAAAGGTAGCAGTAATAGACACGACCGCAGAGTTGGGCGAACGTAAGATACCCCACCTGCTCTGGAAGTATGCTTTGCCCTCGGTGGTGACGCAGATAATCGCCACAGTATATAACTTGGTAGATAGTATCTTCCTAGGTCATGCCACCAACGGTGCTCTTATTTTGGCCGCCTTGGCCATTGTGCTGCCCATCATGAACATTATTCATGCTTTTGGCTCATTGGTGGGTGCGGGCGCCGGTGCCCGTATTAGTATCGTGCTGGGCAGAAAAGATATCAAGTGGGCAGAAAATATTGTGGGCACGAGTATGTTCCTCACCTTCTTCTTTGGGGCCTTGTTTCTTTCGGCAGGCTACCTTTTCATGGATCCGATACTGGCCATGTTTGGTGCGTCGAACACCACCATTCGTTTGGCTCACGAATACATGGTGATTGTTCTGCCCGGCATGTTCCTCACCACCCTCACATTCAATCTCACAGGTCTGATTCGTGCCACAGGCTATGCCACCAAGTCCATGTGGATTCAAATCAGCGGTGCCCTTCTGAATATTGTACTTGACTACATCTTCATTATCCTTCTAGGCAAAGGCATTGAAGGTGCCGCTTGGGCAACGACTATTTCCATGGCTTTCTCGGCATTGTTGGCCGTGCTGCATTTTGTCTCTCCCAAATCGTTCATACGTTTCCGGCGTCATGCGTGGAAACCTCGGATGTACATAATCAAGAACATTTTGGCCATTGGCATCAGTCCTTTCTCGATGAATGTGGCGGCCTGCTTAGTGGTTGCATTGCTCAATTCCCAGTTGATTCGATATGGTAGCGACATTGCTGTAAGTGCCTACGGTGTTGTAAACCGTATTGCTATGTTGGTCTTTATGTTCATGATGGGCATCTGCCAAGGTATGCAGCCTATTGCAGGCTACAACTATGGAGCCCGCCTTCAGTCACGACTTAAGGAGATTTATCTGTTGGCTTTGAAGTGGAATGTTGGCATTGGCATTATCGGCACAACTTTTGCCATGGTTTTTCCCCAGCTTTTGGTAGAAATGTTCAGCGAAGACGCCAGCCTGATTTCCACCGCTATTCCTGCCACCCGCTTTCTGATGGTGATGTGTCCCTTGATTGGTTTCACGGTTACTAACTCGCAGTTTTTCCAATCTATTGACAAACCTTGGATCGCCATTGTCACGAGTCTGTCGCGCCAGGTAATCTTTCTTATTCCACTAATATACATTGTGCCAAGGGTATTTATTAAAGCCGGAGGCGAAGGCCTCATGGGTGTGTGGTGCAGCATGACCATTAGTGATGTTTGTGGGGCTGTGCTTTCTGGGCTGTTGCTACTGACTCAGCTTAAAGTCTTCAAGCCAGGCTATCAGGCTCCGGAGCGCAAACCTAAAAAAGAACGTGGTCCGGACCATTCAGAATAGCTGCTCAGTAGATTCAATAATTACAGACTAAAGAACACTCGCTTATGAGAAAAACTATTATAACCATATTGATTCTATTCACATTTGTTCCGGCTATTGGACAAACGGTTCCTGATTCCATGGCTGTCGTGCAACGTTCAACCCGCCCAAAAATTGGTATTGCACTCAGTGGTGGAGGAGCCAAAGGCGCCGCTCATATTGGCATCCTTAAGTACATGAATGAGATAGGCATTCCTGTCGACTATATTACCGGCACAAGCATTGGCTCAATTATAGGTGGTCTCTACGCCTTGGGTTACACCCCCGACGAGATGGCCTACCTGATAGCTAATATGGACTGGTCCTATTATATGAGCAATAGCGTCGACCGCTTTTACCAGTCATCCACCAATCGCGAGCAGAGAAGCCAGTTTCTCTTGTCGGTTCCCTTTGGAACCGGCAATTTCGAACGACGTTCTTTCGATATTCTTTCTACTTTGCCCAGTGGCGTTATCAACGGGGCAAGTCTTATCAACCTCTTCAACCGTCTCAGTATAGGCTACAATGACTCCGTAGATTTCAATAAGTTACCAATTCCTTTTGCCTGTGTGGCCACCGACATTCTCTCAGGCGATTCGGTAGTTCTCCATGGGGGTAATTTCGCCAAAGCCATACGCTCTAGTATGGCAATTCCAGGCGTTTTTTCTCCAGTAGAATGGGATGGGCACCTTCTTGCCGACGGTGGTTTGGTAGACAATTTTCCAGTGGACGTTTGTCTTCAGATGGGTGCTGATATTGTTATTGGTGTTGACTTAGGGGACAAGATGGCTGCTTCGGCTGAGGAACTTAAGTCCCTGCCTCAACAGATCTCTCAGTACCTAAGTATTGCTGTATCCAACAACAAGAACAGCAACAAGGAGCTCTGTCATCTCTATATGCACCCTGATGTATCTGGTTACAACATGCTTAGTTTCACCCATGATGCCATCGACACCATGATAAGACGTGGCTATGAGTGCGCCAAAGCCCACCATGATGAATTAATGGTAATAAAAAGACGTCTCGACAGCTGCGGTGTTTTTAGGCAGACACTGCAGGCTCCTCGTGCAAAGTACCTCACCCAGCAGGATACCTTCGTTCTGGCTAATGTCATTTACAATGGAGTTACCGAAGAAGAGCAATCATGGCTTAAAGAACAGGACGGTATAGAAACGGGGCTTCCAATGACCATCAACGATATAGAGAATGCCATTAATATTCTTATGGGTACAGGCTCTTTTGCTACCATCACCTATAAACTTCACGAAACCGATGAAGAATACTGGCTGACCCATCTGGTCTATTCCGATGCTTTAGGCCGCGAAAGCTACCGGTTGGTCATAAATTTGGAACGTGCCGAACCACATAAATTCGCCATTGGATTTCGTTATGACTCCGAGGAGAGCGCCTCGCTGCTTTTCCATTTCGGTTGGAACGAGCAACGTCTGGCCGGGTACAGAGCAGCGTTGAATGTTAATCTCAATTACAATTTCCGTTGGAATGTCAAACTCTCTTACGCAGGTCTTGGCATAGGAGACGTGAATCTGGCATATCATTATCACAACAGTTCAGTTAATGTGAGTGGCAATGACTCCATGGCCTTCGCCGGTTTTGTCGACCATCACAATATCAGTTTCTACCTTTCCCAGTTTAATTTTCGCGATGTGTCCTTGGCCTTTGGACTTGACGAGGACTTCTATGCCAACCGCAGTGGATTCTCCCTGGACAATATGCTCAGCGACGGTCTTTTCCACCTCGACCGTACCAAAAATTTCTTTGGTGTCTTTTTAAAGGGACGATATGACAATCTCGACGATGCCTATTTCGCCAACCGCGGATTCTATGGAACCTTCAATCTCAGTTGGCGCAAGGAGAATAAGTACCTTTTTTATAGTGATGCCGCTGGTTTTGCTGCGGTTGCGGCCAATTTCCAGACTTATATATCACCCTCTTCGCGAGTCACTCTCATCCCTCAGGGTCATCTTCGTCTTTTGATGGACAAGAAATCATCCTGGTACGACAACTTCATCGGAGGCTCCCTGCCCGGACGCTATCTTGACCACCAGATGCCTTTCATCGGTTTCTCAAACCCTATGTATGTCAATAATTATGCTGCCATCATAAGGCTTGATACGCGATACAATTTTCATGGCAACTTCTATGCCTACCTTATGATGAATTACCTTCTACATGTCGATGAATTGCAGATGTTGGAACAGGGCTTACAAGGTGTATTTGGACTCGGGTTACGAGTGGCATATAAGTCGGCTATCGGGCCAATCTCGGCCGACCTCTACTGGAATAGTCTAACCCACCGTGTAGGTGCCTATCTCAATATCGGTTATGTTTTCTAAGATGGAAATATACACCACCTTTGGGCTCCCGGCTTCAGCCGACAGCTATCTTGTCATTAATGACGAGATTCAACTTCGTAAACTGCTTTCTTCTGGTCAACTTTCCGATTCATTTTTCATTTTGGGAGGAGGCAGCAATGTGGTTTTCACCAAACACTTTCCTGGAACCATAGTCCATCTGGATAATAAAGGCATCCGCTTATTAGGTGTGGACAGTACTTCTGGTGACTACCTAGTAGAGGCAGCAGCAGGCGAGGTCTGGGACGATTTTGTCCACTATTGCATCTCTAATGGGTGGTACGGTCTCGAAAATCTTGTGGCTATTCCCGGCACTGTTGGAGCCGCCCCAGTGCAAAATGTGGGAGCCTATGGTAAGGAGGCAAAAGACAGCATTTTCCGTGTGCGAACATTTGAAATTTCAACGGGACATGAACGTATCTTTACCAATGAGGAATGCCAGTTCGCTTATCGCAACAGCGTTTTCAAGGAACCTCTAAAGAATCGTTACATCATCTGGTCCGTCGTTTTCCGCCTTTCGAGTGTTTTCCGTCCCGACCTTCATTATAAGGCACTTTCCGAAGCCCTTTACTCCGCTGGTATCGAACAACCATCGCCTCAGCAGATGGCCGATGCCATTTCCAAAATCCGTTGGGGCAAACTTCCTCGTCCAGAAGAGATGGGCAGTGCAGGCAGCTTTTTTAAGAACCCGGTTGTCCCTGTCGACCATTACCTAAAACTCAAAGCCTCTTACCCTGACATGGTTGCCTATCCTGTTCCCGGCGGTTATAAGCTGGCCGCAGGTTGGCTCATAGAACATGCTGGCTGGAAAGGACGTGCCATGGGCAGATGTGGCGTATACGAAAAACAAGCTCTCGTTTTAGTTAACTTAGGTGGATGTTCCGGTGATGAAGTTCTTGCATTGGCTGAGGCGGTCACGGCCGATGTCCGTGCTCAATTCGGTGTTTCTCTCGAAAAAGAGGCCATTATCATCTAAGGTAATAATTTAAAATAGTCATAAGAATAAATATAACTTTTCAAGATATGCAAAAAACTCCTGAAACCTTTTGGAAATGGTTTGTGGCCAATGCCGAACAACTCACCATGCTTAATGATATTTCTGAGACTGAAGGCAAGCAACTGCTCGAGCAAATGCAGCACCAACTCGATGCCTATTGTGAGGGTCTAACATTCGAGGTCGGCGAACAAACCGCTCAAGGCCGCACTCTTACTTTCAGTGCCGAAGGCGATTTCGACCTTTTCCGCTATGTAGTAGAATTGGTCGACAATGCACCCGATGTTGACTGGTGGGAGTTTGTGCCTTTCAAACAGCCCAAAGGCAAATCGTTGAAAGTCACTTTCGATAAGTATCGCTTCGATACCACTAAGATGGCCTTCATGCAGCTTGAGAGCGAAGAAGAACCCGACATTATCGGACTCCGAGTGGCATTGCCCGACCTTCCAGTTAACTATCGTCCTCGCGAGGACAACCCCGACGACGATGACCTCCTCGTGGGTGTCTATGTTACCCTTGAAGCAATATTGGGTGAGTTCGATTGCACCACTCTTGTCGGCTATCTTGAGGTTTGCCCAATGCCAAAAGAGCCCTTCAAAGAAGGTTTTAGGCCTTTGGACGACCTCCCAGAATTCGTCGAATGGTTTAAACGTTCGCGCGAAAAATAAGTGTCCAATGTTGATTATAGGTTCAAATGGTCGCGGTGTAGCCGTTGTAAAACAACATTTTTTCGCTATAACAAAAAAAAATCGTATCTTTGCAACCGATTTTTTAGTAATGTATTCTTTTAAATAACTATATAATGAGCAAAGTAGATGTTCTGTTGGGTCTCCAGTGGGGAGACGAGGGCAAGGGAAAAATCGTTGATGTACTCACACCCGAGTACGATGTAATCGCCCGTTTCCAGGGCGGCCCCAATGCCGGCCACACCATCGAATTCGGCGGCATCAAGCATGTCCTTCACATTATACCTTCGGGCATTTTCCACGAACACAAAATGAATGTAATCGGCAATGGCGTACTCGTCGAGCCTTACATCTTTCAGCAAGAGGTACAAGCCTTAGCGTCCAAGGGTGTCAATGCCACTAAGAACCTCTACCTATCCAAGAAGGCACACCTCATCCTTCCATCTCATCGGATGCTCGACGCTGCTAACGAACAGGCTAAGGGTAACGCCAAAATAGGTTCGACCCTCAAAGGCATCGGACCCGCCTACACCGACAAAATCGCCCGCAGTGGCCTCCGCATTGGTGACATTATGGCATCTGACTTCCGTGAGCGTTACGAACTTCTAAAGTGTCAGCATCTGCAGACTGCCCATACCCTCAAATTCGATCTCGCTGCATTCCGCATTGACAATATGACCCTAGAGGAATACGAACAAAAGTGGCTTGCGTCTCTCGAAACTTTAAAAAAGTTCGAACTCATCAACAGCGAATACTTCATCAATAAGTGTCTCGACGAGGGTAAAAAAGTGCTTGCCGAAGGCGCGCAAGGCTCCATGCTCGACATTGATTTTGGCTCCTATCCTTTCGTCACCTCCTCCAATACCGTAACTGCAGGTGTTTGCTCCGGCCTAGGTGTGGCTCCCTCGCGCATTGGCCGTGTCATGGGCATTATCAAAGCCTACTGTACACGTGTGGGCGCAGGCCCTTTCCCCACCGAGCTGTTCGACGAGACAGGACGCCTCCTCTGCGAAATCGGACACGAATATGGCGCCACCACTGGTCGCTCCCGCCGTTGTGGTTGGATTGACATTCCTGCCCTCCGCTACGCTTGCATGCTCGACGGTGTTACCGACTTTTTCGTCACCAAGTCCGACGTCATGAACGACTTCGACGAAATAAAGATGTGCACCGCCTATCAAATCGACGGCAAGATAACCGACCAACTTCCTTTCGAATTCAACACTGTCGAAATCAAGCCTCAATACGTATCCTTCAAGGGATGGAAACAGAGTCTTGCCGGCATTTCCAAATACGATGACCTCCCCCAGAACCTGCGTGACTACGTGTCCGCCATCGAGCAGGTTACAGGGGTCAATGTCCGTGCCGTATCCATCAGCCCCGACCGCAAGGACGTAATTTTCAAATAAGAAAAAAATCATCTTGCACACAATATTTTAACAATATCTTCGTTTAAAGGGCTATAAAAATAAACTAACGATGAAAAAAGTAGTTCTTCTCCTCCTTCTTACCCTGCCGTTCCTCACTTTCGCGCAGACTAAGATTAAGGAAACCCAGGTGCCCAAGTCAGTGTTGATCTCCCTGGATAAGAAATATGAGTCCTACAAGGTCAAGACCTGGTACAAGTCCCCCGGACAGTACATCGCCGAGTTTTCCACCGACGGTCAGAACGGTCGTGCCTACTTTACCCATAATGGTGATTGGCAGTACTCTACCTACCCAACCAAACAGGCCGACTGCCCGACTGCCATGAACAGCTATTTCGTCGACAACTACCCTGGCTATCGCATCCGTTCCATTGAGTATGTCGAACAAATGGACGGCGATGTCTACTACCGCATGATTATCGTCAAAACTGGTGTCGGCTATAACGACAACGAGCTCATCTTTGACCCCCGCGGACGTCTCCAAAAGAGCAATGCACCCGACCCCGATGCCGTTAAACGCGAATACTACACTCTCAATAATCCCGATGCCGGCGACGAAGGTCAGGACGAGCGTCTTCGCAACCTCAAGAGCAACAAGGGCGGCAAACGTCCTGCACCTGTCGAAGACACCCCCGAAGTGGTCAATGTCGATACTACCGCTGCCATAATGGCTCATTTCAATAAAATCTGCCCACCTTCCAAGCTGACAACCATCCCCGAGTGGGTCAACCGTGCTGGTGGCCGTGTGGCAGCCTACTACTACAACCGTCAGGGCGTAGAGATGGAAGAGGTTTATGATGTAGCCACTGAAGCCCACATCATGTCTGGCAAGGTACTCGACAAGAAACACTACACCGCTGCTATTGTCAAATATCTCGACCAAAAGTTCAAAGGCGAGCAATATAAGATTGAGCGCATGATTGTCTACACTTACGACTCCAAGTGGCGTATCGACGGCAAGAAACCTAAACCCTACACCTACGTCGTCATCAGCCAGAAAGTCAAGGGTCTTGGCAACAAACTCAAATACACTCGAATGGAATTTGATGCCTCTGGTAATTTCACCAACCTTTTGGCACAACCCATCGACAAAAACGACATTCAGTAATGCTTTCGGGCATTACCACCTGCGGATATGGCGTAATTGGTAGCCGCGTTAGACTTAGGATCTAATGGTGCAAGCCGTGGGGGTTCGAGTCCCCCTATCCGCACAACCCCAAGGCAGGAGTAACTTCCTGCCTTTTTTGTTTCCCATATACACCCTCTTGTTTACGCCAACTTCCCCCAACGGGCCTGTTACTCATGCTCATATTATCCCTTGCTCAGTTTTCAGGAAGAATGTAGACTGCACCTAGAACGTAGGTATGACGATGCCACAAACATTAGGAAACTTCTATTAATCACCCCATCGGGGTGAGATATGAATAACACCGTACGTAGTGCGGTGATTATCTGAGGCAAACAGATGCGTCCCGATAGGGACGCGACACGTAAACAAATAAATAGAACCCACCATTAGTCATGCGAGTATGTCTTATTTCTCAAGTTCATGTCTATTCAGACCATTTCTGTATCACTTCTACCAGGTGGCTTTCTTTCCGCCGATTCTCTGTCGAAACCATACACGACGTGCTTTCTTCACATCATTTGCAGCAATATGCCCAATCTGCTCTTAACTAATACAGGCCTGTCATAAGCCCTGAGACCAGTTGCTCCCCAGCAGAGCTCCTCACCGCTTCATCGACGGTGCTAAGTTACAAACCATTTCTATAATGACCTAATCTCAGTCAAAAAAACAGCCTGATTTTTGTCCATTAGAGAGTGCCCTCTCTAAAACAGCCTAATTTTTGTCCATTACACCGATCTTTCTTGACTATCATATCACCTAGTGGTCAGGCGATATGACATTAAGGCTGGACAAGTAGTTTCTTTGTGGAGGTACCAGCGGCAGTCTGCACCAGCACAACGTAGGAGCCCTGCGGCCATCCCCGTACCGAGAAGGTACAGGTCAAACCCTGAGCATCGGTTTTGTAAAGCAGGCGGCCGTCCATGGCGTATACCTCCACGCCAGTCAGGCGGTAGGCGGAGGTGACGGTTACCTGGTCGGATGTGGGATTGGGGGTGAGGCGTACAAGGCCATCGAGACGGATGTTACTATTGGGGCGTTCGGTCCAGAGTTCGCTAGGTTCACTACACCATCTGACAGGGTAGCTCCACTCGCTGTAGCGCAGGAAACCCTCGTCGCGACAGACAGTGCGCACCCATGCCGACATACTATCTCCAGTATGTAGAGAGTCAATGTAGCGCCACGCGCATCTGTCAAGGTCGACCATAGTTCCGTCGTCTGGGTCAATGCCGACAGGTCCATACGAGAGCTGCCATTCTCTGTGATCCACATCGGCACTCTGCCAGCGTATGATAGTGGTGTCGCCAGCGTATCCAGTCACGTTGAACCACTCCACCTGCGGACATTGTGGCAACTCGGTGTCCCAAAGGGTGTCGTATGTCTCGATGATGGGCAGTATCAAAAAGAAGTCCAACGCATAGCGGTTTATCCACTGGTCCCGTGTGTAGCCAATCGGGGTCGATGATATGCCCATCACCCTCATAATCGTGTCTTCAAGCCACTGGGGGAAGGTCCAACGCTGCTTGATTTTCATGGGGGCTGGCCAGCATGTAGAGTCGTATTTATCACCATGGAATGCTATCATCATGGCTCCCCATTGGGTAGGATACGGGGCTCTAACCCCTCCTTCAGGATACCACGCCCAAGCTTCCAAATGTTCGTAAAATGTCTGTGAGGCACCTACGTAGAACGAATCCTCCACACGGACTGGTTTTTTAAAAAATTGGTATTGAGGGCGCCACCAGGCAGTATCATCTTCACTACTTCTAGAAGGAAATGGTATGTGGCAGTCAAAAGTGTTGTTACCGTTAACTCGGGGTATCCGAGGACCGACCTGATAGGGGGGACCTAAGTGCAAGGCGGGCACTCGTTCTAGGAGCATGAGCGTGTCGGGCGTGACTTCATACAATAAGAGGTCTTCGGTAGGGAATGGCTCCACAGTAAAAGTATCAACGGGGCGAAACCAGTATGCTATGCCATGAACTGTGGCTCCGCCTTCAATGTAGTTGTATTGAATTTGTTCTCCACTAAGTTCACGGCGGTACAAATAGGAAGTATAAGAAGGGTTCGCGGCGCGCATTGAGTCCTTAATATGCTCAAAGGGTATTTGGGGCATACCGCCATAGCAGTGCATCGCACCGCCTGTCGTGGTCATAATTGGGTGGTGTTGCGGGTCTGAGTCTAGCCACCCCTGATAGTCAAACTCTATATATGGCTTCAGCACCGTGTCTATCCGCACGATGTTTTGGCCCATCGCCCCGCTCAGGACAAACCATGTGGCTATAATTGTAAAAAAGTATTTCTTCATTTTCCTTTCCTTTCTGTCGGTTAATTGCAAATGAGGTGTATGTTATTTGAGGAGGCATGTATAGGAAGGTATCCAGTACTATTTGAAGGGGGAAACGTACACTGGTGACGATTCCATAGTAGAATAGTAGGGGAGGTTGTGCGGGCTGCCGTTGCCCCACTGATGCTGCAGGCTGCAGGTGATGCACAGGGCTTAGTGGCTACTGAAGCCAGACGACTTCCGCCGTGGCCCGACGTAATCAGCCTTTTGACGTCAAAAAGGTCGAGAGACTGCATTTCTTTTTGTAATGGGTAATACTCAACCGCAAGGGTGGACGGCATTGCCGGGGACAAAGGAGCTGTCAAGCAAAAAATATAGGGCTTACAACCATCTAACGGGTCGTATACTGTATTTAAAATCAGCAGTGCAGCATCCTTACTACAATACCTCATCTCCCCCATCTGCCACTGGTTTATGGTCGAGGTGTTTTCTGGTATATCTAAGCCGCAAAGAAGGCTGGGGGTGACGCTGGAAAAGTCTATTGTCCTTATGGCCAGCCCGCCCGACGCACTCTCGGAATAGTGGTAGGCTATGGACACGATGTCGTCTTTAATCGGAGTCACCATCACTTTCCCTAAGGCTTTGTGGTTGTCAAACCCATATCCCGCAGGGAAATGGGGCACATTGGCAAAGTCTCTCACCTTTTTGAAAGCCTGAAAGCGGATGTTTATGTAATCGTCGGACCGAGCGGTGAGGACGATTTTGTTTTGGGTGACGCAGATGTCGGTGAAAATATCCCAAGCATCCTTGTTATAGTAATAGGTGCAGACATCCCACCATGTGCCGGAGAGGAAGGCCGCATCGCCATATCCCATGCGGGAGTCATAGACAGACGAAGAAGAAAAGTAGTTGTGGTTTTCGGCTATGTAGGCAATGCGGGTGGCTCCGCCATCCTCGAACAGTGCAATTCGGGTTACATCCACTATCTCTATGTTGCCACCAATCCCACAATCTGCGCCGGGGAAGAATGTGTATGGTAAATAGAAATAGAGGTAATTCGCTACAAAATAACCTGACACGAACATATTGATGTCGAAACAAGCAAGAAATCCATGGCTGAGACAGGTTCCGCCGGCAAAGACTGTGTCGTGGGCAATACGGAAGTCGCGGATGAGGACATTGGGGAGGAGGTCGGCCGATACCGTTGTTCCCGATGCATTGTCGTGATATTGCACCGTTCCGTGGCCGCTACTGTTATTTGTGTAAATGATGTACTTCTCATCCTGCCAGTGACGTACGATGGTGGTGTCGCAGGTGAGGGTATCCATTTCCCATACGGTTGTCTGTCCGTGGGCAAAGATGGCGCTCGTCAGTAGCAGGATGGTTAATAATAGTCTCTCTTTCATATCGGTCTTATTTAATAAGAAATCTTATTTCGACAAAGCAAAAAAATTGCGCAACCAACTATCTTTGGTTATTTTATAATATAAACAAAATGTTTTTTATCGTTTTTTTCATGATGCAAATATACAGTTTTTATTTCAAATAAAAAAATATTTTTCGGCGTATTGGTCAAATTGCAGAATGGACGAATGAAAAAAGTTTTGCATCTTTGCCGCGCAGTTTGAAGTATCGCGGGGCTCCGCAGGGGAGCAACCCCGTGAGGAAAAAGACTGTGGTGAATGACGACAAGACATGTGTGAAACGGCTGCCAGCTAAGAGGCGGCCGTTTCTTTTTCATGACATGTTAGATTTCACCCAATGCCCCAAAAAACACTAATGGACTGCTTGCGGTTCTCCTTTGACATCCCGCTGTGGTTGTTGAGGTTCTTTTCGAGGTCGGTGAGAGTCCCTTCAATCTTGTTGTTGGTATTGGGCATCCCGACGTATTTCGGCAGCTGGTATGTGAAGGGTACGACAGGTAGAAGTCGACGCTGTGCATGGCGGAGCGCAACCGCCTGTGTGTGAACTACGTCATCCCCGACTTCAAGGTGGAACGCCTGTTCAACATGTCCACCCATTGGGACTTCCAATGCCTGTACTTGTTCTCGAATTCGGCACCGTCCCCGTTCACGATGTTGTCCACAAGGACTTTCAGTTCCCTGGCCGCAAGCAGTCTGGGACGCCAGGTGAGATATCGCCTCACTATCTGTATCATGTGGTACTGGCACATCTGGATCTTGTATGCCGAGAACTCGCCGAAGAGGCTCTTCATCCCGTCTATCACAATCCCCTTTATGGTGTACCCACGCTCTTCGATGCTGCATACGGCATCCGCATATTCATGCACCATTTCATGTGCGATAAACGCCATGTAGAGAGGCTTTCCAGAACTTTCGTCTACTGCAAGCCCCCCCCAGTTTCTCCACCGTAAAGATGGCAATGAGCGTGAATAGGATATTCACCACCCCCATCACCACCGTGTTGACCATGGGGTTCTCCATGCCCATGGAGGCAAAGATAGTGGTAGAATAGTAGAGCACCGCGTTGATGCCCACCACCTGCTGGAACACGCTCAGCATAATGCCGATGAACACCACCATAAACCCGTAAGTGAACAGGCGCTCCTTCTTCTCGGCCGTCGTGGCCTCGATGTCGCGCAGTATTTCCGCGGCTTTCGCCGCGCCGTTGATGCGGGTGAGCACCTGCAGGGCCTTCTCGGGCTTGCCGCTCATGACCAGGTAGCGCGGGGTCTCGGGCACCAGCAGTATCAGCAGCGCGAACAATCCCGCCGGCACGCACTCGCTTACGAACATCAGGCGCCATCCCTGCTCTATACTCCACTGCGCCTCGGCCGCATTGGCTACCACGTTCATCCCGTCGGCCATGCGTTCAATGGCCGGAATGACATGGCTGCCCACTATCACGTAGCTGACAAAGTAGACCACCAGCTGCCCAAAAATAATGGCAAACTGGTTCCACGACACCAGTTTGCCGCGCATGTTGCTGGGCGCCACCTCGGCAATGTACATCGGGCAAATGGCCGAGGCCATGCCCACCCCGATGCCGCCCAAGATGCGGTAGAGGTTAAAGGCCACCAGCAGCCCCACCGAGGCCTGCCCCTTGCTGAAGAAAAGGAACTCGGGGTAGAACGAGCCCGCTGCCGAAAAGAAGAAGCACAGGCCCGCAATGAAAAGCGACCTCTTGCGCCCCAGCCGGCTGGCCAACAGCCCCGAGAGGGCACTGCCTATCACGCACCCTATCAGTGCCGACGAGCAGGTTATGCCGTGCATGAAATTTGTGTAGTTGAAGCCGCCCTGCATAAAGAATGCCTGCAGCCCTTTCTCCGCCCCGTTGATGACGGCGGTGTCGTAGCCGAACAGCAGTCCCCCGATGACGGCCACTAATACTATCGAATAGAGGTAGGCCTTGCTACCCTTTTGGTCGGTGTTGCTCATCTTGCTATTTCTTTGTATCGTTGCCAAAGTAGTATTGTCCCTTCTTGTCGGTGGCCCTGCCGTAGTGTATGGCATGTTGCGGGCAATGGTGGTAGCATGCCAGGCAGGTAGTGCAGTGGCCCTGCCACTGGGGGCGGCCGTCGACCATGACGATGTTCTGCAGCGGGCAGCTCTTGGCGCAGATGCCGCACGACACGCAGGCCTCGCTGCTGTGGAACGGCTTGTCCTTCACCAGCAGGCTGTAGAAGAGGGGCTGCACCACGTCCGACTTCAGCCCTGCCATGCCGGTCACTATCATCTGCGACACCCGCTCGCGCCGCCGCAGCAGAGCCTTCACCTGCGCAATGCGCTCCTCGGCCCGTGCCAGTTTCTCCTCGGCCAGCGGCGTGGGGTCCACGTCCATGCCGGGCAGGCACACGTAGGTGTTGGGCATCTGTATGGCCAGGGCCGTGTCGAGGTTCAGCCCTTTGCGCCGCAGTTCCTGGCGGAAATAGTGTTCCGTCCGGCCGCAGTCGTCGCCACAGGTGGCCACCATGAAAGTGTAGCCCGGCCGCCCCTCAATCCGCAGCCTCCTCACAAAGTCCGAGACCAAGCGGGGTGCCCGCCATGAGTAGACCGGAAACACAAAACCCAGCCGCTCTTCCATACCAACGGCATAGTCGTAGCAACCCGCCCTCTCCGCGTCGGGGATAAACAGAAGGCGCTCGCCCTCTTCCGTCAGCCCCTCTGCCACATGCCGGCTGTTGCCCAATCCTGAAAAATAGAATATCATCTTTAAAAATACGTTTATTCGTTAATAACACAATTCGTTAGCTTCCATTCCCACATTCTCTCGCACCCATATACGCATATATTATTGTGCAAAAATACACTTTTTTTGCGATATGATGGATTTTTCGCCTCTTTTTTTCGGCAGTCGTCCTTCTGTGCCCGTGCGCCCCCCTCAGCCCCGCCAATGGTCCGGTGCCCCTTCGGCGTACACGCTCTTGCCCCTCGTCAGTTCTTTGTTCCCAGCAATCAAACAACAATAGGCCATCTATAGGCCATCGATAGACCTAATGGCGCATCCACTCCCATGCTTCCCCACTGCCAGGGGATGCCTTCTGGACAATCGCTGAACCCGTGATAGGCTGCACTGGGTAACCCCCTGGCTACCGTTGACTTACACTTTTTTTGTCCAAAAGGTCTGCTAATTCAATTTTTCTTCGTAATTTTGCACCCGTTTTCGCAAGTTATTTTGCGATTCAGTGTACTTGATAACCACTTTAAAAACAAGGTCTTATGAATCAAAACAAATCCGCCAGAGAACGGCGTGTTACGTTCTCCCCCGTCTTCATCCTGATGGCTGTGCTCTTCTGCACATGTCTGATAATTTCCAATCTCATCGCCTCCAAAGTCTTTGTGCTGCTGGGTGTCACCCTTCCTGCCGCCGTCATCGTCTTCCCCATTTCCTACATTCTTAACGACTGCCTCAGCGAGGTCTACGGCTTCCGCTATGCCCGCCTGGTCATTTGGATGGGGTTCTTTATGAACTTCTTCGTGGTGCTGGTCACCCAGCTGGCCATCCTGCTGCCCGGTGCCCCCTTCTGGGACGGCGACCAAGCCTTCCGCGCCATCTTTGGCGTCACTCCCAGGGCCACCCTGGCCTCCCTGCTGGCCTTCCTGGCAGGCTCCACCCTCAACGCATGGGTCATGAGCCGTATGAAGGTCTCGCAGAAAGGGCGCAACTTTTGGCTGCGCGCCATCGTCTCATCCCTTGTGGGCGAATGTGCCGACTCCCTCATTTTCATTCCCATCATGTTCTGGGCCATGGGTTTCAAGGCCGTGGTCACGATGATGGTCTGCCAGGTTTCGGCCAAAGTGATTTACGAAATTATCATCCTCCCCATCACCAAGAGGGTGGTCAACCACGTCAAACGTATCGAAGGCATCGACACCTACGACACCAATATTTCCTACGACCCTTTTAAGATACTTGATATATGAGCAGCAGAGAGAACGAAGGCCTGCGCCAGTTGGGCAGTGCAGTACCCTATCGTGAAAACTATGCCCCCGAGGTGCTCGAAACCTTCGAGAACCAACATCCCGAACACGACTACTGGGTTCGTTTCAATTGTCCCGAATTCACCACCCTGTGCCCCATCACCGGCCAGCCCGACTTTGCCGAACTGCGCATCAGCTATATCCCCGACCGCCGCATGGTGGAAAGCAAGAGCCTGAAGCTTTACCTTCATAGCTTTCGCAACCACGGCGACTTTCACGAGGACTGTGTGAACACCATCATGAACGACCTGATCAAGCTCATGGACCCAAAATATATTGAGGTCACCGGCTTTTTCGTCCCCCGTGGCGGCATCAGCATCTACCCCTACGCCAACTACGGCCGCAAGGGCACCCAGTATGAGCAGCTGGCCCACCAGCGTTTTGCCACCCACGAGTGATGTGCCCCGCCCGAAGCGGATGGGCATGGGTAGTGCCTTGTGGTTCTGTGGGAAAAAAGAGCGGGCGCGCTCCCTTTGAGGGGCGGCCCGCTCTTTCTTTGGGACAAGACCCACCACGCCCTTCCTTCCTTGCCGCAACGGGGGCAGGAGGGAGGGTGCGGGATGACGGAGTTTTTTTACTTTAGGTGCAGTATTTGGTTGTGGCGCTCCAAATTCTTCGGGTGGTTGATGCTCACATGCACCCATTTGTAGCCGTACTCGTCGATAATCTGGCGGCAATGGATTTTCCCCTCCGACGCCATTTTCACTATCAGGTTGAACAGCTTCTGGTTGTCGGAGGCATAGTTGCTGAGCGTGTGTATGTCGGCGGCGGCGCCGTAGCGGTGGTCGGAGTTGGCGGCCCCCCTCACCGCTTGGTTCAGTCGGTAGCAGCGGAAGCCGCTGCTCACAATGAGAGGCTTGCCCCACGCCGTCCTTATGGGCTGCAGCACCTCCTTGGCCAGGCGGGTCAGATTGTCCAAGGCCTCCTGGTTGGGCGTGTTATCTATACCCTTGTTTTTAGCCGTGTTGCTATGGATGAGTTCTTCAAGAGTGAAGTTGCTTGTTAGTTTCATATTGTTTTTCTTTAATGGTTCTACAAACGTTCGCGGGTCCCGCCCTTGGTGGGTGTCAGCGGCGAACCTGAATAACATGCGCTGCGCCTCTGCCCCTAGAGGGGCTGAGGGTCGGCTGTGTCCTATTTGAGGTGGAAAGATTGGTTGTTGATGAACTCCTTTTCGGGGTGGTTCACGCTCACGTGCACCCATTGGTAGTGCTTCTCGTCGATAATCTGTCGGCACTGGATCTTCCCTTCCTTGGCCATCTTGACGATGAGGTCGAACAGCCTCTTGTTGCTGTCCACCGTGTTCGAAAGGGTGCGGATGTCAGCGGCGGCCCCGTAAATGTGGTCCGACTTGGCCGCTCCGCCAATCCGGGTGTTCAGTGTCTGGCATCGGAAACCGCTGTTCACCGCTATCGGTGCGCCCCATGCGTCCCTAATGGGTTGCAGCACTGTGTAGGCCAGCTTCACCAGGTTCACCTGAGCGTTCTCGTTAGGAATGTTCTCAATGCCGCAGCGGGCGGCCGTGTCGCTCACCAGCAGCTCCTCAAAAGTGAAGTTTTTTGTCAGTCTCATTTTTTCTTTTTTATAGTTTTACATTAATTGGTTTGTTTCTATAATGCCGCAAAGGCTCTTTGGCACGAGACCTTATGGCTTTTTGGACTCCTTCGGAGTTGTGTTTTTTCTCTTTATGTGTTGTATATCAAGTGCTTTTGTCAGTTTGGGCACTCGTGTTATACACTTACAAATAAAAGAATAATATCTGAAATTTGCAAATTATTATTAAAAAAATGTCACCACGTCAGGTTGCTCTGCCCGTAGGGAGCCCCAGCCGTGGCATCCGCGCCGCTCCCTGCATGTGAAATTCGGTTTTTTTTTGCATCGCTCCCCTTTCAGAAAAAAATCATTTATTCTCTGAAAAAGTTGTATCTTTGCAGCACGAAACACATCGATTATATGAAAAAGATAACCCTACTCATGGCAGCGGCAATGCTTTGCCTGCCCCTCTTTGCACAAGAGTCTAATCAACCGCAAAACAAACAAGATGAAGGCTATAAATTCACCATCATCAAAGAATTACCCGTCACCCCTGTCAAGAATCAGGCCAAGGCCGGCACCTGCTGGGACTACAGCGGCACGGCATTCCTTGAAGCCGAATTGCTCCGCATGGGCAAGGGCGAGTACGACCTCAGCGAGATGTACACCGCCTTCGTCGACTATCAGGACCGCGCCATGGCCGCCATCCGCACCCATGGCGACATATCCTTCTCGCAGGGCGGCTGTTTCGGCGACGTGCTCCACTGCATGGAGCGGTACGGCCTGGTGCCCGAAGAGCTTATGCGTCCGGGTGTGATGTACCGCGACAGCCTTTCTAACCATAGCGAGCTCAGCGCCATGACCAACCCCATGGTCAAAGCCGCCGCCAGCAGCGGCAGCCTCCAGAGCGACAGCAACTACCAGCTCCTCTGCCTTAAGGCCATCAAGGCAGTTCACGAGGTCTACCTGGGCGTTCCTCCCGAACGGTTCACCTACAAGGGCCGCCAGTACACCCCCAAGACCTTCTATGAGTCCACAGGCCTCAAAGCCAGCGACTATGTGCAGATAACTGCTTTCCTTCACCAGCCCCTTTACGGCACCTTTGCCGTCGAAAGTCCCGACAACTGGCGTCACGACCTCTCCTATAATGTCACCCTCGACGAGCTGATGGAAATCACCGACCACGCTATCCAGCAAGGCTTCCCAGTGGGCTGGGACAGCGATGTCAGCGAGCAGGGCTTCCGCACCGGTTCACGCAAGGGCTTCTGTGTGCTCCCTGCCACCGATGCCTCCTCCGCCAATTTGCAGGGCAGCGACATGGCCCATTGGACGGGCATGAGTGCCAAGGACCTGCAAGAAGAGGCCGCCAAGCACCCCACCCCCCAACGTTGGGTCACCCCGCAGGAACGTCAGCTCGGTTGGGATAACCACGAGACCAACGACGACCACCTTATGCTCATCTATGGCACCGCCAAGGACCAACTGGGCAACGAGTACTACATGGTCAAAAATAGTTGGGGCGACTATGGCGAGTACCACGGCATGTTCTTCGCCAGCAAAGCCTATTTCCGCTATAAGACCATCACCATCCTCGTTCACAAGGATGCCCTCACCAAGGACATGAAGAAAAAGCTGGGAATAAAATAATGTGCACTAACGAATACTAGATAGATTTATGCTCCCCATTGGAACCCAAGCCCCCGCCTTTGAAGGACAGGACGAAAACGGCAACACTGTCCGCCTTTCCGATTTCGCCGGAAAGAAACTGGTGCTCTATTTCTACCCCAAGGACAGCACCCCCGGATGCACTGCCGAGGCTTGCGACCTCCGCGATAATTACGAGCGTTTCCTCGCCCTGGGCTATCAGGTGCTGGGCGTAAGTAAGGATTCCGCCGCTTCGCACCAGCGCTTCATTGCCAAATACGAGCTGCCTTTCCACCTCATCTCCGACCCCGACTGTTCCATCCTCAAGGCCTACGAAGCCTGGGGCGTGAAGAAGATGTACGGCCGCGAAACTATGGGCACTCTCCGCACTACCTACGTCATTGACGAGCAGGGCATCATAGTCGATGCCATTGGAAAGGTCAATACCAAGGCCCACACCGCCCAGATACTAAAATAGTTTACAGAGTGAGTGCTGCTATTCACTCAGAATACAGAATTATTATACAGAATGTCGCCCGTTTGGATAAGTGCCATAGGCCTTAGTTTGGCCACCATCATGGGAACCCTCATCGGGTTCTTTGTCAAAGAACTGCCTCACAAATGGAATGATGCCGTGCTGGGGTTCTGTGCCGGCATTATGCTGGCGGCGGCCACATTGGGACTTATCGTCCCTGCTGTGCAGGGGGCTGGGCCTTCGCATTGGTGGCTGCCCGCCATAGGCGTAGCCGTGGGTGCTCTCTTCCTTAACGTTCTCGACCTCCTCACGCCCCACCTGCACAAAATCACTGGCCTCGACATGGAGGAGCACCGCAACAACAAGTCCTCTGTTAACCGCATTCTCCTTTTCGTCATGGCCGTGGCCATTCACAAACTGCCTGAGGGCATGGCCACTGGTGTCGGTTTCAATGCCGAAGAACTCAGCGGGGCTTGGGCGGTCACCCTTGGCATTGCCTTGCAGAATATCCCTGAGGGCATGGTGGTCGTCACTCCGCTCCTTTTGGTCGGAGTCAAGAAAATGCGCGCTTTCCTCATCTCGTTGGCCATCGCCATGCTAGAAGTCATCGGTGTATGGATTGGCTACGGCCTTGGAGCCATCTCCCAGTATCTGCTGCCCGTGATGCTGGCTTTTGCTGGCGGGGCAATGCTCTATGTGGTCAGCGATGAGATGATACCCGAAACCCACGCCCACGGCTATCAGAAACTGGCTACCTACGCCCTCCTTCTCGGCTTCATGGTGATGGTGTTCATGGTAGAGTGAGAAATGGCTCTTTCTTCGTCCGCATCTGATGGATAAAAACTATTGTCGTCTATCGCACATTTTGTTTTTTTTCGGTTCGGATGACCTTTTTATAAGTGAATGGGATGGGGACGGTTCTATTCTGGTTCAGTACATTGTCGTTGCGGATTGAAAATCCTTATACACAATGGGTCTGGATTGCAAATCCAGACCAACGGGGTCGGGTGGGTCGGAACGAACATCCGCGGGGTCGAGGTTGGGAACGGCATGGTGTCGAACATCCGCCAGGTCAGGTGGGTCGGGATGGAACATCCGCCGGATCGGGCCAACGGCACGCAGCCGAACATCCGCGGGGTCGGATACGACTTTTTTGCGGATTACGCAAGCTTTTTAATAATTTATTTTATTAACAATCAAATTGTTGAAACTTTTCAAAGCTTGACTACATAATGACATCAATTTATTACTCATGATACCTTATTGGATACGTTTTAACTCATATAGATATAAAGACTCTGCGGAATCAACAAAGTCTTCGAGATTTTCATTCTTAATATTGTAGAGAAGAACTTGAGAATATTTACCTTTGATTGCCATTGTAGTCCTACCCTCTTGCGTTTTAGGCGTCCTATCAAAAAGTTGTGTTAATATGTCACCAGGTTGCTCGTTGAGGGGTATCCAACTTCCAACATGTTCTATAAATGCCGAAAGGGCTTCTTCTGAAAGGATTGAATCGAAATCGAAAAGGTGCTCAATGTGATTGTTCATATCTATTATTATAACCATGTATTGATTCTCAACAAATCCATAAGTATAGCATGTTACATCATAATCTTTACCCCCTTCAGAGAAATACGTATCGTACGGGAAACAAATAGATATTATCGGACCATTGTCATTCATAGGACGAGCATCAAGGCCTATTAGAATACAGCCGGGCCTGGAAACTCTGAAAAAAACTTCCCCAGTACTATCAATACATTTTTCTGTGATAAGGTGTTTCTCCTTCCTGACCGTATCACAATTGTAAATATCTTGACAGTGTGAATCTGGGATTATGGCAAGAAGAAATATAAGAGATAATATGAGCTTTTCCATTTTATTGTTTTGTTACCTAGTTTGTAGTTTCTGTACCTTTTTTTTGAACGTTTCATATGTAGGTGATTTACCGCCAAGTTTAATCCTACCATTACGGTCATAGAAACTCACAGACCGTATGAAACCATCGCGATTTGCAGTGCTACCATTACTAAAAGATGCGCCTGACGATGTTCCTTCTTTTTTGCTGTAGCCAAGAATTATTCCAAATCTATCACCTATACCAACGCAATCTTTATCCATAGATGGGTCAAGGTTAGAGCAATTGGTTTCTACTGCATTATCAAGCGTATGTGTGTGAACATTGAACTTATCATCTTCAGCAAATTGAACCTTTCCCCCATGGGGTCCCAGTTCTTCGGGAGTTGTTGAAGTTCCATCTTTTCGTACCCTATAATACCATTCGTCAGCCCCTTCCTCTGCAGAATTATTATACATATCATCCATATTTTTGAAATCAATATCATTTACATCAAAAGCATAATATCCTCCTTTATTAAATGATTTTTCATCAACATTCTTTCTAGTAACAATCATCATATTGATATCAGAACCTCCTTTTTTTACAAATTGTTGCTTTCCATCTAAATTATAATAAGAAGTATCCCTCCCATCCGGATCAACCAGTATAATCGGATTCCATGCACAATAAGCATACGGGCTAATACTCGGATACTTATTCGCCATCGGGTCGATGCTCAGCCACATCGTCATCAGCTCGTGGTCCATGTACCTTGCACCGAAATAGCCGTAGCCTGTCTCACTATCGCGCTCTTTGCCCGTGAAAACGAAGGGATGAAACCCTACCTTTTGAGTGTGGTTTACCCTTTCGGTTCTATCAATCCATTGCTGCATTCTTCTTCTTTTTCTGTGACAGTCAAATTCCTTGTCCCATCAAGGTTTCTATCAGAGGTGTTTCTTTTAAGAGTTGCGTTTGTAGAAAAAACGTCCTGAATGCTGTCTTTACTCAAAATTTTGAATTTTCTTCTGTCTAACTCTATGTAGTTTACAGGTCTTTTCTGTAGAAAAATACCCTTTGTCTCAATTCGGTAAATACCGGGTTCCTTAATAATAATATCATCAGATTTAGATAAAACCCTTGATATTGCATTTGCTTTAATACAGATGTTGATTGTATCCGGAAAACTGCTCTGACATAGACTTATGGTATCCGAATCAATGGCAATAGACCCCCTTGCTGTGGAGAAACACATTAAACAATTTTGATATGCAACTTTATCACACAAGATCACGACATCATCTTTTTGTGGTAAACCATCTGCTCGATAAACTTCCACAGGGAAACATTCTACATTCTGGATAAAACTATTCAATACTAAATAATTTCCTTCTATCCACCAATTACCATCCGATGACATATCTGCTATATCATAGATATAGTGCCACTCAAAAGTGCCATCTGGATTTAGTGAAACTCGATAATAAAAAATCCCAAATTCCTCAAATGTTCCGGATAAAGTCGATACACTATATTTCTTTGACAGACAACTAGACATACTCACACATAATGAAAGAGTCCCTATCATGCATAAAAACAGGCGGATTGTTTTTTTTAAATCATTCATAAATGGCACTATTTGATATTCCTATATGGGTACACTTGTTTCCCATCTTTTATATAATAAACACCTCTTACCCATGCTTCAGATATACGAGGAGAAGGATTAATGTTATTAAATATGTGATTAAAGCTATCCGGTGAATATGCATATTGCGTAGAATATGCATTTATTTCACAGAACATTAAATTACCTTGATGCAGCTGATGTCTGTAATCTTGAATAGCATGCGTCGTTTCATGTACCAAATTTGCCATTCCTATTAAAGGATGATCTTGATAGTTGATAGAAATCACTCCATTTGTTTCTAGGAAAGTATTCTGTTGGAAGACTTCTTTTGATGGATTAAAAGAATATTTTGTTTCTGATTTTTCTAATTCACCTAAACCAATAATAAAATCCTCCAACAAACCTTTTTGATATTCCAAATCCGATAATTCATTATTTAGGTCGGTCAGTTTTTTTACTTTCTTCGACGGCTTTAGTTTTGTATTGTTTGTAATTTCGTTAATCCTGTCTTTTTTTGATTGTATTTCTTTTGAAATATCCGAAATTCTATTATTTACAGCCTTTTCTATCTTTCGTGCTTGTTTCTCATCCTCGGGTTTATCCCATTCCCTTCCATCCGAATCTATCAACTTCACTGGATTCCAAGCACAATAGGCATACGGAGATATACTTGGATATTTGCCACTCATCGGGTCGATACTGAGCCACATGGTCATCAGCTCATGATCCATGTATCTTGCACCGAAATACCCATACCCCGTCTCCTCGTCGCGTTCTTTGCCCGTGAAAGAACACACCATGTATCGGGCGGAACTTATTTGTGCACTGTGGATTATAAAGGGTTGACAGGTTGCGTTTTTGAAGAAAAATGGCCCAGAATACGCCAACCCAAGACCATGACAGGGCATTGTCCTTTTATGTTCAGATATGGCACGTGCAGGCTGCATCTTTCTTTCCTCCTTCAACTTCATCGGGACGTTCACCAAAAGGTAGGACAGGGCGGAGGGAGCCCCCCGCAACCCGCCCGTCACATCGGTGCAACGACGGTGCAAAGATACATTTTTTCTCCCAAACCGACAAAAATGTGTACCTTTATCTGTCTTTCAAAATACAACAATCCACCACAAACACCTGTTATTATGAACATTAAAATCGACACTAATTTTCGCTTCTCCGTGGCATCGATGCAGTATCTGCCCAGCGGGGAACTCTCCATCACCCTGGTTTCTGACGCTTCCCCAGCCGACGCACACTACCAATATGCCGCCAGCCTGGGCAGCGGCCGGGCACAGGAGAAGCCGTCGGTGAGCCTGCTGCAGTACGCGCGTGACTTTGCCGCCGCTGCCGACATCAAGGACAAAACCAAGGACACGTACCGCCTGATGGGCATCCATCTGGAGGCGTACGGCGACAGGCCAATCGACCGAGTGACGACCGCCTATCTGGAAGGATTCGTCTGACGCCAGCTGGATTCCGTCTTCGACCCGGAGGGGTTTGCCACCACCTACTGCTACGACATACTGGGCAGGATGACAAAACGCATCCATCCCGATGCAGGTACCAAGCACTATACCTACGACAATGCGGGCAATTTGCTGGAGGAAATCAATCCTCTCGGACAAATTAATTACGACTACACATACTACAGACTGTTAAAAAAGCGTTATTACATGACGTTTTCTTGCCTCGGCATAGTGCAAACGCTGCGTGATTTGCCCTCTGCGCTCGGCTTATCGAAAACGTTATAGCAACATGACAGGCAACGACGTGACATACACCTATAGCGCCAGCGGCAGGACGGAAGACAGAGCTGCGCAAAGCGAGAGAAGAGCAAACTTGTTTGTTTTTCCAAGCCAAAGCAACGTTGGCGTAGCCAACCCTATGCACGCCGCCGTGGACGACAGATACTACAGCTACTATGCCTACGACTATGGAGGAGAACGGAGGCTGAAGTTGACAGGGAAGAATCACCTTGTTGATGTCAATGCAAACTATATGGCCACCCATTCGGTGCTGGACAGCCCCACCCTCTACCCGTCGGCCTACATGGTGGTCACTTCCAAAGGCTATACCAAGCACTACTATGCCGGGGCAGAGCGGGTGGCGGCACGCATCGGTGGCGGCTGGTCGTCCGGCTCGGTGCCTTTGGCAGGCAACGACGACAGCCTCAGTGCAAGGGCCGACCTGCTTTACACGCAGAGCCTCGAACAGGCAAACGGCCGCGTGCTGGAGGCAAACGACCCCGGCTGCGTCTACGGACCCCTGGTAGAATCGGAAGGGCTGAACGCAACGATAGAGGAGATACCCAACCATCTGCAGGCAGTGGCAGAGGCCGACTGCGGAACGTTTTTGGAAGCCATGCACCAGCTGGTGGAAGGCGGTCCCGGCGGACCGGAAAATGATGTGTACTTCTACCACTCCGACCACCTAGGCAGTGCCAGCTGGATAACCGACAGTGCCGGACAGGCAATACAGCACCTGCAGTACCTTCCCTTCGGCGAACCGTACGTCAACCAGCGCACAAGCAACTACAGCGAACGGTTCACTTTCACGGGCAAAGAGCGCGATTCGGAAACAGGCTACGGCTATTTCGGTGCAAGGTATATGGATCACGAACTGATTACCATGTGGCTCAGCGTGGACCCGCTGGCGGACAAGTACCCGAGCATTAGCCCGTATACATATTGTGCTTGGAATCCCATTATAGCTATAGATCCTAGTGGTATGGACTCTGTTCACACGCCAAATGGAATTGCCAACGTGGGTGATGGTTATAGGGCGACACCTGACGGAAAGTATCTCTATGGAGAAGGACTGCAGCCAAAGCGATGGAACCCAAACCTTGAAATTGGTGGTATTGTCGGGGATGGATTTCGTGGAGGCTACGAAAATTGCGATGAATCAGAATTACCCTTAATACATAATGAAAAGATTATTAACTTAGCAAACAATGCTATTCCTGTTGCAGTTCCAATCGGGGCCTTTTTGTGGGAACAACTCTTCACTGCTGCAGGAACAGCCATTGAAGCATTTGCTGCAATAGCATGGATAATACCAGCCTGCTTGTTAGTCTCTAGTGATACACGACCGAATCAGAATGTGCAAGAGGGAAATAAATTTGGCGAAAACAATGTTGCAGAGACAAAAGAGAATATGTATCATCCATTTGCCCATGATACAAAAAAGAATGGAAAATTGAAGGGTGGCAGGTCAGATCGTCATGCTGCACAATATAATCATGGAGGGAAGAGAAGATCCCCCAACCCCAACCAGAGAAAAGGGGCACAAGAAAGACGTAATAAAGGTAAACAAATTAACTAACTTATAATTTTATAATAAATGTTGAAGTGTAAAATTTTAAATGAGGCATTTTCTAGACACAAGTTAATCGCCTTCAGAACCGAAAAAGAGGAGTGGGGAGAGACAATAATAGGCCATGTAGTAGGATTGGAGGTTGGGAAAATTACAATAAATGAAATTGATGAATACGGAATTCCTATTGGCTTTACAACGTTCAAGACTGATGATATACTTGACATTATGATTGAAGATAAAACAATTAGATGTCTCGAAATCTTAGAGAAAAACCAGCAATTATTGTCACCTGAAAAGAGTTCAACGGTTTGGGGAATTGAAGAAGACATAAAAAATAGTCTCATAGATAGTATAACGGAAAGAAAACCCATTATACTCTTTGTAAAGGATGGCAATACGGACGATACAAACATTATTGGTTTCGTTAAAGAAATGGATGATGATTGTGTGTTGATTGAACTGATAGACAGGTATGGTGAGTATGACGGGAGAATTCTTATTCCTATTGATACAATCACTGGAGTAAGATTGGATGGTCAAGAATCCAATGCTAGATGGCTATTATACCAATCCCGTTATAATAGAGATGTATCGTGTCCTAATCGATAAATAACACTCGACCCGGCGGATGTTTGGTACCGTGCCGTTGGTGTGGATTTGCAATCCAGACCCATTGAGTATAAGGTTTTTCAATCCGCCGGGCAACAATGTACTGAAATAAGTAATTGCTCAAATATATTTTACATATAATTTCTCGTTGGGCTGGATTTGCAATCATGAGCGGTCGAAAAATTCTTGATTAACAGTTGCCCGTTGATAATAAGGCGGTGTCGAGCATGCTTAAAAGCGGGGAACGGATGTTCCATCTGCTTCTGTACGCATTCTGCATGACGGACAGGATAAGCCAACGACGTGTCGAAACAATGTTCAACAGCCAGCAGTTCAAGACACTCTTCGATTATGCAGAAGGGATGACGGTTAGCCGTAGCTACATCTCCACAAGGCTGTCGAAAATGAATGTGGAGTCCCGACCCGGCGGATGTTCGTGTCGTGCCATTGCCCTGATCCGACCCAGCGGAAGTTCGGCTGCGTGTCGTTGGTCTGGCTTTGCAATCCAGACCCATTGAGTATAAGGATTTTCAATCCGCAAAAGCAATGAACTGAACCGAAATAGCGCGTGTGGCAATAAAACAGCCACATCTTCGTTATCCTAGTGATGATGATTAAAAACGGCATACAAAACAGTATTGCTTTCACTGACAAAGGCCCCCGCAAGGGGCGGCGAACACCTTTGAATATAATAAATGATAGTGAGCAACGCGACGAGGAGAAAGAAGGGTCCCGCGGACCTTTCGCCAGCGAGCGAGGCGACGAGCCGAGGAGCGGAATTCCAAATGGCTCTACCTACTTATATACCTATTTCGGTGCAAGGTATATGGATCACGAACTAATGACCATGTGGCTCAGCGTCGACCCGATGGTGGATAAATATCCTTCCATTAGTCCGTATGACTACTGCGCTTGGAATCCTGTGAAACTGGTGGATCCGGATGGAAGAGATACTTTTGACGATATAGGTTGGTGGAAAAATAAAAAAACAAATAAAATGGAATGGGATCCAGAGACACATAACCAAGAAGAGCTGAATAATAAGTATGGTAACGGTGCAGGCATATACAAAGGACTAACGCATGAAGAGAATGGCATTTACTATAGTTTGTTTGGAACCACGGAAAAATCCAACTCTAAACAAGGAAGATTTACAAAAAAAATGGATGAGGTGTGTATAAATCATGCCGCATGGATGCGTAGCCAGTTAAAAGGTACTGATAGGCAGGAAACCCCTGTTGATTTTACTGGGATTGAAAAAATGAAAGACAGAGCTGATAAAAAAGGCTTTTTCCCCACAACAGGTGAAAATGTTAGAGATGGATATAGCTATTTTTGTGGAAGAGCTAATGGCAGAATGTACGTTACAGGTAATATGAGAGGAACAAGGAGCTCTTCTTGGTCCGATATTCTTCGAAAAACGAATCAAGATGTTAATAGTAATATGAGGACTGGGCTTTATGGATATCACCTAAGAGTGGGAAATGTGGTTCTGGTTCAATTTAACTCTAAGGCTGATGCGGTTGCCTTTAAGGACATATTTTATAAGATATTTCCAAATGTAAAACTTTAGTGAGATGAGACATTTTATCTTGTGTTTAACAGCTGCCCTTTTGATTCTGTGCTCGTGCTCAAATGGCAACAATCTTAATATGTCCGAAACCGAGGTGGATTACGAGGGACTATGCACTTATGATACCTTGACGGAAGGATATATTTCTTGGGTGATTGAAACAGCAGTGGATAATCATATAAACAATTATTTAGGGTTTGAAAAAGAACAGTTTTTTTTTGATTCATTATTTCTAAGCAATTACCCCAAATCAGTTGAAAACTTCTTTGAAGTCAACGAAGATGGATTCTCTCTTGCACTAGATGCAGAAAAAGCAACAATCATAGTCTATTTTCATGGCGTTTCATTTTTGGCAGTAGATATATCCCATTATAATTGTCACCGTCTCAGCTGTCTTTATCCTCACAGAGTGCTTTTATATGATAAAGAAGGACATGTTTTAATTAATGAAAGAATATCATCTGCGATAAAACATCAATTGAGGAAGGTGGAATATGTATTTTTAGGGAAAGGATATTTGTGTGACACAATACTTGATGCAGACATGCCTTTTCGAAAATCATTATTTTGTGATGTCAGCAGTTCCCACGATCCTGTGTTTCGTTGTTTTTTCGATACAATCACCATTCCTCAGAACGATTATTTGGAGACAGTAATTGACGTGTTGGGCAATAACTGCAGGAAATATGGTCTAAGTCGGATAGTATCTAGTTTCGACATATTAACCCGACCCGACCCAGCGGATGTTCACTGAGCACTGATGCCCATTTCTGTTCTGACGGATATTCGGTGCCTTTGACCCAGTTGATGCCTCGGCCTATCGAATCTTCCATGCCGTGCTGTTGGTCTAGCGTTGCAATCCAGACCAGTTGAGTATTAGTTTTTAACCCCAATCGGTCATTGTGCCGAAATTCAATCTATTTTACCCGTACGCTATCGAACATCTTTCGGTAGTAGGATGCTTTCTCGGTCAGTGGCATGGGGAAGGCGCGGGAGGAGGAGGGCATGCGCCATAGCCGCATGGGCCGGTCACCCAGTGTGAAGGAGTTATACTCGCCCATCTTGGGCTGGGCCACGCCATAGTCCTCGGTGAGAACCGAAAAACTTTTCTGTCCGGTGCAGACCAGGTCGTGGCAGAGCGGCAGCTGCGCCAGTAGGGCAGGAATGTCGGTTTTCTTGACTATCTCTAGGTCTTTGTCCGAAGCATTGCCAGAAAGGCGGCGCACGGCAGTGGCAGTGTCATAGATGGCGATTCCCTGCTCCGTCAGCAGCTGCATGATGTCGTCCTTGCGGAAAGTCTTGTTTGCCTGGTCCACCAGTCGATTGTGGTCGTCGAAGAACACCTCGCCGAAAATTTCCCACATCATGTTGGTGCGGTTGGGGTAGAAAAACTCCATGCACCACCGCCGCCGTGGCGGCGGGAAACTGCCTAGCATTAGCAGCCGTGCATTCGGCGGCAGGAAAGGCTTCAGCGGATGCTGTTCGATGGGGACGGGCTCGATTTCTTTCATCTATAGTTTGATAAGTACATTTTGTTAATAAAAAATGACATGACGGATTATGTAATTACTTAGTTTTTAGTGATTTTGTGGTGTATTCGCCGCCATGTCACAATGCAAATATACGAACCTTTTCTCAGAAATTGAGACTTTTATTATCAAGATAGACTCCCCAAATGCGATACAGGGCATAGCAAATGCCCCGAAAGCCTGGCGTTGATTCCGTTAATTATAGCCATGAATACCTGGTTTTTGATGATTGGACATTAGGTCGGTTGTTGGTTCCGAGCTTACGTTCTCGGTATGGAGGCTGTCAATAATTGCGATTTGACAGCACAAAAGTACTGTGGCTGTTGGGAACGATGGCGGGATCTGTCCGTTTTCGGTGTGGATTTGATTTGGTGAGGGTGTGGATATGAAAAAGCCCCTGCGGATGGCAGAGGCTGGAGGGTGATTTGGGTTGCAACGGTGTTGCAACATACGGAACCGAGATTAGGTGCGGTGCTGGAGGTGGCGGAGATAGGTGAGGATTTGCCGACTTTCGAGGTGGCGCATATAGTCTTCCATATAGTCCCAGTCGGGGGTACCATCGGGGGGGCGGGAAGGGTGATAATTTCCTTGGCCAGACGCGGGGCGTTGCGTTTGTAGCCGAAGTTGTACTTGCCACGGATGCGGTCGGCGACAGTGGTAATATAGGTGCCCGTGTATTTGTTCAGGTGGTTGTTGTAACCAATGGTCATATCCGAGGTGGCGATGAAATCCTCGGCCTTATAGACGGCATAGCCCATCACCTCTGATTTCCTAGAGGTGGGTTCTAATAACGTGGTTTTAAATTTTTGCCATTACAATGTGTTATTTATAAAGTTGTTTAACCAGAGCGTTGCCATTGGGTTAAATATGTTCATGCCCTTACAGGACATTTTCGTATAGGTTGCCTAGAGTAAACAGTTATGCTTCAGAGGGATGCCACGCAGGGTAAACAGAGGTGTAGAACTTATCGGTTGTTTAAATTCTTATAGTATTCGGCCAGTTGGTTGCTGATGTTGTTCCCCATTTGGCGGCAGACATCCTGGCTCCATTGTTGTGCCACCTTGATACGTGCGGATTGAGTGCGCGCACCTTGAAGCATGGCGTAGATGTAACCGGCGTTGAAGTTGTCACCTGCCCCTACGGTGCTGACTGTATCCACAGGCTGTACAGGATAGGTCTCGCAGCCGTCGGGTGAATAGACCCGTATGGGGTGAGCCCCGTCGGTAAGTATCAGTGTGTCACAAAAACGGTACACACGCTTGTATATTTCATCGCCATTCTGTAGGTTATAAAGGTGGTCGAAGTCCTCTATCGAACCGCGCACCACATCCGCCAGTTGCATGTTTTCTTCGATATTGTCTATCACGTTGGGTAAGTCGGCTATGTGGTTTTTACGGAAGTTGACATCGTAGTAGAGCCAAGCACCTGCCTCTCGCGCGGCGTGAAACAGGCCTCCCACTACCTTTCGGATGGCGGGGTTGATGGCGAAAAAGGAGCCGAAGAGCACCACATCGTCTTGAGTTATCTCAGGTAGTTTTCCGTTGAGTGAGACTGAGGCGTGGTCTTTGTAGAACACATATTGCGCGTCGTTATTATCGTCAAGAAAGGCCAGTGAAATATGCGATTTGATGCCTTCGTGGCGGCATACATATTCGGAAGAGACGCCATTGTTGCTCAGGTAGTGGCAAATGATGTCGCCGATGTGGTCGCCGCCGACTTCGGTCACCATGGCACAAGGCACCCCGGCGCGTCCGAGTGAGACGATGCTGTTGAATGTGGAGCCACCGGGGACGGCCTTTTGCGGTTGGTCGTCCTTAAAGAGGATGTCCAACACGGTTTCGCCTATGCCGATTACGCGACTTTTGGCCGTAGCGGCCCAATTGGATACTGCGATCATGTTTTCAGTCATTTTGTTCTTTGTTATGGAATATACCGTACTCCCAGGTGGGCATCATGTCACTTTATTCTTTTTTCATCTTTTTTTATCTTGATGCCCAACAGGTCTTCGGAGATCTTTGTCAAGTCGAATTCGAAAGTATCCAGCGTCGGGCGCACCCTGGAGGACGCTGGTGACCAGATCTACTATTCCCTGGGCTTTTTTGATAAAACCATTCTAGTGTCAGTTTGTGTTTGTGGTTATCTTGTAGTACTTTTTTCGGATCAGTATCAGTCGAACCATCCATACGGCGAAAAATGCGTCGGAGAGTATTTTGTAGAGTGGTGGCATCGTCACGAACCATGACACCACCCAGACGATGAGGTCTATGTCGAAAAGTAGGTTCCATAGCCGTTCGCGGTCGTGAAACACATATTCAACATCGCCAGTGATAGGGACTTTGATTGGCCTGGTGGAGGATACCGAGATGTCTATACTCTTGCCCCTCTTGCCGATGGGCACTCGACCTCCAAACTGCACCTTCAGTTCGTAGTTGCCGTGAGGGGCGTTGAGTTGGAGTCGGCCGTCCTTGAGCATGCCGGCATAAAGCCCGTCTAGGAATACCATGTGAGGTATTTTGGGCTCGTACCAATACCGTATATGTCGGATGATTAGCAATTATCTTTATTTTTTGCGAGATAACGCAGGATGCGCGTTTTTATTGTGCAGGGAACAGGCGTTCAGGGATCTTGGTGGGAGCAAGAATGCAGCCGCGAGATAGGGAAGTTTGTCCTACACGCCATTAAGATAAGCTCTAATCGTGTAGAAGATTGCTTAGGCTTTTCAGAAAAAAGCTTTATTTGCCACATCGTCCGAATATATTCACGAATTGTATTATTGTCACCGCTAGCAAATGCCTTGAAAGAGAATTTCTGATATTCAGTACTGGATAATAAACACAAATTGCCATGTGATTAACAAGAATTCATGGCAATTCATGATGATTTGTCTTTAAAAAAGAGCATTATCACCAACTATCATTGCCATGCAATGATTGGTTTGAATAATTATTGGAGGCTGCCTTATAATTGTCATTGTTGAGTTTGAATGCGAAAAGACTAATAATTAACTTTGAAAGGAGGAGGATTCTTCAGTAGTCTATCGTGATGAGCAAAGCAAGGTGACAACAACGACCCTCATCCCGTGCTGCCACAGCACAGTGCGAATGGCACTGATGTAAATCCCAGTGCTCACCATGGCGACCGTGTCCACCCCTTGCGACAAAATGTAGCCGCACATTGCCTCCAAATCGGGTGTAAAAGTGTCGCATTTTGTCACGACGGCATCTTTTCCGTCATAAATTGCACAAAAAATCATATCTTTGTGTACGTCATAACCACATGTTTTCATATGTGTAACATTTTGATTTGTAATTATAAATATGCGAAATTATGTGTTTTTTTTGCGTTGCAATTTTTATTCGTATGTGTATGAAATCAAAATTATTTTGTAAATATGCAGCGTCAAACACTCCGAAGCCCGTAAGGGTGAGGGGTGGGCGACAGGACATATAGATAAGACGTTGTAACGGCGTTTATCTGCGGCTATTCTGAACCTCGCAACTTCTGAACTTAACTCCGCAATAACGCAATGTTCAATGTCCATGGTTAGGCATATAGTGTTCTACTATATACCGTCAGCGTGGGCTTCGGCATTACTTATTCTGAGTAAGGGCAATGCGAACGCCTAGAATACCTGGATAAACAAAGTGGCAGATTCCCGCGTTCTTTTTATATGCTCCCCTCAACACCTTTATCACTCCAGTGTCAGGGGAATCGCACTGGGAAGAAGTTGCGCCCGACACGAATTAGGGTAAAATGTCATGAGTAAAGAGAAGAAAGGATCGTCTGTAGGGAAAAGTATTGTTACGTTAATGCTAATGGTTATAGCGTTAATCTTCGTAGGATGCGAAAAAGACCCAACCCGTTCTGATCATGCTGGAGAAGCCGAGGGCGACTGGGTGGATCTTGGTCTGCCGAGCGGCCTGATGTGGGCCACACGCAACATCGGTGCCGCCTCGCCTGAGGACTATGGCGACTACTTCGCCTGGGGCGAGACACAGCCAAAGAGTGTCTATGATTGGAGTACCTACCGCTATGTCACGATAGATGGTGAATCAGGGACATTGACCAAATACAACACCTTTTCATCCCATGGAGAGGTGGACAACCTGACCACACTGCAGCCGAGCGACGATGCCGCCACAGCCAACCGGGGTGGAGGTGCACGTACTCCGACCATGGCAGAATGGGAAGAACTGATGGCTAACACCTCCAGCCAGTGGGCTACCCGTAACGGGGTGAACGGAAGGCTCCTCACTGCCGCCAACGGCAACAGTCTCTTTCTTCCCGCCGCCGGTGACCGCAGGGACAGTTCGCTGGACGACGCTGGCAGCATTGGCAACTACTGGTCGAGTTCGCTCTACACGGGCGAACCGGGCTGCGCGTGGAACTTCTGCTTCGATTCGGACTACCAGCTCGATGGCTACTACTACCGTAGCAGTGGGCTTTCTGTCCGCGCTGTGCGTCAGAACTAACCCATGCACCCCGACAAGCACGGGCAAAGGAAAAAATGGCTGGTTGGGGCACGCACGGTAGTGCGCTACCCAGCCCCCTTTAGGCTGTTCTTACAGTAATATTTTCTTGCCACACATAGGGAGACGGCGCAGGAAGTTCTGCTTGACGTGCCTGCATCGGGTGCCTATCTCGTGTAGATAGGCGACGCTCCCGCACAGCGCGTTGTCGTGCGACGGTAACGTTTGAATGCGTTAATGTGTGAACGTGTTAATTCTTCAATCTGACTAACTGAGTACTTTATTAACTGATTGAATAACACGAATTTCCTTGAATTAACCATTAATGGATAGTTCATGAAAATTCGTGTTTTCTATCTGGCAGGTGTGTCCAATTGGTTCGAGCTGGGCTTTTTCCCGTTGTAAAACGTACAAAAAATCATATCTTTGAGCACGTCTAAACCACAGGTTTTCATTTGTGTAACATTTTGGTTTGTGATTACAAAAATGCGAAATTCTGTGATTTTATGCGTAGCATTTTTTATCAGTCTGTGAATAAATCAAATTTTTTAATGTAAATTTGCATTTTCAATCAGAATCCTTTAAATAACGGCAAGTGGCACAATATGAATTGATAGCGGCAAGTGGTACTCTGAATTCGAAACGCAGAACTATAAATAAACATACTTTATGAAACACACTGTACTTTCATCTTTATTATTTGCATTGCTTTTGTGCGCTTGTCATGGAAACCAGACGGATTTAAAACAGGATACCGGCATCACGGTCGAAAAAGCCTACCAGGGTGTGGGTAATTATTGCCATGAGGCATACGGATGGAGCGGGGCTGAAGACGTGGAGCCGTCTCAGGACGATGCCCCCCTTATGTATCTTGAGATGGGTGAAGAGTCGGCTACTGAATATCAGGTGGTGTTCCGCAGCTATACGGGGACGTTCGTCTATTTCTATGTGGATAAAGCGAGCGGTTCTACCCGTATGGAAGAGTATGTCCCGGCGCTAGACATTAGGAGCGATGCCGGAACTATTGATTTGCAGGATTACCTGCCGAAGGAGGACTAAGCCAATGCCAATCGGCTGGCAGGAGTTGTGCACATCAGTTCTGTGAGTGGCTGACGGGGTGAATGCCCCCTTTAAACGGATTATCTTCATTTTTTGTTCTGCGGTGTGAGTTGAAAGGTCCTGCCCTTCGTTTAACTCAGACGTGATGTTTGATTTGACACAGGCAGGTCTGCTATTTGTTTTCTATTATGTTCTTTAAGTAGATAATAAATAGTAGAAGATGCTTTTACTTGCAAGGTGTAGGGAAGAAAAAGCCAGGATAGGTGGTGGACTCTCGAGATTCTATTTATGGCATACAGACACTGTGTGCTTGTATGGGGGGATGGGGAGTAACGGTCCCACGCGTAATGGGGGCGAGAATCATATCATTCGTAGCGGCTGGCGACGTAGCTGATTTCGGAGAGGTCGAGGTCGACATCGCCCTCTTCGTTGTTGGTGAAGAAAGAGTTGAGCGGGTAGGTGTCGTACTCCTTGTTGAAACCGGCAGGCTCGGCAATGTTCAAGGCATGAGTCTTCTTGTGGATGCCGAGTACGCAGTCTTGGTAGACTTCAGGGGCGTCGAGCACGTCGCACAGTTCGTTGGCAATGAGGTCTTCTAATTTTTGTTCCATGATATTTTAGGTTTTAGTGTCGGTGTTGTATGTGTTTTTCGGGTGCAAAGATACGAAAAAAAAAAGATACGGGCGTTTTTTTGACGAAAAAAGGTGTGACAAGGTCGAAATGCTAGATATGGGGTGATGCCGTTATGCAGATTTGGTTTCACGCGTATTGCTGTTGGCTATTGAGGAATCAGAAATGTTGCCATGTCGGATTTTTTTAGTATTTTTGCAAAATCTATTTAGAGATTGTGTCACGGCATGAATGAATATGTACATAGCAGGATGTTTCACATTGTTAGGGCGTTGGCTCGGAGCTGTGGGGTGCTAGCGGTGTTGATACTGGCGATGTGCAATGTTTCATGGGCGGCGGAAGATCCGAAGGTCGACAGAGCAGTTGGGAAGAGCACTCTTAGCGAGAGCGACAGAGATGTGCCGCATTGGCAGGATGTGGGGCTAGAGGATGTGCTGGCGGTGGGCAGCCAGCCGTCTGTTCCCACGGCTAGGACGGTGAGACCGGCGTTTGCCCCGTGCGAGGTGCTTTTCCAAAAGCTTTCGCCCCGAGCGCCCAAGGGGACGGAGAAAGTCGATTGGGTGGTGTCGTCGCGGGGTGTTCCAGGTTGCTTTCTCTATTTTTTGCTGAGTCTCAGACTCTGATTTTTTCTGTTTCGATACTGGTTTTTTTTAAGTTTGCTGCATTCTGCCTTTGGCTGGCATTTGCGGCTGTGTGGTATTATTAAACAGAAAAAAATGAAAAATATTAATGAAATGATTTACAGCCGACAGGAGATTAGGCGCAGCGTAAAACCTCTTTGGTCGGCGTGGGCACTGGTATTGATTGGTGCCGTTTTCGCTGCGGTATATTTTATGGCAGACAATTTGTCGGATTCGATGAGGGATACTTGCCTTTATATGGGTCTGCTGGGACTGCTGACGTTGCTTTTCGTGATGGCGTTCTATCTTTTCGGCGACAGCCGTTTCCCATATAGCAAGGAGTTTCATTGCCGTTTAGAACCCACTCGCGACTACTATGCGGAGGCATCGCTTGCTCAGCTGACCGAGGCGCTAGGGAATGGCGACGAAGCCGCTCTGGCCAAGGTGAAGAAGACCATCGTGCCCGAGCTGGTGCTGCTGCGATACAGCGACAACAAGGAGAGGGTATTTTACTCCCAACTGCTAAGGCAGGAAGGAGAGAGGTTGGTGCCCATTTCCGACATTTTTGTAAGTAAAACTAAAAAGGATTAAAACAATGGAAAACATACAGAATATTGATGAATACATTAGTGGCCATATGGCTGACAAGGTGGTGCGTAAGGGTAAGTCGCCACTGATATGGATTTTGCTTACGGCCATAGGCGTGGCGGCTTTGGCTGCCAGTTTCACTCAAGGACTGACCGACAGCGTGCAGATGTTGCTGCTCACGATAGGGGTTACGGCTGTGCTGGTAGGCGGTGTGCTTACGGTGCTGTGCCTCAGCAAGGCTTTATGGTTCTACCAGTATGTGCCGACCGGCAGCCGGATGAGGAAAAAACTCATTTACCTCTCAGCAGAGGACTATGCCAAAGGCTGCGAGGCCCTGTCAGAGGGGAACTACAGCCGACTGGGCAACCTGCAGCCACAGGTGAGTTCGCTGCTGGTGCTTGAGGCTGCATGGAGCAGCGACGGAGCATTTGTCCTGCTGCAGGCTGGCCGTCATGACAGCGGAAGGCTGCTGCCCGAAACGGCTGTGGTCCGACTGGAGGGCGCCGACTCTTCGGCTGCCATGTCGTGGTTGAACAGATGATTCTCTATGAGGCGGCACGGCTAAGGCTGTGCCGCCTTGCTCAATAACAACAAATACTTATGCACATAGAACTTTTGCTTCTGATTTTTTCGGCGCTCTTCTTCGCCAGTATCCTTGCCGAGAAGGCAGGCAGTCGTTTTGGCATGCCGGCCTTGTTGTTGTTTCTGGCCGTGGGTATGTTTTTTGGTGACGACGGCTTGGGGGTGCATTTCGACAATATCGAAACGGCCCACATGATTGGCACCGTAGCCCTCTGCATCATCCTTTTCTCGGGTGGATTGGACACCAAGGTGGGCGACATCAAGCCTGTGTTGGGCCCGGGCATAACGCTGGCCACCCTTGGGGTGCTGATCACAGCCCTGGTCACCGGTGTGGTGCTCTACTTTGTGGGCGGCAGGCGGTTGGGGATAGACTTGATGCTGTGTCTGCTGTTGGCGGCTACGATGAGCAGCACGGACTCGGCTTCGGTGTTCTCCATCCTGCGGGGGCGGGGGCTGAACCTAAAGCACAACCTGCGCCCAACGTTGGAGTTGGAAAGCGGAGCGAACGACCCGATGGCATACGTGCTGACGCTGACGTTCATCACGCTGAGCATGCAGGGAGGAAGCCCCGATTGGGGTGGTGCGGTGCTGATGTTGTTCACCCAGCTGGTGATTGGGGCAGTGGCCGGATGGTTACTGGGCAAAGGGTTGGTGTGGTGTGTGAACCGTATCAATATGGACAATGCGGCTCTCTATCCCCTGCTGGTGATGGCGGGCAGCTTCTTTGTTTTCGCCATCACTTTTTATATTAAAGGCAATAGTTTCTTGGCTGTTTATATTGCAGGTTTAGTGGTGGGCAACAGCAAGTTTGTGCATAAGCGCTCAACTCGAAATTTTTTCGACGGCATCACGTGGCTTTCACAACTCTCGATGTTCCTGACACTGGGGCTTCTTGTCAACCCGTCGGAACTAAAAGAGGTGCTGGTGCCAGGACTGATAATCAGCTTTGTAATGATATTTGTCAGCCGCCCGCTATCGGTATTTTTTTCCATGGCTCCTTTTAGAAACTATACGTTCAAGGATCGACTATTTGTCTCATGGGTGGGTCTTCGGGGGGCGGTGCCCATCATTTTTGCCATCCTGTGCCGCGCTTCAGGAGTCCCCCACAGTGAGGAGATGTTTAACATTGTGTTCCTTTGCACATTGGTGAGTTTGGTGGTGCAGGGAACTTCGCTCCCACTGGTGGGCAAATGGCTGGACGTGTCTGATACACCAGAGCCTGAACAGCAACGTTTGCAGGAGTTTGACATTGAGTTTCCAGAGGAGATTAAGTCCACCTCCAGCGAGATTGAAATCACGGATGAGATGTTGAAGCGGGGCCACCGACTGATGGATCTGCGGATGCCGGAGAAGACTTTGGCCATTATGGTGAAAAGGGACGAGAACTACTTTGTGCCCACGGGCAAGACGGTGTTGCACGGCGGAGACCGCCTGATGGTGTTGACCGACAATAAGGAAGCGTTAGAGAATACGCTCAAAATCTTGGGAGCCTTGCCCAAAGAGGAACCAGAAGCGCCTAAGCGCAAATGGTGGCGTATTTTTTTTGAGGAGGGTTAGGCTACGACGATGTTTTCGTCGTCCTCGACGCGGAGATTTTTCATGATGAACTCTCGGCGGTCAGCGGTGTTCTGTCCCATGTAGAAACGCAGTACTCCGTTGGTGTCGAAATCCTTGTGAAGGATAACGGGATCGAGACGCATGTCTTGGTTTATGAAGCCTTTGAACTCATCGGGCGAGATTTCTCCTAGTCCTTTGAACCGGGTAATTTCGGCACCAGCAGTGCTATTGATGGCCGCAATGCGTTCTTCGTCGTTGTAGCAGTAGGTGGTTTTCTGTTTGTTGCGGACGCGAAAAAGCGGGGTTTGCAGGATGTAGACATGTCCTTGGCGCACGAGGTCGGGGTAAAAGCGCAGGAAGAAGGTGAGCAGTAGCAGGCGAATGTGCATTCCGTCGACATCGGCATCGGTGGCTATGACGACGTTGTTGTAACGCAGGTTCTCCATGCCGTCGTCAATGTCGAGGGCGTTGTGGAGAAGGTTTAGCTCCTCATTCTTGTACACCTCGGCCTTGCCTACCGAGACGGTATTAAGTGGTTTGCCGCGAAGGCTGAAGACGGCCTGGGTTTCGACGTCACGGCTTTTGGTAATGCTGCCACTGGCAGAGAGACCCTCGGTGATGAAGATGGTGCTCTCCAGTCGGCGGGAGTGGTTGCTGTTGTAGTGGACATGACAGTCGCGCAGCTTGCTGTTGTTGAGTCTGGCCTTGCGTGTGCTCTCTTTAGCCAGTTTTTTGATGCCGGCAATCTCTTTGCGCTCCTTTTCGTTGCGTTGGATTTTCTCTAGAAGTACTTCTGCAGTGTCGGAGTGGATGTGTAGGTAGTTGTCGAGGTGGCGTTTGAGGATGTCGAGGACGTAGGTTTTGAGAAAGGGGCTGTCGTTGGTGCCGTCCTGCTTGTTGGGGGCCAGATGGGTGGAACCCAGCTTAGTCTTGGTTTGGGCCTCGAAGACAGGTTCCTGAATACGGATGCAGAGAGCACAGACGAGGCCTTGGCGGATGTCTTCGGGGGCGAATTCCTTTTTATTGTAAAAGTCTTTTACTACTCGGGCGTAGCCTTCGCGGAAGGCGCTTTGGTGGGTGCCGCCCTCTGTGGTGTGCTGGCCGTTGACAAAACTGTAGTAGTAGTCGCTGCTTTGTCCGTTGACATGGGTGAAGGATGCCTCGAAGTCGTCGTCCTTGATATGGATGATCGGGTAAAGGGGTTGCCCCTCCATATTATGTTCCAGCAGGTCGAGGAGGCCGTTTTTGGAATAATAACGCTTGTCGTTATAGTAGAAAGTGAGGCCGCGGTTGAGGTAGCAGTAGTTCCATACGCGCCGTTCTACATACTCGTTGAGGAAGTGGAAGTTGCCGAAGAGTTTGCTGTCGGGTATAAATTCCACCAAAGTGCCAGAGGCCATGAAGGGGTCGTCGGGAGTGTAGGGGAGGATGTCGCTGTCGTGGGTGAGCTTGCCTTCGCAGAACTCGGCCCAGCGGGTTTTGCCTTCGCGGAAGGCCTGCACACGGAAATAACTGGAGAGGGCATTGACAGCCTTGGTGCCCACGCCGTTGAGGCCGACGCTCTTCTGGAAGACCTTGCTGTCGTATTTGGCGCCGGTGTTGAGTTTGCTCACCGCCTCAACCATCTTGCCCAGAGGGATGCCGCGGCCATAGTCGCGGATGGTAACCTTGCGCTCGGCGAAGTTGATGGACATTTCTATGCGTTTGCCAAAACCGGAAGTGAACTCGTCGATGGCGTTGTCGATGACCTCTTTGATGAGGACGTAGATGCCGTCGTCGTGGGAAGAACCGTCGCCAAGCTTTCCGATGTACATTCCGGGGCGAAGGCGGATGTGCTCCATGTCTTCGAGATGGATGATGCTCTCGTCGCCGTAATCGGCTGCGATATTCAGTGGCAGGTTGTTTTCATCTTCGGTGGCCATAATGTGTCTTTTTTTTGAGGTGCAAAAATACAAAAAAAAAACCAAACAGCGTGTTTTTCCCCTCAGCACCCCGCCGAGAATTGGCATAGAAGGGCCATATCTGAGGCGTGATTACATCCAGGTAGACACCTTTCCCATCTGAAGCAGTCCAGATGTGGAACGTGTGTGGTGGCGTCGATGAGGTTGGCGTGATGTTATGTAAGTGAGAGGATGAAAGCAACGTAGAGGAGCGTAGCGGTTAGTTGGCTGTGTATGTTGCTTTTCGACTAGTATGGGTCAGGCCGAGAAAATAAATATTTTATTAATTGAAAAAAAAAACGTATCTTTGCAAATTGGATTTATCAATTGAAGGTACAACAATTATTAATCACATAAAACTAATATTATGGCATTTAAAGGACAAATTGTAATCGATACCGAGCATTGTAAGGGCTGCGGCGTATGCGTCGAGGCCTGCCCGATGAAATGCATCGAGATATCGAAGAATGTAAACAGCAAGGGTTATAACTACACCCACACTGTAAACGACAAGTGCATCGGTTGCGCCAGCTGCGCCATCGTTTGCCCTGACGGCGTCATCTCCGTCTACAAAGTCAAATGTTAAACAAGTAAAAGAAAGATAAACATGGCAAAAGAACTGAAATTAATGAAGGGCAATGAGGCTATTGCTCGCGCTATGATTGCCAGCGGTACGGACGGCTACTTTGGCTATCCTATCACTCCGCAGTCTGAAGTTATGGAAACTCTGATGGCCGAAAAACCTTGGGAAACTACCGGAATGGTCGTTCTGCAGGCCGAGTCCGAGCTGGCTTCCATCAACATGGTATACGGTGGTGCCGCTACAGGTAAGAAGGTTGCCACCTCTTCCTCCTCTCCCGGAATCTCGCTGATGCAGGAAGGTCTCACCTACCTCGCAGGTGCCGAAATTCCCTGTGTCATCATGAACGCTATGCGTGGCGGTCCCGGTCTGGGTACCATCCAGCCTGCTCAGTCCGACTATTTCCAGAGCGTTAAGGGCGGCGGCCACGGCGACTACCAACTCTATACTATCGCCCCCTCCAGCGTTCAGGAAATGTATGACTTCGTCTTCGACGCTTGGGACATCGCCTTCAAATATCGCAACCCTGTGCTGATTCTCACCGACGGTGCCATTGGCCAGTGCATGGAGAAATGCTACACCCGCGACTTTATCCCCCGCTGGACCGAGGAAGAACGCCGTCAGCATGCTCCCTGGGGCACTTGGGGCAAACCCGCCAACCGCAGCCATAACATCATCACCTCGCTCGAACTTGAGAGCTCCCGTCAGGAGGTCTTCAATCAGAAACTGCAGGCTAAATATCGCGAAATGGAAGAGAAGGAAGTTCGTTTCGAAGCCCTCAACTGCGAGGACGCTGACTATATCTTCGTCGCTTATGGTACCTCTGCCCGTATCTGCATGAAGAGCATGGAATTAGCTCGCGCCAAGGGTCTGAAGGTCGGTCTGCTCCGTCTCATCACCCTCTATCCTTTCCCCAAGAAACAGATTGCTGAGCTGGCCAAGAAAGTCAAGGGTATGCTCTGCGTAGAGATGAGCGCAGGTCAGATGATTGAGGACGTGAAGCTTGCTGCCAACTGCAGCATCCCCATCGAGCACTACGGCCGCTTCGGTGGTATCATCCCCTCACCTGAGGAAGTTCTCGAGGCAATGGAAAAGGAAATCGTTAAATAAATAATGCTTGGGCAAGGGAACCTGCGAAGATTGTTTCGCTCGTTCTTGCGTCCAACGTCCAAATTTGAATTATATGGCAAATTTAGATATAGTAAAACCTGAGAATCTGGTTTATACCAAAACCAAAGTGCTGACCGACAACGTTATGCACTATTGCCCCGGCTGCGGCCACGGCACTGCTCACCGCATCATCGCCGAGGTTATCGACGAGATGGGTATTCAAGACAAGACCATCGGTGTATCCCCGGTCGGATGTTCCGTGCTTGCCTACAATTATTTTGATGTCGACTTTCAGGAGGCTGCCCATGGCCGTGCTCCAGCAGTTGCCACCGCCATCAAGCGTCTCAACCCCGACTGCTTCGTCTTCACCTATCAGGGCGACGGCGACCTGGCTGCTATCGGCACCGCTGAGACCATCCATGCTGCCAACCGCGGCGAGAACATCACCATGGTGTTCATCAACAATGGTATTTACGGCATGACAGGTGGTCAGATGGCTCCTACCACCCTCGTTGGCATGAAGTCCGCCACCACTCCTTATGGCCGCCGCGTCGACCTCAACGGCTATCCCCTGCGTATCACCGAGCTTCTGGCCACCCTGCCCGGCACCTACTATGTGACCCGCCAGAGCGTCCACACTCCCGCCAATGTGCGCAAGGCCAAAGCCGCCATCCGCAAGGCTTTCGAGAACCAGAAACTGCAGAAAGGTCTCTCCTTCGTCGAAATCTGCTCTAGCTGCAACAGCGGTTGGAAGATGACTCCCGTTCAGGCCAACAAGTGGATGGAAGAGAACATGTTCCCCAACTATCCTCTCGGTGACATCAAGGTCGACGGCAAGCTCTGCGAGAACATTACCGCTGACCGTCTCGTCCTCGATCACCCCTTAACCGTTGTCAATAAATAATAATAAAACATTTTAATATCATGACAGAAGAAATTATCATCGCCGGTTTTGGTGGCCAGGGTGTCCTCTCTATGGGCAAAATCCTTGCCTATTCTGGCGTTATGGAAGATAAAGAAGTCAGCTGGATGCCCTCCTATGGTCCTGAGCAGCGTGGTGGTACCTCCAACGTTACCGTCATCATCAGCGACGAGCGCATCTGCTCCCCCATCATCAGCAAATACGACACTGCCATCGTCCTCAACCAGCAGTCTCTCGACAAGTTTGAGAATACTGTGAAGCCTGGCGGCCTGCTGATTTACGACCCCAACGGAATCACCCGCGAGCCCACCCGCAAAGATGTCAACATCTACAAGATTGCTGCCACTGAGAAGGCTCAGGAAATGGGTATCTCCAAGGTTTTCAACATGGTTGTCCTCGGCGGTTTCCTCAAATTGAAACCCATTGTCGGTTCCGAGTTCATCCACAAGGGTCTTGAGAAATCCCTGCCCGCTCGTCACCACAACCTCATTCCTCAGAATGAGGAGGCTATCGAAATCGGCAAGGGCCTTATTGAGGCTGTCCATACTCTGTAATATATTATAAGGTATGATAATATAAGGCAGTTGCTCCGGCAGCTGCCTTATTTTTTTGCATGCCCGTACTCCACTTTTTCTTCACATGATTTTGTGTTTTTTTTTTATTTTAATAATTTTTTGTATATTTGCAAGTTGGTAAACGCAATTTTGTATTGCCATATTTTGAAATATAAATAATTATAAATAAGGATATTATTATGTGTGGAATAGTTGGATATATTGGGGAACAGCAGGCTTACCCCATTCTGATTAATGGTCTGCATCGTCTTGAATACCGTGGCTATGACAGTGCTGGTGTCTCTCTCATCAGTGAGAATGGCGATCTGAATGTCTATAAGGCAAAGGGTAAAGTAGTCGCGCTCGAAAACGATTGCAAAGGTCATGACCTGACCGGCACCATCGGCATTGCTCACACCCGTTGGGCCACTCACGGCGAACCCAACCAAGTCAATGCCCACCCCCATTATTCCGAGTCACACAATCTGGCCCTCGTCCATAACGGCATCATCGAGAACTATAAGGCTCTCCGTACCGAGTTGGAAAACAATGGTATGACCTTCTCCAGCGAAACCGATACCGAGGTGCTGGTGCAACTCATAGAGTATATGATGAAAAGTCATGACTGCAACCTTTTCGAAGGTGTACAGTTGGCACTCAAGAATGTCATTGGAGCCTATGCCATTGCCATCCTTGAGAAAGACCACCCCGACCAACTTGTCTGTGCCCGTAAGGGCAGCCCGCTGGTCATTGGCGTGGCGAAGAAGGACAATGGACGAGTCGAATACTTCCTCGGTTCCGATGCTACCCCCATCATCGAATATACCAATCAAGTAGTCTATCTCAAAGACGAAGAAATTGCCATTATGGACCGCAAGGGCCGTCTGGATATAGTCAACCTCTCCGCCGTCCCCCAAACTCCTCAGTTGGACACCCTTCAGCTTAATCTCGACCAGATTGAAAAAGGCGGTTTCCCACACTTTATGCTCAAAGAAATCTGGGAGCAACCCAACGCCCTCCGTACCTGTGTCCGTGGCCGTCTCAACCCCACCACCAAAGACGTCATCCTCAGCGGTGTCCTCGACCACCAAGACCGTTTCCTCAACTGCCGCCGCATTATTATCTGTGCATGCGGCACTTCTTGGCACTCTGCCCTCATCGGAAAATATTTCATCGAAGAGGCCTGCCAGATTCCCGTCGAGGTGGAATACGCCTCCGAGTTCCGCTACCGCAATCCCGTCATCTTCCCCGACGACATTGTCATCGCAGTTTCTCAGTCGGGTGAAACCGCCGACACCCTTGCCGCCATCGAACTGGCCAAGGAAAAGGGCGCTTTCCTCTATGGCGTCTGCAACGTAATCGGCTCCTCCATACCCCGTGCCACCGACAGCGGCACCTACCTCCATGTGGGACCTGAAATTGGCGTAGCTTCCACCAAGGCCTTCACCGGACAGGTCATCACCCTTGCCATGCTGGGTCTGGCCATCTCCAAGGTGCGCAAATCCCTTTCCGACGACATGTACCACATGCTAGTCGACGAACTCTATAAGATTCCCGACAAAATGCAGTGGACCCTCGAAAACAACAAAGACATCGACAAGTTTGCCGAGCGTTTCACCTATTGCAAGAACTTCCTCTATCTGGGTCGCGGCTACAACTATCCCGTCGCCCTCGAAGGAGCTCTCAAACTTAAGGAAATCAGCTATATCCATGCCGAAGGCTATCCCGCAGCCGAGATGAAGCACGGTCCCATCGCCCTTGTCGACGAGGAAATGCCCGTCGTGGTCGTCGCCCCCAAGCACGGCATGTACGAGAAAGTAGTCAGCAACATACAGGAAATCAAGTCCCGTGGAGGCAGAATAATCTCCGTCATCACCGAGGGTGACACCACCGTCAAGGAAATGAGCGATTACTACTTCACCATCCCTGACACCCGCGACTGCTATGTCCCCCTCCTGGCCGTCATCCCCTTGCAGCTGCTTTCCTACTATGTGGCCGTTACTAAGGGCCGCAACGTCGACCAGCCGCGCAACCTTGCCAAGAGCGTGACAGTTGAGTAGCCCCGACAAAGACCAGCAGGCCGTCATCGACCTGCGTGGCGGCCGCCATCTTGTACTGGCCCCGCCTGGCTGTGGCAAGACTTTCATTCTTGCCGAGCGTGTCATTCATGCCCATGCCCACGGTGTCGACTATGCCGACATGGTATGTCTCACCTTCACCAATCGTGCCAGCCGCGGCATGCGCGACCGCATCAGCCAGCGCACCCACAACCCCGTCCCTACCGACCTCTTTGTGGGCAATGTCCATCGTTTCTGCTCCAACTACCTCTTCGACCAGAAAAAAGTTCCCCAGAACAGCGCCGTCATAGACGACCTCGATGCCGAAAGTATAATAGCATATCTTGCCCGTCTCGACCCCACCGAAGACCACGCCCGCTTTGCCGCCGAAATAGTCAACTACCAGCATGCCCTCAGCCAGCAGCAGGCCGGCATGCCTTCCCACCTTATCGTCCATGGCGACCTCCTCTCCACCGCCCTGCTTCCCACCATGCAGCGCAAGGCCGAACTGGCCCGCCTTTACGCCGAGTACAAAGAAACCGACAGCCTGCTCGATTTCGAAGACCTCCTCGAAAAAACCTATCTTGTCGCCTCCCAGGATCCCGACCGTCATCGCTACAGCTGGATCCAAGTCGACGAAGTTCAAGACCTCAGCTTCCTACAGCTGGCCATCATCGACCTCTTCGCCACCGACGACGCCACCATCGTCTACCTTGGCGACGAGCAGCAAGCCATCTTCTCCTTCGTAGGAGCCAAACTCGAGGCCCTTGAGGATCTCAAACGCCGCTGTGCCCCCAATCTTCACCATCTTGGCAAAAACCACCGGTCGCCTCGCTATCTCTTAGACATCTGCAACACCTATGCCGCCCGCCAGCTAGGCATCGACCCATCCCTCCTGCCCACCACCGACGACTCCCTCCAGGCCTCCCCGCCCGACCGCTGCCTTTTCCGCGCCTGCTATCACGACTTCTCCGCCCTCGCCCATAAAGAGCAAATGCGCTGCCCGTCCGACGGCTCCTACTGCACCCTTTGTACCCGCCCCGTTGCAAGCGAGTACCGCATGGCAGTCGCCCTCGCCAAACGTTATGCCGCCATGGAACCCAACGGCCGTGTAGCCATCATCGTCTCCACCAATGCCGAAGCCGACCGCCTCAGCCGCGAGTTTGGACAGACTCCCCATTTCAAAATCTCGGGTCGCGACCTCTTCGCCACCCCCACCGTCCAGCTCCTCAGCTCCCATCTCAATGTCATCGCCAACGAAACCTGCTTCATCGCCTGGGCCCGCCTGCTCTTCCATCTGCACGTCCTGCCCGAATATGCCGCCGCCCGCAATCTCATGCGCCAGCTGCGCAGCCTTGCCATTTCGCCCACCGACCTCCTCGTCTACGACCACGACACCTACCTCCAGCACTTCGTCCAAGTACTCGACAGCGAAGAGATAGTCCTTTTCGACACCGAAACCACTGGCCTCGACCTCTTCCACGACGACATCATACAAATCGCCGCAGTCAAAGTCCGCGGCGGGCAGTACGTCCCCGGCTCCGACTTCAACATCATTATCGAAACCACCAAGGAAATTCCACCCACCGTTGGCGGCCACGACAACCCCATGCTCGAAGTCTACCTCAACAGCGAGCGCTGCACCCGTGCCGAAGGCCTCGGTCGATTCCTAAAATACTGTGCCGGCCATGTCCTCGTCGGCCACAACGTCGAGTTCGACTTCCACATCCTCGACCAAAACGTCCGCCGCACCCTTGGCTTCGATCTCGGCCACCGCCAGCGTTTCGACACCCTCAAACTCATCCGCCTCGTCCAACCACGCCTGCGGGTCTACAAGCTCGAGCGCCTCCTCCAAACCCTCCACCTCCAAGGCACCAACTCCCACAACGCCATCGACGACGTCAGGGCCACCCTCTCCCTCCTTACCTATTGCCGCCAGCAGGCAGCCACCTTCCTCCCCCGCCAGCGTCAGTTTCTCGCCCAACCCGCCGTCCGCTCCATGGCCTTGCGTTTCCGCCAGGTCTACCGCCCCCTCTTCCTCCACAGCCAGCAGCGCCTCTTCGCCCAACCTTCCCCCGATACGCAGCTCCCCGCCCTCGTCGACGAACTGCAGTACCTCTACATCCGCCTCCTGGCCCAGGGGGTAGTCAAGCCCGTGTCCAAATGGCAGCATATCGTCGACTACCTCTCCGTCGATATCATCGACCCCGACCTTGCCCCCACCTTCCGCCAGCAGCTCGAACGCTATCTCGTCGAAATCAACACCCTCCGCGAGTCCGACCTCTGCGACAGCAAAAGTATGCTCCAGTTCATGCGCGAGCGCTTCTTCATCGCCACCGCCCACAAAGCCAAGGGCCTCGAATTCGAAAGCGTCATCATCTTCAACGCTGTCGAAGGCTCCTACCCCTTCCGCAACAACCTCCAAAGCGCCAATCAAGAGCGCCTCCGCGAAGACGCCCGCCGCTTCTATGTGGCCCTCTCCCGTGCCAAGAAACACCTCTGCATCACCCTCTCCGACTTCGACCGCCACGGCCTCCCTGCCAAGCCCACCCCCTTCCTCCTGTCCATCGCACCCATGTTCCAGGCCTACGCCTTCAACCCCGCCACCGGCCGCATTGAATCCCTCGTCCATCCCTAGCGGGTTCTTTTCCCCCTCTGCCTCCCTCACCGCAGCCCCACCCCCGTGTCCCCTCCATTCCATTTTTTTTGGCTTTTGAAAATTTTTTTCTAAAAAAATCTGTTTGTTTCAAATAAAGTTCTTATACTTGCACAAAATTTGATGCTCCATGAACCCACACAGAACTCACAAAAAGAACTTGATAGTCAGCTACAAAAACCTATCCGAAGAGCTCAAACAACTCTTCAAAGACACCTATCCCGAAGGATATAACGACTATCTGCAACGCTTCGACAAGCCCAATGGCGACTCCATCTTCGTTGTCCCCATGGAAACCGAGGACACCGTCTATATGGTCAAATTCGACGTCAAAATCGACACCACCATCACCGATGCCGACGACGAGAAAGACTATTACGATGAAGAAATCGAGAAGGCCGACCACGAGTTCGCCCCCCTATCCGAGGCCATCGAAAAAGAAGAAAACAAAAATCCCCATACCGAGCGCTCCATACGCCACGGCGACTACGAGGAAGCCGCCGCATCCAACAAGCGCAAAGGCTCGCTCAGCGGGCTGGGCAAAGAACTGGAAGAAGCCTTTGACAACGGCGGCTACGAAGACGACGAATACGTCAACGAAGACGCCGACGGCGACCCCGACCAAGACCCCGACGAAGACCTCGAACCCACCGACGAGGAACTCATGGACATCGACAGCGACTTCTACCTCCAGAACGCCGAAATCCCGCCCGAAGAGCTGGCCCTTATGGAAGCCGACAAAGCCGCTGCCGCCAAGCCCAAACGGGGCCGTCCCCGCAAGAATGCCGCTGCCGCCCCCGCCGTCCCCGCTGCGCCCAAGAAGAAGGGTCGTCCCCGCAAGAACCCCCTCCCCGAAGAGTAGTTCCCGCACATAGTCAGTATATATACAGCGAGAGCGGATTTTTCCCACGTCGGAAAAATCCGCTCTCCCTTTTTCCGTCGGCGTGGCGTCCGCAGGCGCCGAATGCCGCGGGGCTAGGCCTGGCGCACCAGCCGGTAGGTGTCCTCGGCAATCACGCGCTCCTCGTCGGTGGTCACCACCACCACCTTCACGCGCGAGTCGGGAGTGCTCAGCACGAAGTCCTCGCCCATCACCCCGTCGTTCTTGCTCATGTCGCATTCTATGCCCAGGAACTCCATATTCTCCAAAATGGGGCGGCGCATAAACCAGGCGTTCTCGCCTATGCCGCCCGTCAGCAGCAGCAGGTCGCAGCCGTTCATGGCGGCCATATAGGCCCCAATGTACTTCTTCACGCGGTAGGCAAAGGCGTCGAAGGCGTTGCTTGCGCGCACGTCCCCCGCCTGCTTGCCGGCGTAGATGTCGCGCATGTCCTGCTTGTCGCCGCTGATGCCCAGCAGGCCGCTCTTCTTGTTCAGTATGACGTTCATCTCGGCGGGCGAGAGGCGCTCCTTCTCCATCAGATAGAGAATGGCGCCCGCATCCACGTCGCCGCAGCGGCTGCCCATGATCAGACCCTCTACGGGAGTCATGCCCAGGGTGGTGTCCACCGACTTGCCGTGGTCCACGGCGCAGATGCTGGCTCCGCTGCCCAAGTGGCAGCTGATGATTTTCAAATCGTTCCAGTCGCGTCCGATCAGCCTGGCAGCCTTCTCGGCCACAAAGCGGTGGCTCGTGCCGTGGAAGCCATAGCGGCGCAGGTCGTACTTCTCGGCATACTCGTAAGGCAGGCCGTAGATATATGCCTTAGGGGGCATAGTGGAGTGGAAGGCAGTGTCAAACACGGCCACCTGCGCAATGCCGGGCAGGGCCTCCTCCATGGCGCGGATGCCCGCGAGGTTGCCGGGGATATGCAGGGGGAAAACGTCCTTAATGCTTTCGATAAGGCCAATCACCTTGTCCGTCACAATGCAGCTCTCCTTGAAAATGCTGCCGCCGAACACAATGCGGTTGCCCACCGCGCCAATCTCCTTCAGGTCCTTGATAACCCCAATCTCGGAGTCCGTCAGCGCCTTCAGTACAATCTTAATGCCCGCCGTATGGTCGGCGATAGGCAGCTGCTCATAGTGCTTCTGACCCTTGAACTTGTGGGTAAACTCACCCATGGCCAGGCCAATGCGCTCCAGCACACCCTTGGCCATCACCTCGGCATCATTATCCATGTCCACCAGCTGGTACTTGATGGACGAACTTCCGCAGTTGAGAACTAAAATCTTCATATTGTGTCTTTTATTTATTTCTATCCAAACTTCAAAATGCAAAGATACGCAAATAATCTGACACAGCAGCCCCCGCCCCTCATTTTTAACAAAAAAAACCACCTTCTCCGCCCTCCGCCCCTCACCGTCCGCTCCCAGCCGCCAGTCAGGACCTATTGCTGCCGGCCGCCATCGCCGCACCCAGAAGAAAAGCCACCCCCTCAGCACAACCTCCAGTCATGAGAAAAAACATAGAAAGTACCCCATCGCGCCGCGCCCAGTAGCCTGCCTCATAAGCCTCGCCCACCCCCTGCCACGCGTACTTTCCCAGCCCAAAAGAACCAGCATCGACTCAATCACCGCCCACCCTATCGCTTCCCCCCTTGCAAAACGCCTTCCATTCACCCAAACACCGCCCAAGCCAACATGCAGAGCATTTCATCCTATCGGCGCCACATCCTCGTTACTGAATCCATGATATATAGACGAACTATACACGATCAATCGAAGAACGACCGGCCCTTTAGCGAACCCGCAGCAAAATCCCCGCCACCACCCCACCAAATCAACCACCCCTCCCGTCATGCCCCGCCGCCCCGCACACCCCCGCCCGCCCTCAATGAAAATAACTAGTGCCTATGTCAAAAAAAAAGTGTATCTTTGCAGTCTAAATATATTATTATATATGGCTAACTATACCTTTTCTGGGCATGAATCTTTCGCTTGTAAGTCACTGTGGCTTAAGAAAGGATATGATTTCGTGCGAGAGGGAAATGATTTTAATTCTTCAGATGCTGTTGTCCATCTTGGTGTTGGGAAAAATATGGTTTCTTCTATCCGTTATTGGCTTAAAGTATGCCAAATAGTGGAAGAAGGTAATATAACGAGGTTAGGAGAATACCTTTTTGATAACCAGACTGGTAAGGATCCCTATCTAGAAGATTTGGCTACTCTTTGGCTGCTTCATTTTAATTTGGTGTTCAACGCGCAGGCTTCCATTTATCAGATATTTTTTTGTGAGTTTCAACGAGAACGTATGCAGTTTGTCAAAGAACAACTGGTTAATCACGTTAAACACAAGTTGTTTGATGAGGGAATGAGGAATTCATATAATGAGAATACCGTTAAGAAAGACATCGATGTGCTTTTTCACAATTATGCATTGCCTCGAAAACCAAAATCTAATGAGGATTTCTCTATGTTGTTCATCGACCTTGATTTGTTGCGTATAACACCAGACGGAAAGGGATATTATTTCAATATAGAGGGCAAGCGTAAAGTACCAATGCAGATATTTCTATATGCATTGGTCAAGCTAAAGGATAAACAAGGTGACAGCACTATTTCTTACGAAGAGATTCGTCATCACATTGGGATGGCTTATTGTATGACTGATGCGGAAATAATTGATATGCTCAAACAACTGGCTAACCGTTATTCGGATAAGTTGGCATACAGTGATGAGTCTGGCATTAGGCAAATACAGTTTATAGAAGATATTCAAGAGAAACAAATACTGGATGATTACTATGAAGCGAACGTTTAATCTTTCGGCCAACATCGAAAATGGCTTTGCCGAGGGTTCTCACTACATAGTAACCCCCAATGCAAAGAAAGCTATAAGCCATATTGTCAATGGCTTTAATTCGGGTGTGCATTCCTATACCATAATTGGTACATACGGCACGGGAAAATCGAGTTTCTTGTTAGCGATGGAAGCAGACTTGAAGCGAGCCAATAAAAAACCACTATTATTTGATTCTCGAACTCTTTCTGAGGCTAAAGACTATGAAGTCCTGAATATAGTGGGCGACTATTGCGAACTACTCACCCTTTTGCAAAAAAAACTGGATTTTGTCAATTCTGGTGAAAGTATTATTGATGCACTCAATCGTTATTATAAAAAATGCCAGAAACAAGGTAAATTCCTGGTGATAGTCATTGACGAGTTTGGCAAGATTCTGGAACATGCCGCAAAGAATAATCCAGAAAAGGAACTATATTTTCTTCAGCAATTTGCTGAGTACGTAAATCATCCCTCACGCCAAATACTACTGCTAACTACACTCCATCAGAATTTTGGCTCGTATGCTAAAAACTTAACTGAAGAACAGAAAAATGAGTGGAAAAAAGTAAAAGGTCGTTTTAAGGAGGTCACTTTTGCTGAACCGATTGAGCAACTCTTACATCTTGCCTCCATCCAATTGCATGAAGAAGCACATGGTGTGCCCCTTGCCAATGCAAAGAATCTATATCGACTTGCTGTTGAGACAGGATTTGTAGCAAAAGATTTTGAGGAGTCCACTGCGTTGCAGCTATATCCGTTAGACCTCTTTTCGGCTTTTGCGGTAACTTCTGCCATACAACGTTATGGACAGAATGAGCGTTCCCTGTTCTCTTTCCTCTCCACCAAAGGCGAGGACTCTGTTTCCGAATTTCGTTCAGAGGAACGTCTGACATATAATTTGGCCATAGTCTATGACTATATCACATACAACTTCCAGACTGCCCTGACTGACGCCAGCGCAGACTCTATGTCTTGGGCAGCAATGCGGTGTTCTATTGAGCGAGTGGAGAAAGCTAAATGGGATACAGAGGAGCAAGAACTCACTGCCATCAGACTTATCAAGGCTCTTGGTTTGCTGAATACATTTGGTAATGCGGGATTCCGTCTAGACGTTTTACAATTCTCCAGCTATGCAAAGTGGGCGATGAATATTTCAAATGCGGAAGAGGTATTGCAAAGTCTAATCAATATGAAAATTGTCCGCTATGCAGATTACAGGGGACGGCTCGTATTGTTTGAAGGAACAGACATTAATCTGGATGCCGAATTCCATGAGGCTGGCCTTCGTGTTCCCCGTCCTGAATATTATATTGATAAACTTAATCTTTTCTTTCATGAGAGGATTGCACCTGTCAAAGCCCATTTCTATCAGAAAGGCACACCTCGTTTCTTTGATTACAAAATACTGGAGGCTCCTGAATTTACAACACCTGATGGAGATACAGATGGCTATATAGAGCTTATTTTTTCAACCAAGAAAAACGCTCTAAAAGAATTAAAAGACCGAAGTGCGTCTACAGGCGTTCCAATTGTTTTCGCATACTTCAAGGAAACAGAATCACTTATTGACCACCTTTACAATATTGAAAAGTATGATTATTTGTTAAAGAAAGTCGTTATTGAGACCGACAAGGTGGCGCGTGACGAATTCAAAAAACTAATGGAGCACGAACAAGACTTGCTGAATAAAGAACTTAGTGATAGTCTCTTTTCGTACAACAATAAGGTTGTTTGGATTTATGATGGTGAAGAAAGAAACGTGCGTTCTCATCGTGATTTCAATAAATTGCTATCACAGGTTTGCGATAAGGTCTACTATAAAACCCCGGTGATGAACAATGAGTTGTTCAACCGTCACAAACTTAGCGGCAGTATTTCGACGGCCCGTAAAAACTATTTGACAGCGCTTATCGAACACAATGCAGAAGAAGACCTTGGATTTCCCAAAGATAAGTTCCCTCCAGAAAAGACCATATACTACTCTCTTTTGAAGGATACGGGACTGCACCAGAATGGCGAATTCTCTGATGCCGACATCAAAGAAGGGTTCAGGCCTCTCTGGGATGCCTCCGAGGGGTTTTTACAAAGTACCGTCAACAAACCTCGCCGCATTTCCGAACTGATAGGGATACTGACAGACAAGCCCTACAAGGTGAAACAGGGTTTGCTTGACTTCTGGATTCCCACTTATCTGTTTATCCGTAGGCAGGATTTTGCCCTCTATGATGCCACTCGTGGCAGCTTTATTCCAAATGTCAATATGGAATTCTTTGACCTGCTACAGAAACATCCTCGAGACTATCAAGTGAAAAAGTTTGCTGTCGACGGAGTCAAACTCAGTTTCTTCAACCAATATCGCCGTTTTGTCAATCTCGGCGATGAGTTCTCGATATCCACTCAGAGTTTTATTGAGACCATCAAGCCCTTCCTTAGTTTCTATGTCCGGCTGAACGACTATACCAAACATACTCGCAAGTTCAACCACCGTTCCACAATGCGCTTCCGCGATGTACTTGCCAAAGCCAAAGACCCGGAACAAGCCTTTTTCGAAGACTTGCCTGACGCGCTGGGTTTTGACCGCTCAAAGATGAAAGACGAACAAACAATCAACGAGTATGGACAGATCATTGAGCGCGCCATTCGCGAGCTTCGCACCTGCTACACCAATCTGATTGACCGCATTGAGGAGCGCCTTGTTGATGAATTCGGTCTTGATTCTGGCGACTACTCCGAATACATAACCGAAATCCGTCAGCGGTTGGCCAATGTCAAGACACATCTGCTCACCGGCAAACAGAAGGAGTTTTATCACCACGTGATGACCGAATACGACAATCGCACGCAGTGGTATCAGTCTATCTGTTATACCATACTTGACCAGCGCCTCGACACTCTGCGTGATGAGCAAGAAGATAAACTTGTTGACGACCTCATCTATATGTTCCGTGAATGTGAAAAGTATTCCGACATATCACGACGGTTGAAAGAGGCCGACAATAGCGACGCTTACTCATTCGATATGGTGACCAATCAAGGCACAAACATCCGCACACAGACCTACATACTTCCCGAAAAAGACAAGAAAAGATCTTCCGAACTGGAAGATAAGATAAATCGAATTCTTTCTGGCAATAACAACGTGGATGTATGTACACTTCTTTCCCTGTTGAACAAAAAAATGAAAGGAGGTGATTAAATGAATATACGGCATATATTAGGTATTTCCGGTGGCAAAGATAGCGCAGCACTTGCTATTTATCTGAAACAGAAATACCCGAACTTGGGGATTGAGTATTATAATTCAGATACGGGATGTGAATTAGACGAAACTGAAGCTCTAATCAATCGTCTAGAAGCGTATTTGGGAAAGATTGTTCGATTAAAGGCTGTAGAAGTTGAAAATAGTCCAGAACCAACACCTTTCCATCATTATTTGAAAGCCATGGGTGGTTTTTTGCCATCGCCACAAGCGCGTTGGTGTACTAAAAAAATGAAACTTGATCGGTTCGAGGAATTCGTTGGCGATGACTATGCAATCTCTTATGTGGGCATTCGAGGGGATGAAGATAGGGATGGATATATTTCATCTAAGCCAAATATTCAAGCAATATTCCCATTTAGAAAAAATATATGGAGTATCGATGTTATCAATAAAGTGTTGCATAATGACAATATAAAACTGTTGATTGATATATACGATAAACTATGTCCGGACGGAATTATGAAAGAAGATATAATGGATATCGTGAGAAAACCTCTTTCGAAAACATTCTTCTATTCAAAAAAAATGAATGCTTTACTTGATTTTGATATCAAGTTATTCAATCATGTGGTTTTTGAATATCTGAAAATGACTGATTATCCTGTGGGAAAATTGGATGAATTTCCATTGTTAGATAATACGGATGTTCTTGTAAAGGACGATATTTTTAGAATATTGAGGGAAAGTGGAGTCGGAGTTCCTGCTTACTATGAGGAGATACCCTTTGAAGTGGATGGAAAACAGGGAACGTATTGCCGTAGTCGGTCGGGCTGTTATTTCTGTTTCTTTCAACAGAAGATAGAGTGGATTTGGCTCCTGGAACAACATCCTGACTTGTATAAAAAAGCAATGGAATTTGAAAAAGACGGATATACGTGGAATCAGAATGAAAGTTTGGAGGAACTATGCAAACCAGAGCGTGTGCGTCAAATCAAACTTGATATAATTAAACGCCAAGAAGAAAATAGAAAGCAAGAAAAAGGCACAACCCTTGCAGATATTCTTGGCGATGAAATAATGTGTGCAAATTGTTTCATATAAAATTAAAAAATATGGAATACATAATAAAAGAACAGACAATTCAAAGCCTTTATGAGCTAATTAAAACCAATATGATAGACCTCCGTCCTTCATATCAAAGGAATTTTATTTGGGGAAAGAAGGATCAACAATTACTTGTTGATTCAATATTAAGAGGCTGGCCTCTGCCAACATTTTTTTTATACAAGAGACCCAATGGCCGATATGAAATGGTAGATGGACAACAGAGAGCTGAAACGATCTGTAGATTTATTAAAGGAGACATTACAAGTTCAGATAAACAGAAATTTGAAAGCATAGACAAACAATTATTTTTATCATATCGAATCAATATAACTGAGATAACAAAAGTTGATGAAGCTGGTGGTGAAAATATATCTGAATTTTATGCTTTAGTTAACAAGCGTGGAGTTCATCTGAACCCAGCTGAAGTAAATAAAGCTCAGTATGCAGAACATCCATTTATGAGACTTGTTGAGAATTTATTAAGCACAAACGAAATAACCAATCTAAACATTTTTACTGACAAAACCATAAATCGAATGAACGACAGAACTTTGATTGAGGAGTTGGTCGCTTATTTGTATGGAGGCATCTTTGATAAAAGAGATCTTGTAAACGAAATATATCAAAACAATATTTCCGAAGAGAAGGTTCAATCACTAAAGGAAACATTTATGCAAACAATAAGTCGCATTGTAGTGTTGAACGATAATTTCCCGATTAATGACACTCGATATAGGCAAAGAAATGATTTTTTTACATTGTTCACATTCATTCATGAGCATTTTTCTGAACTTACTGATGAATTATTGAAATTCCAATATGGATTATTATGTTGGATTGACAGAGAAGAACTAATTCGTCCCTCCAATGATGAATGTGAATTATTACAAAAGTATGCCTTTTCTTGTGTAACGCAATCAAACTCTAAAAATGCAAGAAAAACCAGATTGGATATATTTGATAAAATATTATTACACAAAAAAGAAGTAATAAGCGATGAATATGAACGTTTCCTTGAAGACTTACGGGATATTTACAATATTGAAATAATTCCAGAAAGAGAAATCTGTGGATATTCACTAATCGACTATAATAAAATGGAAAACTCGGATAATGATGAATGACCTTCTGAAAATAGAGTGTTCTATCGATTTTGACCAAATAATGAATGGCTCCGATGGGGAGATATTGATTGGTGAAGAAAAATATATAATTCGCAGGTTGGATAAAAACATCCGTGCCAATAAAGGAGGCAATTCGTGGGTGATGAAAATGTTTCAAATTTCGGATGATGGAGATGATTCATTTGACAGTGCTCCAGCTGGTATAATAAAAGTCAATAAAGCGGATTATTATATAAAACGAAGAATCTTCAACCGCAAGATGAACAAAAGAATAAATCAAGAAATTGACGCTCTAAAAGAATGCAAGAAACAGAAAGCACAGTATGTAATTTCTATTAATCTTGATGGGATTTTATTCAATTATAATGGGACAGCTCATCGATTCTATACCATGGAAGTGGCAGAATGCGATTTAAAACAGTATATGGAACGATATGATTTGGATTTTCTTGAGCGTATTGAAACCTGCATGGAACTTACAAAATCTTTAAGAGAATTGTGGGAATTAGGATTCTATCATAGAGACATTAAACCTGATAATTTTTTTTATCTTGAAACTGGAGAATGGAAAGTCGGAGATTTAGGGCTTGTCGCCAAAAGGAATACACCAGAAACATATGATGGCGAAAATGAGTTTGTTGGGCCAAAGGGGTGGACTTCTCCAGAAACAATGAACAAATATCTTGTTGCAGAGGGTGATGGTAGGTTTGATAGGATAATTGACGAAAAATCAGATATGTTTCAATTGGGGATGGTATTCTGGTATATTATGCAAGGGAATGCTCCTATTGGCTGTATTATGGAAAAAGATTTTTTAGAAAACAATCATGATTTATATAGTCTAATAAGAACAATGATTAGTCATGACAAAAGATTAAGGCCACAGACCTTTGATGACATAATTTACAGACTGAATCAGATTGCAGATAAGTATTTACTGGGCTAATGCTGTTTGACTGTTCATATCCACCTCATCGCCGATACAAATCTGGCACAGAATGGGAACCGATTGGTTACTTTTCGGAATGCCTGTGCAATAGCACAAGGTTTGATTTGATGTTGGGCTTTTTTAGTTCTTCTGCTATACGTATATTAGCATCTGGATTTGCGGTATTTCTTTATAATGGTGGAAGGATGCGTATGATTATTAATAATCTTTTGTCACCTCAAGACAAACAAACTATTATATCAGGGCAGAATAGGACTTTTCCAGACGTAATTGATATAACAGACATCTCTTCTATTCAAAAGAGCCTTTCCAACGAAGGAAAACATTTTTTTGAATGTCTTGCCTGGCTGATTTCAAATAAGCGAATTGACATAAAAATAGTTCAGCCCAAAGACCACAATGGCATCGCGCATACCAAATACGGACTTTTTTCTGATGAGAAAAACAAAGTGTCTTTTGAAGGCTCCTGCAATTTTACAAGAGCGGCGTTGATTGACAACATTGAGAGTTTTTCAGTGTCCTGCGATTGGGACGGTGAAATATTCAAATCCCAAATAATTAGTATTGAAAGTGATTTTGAACGAGCTTTTAAAGAAGAAGATAATAATCTCAGTTATATAAATGCTGAACAAGTAATTGACCAGATAAGTAATACTTTTGGAGGGAAAGACCTTGAGGTATTACTTGAACAAGAGATGCAACTCTCGAGTATTCATATTAGGCCATATGTAGCGTCAGCTATTGATGCTGCTCAAAAGAAAGTCTCTGAAATTGCTAATAACGATGCTCTGAAAAAAGAGACGCCTCATTTCCCATATTCTAGTGGTCCTCGAGATTATCAGAAACAAGCCTTCGAAAATTGGAAAGAAAATGGTCAAAAAGGCCTCTTTGCAATGGCCACAGGAACGGGTAAGACTATTACAGCACTGAATTGCCTGTTGGAAGTTTATAAAAAATGCAACTATTATAAAGCAATTATACTCGTTCCGACTCTTACATTGGTAGAACAGTGGGAAAGTGAGTGTTTGAAGTTCGGATTTAAAAACATTATTAAGATATCCTCTAAAAACAAGTGGAATGATGAGATAGACGGACTTCTTTTAAGAGAAAAGGTTTCAAAGCAATCAGATTTATCGTTCGTAATTATTTGTACATATCAATCTTATTCTAAAAGAAAAGTATTTGATGTGTTGAATGGGTTTTCAGCCAGAACGATGTTTGTTGCAGATGAGTGTCACAATATGGGTTCTCCTCAAATGCTTAAGTTGTTGCCTCAAATTAATCAAGCACGTAGAATCGGTTTGTCGGCAACTCCAAATCGTCAGTTTGACGAAGCCGCAAATGAAGCAATCTATTCTTTCTTCAATGCCACAGATGGCTACGCTTTTGAATACTCTATGGAAGAGGCCATTGCTAATGGCGTCCTTTGTAAATACTATTACTACCCTCATTCCGTGTCGCTTACAGCTGAAGAAATGAATGAATATTCAAGACTCACAAAGAGAATTGTAAAATACTATAACTCTGAAAATGGAAAATTCAAAGACGATCCCATATTAACGGCTTTACTACTTGCTCGAAAACGAATAATCCATAAAGCGACAAATAAAGTTGAGGTATTCCGTTCGATAATAGAACAACATTATGCGGATCACGGAAACCTTAACTATACTCTTGTATATGTTCCTGAAGGGAATGAGGTGAGTGATTATAAAGGGATTGAGGTCTTTGACGAAGAGGAGATTAATGAAGATGTGATAACTCAGAGCATTATAGACACATATACTACAGTAGTTAAAGATGTAGATAAGCGAATAACTGTAAGAAAATTCACATCTAATAGCACCGAACGTGATGAAATACTAAATCAGTTTGCGAAAGGAGATATATCTGTCTTGACATCAATGAAGTGTTTAGACGAAGGTGTTGATATTCCTCGTGCGGAAATGGCAGTTTTCTGTGCAAGCACCGGTAATCCGAGACAGTTTGTTCAGCGAAGAGGAAGGATTTTGCGTAAACATCCAGATAAAGAATATGCCATAATTCACGATTTAGTAGTCATCCCTACAATCAATGATGACGAATGTTTTGAAATGGAAAGAAATCTTCTCAAGAATGAACTTGAACGAGTAAGAAATTTTGCATTACTTTCTCGAAATAGTGCAGATTCATTTAGTGAATTGCTACAAATAATGAATTATTATAATCTTAACCTATACGACAATGCATAGCGAAGACGAAATGCTTAAATTGGTTCTTTCGGATAAAAACTTATGGGAAATGTATGGGTTTAATCCGAATGACTATCCAACAATGAAATCGGCACTGTCAGCCGAAGACTATCCTGTTGTAGTTGCTGTTGCAAAAATAATACGCAATCTCAATGGCAAACAGGATAAATCAAAGTACAAAGAAGTATATAAAGAGATTTATGAATACCTTAACAACAACATAATCTCATGAAAATAAAAAACATATCCATAAAGAACTTCAGAAGTTACTATGGCACTCATACCATTGAACTATACGAAGGCCTGAATATTTTCATCGGAGACAATGGCGACGGGAAAAGCACTCTATTTGATTCGTTAAACTGGCTTTTTGACACCACTCTGACAGAACAGAAAAATGAACGTCTTATATCTAAAAAATGTTTAGCTCACTTAGTCTCTGGAGGCGATGCAGAAAGCGTTTCTGTTTCTATGACATTTGAGCATGACGGAGAAAAATATATTGAAAAGTCTTTTGACTTTTTCCTAGATGCAAATGGTAATTTGAAAACTGCAAACTATCAATTTGTCGGATATGAAGAATATGGATCAGAGCGCCAAAGAGTTGATGGACGCAGATTACTTGACCGGTGTTTTGATGCATCAATACGTCAATATTGTCTTTTTAAAGGAGAGGAAAAACTTGATATCTTTAATACGGACAATGCATTACAATACCTTGTCAATACTTTCTCCGAAGTTCATGATTTCGACATGTTTTATACAGGCGATGAAGAAGGGTTTACAGAATTTGCTGTTCAAAATGCAAAACGTGCTAGAGATGTCGCTATCAAAAATGCAAATGCTACTACCCAAAAAGAAAGAGATTTAAATACAGCAATTGGAGAAATCAGTAGACAATTGACATCTGTAGAACGAGATTTGAAGGATGCAGAAAATAACTATAATAAATATGACAAGCTACTGACAGATATAGAAAGCCACGCAGAAGCAAGTGAAGACTTGCGTAGAATTAATGATCGAATAAAAAATCTGAAAGAGCGAAAGGAGAATACCGAGCTGAAAATTGATGATGCATACTCGAAGAAGCTACTAGATGATTATTGGATCATGTGTGGTATGTCTCCGGTAATAGAGTTGTTTAGTGAGAAAACAAACGCTTTCATTAAAGAAAAACAGAAGCTGGAAATAAAAGAAGCCGAAAAAAAAGGGAAAAAAGAAGCTATAAAAGAAATAGCGGCAGGAGTTCTTCCTCTTGATCCATTGATTCCTGACAGGAAATCGATGGAGAATATGATACATGATGAATTTTGTAAAGTTTGTGGCCGTCCCGCACCAAAAGGAAGTGATCCTTACAACTTCATGGTTCAGAAACTGCAGAGTCTACTTGATTCGATTTCCGGAGAAGTACCCAATGACGAAGAGGATTCTAATTTGTTTACCAACAACTATTCTGTAGAATTGCAACAAATCCTGCGTAATGTTGATTATATGACAATGCGAATAAACGGATTGCAGAATGAAATTTCCGGTAGTGTCAAAGAAAATAATCGATTAAAGATGCTCGCCAAGAATTTTCAGCGAAGCATTGACGACGCAATAGATGAAAAGAACAAACTCCTATCGAAAAATAACAATATCACAGAGGAAGAGCTTGACACCGATTACAAAAACATTTCCAACTGGAATAAGTATAGAAACGATGCAGACCATAGTAGAGAAAAGTTGAAAATTAGGAAAAAAGAATTGAACGACAAACTAACAGAATTACAAAGTGAATTGGCAGGAATATCGAAGGATGATAAATCAAAAACGGCAGTACTCGTTCATCAAGCATTGCAATATATTTGTTCTGCATTTGCTTATGCCAAACAAAAAAATACCCGCAATTTTATTGAACTGCTAACAACACATGCAAATGGTTATTTGAAAAAACTCAACGTCGATGATTTCCATGGTGTGATTCAGATTATAGAACGAGCTAATGGAGCGGCTCGATTGCAACTTGTTGACAATGATGGAACCATTGTTACCAATCCCAATACGGCACTTGAAACATCAAAATTCATGTCTGTCTTGTTCGCCATATCAGACTTAACCACACTGAAACGAGAAAATGATTATCCTTTAATATTCGATGCACCAACAAGTTCATTCGGACCACAAAAAGAACGTGATTTCTATGCGGCAATCTCAAGCGTCAACAAACAATGTATTATTGCGACAAAAAGTTTTTTGAAAGAAGACGGATCCCTTGATATGCCAAAGATAGAACATCAAAAAGGAAAAATATTCCGGCTGAGTCTAAATCCTGACTGTGATCTCGAAAAGATGTCGACGATTCAAACTAACATTGAACCCATTAAAATGAATATTTGATTATGGCAGCACGAAATACAACAGATAGTCTATTCGCATTGTGGGCTAAACGAGATGCATATTTTGAAACTCATTTCCAAGATGAGATTATCAGCAAGTTCTCTGACTATGGAGTCGGCTCTTCAAAAAGCAATGAGGCAAAGGGTAAGACGTTTGGTGGTGGATATGAAATGTTTATCATCGCATTTTTTATCGGTCTATATTCCGATAGTCGCCGTGAATTAGACAAAAGCCTTGACAAAAAGAAATTCGGCCAGCCAATAGAATACTGGGGTAACCTCGACTCCAGAACCGGCAGAAAGTCTTATCCAGAAATACGTAAACATATTTTCGCTGCATTGATAGCCAAGACTGACATCGACCTGATTGCGCTAGAAAAAGGAGAAATCGAAGCCGGCGACGTGGTCTCAACATTGATTGATGCTATGAATGAATATGCCAACTACGGTTTTTATTACCTCGCCGAAAAACTGAAAGACAATCCCAACTCTCTGTATCGCAACTCCGGCTTCCTTGACATCTTCCTCGACTTGACACGAAAGAAACAACCCAAAGACGAAGAACTGGAAGAACTATAACAAAGAGCGTGTGAATGTGTAAATGCGTTTGCTCGGCAAGCTCGCAGGCCATGTCTCCAACAAAGCCAGGAAGAGTGCGTGAATATATGAATGCGTAAATCATAGAATGTATAAATGCGTTAGTCTGTAATTTTGACATTTGAAATAAAACCCGTATCTTTGCACCCTAAACAGAAATAATCAAATGTATTGAAGAATAAGGACATTTGGAAAACCATACAACAAGTTCAAAAAGGAATAAAATGCAGAAGCAGGATTATATATATCGCAAACAATACATGCAGCAACTGCGCAACCTGAAAGACCAGAATATCATAAAGGTCATTACTGGTGTGAGACGTTGCGGGAAGTCAACACTGTTGATGATGTTTGCAGACGAGCTGATAGATAACGGAATTCAAAAAGAGCAAATACAGTTTTATAATTTTGAAGACCTCGACACTCTTGCAATAGGTGACATCTACCAAATTCATACCCTCATTAAGCAACGTCTGGTGGAAGATAAACCAAACTATATTTTTCTGGATGAGGTTCAGAATGTGAAAGAATTCCAACGGCTTGTTGACAGCCTTTATATCCTAATGTAGATGTATATATCACAGGTTCCAATGCGTATATGCTCTCTGGCGAGCTGGCAACACTACTTACCGGTCGTTATGTGGAGATTAATATTCTACCATTACAATTTTCTGAATATTACAATTTTATAATGTTAAAATCGCCAAACTTGACAAAAACAGAAACTTTGGCGAATTTTATATATTACGGTGGTGTACCTGAATATGTTAAGCAAATACAGGTTGATGAAAAACAAGCCGATTTGTTTGCTGATAGCATATTAAGAACGATTGTGGAAAAAGACATCTTCCAACGTCTCAATATTACCAATAAACACGACTTCAACAAGATACTTGATTTTATATTCGATTCAGTAGGCTCATATGTGTCACCTCGTTCTGTCTCAGACACATTGAGAAGTCAAGGAACTGTGGTTGACAAAGAGACGGTGGCCAAATACCTCGATGCAATGTGCGAGGCTTATCTAATCTACAAGGTTCCTCGATTTGAAATAAAAGGCAAAGGTTTATTGCAAACCCTAAACAAATACTATGTTGTAGACCCCTGTTTCGCCAAAGTACGCTTAAAGAAAGGAATTCTAAAAGATCGTTCTCATTGGCTTGAGAATATGGTATACCTTGAACTTGTCCGACGCAACAGAGATGTATTCATCGGCAAGCGCAACAATCTGGAAGTTGATTTTGTTGTCACAGACAACGACGGCTATACATCCTATTATCAAGTGGCTTGGACAACTGAAAATCCAGAGACATTGGAACGTGAATTGGCATCGCTCCGAGCAATCAAAGATTCCAACCCGAAGTATTTGCTGACGACAGACAACGACTTTAACCCTGTCTACGATGGAATTAGAAAACTGAACGTGATTGACTGGATGTTGCAGTCATAATACAATCGTTGAAACGTATAGAAAACAGAGACCCATGGCAGATGTTTAATTTTGACACTTGAAATAAACCCTGTATCTTTGCACAAAAAATTGAAACGAGATTTAATATAACCCCAATACCGAAACCTCTTAAAATTAGTATAGTATGATTCCAAGAAAACCATGGATGATGGCCGCCATCCTGACAATTAGTGGCCTGTTGTCTTTGACCTCCTGCACCAAGGAGGACGTTTTGCGCGTGATGCCCGAGGGCAGCGGCATCTATCTGAACCCTGTGAAGCCCGACTACCTCAGGCCTGGCGACACGGTGGCCCTGATCTCCCCCTCTTATTTCACCCCCATGGAGAATGTGAAGAAGGCCGCCGAGGTGCTGCGCGGCTGGGGGCTGGTGCCGGTGATAGGCCCCAATGTGGGCAAGGTGGAGGCCGGCCGTTATGCCGGAACCGTGGAGGAACGCCTCAGCGACATCCGCTGGGCCCTGCGCGCCCCCGGTGTCAAGGCCATTATCTGCAACCGTGGCGGCTACGGTTCCATTCAGCTTATCGACCACCTGTCGCTGCAAGAGCTGGCCGCCAGTCCTAAGTGGATGGTGGGCTTCAGCGACATCTCCACCCTCCACGGTCTGTGGACCCGTGCCGACGTGATGAGCATCCACGGCACGATGAGTTCCTTCCTGGCGCAGGGCGGCACCGACGAGACCAGCACCCTCCTGCGCGACTTGCTGATGGGGCGGGTCCCCCGCTACGAGCTGCCTGCCCACCCGCAGAATATCGAGGGCCGTGCCTCCGGCATCCTGGTGGGCGGCAATCTATGCACCTTCGTGCCCAATCTGGGCACCCGTGCCGATGCCACCCTGGGCCACGACATCATCCTCTTTATTGAGGAGGTGGAGGAGTCGATGCACAACATTGACCGCCAGTTCAACATCCTGGCCATGAACGGTGTGCTCTCACGCTGCAAAGGGGTGGTGCTGGGCGAGTTCACCGACTGTGGCTCCGAGTTCACCTATGGAAGCGTAGAGGCCATGCTGCGTCCTTATCTGCTGAAGTACAACATCCCGCTGCTGTGCGGTTTCCCCGCCGGGCACGATGCTGTCAATCTGCCGCTGGTGATGGGTGCGCCTGTCACCATGGATGTGCGCTCCGATGGTGCTACGCTAACTTTTGACATCAACGGAGACCAGACCGAGGTACACACTGCCGACATCGTAGCCCCGCCAGCCGATGTCGACCAGCAGCTGGTCCTCTCCGGCAAGAGGGAGTAGGCCGTCCCCGGCTGTTTCCCCTTTAGTCTACGGTCCCGCAGCCCAGCCTTTAGGCCACGGGACCGTTTTTCATTTGTTCTGAATGGCATCAGCCAGATGTTTTCTCCTCCTTTTTTTACAATAAAGCATCTTTTTTTGCGTTATGTCTTAAAAAATGCGTATTTTTGCATTTTGAAATTATTGGAAGATTATGAAGAAATATATCCTTGTAGCTGTTTTGCTCTTTACTGTGCTTTCCGTTAATGCCCAGCAGGTTAGTTCGCGCGCCAAGGCGGTGCGGATGTTGGCCTACGCCCGTCCCGAGTATCAGGTGAAGGACGTGAAAGTCTATGCCGACACGATGACGGTGTTCTCGCTGGCGGACTATCCGATCTATCCTTTTGGCAAATGGAACACGGTGGAGCAGTATATCACCAATAGTCAGTTGCTGTGGTATCGCGAGAGCGGCTACAAGAGTTTCTACGACACGATGACGGTGGCTGTGAACACGCTGTCGCGCCTCGATGGTTCGAATATCAACTGGTACCGCAGTATCTGGACGAAGAATTTGGAGATGGTTTCGGCCAAAATTACCGATACGGCCGTGGTGATGGACAACGGCATTAAGGTGGGCATGACGAAGGAGGAGGTCTTTAAGGTTATCTTTAAGAGCTACCCGAAGTCCTATACTTCTGAAATCAATGTGCTGAAGGTGATTGCCGGGGCCGCCGAGGTGGGTGAAATTTACACCTTCAAGGGCAACAAGCTCCGCCACATCAAGGTCATAAGCCGCTATAAGTATTATTAATCCCGTGCTGTCTCCCTCAGCGGTCGCATTCTCGCCATGCGGAAGATAGGTCTCTTTTTCGGTTCGTTCAACCCTGTCCACATAGGGCATTTGGTTATTGCGCATGAGGTGTTGCAGAACAGCAACCTAGACGAGGTATGGTTTGTGGTCTCGCCACAGAACCCCCTCAAGGAACGCAAGACCTTGCTGGACGACTACCAGCGGCTGGAGATGGTCCGTCGCGCCATTACCGACGACTACCAGCTGCGGGCCTGCGATGCCGAATTCCACCTGCCCAAGCCGAGCTATACGGTGCTCACCTTGGCTCACTTGGGTGAGCAGTATCGCGATAAGGAGTTTTGCCTGATTATGGGTTCGGATAATCTCGCCACATTTGAAAAGTGGCGCAACTGGGAGTATATCTTGGATCACTACCACATCTATTGCTATCCGCGTCCGGGATGGGAGCGTTGCCAGCTGACCGACCACCCACACGTAACGATGGTTCAGGTGCCTATGATGGACATTTCTTCTACCTATATCCGATCGCAGATACGCTCGGGTAAGGATGTGCGCTATTTGGTGCCCGAGCCGGCATACCAGTATCTTACCGAGATGCACTTCTACGAAAAGTAACGCAGAGGGTTTGTCTTTGCTTTTCCTTTTGAGTGGTTTATACCCAAACGGTCGTTAGACGACTTTTCAATCAATTGCTTTTTGTCGCAGAGTTGAGATTAATCGCATTTCTTTCTCGGAGCGGGACACACTGGGGTTCGACAGCATTGTTCCATGCAGGTAACCTTCAAAATGGCTCGGAAGGGGCTTGAACAAATCTAGCCAGATGGCAACTATTTGGTGATGCTGAACATGTCGGTTTCGTTAGCAATCCTTTGGCAGACTTTTGACCGTAATAGAAAAGAGGAGGCTTGTGGCCTCCTCTTTCAGTATGATATGCTTTGGCGTAATCGGTGCGATTAGGCAAGGCGTTTTTCGAGACGGGTGCGGATTTCCTTGATGAAGACGTCGCTGTTGACGCTCTTGGGGGTGATGCCCTCCATGAGGCCGGCGAGGTCCTTGGTGCAGATGCCTTCGTTGAGGGTGTCGAAGCAGGCGCCTTCGAGCTGGTTGGCGAAGTTGACCAGTTCGTTGATGCCGTCCATCTCACCACGTTTGCGCAGGGCGCCGCTCCATGCGAAGATGGTGGCCATGGGGTTGGTGGAGGTCATCTGGTGGTCTTCCATGTATTTGTAGTAGTGGCGGGTGACGGTGCCGTGGGCAGCCTCGAACTCGTACTTTCCGTCGGGGCTGACGAGGACGGAGGTCATCATGGCCAGGGAGCCGAAGGCGGTGGACACCATGTCGGACATGACGTCGCCGTCGTAGTTCTTGCAGGCCCAGATGAAGCCGCCCTTGCTGCGGATGACGCGGGCAACTGCATCGTCGATGAGGGTGTAGAAGTACTCGATGCCGAGTTCTTCAAATTTGGCCTTATATTCCTCGAAGACTTCCTCGAAGATGATGCGGAACTGGGCATCGTACTTCTTGGAGATGGTGTCCTTGGTGGAGAACCAGAGACTCTTCTTGGTGTCGATGGCGAATTTGAAGCAACTGTGGGCGAAGGAGCGGATGGACTTGTCGAGGTTGTGCATGCCCTGGATGACGCCGGCGCCTTTGAAGTTGTGTATAACTACCTCTTCGTGCTGGCCGTTCTCGCCGTCGAAGACCAGTTTGGCTACGCCGGGTTCGTTGGCACGGATTTCAACACTCTTGTACACGTCGCCGTAGGCATGACGGGCGATGGTGATGGGGGCCTCCCAGTTCTTGACCACGGGGTGGATGCTGGGGATGGTGATGGGGGTGCGGAAGACGGTGCCGTCCAGGATGGAGCGGATGGTGCCGTTGGGCGACTTCCACATCTCGTGGAGCTTGTACTCGTCCATGCGTTTGAGGTTGGGGGTGATGGTGGCGCACTTGACGGCGACACCGTATTTCTTGGTGGCCTCAGCGGCTTCGACGGTGATTTGGTCGCGGGTTTCGTCGCGTTTGACCAGACCGAGGTCGTAGTATTCGGTCTTGAGGTCGACGAAGGGGAGGATGAGGTCGTCTTTAATCATTTGCCAAAGGATGCGGGTCATTTCGTCGCCATCCATCTCCACAAGGGGAGTAGTCATTTTAATTTTTGCCATGGTGTAGTTTTTAATGGAAGGCCGCCGCTTGCGGCGGCCGTTATTGTTGTTTATTAATTATTTCTTGTTCTGATTTGCGTAGTAGTTCATCAGGCAGCCATCGGTGAGGATTTCGCGCTCGTCCTTGGTGAGGTTCTGGAAGAAGAGGTGGATGTCTTTGACGCCGGATTTGGTAATGACCTTGGCGTCGATTTCTTCCTTGCCGTCGAGAACGGCCTGACGGATGCCGGGGACGAAGACCATGTCGCCCACCTCGTAGTCGAAGGGGGTGTCAGGGGCGATGGTGAAGGGCATGATGCCCCAGTTGATGCAGTTGCTGCGATAGCGCTTGGTGGCGTACTCGTAGCAGATGTTGGCATCGCCGCCGAGGACCTTCTGACAGGAAGCAGCCTGCTCACGGGCAGAGCCGTCGCCGGGTTTGTTGGCAAACACGCAGGAGCCGAAGGAGGTGTTCTTCTCGTCGGCACCGACCTTGGCCAGGGCTTCCTTGACGTGGGCGGGGCAGTTGCCTGCACGGCGTTCAAGGTCTTCGCTTTGGATGCGCTTGCTGAGGCCGACGTACTCAGGGCAGCGGCGGCTGAGGGCAAACTCGGAGAGCTTGAGGGGGTTGGAACGATAGGAAGAAGTCTCGCCAGAGGGGATGAGCTCGTCGGTGGTGGTGACGGGGTCGTGGATGACGGCGGCCAGCTCTACGAGTATGTTGTCCTGCATGGCGTACATCTTGGGCCAGTCTTTGATATTGGGGCCGTAGCGGAGGTCGAGGCTGCCGTCGGCGTGGCCGTAGCCGTTGTAGACGCGTTTCTCATAGATTGCACCATCAAATTTGTAGCCTTCGTGGTTGTCGGTGTAGTCGACATCGGTGGCCGGGGTGAGGATACCGCCGTTGGCAGCGGTGGCAGCGATGCTGCGGGCATCCATCAGGCTGACGAACGAAATCTGGCCAGCACCGGGTTTGGAACCTTCGCGGTTGGGGAAGTTGCGGGTGGTGTGGCGGATGGAGAAGCCGTTGTTGGCGGGCACGTCGCCGGCACCAAAGCAAGGACCGCAGAAGGCAGGCTTGATGGCGACACCGGCCTCGAGCAGCTCTTCGGCAATGCCGCTGCGGGTGGTGGCCAGGTAGACGGGGATGCTCTGCGGATAGGCACTCATGGTGAAGTAGTCGTTGCCGGTGGATTTGCCCTTGAGGATGGCGGCGGCGGCAGAGAGGTTGTCGTAGGTGCCACCGGCGCAACCGGCTATGATGCCTTGGTCGGCTACTACCTTGCCGTTGTGAATCTTGCTGACGAGGTCAATTTCGATCTTGTCGCCGAAACGTTTGCGAGCGTCGGCTTCGACGGTGCGGAGGATTTCTTCGGGGTTCTCCTGCAGTTCGCGGATGGTGTAGGCGTTGGAGGGGTGGAAGGGCAGGGCTATCATGCACTCCTGTTTGGAGAGGTCGATGCGGATCATGCTGTCGTAGTAGGCCACTTTGCCGGGTTTGAGCTCGCGATAGGCTTCGGGACGGCCGTGCATGGTGTAGTAGTTCTTCACCTCGTCGTCGGTGCACCAGATGGAGGTGAGGCAGGTGGTTTCGGTGGTCATGACTTCGATACCGTTGCGGAAGTCGATGGGGAGGTTCTTAACACCAGGACCGGCAAATTCGAGCACTTTATTCTTGACGAAACCGTTCTCGAAGGTGGCTTTGACCAGCGAGATGGCCACGTCGTGGGGACCTACGCCCTTGCGGGGAGTACCTTCGAGCCATACGAGTACCACTTCGGGTGCGTTGATGTCCCATGTGTTGTTGAGCAGTTGTTTGACGAGCTCGCCGCCGCCTTCGCCAACACCCATATTGCCGAGGGAACCATAGCGGGTGTGGGAGTCGGAACCGAGAATCATGTTGCCGCACTTGGCCATGGCCTCGCGGGCATACTGGTGGATGACGGCCTGGTTAGTGGGGACGAAGATGCCGCCGTATTTTTTGGCTGCGGAAAGACCGAAGACGTGGTCGTCCTCGTTGATGGTGCCGCCAACAGCGCAGAGCGAGTTGTGGCAGTTGGTCATTGCATAGGGGAGGGGAAATTTGGTGAGTCCACTAGCGCGGGCGGTCTGGATGATGCCGACGTAGGTGATGTCGTGCGAAATCAGGGCGTCGAATTTGATGCGCATCTTATTGCCTTTCTCGCCCGTGGTGTCGTGGGAACGGAGAATGGAATAAGCAATGGTGTTTTCGCGGGCTTCTTCCTTGGAAGGCATGCCGGCGGCATCCATCTTGATTTCTTTACCGTCTAGCAGGTAAACTCCTTTGTTGATTAATTCTACCATAGTGTTTTGTTTTTGTTGTTTAATTATTTTATTGGGTTGTTTCGTGTTGGGTTAAAATGGGTTAAATATTGTGTATGAGGTGGGCTGCGAAAAGGGTGAGGGCCAGCATGTCGGCAGAGCCGCCAGGAGAGAGGTTGCGAGCCTTCATCCAGTCGTTGAGCGCCTGAATGTTTTCTATGCTAAAGTCTTGCAGCACCTGGGCGCAGCGTTGCTGAGCCTCGTGTGCCAGTTGTTCTCCGCCGCGATGATAGAGGTTGTTGTCGTCGAGGGTGGAGATGATGTGGAGGAGCAGCCGTAGCTGTGGGTGATCGTCGACGATGTGCTGGCGATAGAAGGGAAGCCACTGCTCGAAGAGTTGGCAGTAGCCTTCGACAGCTAGGTCGAGGGCACCTTTGACACGGTATTGTTGGCGCACATGGGCGCCGTGGGTGTCGTGGGCGGAGGGTATTTCCTGAGCCATGGTTTTGATGGCCGCCTGAAGGAGTTGGGGACTTACCCGCTGGAGGTGATAGAAACTGTTGGCGGCGGCGATGCAGAAGAGGCCAAGGGAGAAGATGGCCCCTTTGTGTGTGTTGATGCCGCCAGTGGCGGCTAACATGGCCTTTTCGGCTTCGAGTCCGCAGCGGATAATGTCTGGTACGGCGGGCAGCTCCGCTTGACAGCCCATGTCGGCCAGCTGGATAAGGTATGGCTCGATGGTGCGGATGCTGCGCAGCATAAGGGCATGGTTCATGTCGCCATGGGAGCCGTTGTCCTGATGGTCGATAAGGCCGGGCTTGGGTGTGAGGTCGAGTTCCTGTCGGAGGGCTTGGGCGGCGAACACGCCGATGGCGTAGGGAAGGCTGGTGGGGTGGAGTAGGGTGAGGTCGTAGGTGTTTCGCAAAGCGCTGGCGCTGACGGCCTGGCCGTTTTGCTCTAGGCGGGGAATTTCCACAAAATCCACTCCCTGTGGGGGCAGGATTTGCCGCATGAGTTGGTTGTATCGGGCGGTGAGGGGGTCGGTGGGTTCGCTGCCCGCAAAGCGTGTGAGACGGCTTCCGGGAGCGGTGAGGTTGGGTGCGATGTGGCGGAGGCAGACGTCAAGGTCAAGCCGGATGTGCTCGTCGGTGGCGTCGGTCACCTGCTTGAGGAAGTAGGTGGGGAAGGTGGCGGCGGATATTTGGTAGTCGGAGCCCTCCAATACGGTCACATTGGCGAGGTCGCTACAGCCGCGGGTGACCATTTCCAGCCGATAGCGGTAGTCGAAAAGCGAGAGGTTTTCCTTCACCACGATGACGAAGAGGTGGTTCACCTGTGCCGAGGCTTGTTCCACCAGGTAGCGGTGTCCTTTGGTGAAGGGGTTGGCGTTCATGATGACAAGGCCGATATGGCTGCCTGTGGCCTTGCTGCGTTCGGCGGCCAGGTAGGCTTTGTAGCGGTTGAGCTCGGTGAGAGAGTTCTCCATGAACAGGGCATGGGGCGACTGGGCAATCAGTTTGAACCCAAGAGAGTTGAAAATGTCGAGATTCTCGGGCTTGGTGTAGACTTTGGTAGAGAAATAGCCGTTCTGCATGGCTACGCTCATCAGATGCGAAACCAGCATGTTGAACAGCCGCTCCTCCCGCATGTCCTGCCGGACGGCCACACATTTGATAATGTCGTGGTAGAGCCCTCCGGCAGCCAAGATGTCGTCTTCCTCAAGACGGAAAATACCGAAATACTGCTCCACCGTGTCCAGTCGCAGGTCGTTGTCGGCAAGGAAGGCCTCTACCTTCAGCCGTGTGCGGCGGTCCTTGACATTGAGGGAGCGTATTTCGAATTCAGAGTTCATAGTCGTCGGGAGTGTCGTGATATTGTTGAAAGAGTTCTTCCACGCGGGCGTAGAGGTCGGGTTTGGAGTGGCGACGGGCGCGGATGCAGTTGATGGCGTCTTGGTTGCCGCAAATAATGCATTTGCGTGGGGCAAGGCCTATCTCGGTACGCGAGAGGGGGGTGGAGTCGGGTTGGATGACGTCGAAGTCCCACAGACGCCCCAACGGGTGCTCGTCCTCGATACGGCAGCAGAGCGCCTTCGCCTCCAGTATTGGCAGCCGACTGATAAAATAGATTTCGGAACCTGTGTTGAGGTCCCGACGGGTGATATGTTCAATCTGAAGTGGCTGGTAGTGGTGGAGGAAGGCTTCGGCCTTGTCGGCCAGGGAGAGTGAGATAAAGTTACTCTTGACGGGTCCGGGCATCACCATGGTAACCGATACCAATGTGCGGCCGGGATATTGTTTCAGCAGTTCCAAGTGCATCTGGTGGCGGTTGTCGCGGCTGAGCAGGAGCTCGTCAAGAGTGACTTCCATAAAATGATTCATTAGTCATAAGCTGCTGGCCATCGGAGGTGTCCGTGGCCAGCAGCATGGAAAAGATTAGGCGTTGATGTTCTTGATAACGTCGAGGACGGAACCGTCGCGGTTCATTACCACGCCGACCACTTTGTCACCGAAGGGCAGTGGGGCGGGGGTGCCGATAACCTTAAGGGCGCGTTCTTTCAGCCAGTTAATGTCGACCACATTCAGGCCGGCTTTCTTCAGACGCTCGGCAATTTCGGGACGGTTGGGGTTGACGGCGATGCCGTATTCGGTCACCACCACGTCGACGCTCTTGCCGGGGGTGATGAGCGTGGTGACCTTGTCAACTACGCAAGGAATGCGTCCACGGAGGAGCGGGCATACGATGATGGAGAGGGCCGAGTCGGCTGCAGTGTCGGGGTGACCACCGATGGCGCCACGGATGATGCCGTCGGAACCCACCAGCACGTTCACGTTGAAGTCGGTGTCGACCTCGAGGGCCGAGAGGATGACGATGTCCAGATAATGGGTGGCGCTGCCGGGCTCGTCGGCGGAGGCGTACTCATTGGCCGAAACCTCTTTGTGTTTGGGATCGTTCATGATGGACTCGGCGGCCACGCGGTCGAAGGACTGAACGTCGATGAGGCGGTCGATAAGGCCTTCTTCATGCAGTTTGACCATGTGGGCGGTGATGCCGCCCAGGGCGAAGGAGGCGTGGATGTTCTGGTCGATCATGCTCTGGCGGATGTACTTGACGGCGGCCAGCGAAGCACCGCCGGAACCGGTCTGAATGCTGAAGCCTTCTTTGAAGTAACCGCTGTTGACGATAACCTTGGCAGCCTGTTTGGCCAGGAGAATGTCGCGGGGGTTCTTGGTGTCGCGAATGGCACCGCTGGCAATCTTGGAGGAGTCGCCAACGCTGTCCACCTCAACCACATAGTCCACATTGTGCTCCGAAATGGAGTTGGGGGTGTTGGGGTAGGCCACCAAGTCGTCGGTGAGAATGACCACCTTGTCGGCATACTGGGCATCGGGCAGGGCATAACCTAAGGAGCCGCAGATGCTCTTGGCGTTCTCGCTACGCGAATAGCCGCAGGCGTTGCCCAGGGGATCGGACGAGGAGGCGCCGATGAAGGCCACGTCGATGTGGAGGTCGCCGTTGGCAATGGCGCTGCCGCGGCCGCCATGGGAGCGGAAAATCACGGGCTTTTCCATCAGACCGCGTGAAATCTCGTCGGCCAGTTTGCCGCGCAGACCCGAAGTGGAAATGCTGGTGATGACTCCGTTCTTGATGTGCTCGATAAGAGGCTCATGGACGTCCTGCAGCGAGGAGGCGGCCAGCGAGAGATTCTTGAAGCCCATCTCGGCCAGTTTGTCCACCACCATGTTCACCACCTTGTCGCCGCCACGGAAGTGGTGGTGGAAGGAAATGGTCATGCCGTCCTTGAGGCCGCTCTTGCGGATGGCCTCTTCCAGGGTCACCAGCTTGGGAGATTCTTTCTGGAACTGCTGTTTCTCGGTGGGGTTCTTCACGAGGTTCTTTTCGTCGAAAACCTCTTTATTGAGTTTCTTAGCCTCGGCTAAGATTAAATCTTGTCTATCTTTGGTTGCGTTCATTACAAGTCCTCCTTAGTTAAAACGCCGGCGCTGATGGCCAGCTCGATGGTACGTTGTGCTCTAATGACGACGGGTTTGTCAATCATCTTGCCGTTGAGGGCGATGACGCCGCTGCCCTTGGCCTCGGCCTCCTTGATGGCACCCATGATGGCCTTGGCTTTGTCAATGTCCTTCTGGGTGGGAGTGAAAATCTCATTGATAATTTCAATCTGGCGGGGATTGATGATGCTCTTGCCGTCGAAGCCCAAGTGCTTGATGAGCTCCACTTCTTTGCGGAAGGTTTCCATGTCGTTAAGGTTGGAGAAGACGGTGTCGAGGGCGTCGATGCCGGCGGCGCGGGCGGCCACCACGATGGTCTCGCGGGCCAGGAGCAGCTCCTCACCGGTGGTGGTGCGCTGGGTCTTCAGGTTGGCGCAATAGTCTTCGGCGCCCAGGGCGATGCCCATCATGCGCTTGCTGGCGGTGGCAATGGCATAGGCATTGATGATGCCCTTGGTGGACTCGATGGCGGCCATGATCTGGGTGCGGCCCACGCAGCCGAGTCTCTTCTCTACCTTCTCAATCTCCTCCTCCAGTTCCACCACCTCTTCGGCGGTCTCGGTCTTGGGCATACGTATGACATGTACGCCGGCAGTCACGACGGCCTCCACGTCCTTCTTGCCGAAAGGAGTGTTCAGGGGGTTGATACGCACCACCATTTCGGTGTTGCCGTAGTTAATGCTCTTCAGAGCGTTGTGCACGAGCAGGCGGGCGGCGTCCTTCTCGGCCATGGTCACAGAGTCCTCGAGGTCCAGCATGATGGAGTCGGGACCGTAAATGAATGCGTCAGACATCATCCCGGGATTGTTGCCCGGCACAAACATCATAGTTCTTCTTAATCTTTGCATAGTACTAAGAGTTTAAATGAAACGATTAAGCCCAGACATCCTTACCCGTTGCGCGGACGGCAGCGCAGGTAACACGAGCTTTAATAGTGCAGTCGAGGGCACCCTTGTCGGTGGCCTTCACGTTAGCACTGGTTACGCCAAGCTCCGTCAGGGTCTCGGCAATCACTTTTTTGATCTGTTCACCGAACTGGTACATCACGGTGCTGTCCAGCTCGATGTTCAGGCCCTCTTTGTCCGAAGGCTCAATCTGAATCATGATGTCGCCTGACTCCAAGGTTCCGGCGAATGCTTTGTTGATTGTCATGTTGTGAATTTTATTTTAATATAATTAAGTTTATTTTTGAACTCTTTTTCTCAACATAGGCCGTTAACAAAATGACAGACAATGCATAGAGACATCACCTATCCTTTCTATTTCCTTAGCAAAGATATACATTTATTTTTAAATAGCAACTCTTTAACAAAACTTTTTTTTCCAGCATTGGTTTTCAGTCATTTGTGCCATTTGTGCCTCTCTTGGCAACTACTGAAATACCACCACTTTGGGCCAATTATTACTAGTGCTCCTCATCCCCAAAATCACTACTAATAATGATTCGTCGTGTGTGTAAAAATACCTACTTTTGCAAAAAATTTATTTTTTTAAATTTTAAGACATGAGATATAAAATTTTAGTTTCAATTATTCTTATGTTACCCATGTCGCTGCTGTCGCAAGAGACTTCCGGCATCTATCAAGGTTTCTCCGGCGGCATGGTGCTCCATGCCGGCTATCTTTCGGGTGTGAATGTCAGTGCGCCGGTCAGTCCACAAGGGCTCACTACCGGCATCGGCGGTGCCCTAAGGGTTAACCTCGGCAAAATCCTTCGGGTAGGGCTGGACGGCCATGTGTCCACCCTCAGCTCCAACCATTCCGATGCGCGCGACGTGCTGTCCGACGGAAGTTACATACGCACCGGGTCGGGCGGTCTGCTGGCCGACCTCTGCTGGCGGCAGAGTAAATGGTGGCCGTACATTGGTTTTGGGGTTGGCGGTGGCTCTATGAAAGGGCTCTACATCCTCGATGGCAGTCAGGATGACTGGGCACCTGAGTCTAGTGCTGTCTATAACAAGCAGTCGTTCTTTTATCTATCGCCCTATTTGGGCACTGATTTCTGCTTGACCCCCCGTGTGCATCTCACGTTTAAGGTCGACTGGATGCTGGCCGTCCACGATGGCGCCCTGCTTAAACCGTCAGGCCCCCGTGGCTATTTTGGCTTCATGTTCTGCCATTCAAGGTAAAAGGTAAAAACTAAAAACTAAAGGATGGGCGGGGGGAGATGGTAGATGTTGATTATTGGCTGGTTCGTAAGTAATTGGACCTTTGATTCTTGATTATGGAAGGTGCCTAATGCATAATCACCAATGCCCCTTTAAACTTTTTGCGCCCTCGCGATACCCCTAGCCGCGAGGGCGTTTTTTTCTTCCACGAGAAATATTTGCCCCCCTTTGAACGTTTATTGGGTATTAAAAAAGGAGAATTGGGAATTGAGAATTTTTTAAAGTAAAAGGTAAAAACTAAAAATTAAAAGGGTGGACGGGGGGTGGGAATTGAGAATTGAGAATTGGGAATTGAGAATTGGGAATTGAGAAAACAAGATATTGCTATGAGAACACTTGGGTACTTTTTTTTATGGATGGGTTATTCGCTGTATTCTTTAAGTGGATTAGGCGTTTATGCTCCCACATGTATGGATTTCGCCATGCTTGACGGCAAGAATGATGTCCGTCTGGACGTGGCGGTGTTGCCAATATCCCTCGGCCTTAGGTCCACCGTGTCGTATGGCCTGACGGACCATGTCCTGATTCAGGCTGATGCCAAGTATCATGATAATCAATATTATGGTCAGTTGGTCTCGGGCTGGTATAGCAATGCTGACAGCAGGGTCCTTGAGGTGCTTGGTGGGGCTTCTGTTGGGTATGGTAACGATCGGCTGCACGATATGGAATCTTGGCATAGTGGTAACTACATTACGTGCTTCCTGCAAGGCAATATGGGATGGAAGAATCTTGCCAATAATCATATCGACGTTGCGTTTGGCGCCAGGTGCGGCTACTATTATGCTTCGCTCATCAATTCTGCGTTTTTCGGCAATACCGTGAAGGAAGAAGATGTGGTTGCCCATTCGTTTTTTGTAGAGCCGAACATTAATTTCAGATTCGGTTGGGAAAAGCTAAAGTTCAACCTCAAAACGGGCTATAACTTCCATCACGTTTCTGCCCTGTGCCCCGGCAAGGGTGCCCATACGGGCATGGGAGACTTCGTGAGCATGGAGCTTTCGCTCAATTATCATTTCTGACTGGCTACAGAGGGGGAGGTCACTAAGCGGATGCGGCGGAGGGTGCGCCGCATCAGGGGCAGCGAAACCGAGAGCGTCAGCACTTCGGCAATGGGCATACTCAGCCAGATGCCCATGTCGCCTATCATGGGGGTGAGCAGAAAGAGCGGCAGCAGCACAAACACGATGCTTCGGCACAAGGCAATGACCGCCGACTCCAGCGGCCGCTCCACCGCCGTGTGAAAACTGCTGCCTATGATGTTGACGAAAGAGACTAGGTAGTGCAGCGTCACCCATGTGGTGGCCGTGGTGGCAATGGCTTTCAACTCCATGTCGCCCGAGGCAAAGGCTCCCACAATGGGGTGCTTAAATACCAATACGGCCAGGTACACCCCTATGCCGATGCAGCCGCTGAACAGCAGCGACGACACCAGCAGGCTTCGCACCCCACGGTAGTTGCGCGCCCCCATCTGGAACGACATCAGCGGATACAGCGCCTGCGAAAGCCCAAAAATGGACATGTTCACTATGAAGTTCAGGTAGCACACAATGGTCAGTGCTGCCACGCCTGTGGGTCCCACCTCGCGCATCAGCACCAGGTTGAACACAAACGTGGTGATGGCGGCGGACACCGATGTGAGCATCTCCGACGATCCGTTGTAGAAAATCCGCCCCACCTCGCGCCACGAACCCCGCAGTCGTCCGAATCTCACCAGCGGGGCCAGCACCAACGCCGCCGTGCTGTTGGCCGCGCAAGTGGCTATGGCCGCCCCGCTCACGCCCCAATTCAGCTTCAGCACAAAGAAATAGTCCAGCACCACATTCACCACACAGCATATCGTGCCGCTCACAAACACCCAGTTGGGTTTCCCCGAAAGGCGGGTGAAGGCCTCGGTAAAATTAGGTATGCAGTAGAAGATAAAGGCGCAACCGATAATGCCTAGGTAGCTGCGCACGTATGGGTAAACCTCGTCGTTGGCCCCTAGGAAATAGCACACGCGGTGCAGGTTCAGACCCACCAGCAGCGACAGCAATCCTATAGTCGCTACCAGCACCAGAAAAGTCAGCGTCGTGTAGCCCCTCACCAGCCCGTGGTCGCCGCGTCCCTGTGCCGTCCCGGCTATCACCACTCCGCCCGAAATAATCATGATGGCCACGCTCAGCATGACGTTAATCAGCGGCATGGATATGTTCACGGCGGCCAGCCCCAAGGTGCCAACCCCCTTGGAAACAAAAAGCCCGTCAATAATAGTCTGCAGCCCCACGATGAGCATCCCTACCACACTGGGCAGGGCATATTTCAGCAACTGGCGGCTCAGCCCCTTGGGCTTGTTAAACTTGAATCTGTTGGTATCAGCCATTTAATATTTTCGAGATGCACCAGGCAAAACCCTTTGCCTTGCGCAGCTCAATCTCGTTGAAATGCCCTCCCTCGTTCCATTCCAGAGTGCATCGTTCGTGCCCCACGTGCCGGAGGTTTCGCTCGTGCTGGGCCCTCAAGCTGTCGCCCATCAGTGAGAAGGGCATTTTGCGCGTCTTCTCCTCGGTGTCGCCAACGCTCAGGTAGATGTACTGGGCCAAACTGGGGTGGGCCGCTCCGTAGCCGCTCCACCACTCCACCCACAGTGAGGGCGAACAGGCCGCCACCGCCTCGAAGGCATCGGTGCGCGTGGAACACCAAAGGGCAAAGAGCCCCCCCAGCGAGTAGCCGCCCAGCACCAGTGGCCGCCGGCCGAACCGATCGCGCAGCGCAGGCACCAAGTCCTTGGTTACAAAATCAAACGTATTCTCATCTTCCTGGCGGAAACGGTCCATCTCCTCCACCTCGAAGGCCGCCATGGCAAACGGCACTGCGGCACGCTCCCCAATCATGCCGCACTCCTCCGTCAGACACCTCCGTTCAAAGGAACCCAACGGCTTCACCAGCACGCATCGGGGCTCCTCCTCGCCTGTGACAAGGTGGCAGCGGTGGTCGGCAATATAGATAATCTCTTCCGTCATAAACTGTCAGCAGTAACGCCTCCCCGACCTAATTATTGTGTCAGAGAAAGAAAAAGCAAACCCCCACCACGCTGATGACGGCGCCCACCACCTCGCGGAAGGTCACCCTCTGATGGAAGAGCAGCGCCGCCGGCGCAATGATGAGGATGGGCGTGAGCGACATTATAGTCTGCGCGATGCCCGTGCTGGTGTACAGCGTGGCCATGAGCGAAAGGCTCACCCCCACGCAGGGGCCGAAGAACGAGGAGCAAAGGGCGCACAGCATCGACTTGCGGTCGCGCACGGCGCCCACCAGCTGCTGCCCGCCCTTGGGGGTGAACAGCAGCAGCGCTATGCTGAACCCCACAATCCCCATCAGGCCGCGTATCATGGTGGAGGAGAAGGGCATTACCGTGCCCAGCGGCACGTGCAGCCACGCCTCCGCTGGCACAAAGGTGTTCAGGTCGCCGATGCCGGCGGCAGCAATAGAGGCTTCGTAGTGCCGCATGCCCACCTTGCTCAGCACCAGCCCGCAGCCCTGCCCCACACCCGCGCCGGTGGCATAGAGGATGCCTTTCAACGGCAGTCGCAGCTTCAAACCGGGTGACTGTTTGTCGCCCTCTTTCTCGGGTTCTTTTTTGGCCAGAATGGTGATGGCAATGCCCACCAGCGTCACCACCATGCCCACGTAGGCCATGACGCCCATGTGCTCGCCCAGCAGCAGGCGCCCCACCAGTGCCGCCGTCGGCGCCGAAAGGGTCATGAACAGCTGCCCGAAACGCGAGCCGATGTGGATGTAGCTGTTGAAAAGGCAGAAGTCGCCAAACACATAGCCCACCACGCCCGACAGGCAAAGCCACAGCCAGGTGCGGCCGTCGGTATAAAGAGGGTAGGGGACACCCGTGGTCAGAAATAAAATCAGCGCCAACAGCAGCAGCGAAATGGCCATGCGGGTGACGTTCAGCGGCAGCGAACCAATGCGCTTCGAGGCCACCTCGGCCGTCAGTGCCGTGATGGTCCACGAACAGGCCACGCCCAATGAGATGAGTTCTCCTGTGTACAATTCCGTTATTTTAGAAGTTTACCAATATTCGTACTCGTATTCATACACCGGTTCGCCCGGGTAGGCCGTCCGCACCACGTCGCCCTGCTTGTTATAGTAGGTGCGCAGAATGGCCTGCGGGTAGCCCTCGGGGTCGCCCTCCTCCTCCAGGTTCCACCAGGTGGTGGTCTCTTCCAGCGGCTTGCCGTCGGTCTGGCAGCGGATATGTATGTCCACCTTCATGTCCTCCGAGTAGCCCACGCCGTCCATGCCAATCAGCTGGCCCAGTATATTATAGCGGTAAAAGAGCGTGTCTAAGCCCTCGTAAGTGTTGCGGTACTCCTGCACGATGCGCCCCTGTTCGTCGTAGACAAACTCGCGGTCGTAGCTGTGCAGTCCCTCGTCGCAGTCCTCGCTCACCTCCTTCACCAGCCTTCCCTGCTCGTCGAACACGCGCTCGCAGCGGCAGGTGGCCTCCATGCTGTAGGGCACGTCGCCCTCGCGGCCCTGGTTGAAGCCGAAGTAGGAAGCCGGCCGCCACTGGTGGATGCGGCGGTAAGTGCAACGCGTCACCCCCAGGCCTGCCTGCAGGCTCATGCCCGTCAGCTGGTAAGTGTTGATGTGGGTGTCAATCATCGATGTGTACCACCTGTTGCCTATGCGGTGCAGGCTCATGTCGCTGTAGCGGCTCACCAGCCCTTCGGGCGAATAGCTGAGGGTCTGAATCCGCACCGTGTCGACGAACTTCACCCCGGCCACCTCGCGCTCCTCTTTCTCCTGTCGGCGTATCAGCCGGCCCAAGGTGTCGTACTCAAGGTCTATCATCGGCCCCGTCTCGTAGCCGTGGCGGTCGTAGACAGCCGTGCGCACCACCTCGCGGGCGCCTATCACGCTGTCCGACGGAATGTATTGCACCATTCGCCGCATGCCGCCCGCGCGCCGCTCGGGCATCCACGGCAGGTCCACACCCACCCACGAGGTCTGTGCCGCGCATGCCAGCGCGCTTAACGAGAGCAATATAGTGATAATTAGACGTTTCATCTCGGCCGTTTTTTGAGCCTGCAAAGATACAACTTTTTTGCGACATGTTGTCCTTCGCTCATCGCCATTCCTCCATGCTTTCTTCGCTCTTTGACTTATATTTCATTTGCATTTCATTTGCATTTAGTTTTTCATTGATAAATTAAATACAAACTAAATGCAAACTAAATGCAAGTAAAAGGGCGGAAAATGAGGGAGTAGCGTGATACGGCTTAGGGCGGTGCGGATTGAGGGGGAAAAAGTCGTTGGGATGAGAATAATTTTGTATCTTTGCAGGCCTAATGTTTTATGTCCAATTGACCTAATGCTATGAAAATTACACACATTGTTCTCCTTCTTGGCGCTGCGTCTGTCCTTGCTGGATGCCACAGGGTGTGGGGCGATACCCACCACCAGGCTGAGAACGACAGTTACACCCTCACGGTCAGCGGCCGACGCCTGATGCGGGACAGTGAGGTGGCTGCTTTCCCCGCACTAACTTTTGTCTTTTCGGGCGACACGGTGCGCCTAGAGGGCGAGGTGACCGACGTGGCCCAAGTTCTACAGGACCTTTCCGAGGGTTGGTACAACACCTCCGAGTTCATAGTCAGTAGGGGTGACTATGTCTTGCGCATGGAGCTGATTGACCGTCCGGGCAGCGACCCGGATTCCAACGCGGCGGCTGCGCTGAAGCAGCTGGCTCGTTGGGGATATGTCGACATTGACACCAACTGGCATCGTCCGGTGGCCTTGGTGCGAGCGGGCGAGCCGTTCGATAGGGGCGACAAGCAAAACCAGTATGGATTCGGCGGCTACAATTTGTATGTGGCCAGAGGAATGATGGGTGATAGCGTGGGTGGAGGAACTGTCGAGGAAGCCATCGACGGGTATATGGAGTCGGTCTTCGGCGAGCCTTCCGAACTCTTTGCCTTCTTCCTGTCCCATGGCTACGACACCCTTCAGGTGGCCCCGGCCTACCAGTTGGTCGATGTCCGGGGCAGTCGGCCTTACCGCCCTTTTAGATTGCTATCCTTTAGATTACTAAGACCTTTCAAATGACAGATATGGATAAGTTTGAACTGGGTGTCCGCGAGGACCTATTTAAATACCTGCTTTCGGTGGAAGAGGTGGACGAACGCCTGCCCGAGGCGGTGGACATTGAAGCAAAATACCGCGCGGTGGCGGAGTCCTACCTGGCCGACGGAGTGCGCGAGTTTGCCAACTACCCGACCGTAAGCCTCGGGTGGATGATGTACATAGGCATGGCGGTGGCGCGCTTTTGGGACGACGACTGGGCAATATACGACCATTTAGACGACCTCTACCTGTATATGCGCGACAAGAGTGGTTATGACCTGATGGACGAGTATATTCGAGGCGTTGTGCTGGGATTGCAGCAGCCCGACTTTGACACCACCGAGCAGCTGGTGCAGGAGTGCGCCGAGCGCACCTATAGTCTGTTGCTGCGCGAACGTCTGGAACCTGGCACCGAGGCGGCCTTCAGGGGCTATGTGGCCTGCATTCACCAGCTCTACCTCATGGGTGCCTATGTCCAGTTGCACCGCATGGGCTACCACATGGTGCGGGCCGAGATGTGACAATGGCGCCTGGCGGTGCCATGCGTGGGCATGCCGTGGCAAATGCCGACGCATGGACACGGGTGGCGCTTAACGGCCTCAGAGCGCTTGGGCGATGATGGGGTCGAGTTTTTCGGGGGTGACCATGCTGCCGTAGCGACCGATGACGTTGCCTTCGCGGTCGAGGAGGAATTTGGTGAAGTTCCACTTGATTTTGCTGCTCAGCAGTCCGTGGCCTTTCTTTTGGCTTTTGAGCCACTGGTATATGGGGTGGGCGTTGGGACCGTTGACGTCGATTTTGGAGAACATTTGGAAGGTGACCCCGTAGTTGACCATGCAGGTGGAGGCAATCTCCTTTTCGCCACCGGGCTCTTGGTTGGCAAACTGGTTGCAGGGGAAGCCGAGGATGACCAGCCCTTTGTCCTGGTATTTCTCGTAGAGGTTTTCGAGTCCCTCGTACTGGGGAGTGAAGCCGCACTTGCTGGCGGTGTTGACAATGAGGACCACCTTGCCGCGGTACTCTTCCATGCTGATTTCTTTCTTCTGAATGCTGACGGCCTTGAAGTCGTAGAATTTCTGTTCCATAGTATCGTTTTATATGATGATTTTTTCAAGTAGAGATTTCAGTTGCAGAGCCTCGTCGAGGGTGAGGTTGACGCAGGAACTGACTTTTGCGGGCACTTCGATGGCCTGTTTGCGCAGGGCTTTGCCCTCAGGGGTGATGCTGATGATGGTTTCGCGCTCGTCTCTCTTGCTGCGCTGACGGAGGATGAGGCCGTTGGACTCCATTTTCTTGAGCATGGGGGTGAGGGTGCCGGTGTCGAGATGCAGGTATTCGCCTATTTGCGACACGGTTAGCTCTTTGTGCTCCCACATCACCATCATGGTGATGTACTGCGTGTAGGTCAGGCCCAAGGGGTCTAGAAAGGGTTTGTACCGGTGGACCACCTCTTTGGCCGCCGCATAGAGCGGGAAACAGAGTTGGTTTTCCAGTTTTAGTGCATCGTATTTTTGAGGTTTCATCTCGGTGTTCCTTTCATTATGAATTCGTTTGCAAAAGTACAAAGAAAAAATGATTGCATGAAATAAAATTGTGCAAAATTTAATTGTGTACAATTTAAAATATTTGTAATATAAAGTGTAATAAGTGATTAGTGTAGTATTAAATAATGCTAATTAGGTTGTTGGGTGTGTGTTTTTTTAGGATTTTTACCTCTTTTTTCTTTCTTTTGTCTGCAATGTCAGAAAAAATGTGTATATTTGCAAGTTGAAAGAAATAGACTTTTTTGTGTTGCAGAATGAATTGACTTGTGGTCGGTTGGGTTCAGAAGTCTTACAGGGCAGTAATTTAAATAATATTAACTATAATTTGTAATTATGAAGAAGTTCACTCACGCATGGCTGGCTTTTATGGCCATAAAGAGGCTCCAGTATGCCAATATTCCCGATACGTATAAGGCCGACGCCCAGGCGCTGGTGAAATGGTTTAATGATTATCGCGATTTTGTCATCAAGGGATCGTGGTACCCTGACGCGGTGTTTAAGGACATGGCTACCAGCCATATCTTGAAGTATCGTCCAGACGAAAAGTCGCTTGACAGCCGCTTTAAGAAATTGCCCAAGACGATAGAAATGTACCAGCTGGGCAAGAGTTCGCCGCTGTACGGCAAGCCTTTCACTATTGAGGACGGCAACCTGGCCGACCGCTGCGAGTCGCTCTCGCACGGCATTATCGATAGCTTTAAGATGCTGCGCATGGAGGAGAAGGGGAATCCGGTGTCGCCTACGGGCAACCACATTGCCATGCGGTTCTTTATTTTAAGCCACTATATCGCCGACTGCCACATGCCGCTACACTGCGACTGCCGGTCTTTCTCGTCGGGCGATAACGTGCACGGGTTCATCGAGACGCAGTGGGACACCCAGGTGAAGAAGTCTTACAAGGTGGATACTGCCAACGAGCGTTTCTTCTACGACCCCGACGGCTATCCGTTGAAACTGAAAATAACGCCGCTGATGCAGCAGGTGGAGGACGACTTGGAAAACCGGGAGTATCTGCACAGTTGGGGCACGGACAACGGCAATGTGTGGGACTATATCAGTTCGCTGTCGCAGTATTCCTACCTGATGGCCTATCGCATGTTTCCTGCCCAGTATGACGAGAATAATCTGACTAAGGCCGTTTACAAGACAACCGAGGAGTGGCAGCACTTTGAGGAGTACAGCCGCATTATCTTTTCCGATGCCATAGACTCTATTGCCCGCGTGTGGCTCCACGTCTGGATTCGCTACCGCAAATGGGCCACTGGCAGAGAATGAGCCCTAATTGGTCATTGCTTTTTTGACCGGAGCGGTATTTGTTTTGAAAAGAAAGACTGCGAAGCAGGCGAAGGCTTTGTGGGCTGCATCTAGCCAGGGATATGGGCTAGAGACGGAAGAGATGCGGAAATGGCATAAGTAGGCCTCAGAATGAGGGAAAGGATGTAAAAGTCGGCCGAATGGCCGAGTGGGTGATTTTGCTCGTTTCTTTTTTGAAACAGCCGTTCCCCGACACCGCATAGTGAAAACGCTCGGCTGTTTTCACTATGCGTTCGGCTTAACGGAAAGGTTCCATTTCATGAGTCGTTTTCTCGCCTCGGCATAGTGCAAACACTGGGTGATTTGCCCTCTGCACTCGGCTTAACGAAAACGTTCCATTTCATGAGTCGTTTTCTCGCCTCAGCATAGTGCAAACACTTCGTGATTTGCCCTCTGCATTCGGCTTAACGAAAACGTTCCATTTCATGAGTCGTTTTCTCGCCTCAGCATAGTGCAAACACTTCGTGATTTGCCCTCTGCACTCGGCTTAACGAAAACGTTGTATAAGTTGCAGCCTGTTCAGGCGATTGTGATAATGTAATGTTTGAACTCGATTGTGTCGCCGGGGATGAGTTTGGCACGTTTGCGCAGTTCGGTCTGGCCATTGCGTTTCACAAGGCCACGGGTGACGGATTCTTGCGCTTCGGCTCCGGTCTCTACACAGCCGACGGCTTTGAGGAGTTGGATGAGTTGGATGTATTCTTCTCCTTGGCGGAGGGTGAAGGTGGTGTTCTGTTGGGCTATCATGTCTTCTGTTTCTGAATTCTATTTTTATGGTGGTAGGGCTGCGCCGGAGTGTGTGCGGTTCCTTATAGTTGGAATTGGTAGGTGTGGTCGTAGTTGTTCCAGTTGCGGAGGTAGAGGGTGTGGGAGGTTTGGTCGTAGACGTTGCTGTATTGTGTGTCTTCGATGGTGCCTTTGGGGTCGCCCCAGGCCAGGCCTACCCAGTGCACGAGGCTGAGGCATTCTTGCGCCTGCTGGAGGGTGAGTATTCCGCCACGCTGGGTGAGGTATTCCTCCACCGTGTCGTAGCGCCACCAGCTGCGGCTGTAGGGGTTGCCGTATTTGGGATTGGGTTCGTCGGTGTGGAACTTGGGGCTGAGCAGGTGGTTGGTGACGGTCATGTGTACGAGGGCGGTGTCTTTGGGCACGACGAGGGTTTTCCAGCCGTCTTCGAGGTCGAATTCGACGACGGCGGCATTGCCTTGGGCATCGGCCACCATGTAGTGGTAGCCGCCGCCAGTGACTGTGTCGTGGCGGACGTCGACACTACGGATAAGTTCCACAGCCTCCTCTACAGTGGCGCAGCGGTCAAGCACCAGGCGGATGAGCACACTGGTGGCGGCTTTGTGCTTGCCACTCTCTTGGCGGGCGGCTTGCTTGGGCAGGGCCATGATGGACATGCAGAGTCCTTTCTCGTTGACTCCGTCGAGGGGAGTGTAGATGGCGGCCAGGCACATGAATTTGTCGGTCAGCCGTGTGGGCAGTTTGTCAAGGCTGAAGCCGAAATGAGACATGTCGCAGCAGCTGATGGAGGCGTAGCCTTTCTTGGGATGGGAGGTGACCACGAGGGTGGGGTTCTTGAAGTAGTCGTAGTTGCGGCCATACCAGTAGCCGGTGGTGTCGGCCTTGCGGGCTTGGAAGCTGGTGCATCCGAAGCCGTGGTATTCCCCGTTCTCGTCGGCAAGTTGGTTGCTCTTGATGGTGATGTGGAAGAGGCCTTTGCCGATGCGGTCGGCTACGTACTGGCCCAGTTTGGCGTTGCCGTCGATGTCATGGCTGAGGAGGTCGTCGAGGTCGTAGTTGGCCTTGTAGTTCATGGTGTAGAGATAGGGGTTGTCCTCTACGGATTGGATGGAGGCCACGGCTCCGATTTCCTTGCCCCAGATGCAGCCCACGGCAATGAGCAGCGCGAGGATGATGCCTAGGATGATGTATAATATCTTCTTCATAATTGTGTAGTATTAAATAATTTTTTGTAATTATGGTGCAAAGGTACGACTTTTTTTCGGTATGGGAAGAAAATTCTTTTTAAGAGGTAATAAAATGTCCTGAATGTCGTTATTAGAACGAAATTAACCCTATTATTAATTAATCTTTTTTCAGTTATGAATTCCACAATTCTTTTCCGTCGGGCAGCGATGTTGCTGAGCGCGATGTTGCTGAGCTGCACTGTTGGCTTTGCCCAGAATGACGAGGAAAACCTTAACAAGACCCTCTCGCCCTATTTTGTGGTGGTGAGCGACAACCCCGAGCAGGACAACCTGCCCCTGAAGGAAACTTCGGTGGATGCGAATATCGTGGGCTCTATTGCCGACGTGACGGTGCGGCAGGTGTATGTGAACAGCGGCAGGAACCCCATCGAGGCCATCTACACTTTCCCTCTCTCGACCCGTGCCGCCGTATACGGTATGCAGATGCGCATTGGCAAGCGGCTGGTGCGCGCCCAGATTGAGGAGAAGAAGAAGGCCCGCGCCGACTATGAGAAGGCCAAGCAAGAGGGCAAACGCGCTTCGCTGCTGGAGCAGAGCCGCCCCAATGTGTTCACCATGAACGTGAGCAACGTCATGGTGGGCGACACCATCGAGGTGGAGCTGAAGTATACCGAGCTTATCGTGCCGGAGAAGGGCACTTACAGCTTTGTCTACCCCACCGTGGTGGGTCCCCGCTACAGCAAGGCCAGCAAGAGCAACCAGAACACGGGCGACAGCTTTGTGGAGACGCCCTATACGAAGGCTGGTACGATGCCTACCTATCGATTTGGCTACAAGGTGCAAATCAGTTCCGCGGTGCCCATTCAGGACATCACCTGCACCAGCCACAAGATGGACATCCGCCACGCCGGTACCGGTCGTGCCACCGTCACCCTCAGCCCTGCTGAGGTCCAAGGCGGCAACCGCGACGTGGTGCTCAACTACTCACTGCAGGGCAATAAGATTGAGAGCGGTATGCTTTTCTACGAAGGGCAAGACGAGAACTTCTTCCTCTGCATGGTGCAGCCGCCCAAGCGGGTGGCAAAGGAAGAGATACCGCCGCGTGAGTATATCTTCATCGTAGACGTGTCGGGCTCGATGAATGGTTTCCCGTTGGACCTCACCAAGAAACTGATGCGCAACCTCATTCTGGGGCTGAAACCCACCGACCGCTTCAACGTCATCCTTTTCTCCTTTGCGCAAGAACAGATGAGCCCGCAGTCGGTGACGGCCACCAAAGAAAATGTCGAGAAGGCCATACACTTTATCGACAACCAGCGCGGCTCGGGCAGTACCGAAGTGCTGGGCGCCCTGCAGATGGCTTTCTCCATACCGCGGGCAGACGAGGACGTCAGCCGCTCCTTTGTGGTTGTCACCGACGGCTATGTGGATGTGGAGCAGCAGTGCTTCGACCTCATTCGTCGCAACAGCGGCGAGACCAATTTCTTTGCCATCGGCATCGGCTCATCGGTCAACCGCTACCTGATAGAGGGCATGGCTTTCTGCGGTGGGGGCGAGCCGCTGATTGTTACGAAGGAAAGTGAGGCGGCCGCCCAGGCCGAGCGTTTCCGCTCCTATATCAGCACCCCGGTCCTCACCCGCATCACGTTCGACGCGGGTCGCTTCCAGGCATACGACATCGAGCCCGTCAGTGTGCCCGATATGATGGCCGAACGCCCCATTCTCATCTTTGGCAAGTACAAAGGCAAGCCCCAAGGCACCGTGACCCTGACGGGCAAGGTGGGGCGCAAACCTTTCCGACAGACCTTCGACCTCTCCAAGGCCAAGGCCGAAAAGGACAATTCGGCGTTACGCTACCTCTGGGCGCGCGAGCGTATCAAATACCTTACCTACAGCGAGACCCAGCCATACGAGGAAACCTATGGCGAGGGGGCAAAGAAGATTTTGGCGTTGGGCCTCAAGTATAACCTGATGACCAACTACACCTCCTTTGTTGCCATCGACGAGGAGATTGTGAACAAGGGAGGCAAGCAGACCACCGTCAAACAGGCGGTGCCGCTGCCCGAAGGTGTTTCGGACTATGCCATAGGGGCCGACGTGCCAGTTCTCTCGCTGAGTAAGACGGCCTCGATTGGAGGCATTTATGTAGAAGAGGAGGTTGAAGAAGAGGTCTTTCTTGTGGTAGAGGATGACCCCGAGTTCCCAGGCGGTTTGGATTCGTTGACCCGTTTCATCAAAGCCCACCTCCGCTATCCCCAAGAGGCTCTGGAGAAAGGCATTGAGGGTCGAGTGTATGTGACTTTCACGATTGAGGAAGACGGCTCGGTGAGCAACGTGCGGCTGCTGCGCGACATTGGCGGCGGCTGCGGCGCGGAAGCCGTCCGGGTGGTGAAACTGATGCCCAAGTGGAAGCCCGGCCGTCAGCGTGGCAAGGCGGTCCGCACCCAATTTAACCTGCCTGTCCAGTTCGTGATTCCTAAAGACAAATGATGCCGCACGGGACCCAGTGGCTCTTGGGGGCAGTGCTGCTGGCCTGCTGCATGGCCTGCAAGGGTGGGGGAGAACCCGCCCCGCCCGCTGCTGACAGCGTGGCCGACACAGTCCCCATCGCCGAGGAGCCAGCGCCACGCGCCTCCGTCACCTTCATTTTAGGCGAGGACCACTCGCAGTACAACCAGTACTATACTTTGGCCAACCATTACTACCGCCTCAGTTCCACCGAGCGGACCGAGGCGGTGGTGACGGGCCTCACCTCGCTGCAGGAGGTGTTGCGCTACCTACAGAAGCACCCGCCAGCCAATGGCCGTCCCTATGGCCTTATCAACTTGGTGAGTCACGGAAACGAGTTTGTCGACATGGCAATGACCGTCCGCCGTGGCGGCGAGCGCACCTCGGCGCAGCGCTTACGTGAGGCTCTGCGGCTGCATCGGCTTCCCGTCCTTGACAGCACACTGGTGGACAGCCTTACGGTTGTCTTCCTCCACGGCTGTGCGGTGGGGCGCAATCAGGAACTATTGAACCAACTGGCAAAGGCCTTCGAGGGCGGAAAGGGCGTGACGGTCAAGGCCGCTAAGCATTTTGAGTACTATGCCTACCTGGCGGCCAATAGGAATCCCCAATCCATCCGCCATTACTATGCACGGGTGTGGTATGCTTTCTACCATCCCGACTCGGCCATGACCGAAAACGACTATGTGCGGCAGCTCAACCGTCGCTACCCTCACGACCGGGTACGTTGGCGCAAGGGGCTGCGGTGCCGTTTCCAGCAGAATCCGGCCGATTGCTATCACTATAGTTTCGAGGTTCCCTGCACATGGGATGAGGTATTCGAATCTCCAAGCGAAATGCCCATGGTAGGTTCACGCAGCCTCCGGAAGCAATGGATTGAGGCGCATGATGACTTCCGCCAACTGATGGCGCAGTCGCAGGTGCCGGAGGAATATTTCCAGGTAAAGTTCTTTCGCCGTACCTATCTAGTGTCCGACGACAGCACCGCCCTCGGGCTGCATGTGCGCGCCAAGGCGGGCGTAATCTGTCTCATTCAGCCCCTCACCGTCAGCGACTCGTCGGGTTGCAACTATCTGCCTTTCGAGCCTGACCCATCCGACACCACTGTCTTTGCCTTTGCTCGGCTGCCTTAGGGGTGCTGCGGTCTACCACAAAGCTTTCGCCCAGCGGAAATTCTCTTTGCCCGCACCCATCTCAAAGTAGTAGCAGAAAATGCCCAAGTCTATCTTGGCGTAAGGCGAGAGGCCGGCCTTGGCCTCCACAGTGCCATCGGCAAGGAGGCGGAAGGTGACTCGGAACTGATTGAGTGCCGAGGGGGCAAGCAGCACAGCGTCGATGCCGCGGCGGAACCATTCGGGCGCCTGGTCGTAGTCAGGGGCTATCCTGGTGGCCGCCTTCATGGGATGCTGCTGGCCTTGGGTGGCGCCATGGCCGATGCACATCACGCCCTTGATGGCCTCGTCGGGGCCAATGAGCATATTCTCGGTACGGCTATAGGTTAGTCCCACCCAGCAGGTGTTTAGCCCCATCATCTGAGCCGAAAGACACAGTTCGGCACCATAGTAGCCCAGTCGTTGGCTAAGGGTGGGCTGTTTTTTGCCCACAAGGGCGATGAGGTTCTCCACGCCGCTGAATTTGCCGTAGTGGGCCAGCCTTCCGTCGAAGGCCTTGGGGTCGTCCAGCACCAGCTGCAGGTGCAGGTCGGCCTGGCGGTTGATTTCGGCAATGCGGTTGTTTAGTTGCATCTTCTGCTCCTCAGAGAGGGGCTTTTGCAAATACTGCCGCACAGAGTGGCGGGCTTGTATGGCATCTTGAATTGTCATAGGGTTTGATATTAATTCCAAGGTGCAAAGATACTATTTTTTTGTAAAGCCATGAATATTTTTTCTCCACAGGGTTGTCTTCTACACTCTTATTAGGGAGGATGAAAATATTGGATTGGAGAGATAGAGCACTGTAGAATAGAGGCTTAGTATTCTTCCTTCTGCAATGAAAATGTTAAATGCTTGTTATTTTTCAAAAGGATGGTTTGTTAATTTTTTTTTCTTAGTACTTTTGCATTGATTTTATTATAAAATATTGTTGTATAGACACATTTACATGTTCAATCTACAGGAATATATGAGCAACAACATCAGCAACATGATGTTGACCGGCTATAAAAACATGCTCAAGAATCCGCGCGAAGCCCGTTTCATGCTCAAGATGCAGCAAACCTTTAAGAAGTCCGAGCGCCGACGCCAACAGACCGCCCAGGCCGAAGGATTCGAAGTGCCGCCATTTCTTATCTCCAGCATTTCCAACTCCTGCAATCTGCAATGCAAGGGCTGCTATGCTCGTAAAAACGGCATTGCCGCGGACCCAGGCGCCAGCACCCGTCCCACCCTCACCGCCGACCAGTGGAAGCAAATCTTTGAGGAGGCTGCCGCCATTGGCATCAACTTCTCCCTCTTGGTGGGAGGCGAACCCATGATGCGGCGCGACGTGATGGACAAGGTGGCCGAAGTGAAGGACATGATTTTCCCCGTCTTCACCAACGGCACCCTCATCTCGCCCGTCTCTATCGACTTCTTCCGCAAAAATCTCAACATGGTGCCCGTCATCAGTCTTGAGGGCGATATGCAGGGCACCGACAGCCGTCGGGGCAAAGGCATCTTCGAGCGGATACAGCGTTCCATGGCTATGCTGCATGAAGAAGACATTTTCTACGGCGTCAGCATCACAGTCACCAGCGAAAACCTCCACCAGGTGGCCGGTGACGAATTTGTAGCACAGTTGCGAAAACAGGGCTGCCGACTAATCTTCTATGTCGAGTACGTCCCCATCGACGCGGGCACCGAACACCTGGCCCTTACCGAGGCCCAACTTGAAGAGCAGGACCACATCAACGACCACCTGCGGCAACTTTTCCCCGACATCATTTTCCTCTCCTTCCCAGGCGACGAGAAATACATGGAGGGCTGCCTGGCGGCCGGCCGCGGATTCTTCCACATAGCCCCCGACGGGGCTGCCGAGCCATGCCCCTTCTCGCCCTTCAGCGACAGCAACGTCGTCAGCCTCGGGCTGAAAGGAGCCCTCAAGAGCCCACTCTTCCGCAAGTTGCGCGACGTGCGGCTGGTAGGCGGCGAGCATAACGGGGGCTGTGCCCTCTACGAGCATCGCGACGAGGTGGAGCAGCTGCTGCACCAATAGTGAGTTCGCATAAGGCGCTAACTACCAATATCCATTAGATTATTAACCCCAAAACAATAATAAAACATGAGTATAGCAATCCGCTACTTCAGCCGCACCGGCCACATGAAACAGATGGCCGAAGCCGCCGCCTCTGTCCTTGGTCTGGAGGCCCAAACCATTGAACAACCCCTCGACGCCCCCGTGGACGTACTTTTGCTCGGCACAGCCGTCTATGCCGCAGGCGTCGACGGCAAGGTGAAGGACTTCATTGCCCAACTCGACCCAGCCAAAGTGGGCAAAGTCATCTGCTTCAGCTCCTCGGCCATTTTGGAGTCCTCCTATGCCCAAGTCAAGAAACTCCTGGAGGAAAGAGGCATAGCGGTCGACAGCCGCGAGTTCCACTGCCGGGGACAGCTCACCCTGCTCCACCGCGGCCATCCCGACTCCGCCGACATCGAAAACCTCAAAACCTTCGTAAAGTCGCTCAATCTCTAGTTCGACCAATTGGCCAAACGGGACCGATTAGAATTGCAGTTAGAAAGAAAAAACACAGCCAAAAGCTGTGTTTTTCTTTTAGTAGCGGGGGCTGGATTCGAACCAACGACCTCCGGGTTATGAGCCCGACGAGCTACCACTGCTCTACCCCGCAATGCTTAATTCTTCTGTCGAATTCGGTTGCAAAAGTACTAACTTTTTCCGACATGGCAAACTTTTTTTCCTGTCAAAAGTGCACTTTAACATAAGGCACAATCATTCTCAGTGCCTTATAACAAAACTTTAACAAATATATTGTTACTATTTCTGCCCATCAAAATGCGCCCACAGACCTTTGGAGAACATTTTTTTCACCCTTTTCGGTCTCTATGCTGAGCAATTGATAGGCTTTTTCTGTATATCGTATTCATTATTAGATAATAAGGGGATTTTTGTAACGGTTTGCCTTCCGTGGCCGCAGGTTATGGGTGGCTTCGCCATTTCTTGTATACATCCTCTATAGATGCTCTATAGTTCCTCGTAGCGAGCATCCAAGAACAATAGTCTATCGCCCCCTTGGCGGAGAAGGTAAGAGAGGGGCTACTGGAGCGGCGGAAAGTGAGTGAGTCACAGCCGCTAACGTGGCCATGCTGGGGTAGGAGGCGAGTGAGGGTTGGGGCGGGGTATGATGGAATGTGGGAGCGCTGCTATGGGCGGAGGGTGATGCGGCGGAAGGCGTTTCTTTTTTGAGGCGGTGGCACAATATTTCGCATCAGACGGCGTTATGCCTTCTGAATTTGAAGAAATAAAATAACATCCTATGGACGCTATCACCATTCTTTGGGCCGACGACGAGATTGATTTGCTGAAACCCCACATTCTGTTTCTGAAGGAACGCGGCTACGAGGTCGTGGCCGTCACCAGCGGCACCGAAGCGCTCGACGAGTTGGAGGAACACTCCAGCCAGATTGACATTGTGTTTTTGGACGAGAATATGCCCGGTTTGAGCGGCCTAGATACCCTGGGCCAGATAAAGGCCCGCTATCCGCAGGTGCCGGTCATCATGATTACCAAAAGTGAGGAGGAGCATATTATGGATCAGGCCTTGGGTAGTAAAATCAGCGACTACCTGATTAAGCCTGTGAACCCGAACCAGATTCTAATGGCCATCAAGAAGCACACCGACGCCCGCCGCCTGCAGAGCGAGCACTCTACGATGGGCTACCAGCAGCAGTTCCGACAGATTGGCATGGAACTGTCCGGCCCGTTGGACCACGAGGGGTGGAAGCAGCTCTACCGCAAGCTGGTCTACTGGGACCTGGAGCTGAGCAACACCGACGACGAGAACATCCATGAGATTTTTGCCTCGCAGCGGGCTGAGGCCAACCAGTTGTTCTGTAAGTACTACGAGAAAAATTACATCGACTGGCTCAACAGCCCCAACTCCGACAAGCCTGTGCTCTCGACCATGGTGCTGCGCGAAAAGCTCTTTCCGCTGTTGCGCGAGGATCGCCCGACGTTTCTGATAGTGATTGACAATTTCCGCTACGACCAGTGGAAATACCTTCAGCCTGCCATCGAGCAGTACCTACACACCGTGGAGGACGACCTCTATTACTCCATACTGCCTACCACCACTCAGTTTGCCCGCAACGCCATGTTCGGCGGCCTGATGCCGTCGGAGATTGAGCGCAAGTATCCCCAATACTGGGTGAACGAGGACCAAGAAGGTTTTAAAAACCAGTACGAGAACGAGTTGCTGGACGAAAACCTGCGCCGCAACGGCTTCAACATTCGCCACAGCTACAGCAAGGTTATCAATGCGCAGTTCGGCCACCGACTGGTGGAGGGTATGGGCAATATGATGAGTAACAAGTTGAATGTGATTATCTATAACTTTGTGGACATGCTCTCGCATGCCAGCACCGACTCCAATATCGTGCGCGAGTTGGCCATTGACGAAAAGGCCTACCGCTCGGTGACGTTGAGTTGGTTCGAACATTCGCCGCTGATGGAGGCGCTGCGGTTCTTGAGCGACAAGGACGTGAACGTTGTCATTACTACCGACCACGGCTCGGTGCGCATCGACCGGCCCGTGCGCGTGAAAGGCGACATAAGTGTGAGCGTGAACCTTCGATACAAGCAGGGCCGCCTATTGGACTACAACCCCAAGGAGGTCTTCGAGGTGAAAGAGCCGGCTAAAATCTTCCTTCCGCGCCGCCACATCACCTCGCCTTATATCTTCTGCCACCAGAACGACTTTTTCGCCTACCCCAATAATTACAACCAGTACGTTCAGTACTATACCAACACTTTCCAACACGGCGGGGTGTCGATGGAAGAGGTGCTGATACCGTTTGTCACCCTTAGAAACAAGTAGCCGGCAACACCAGAGAGGAAAGCCATTGGAGACGACGATGAGGAGATTTGTGCCACTGCTGCTGTTGCTTCTGCCCCTGTGTTCCATGGGGCAGAAGGTTCCCACACGGGCTGAGAAATTCTTGTCGCAATACGAATCGTTTGTGGTGGAGGTGACGGAGCTGCCGTTCGATGCCTTCCACGGCGACACGTTGGTGCGGGTGCAGCGCACAGAGCGACGTTTCCTCCGCCGCTACCGTTGGTTCTACGATAAGCGGCTGTCGATTGAGCAGTTGGAGCAGTTCAATAAGTTGCGTGGCCGCTATCGGCGCAAACTTACCGCCCTTAACAACCGCCGCCGCATGGCTGCGCTGAAAGGGCGGATAGAGGGCTTTTTCTATCGCGACTCCACACGGGCCGACACGGTGGTGCTGGATACGGTGTACATTGAATAGGCTTAAAGGAGTTTTCCTGGGAAATATAGAATTGATTGAAGAATGAAAATAACTGAATACTACCGCCGGTCAAAGATATTGGAGCAGTTGGTCGGCCTGTTGCAGAATGGGGCCAACCGCATACACGTGAGCGGCATGGTAGGCTCGATGCCCGCCGCTGTGGCGGCCGCCTTGGCACTGGAAGAACCCACCCGCAGCCAGCTCTTGGTGGCTGGCAATAAGGAGGAGGCCTATTATCTGCAAAACGACCTCGAAACCTTGCTGGAAGAGACCGATGCGGAGGTGGAACAGAAGCGTGTGCTGCTGTTCCCCTCGTCGTACCGCACAAGCCACCGACCCGCAGGACCCATGGGTCAGGGACAGAAGGTAGAGGACGACGGCGGCGACCTCTTTGCCACCGACAATGCCAACATAATGCAGCGCAGCGAGGTGGTGAAGCAACTCAGCAGCGGACGGCCTCTGTGGGTGGTGACATACCCCCAGGCGCTGAGTGAGAAGGTGGTGTCCAGCCGCACCCTTACGCGCAACACGCTGCGCGTGTCGAAGGGAGCACGGATGTCGATGGACCATGTGATGGAGGTGCTGCAGGACTATGACTTTGAGCGGGTAGACTTTGTGGTCGAGCCGGGGCAGTTTGCCATCCGCGGCGGTATATTGGACGTTTTTTCCTTTGCCAACGAGCACCCCTACCGCATTGAGTTTTTCGATGACGAAGTCGACTCGCTGCGCACTTTCGACCCCGTGAGCCAGCTCTCGATAAAGCAATATGACCAGATAAGTGTCCTGCCCAATATTGAACGTCGGTCGCACGACGTGCTGACGGTGGAGGAGAAAGTGCCGCTGCTGCACTATTTTGGCTCCGACGACATTGTTTGGGTGCAAGGGTTGATGCTGGTGAGCGAGACGCTGGAAACCCTTTTTGCCAACGCAGGGAGCGACGGGCAGTACTATTGCTCTGGAAACGAGTTTATTCGTGGTCTGCTCCGTTGCCGCATTGTTGAGCAGGGCAATAGTAACTATTTTACAAAGGCTGAGCAAATTGCGACCGAAACGCGCCCGCAGCCGTCGTTCCACAAGCAGTTTGACATGCTCATGGATACCTTGGGGCAGTATCGCGACAGGGGCTACAAGATGCTCATCACCATAGCTAACGAGCAGCAGCAGCGCCGACTGGAGAAGGTTTTTGCCACGGCGCAGCCCCAGGTAGACATATTGGCTATGGCAAAAGGGAAAGGCATAACGATGGCCAGCCCCGCCTATGATGTTGAATTCATGCCCTGCCAGCTGAGCCACGGCTTCGTCGACGACGCGGAACGCATCCTTTGCTTTACCGACCACGAAATATTTGAGCGCTATCACAAGTATACGGTGCGCAACTTGAGCGATGCCCATCAGGCCTTGACGCTGAAAGAACTGTTCGAACTGAAGCCGGGCGACTATGTGACCCATATTGATTATGGTGTGGGCCGGTTCAGCGGGCTGGAGAAGATTACCACCGGCGGCCATACGCAGGAGGTGATACGCCTGATGTACAAGAATAACGACACGCTGTACATAAGTATTCACGGGCTACATAAAATCAGTCGCTATGTGGGCAAGGAAGGCACCGCGCCCACCCTCAACCGCTTGGGCAGCAACACCTGGCAGGTGCTGAAGCAGAAGACCAAGAAACAGGTGAAGGACATAGCCAAGGACCTCATTGCCCTTTACGCCAAGCGCAAGGCTTCCAAGGGTTTTGCCTTTAGCGCCGACAGCTATTTGCAGGAACAGTTGGAGGCCTCGTTCTTTTACGAAGACACGCCCGACCAATTGAAGGCCACTCAGGAGGTGAAGCACGACATGGAGGATCAGTCGCCGATGGACCGACTGGTGTGTGGCGATGTGGGATTTGGCAAGACCGAAGTGGCCATACGCGCGGCCTTTAAGGCAGTGTGCGACTCAAAGCAGGTGGCCGTGCTAGTGCCCAACACCATTCTGGCTTTCCAGCACTATAACACTTTCTGCGACCGACTGAAGGGGTTGCCGGTGAATATTGACTATTTGAACCGTTTCCGCACGGCTAAGGATAAGAAAGAGATTTACAAGCGTGTGGAGGAAGGGAAGATAGACATACTTATCGGTACTCATGCCATTACGAATAAGAGTCTTAAATTTAAAGACTTGGGACTGCTTATCATTGACGAGGAGCAGAAGTTCGGCGTTAGTGCGAAAGAAAAGTTGCGGCAGATGAAGGTTAATGTGGACTGCCTGACACTGACGGCTACCCCCATACCCAGGACTTTGCAGTTCTCGCTTATGGGGGCGAGAGACCTCAGCGTAATCCGCACTCCGCCCCCCAACCGCCAACCCATACAGACCGAGTTGTGTAATTTTGACGAGGAGGTGATACGCGATGCCATCAGTTACGAAATGTCGCGCGGGGGGCAGACTTTTTTTGTGAGTAACCGCGTGGAGAACCTGCCTGAAATGGCAGGGCTGGTGGGACGGCTGGTGCCGGACGCACGAGTGGGTATGGCACACGGCCAGATGGACGGAAAGCAGGTGGAAGAGACGATGATGCGCTTTTTGGAGGGCGAGTTGGATGTGCTGGTGGCCACTTCTATTATTGAAAACGGTTTGGATATTCCCAACGCCAACACTATGATTATTAATAACGCTCAGAATTTTGGCCTGAGCGACCTTCATCAGATGCGCGGCCGCGTGGGGCGCAGCAATAAGAAGGCTTTCTGCTATATGCTCATCCCGTCTTATAGTGTGCTTACCGAGGAGGCACAGAAACGGCTGAAGGCAATTGAGGAGTTCAGCTCTATCGGAAGTGGGTTGAACATTGCCATGCGCGACTTGGATATCCGCGGAGCCGGTAATATCCTGGGTGCCGAACAGAGCGGTTTTATTAGCGATATTGGCTATGATATGTACCATAAGATACTGAATGAGGCTATTGAGGAGTTGAAGGAGACCGACTTTAAGGAGCTTTTTCAGCAGGAGATAGAAGAGAGCCAGGAGTATGTAAAAGAATGTGTCATTGAAACCGACCTGGAGGTGCTGCTGCCCGATGACTATGTGACCAGTGTGAGCGAGCGTCTGCTGCTCTATAAAGAATTGAACGACTTGAGCACAGAGGAGGAGCTGGACCGTTATCGCGAGCGGTTGATAGACCGTTTCGGCCCCATACCCCAACCTACGCAGGAACTTATTAAGACCATCACTATGCGACGGATGGCTAAAGAATTCGGTATTGAAAAGATAGTGCTGAAGCAGAATAAGCTGGTTTGTTATTTCGTTTCTAATCAGGAAAATCCGTTCTATCGTTCGGCCAACTTTGCCAAGATGATACGCTACTCACAAGACCACCCCTCAACGGTGCATCTGAAAGAAACAAAGGACCGCCTGTCCATGGTGTGCGACGGAGTGGGGAGCATCCAACAGGCCATTGAGAAAATAAGTCAGTTGCTCAATTGCGAGATATAGCAAACCGGTTTTTGCCGAGCATGGGAAAGTTTAAAATGTTAAAAAAATATCGCTTCAACACAATAAAAAAACATTTTTGGGGTTAATGAAGGTGATTGTATAATCTGGTACAAGTTTTGTAGAACGAAAAGGACATAATAGAAAACACATTAAAGACATTTTATACCATGAAAAAACTGTTTTTATTCTGCTTAGTCGCCGTGATGACGATTGGCGCTGCAAACGCTCAGGAAACCAAAAAGGAAGCTACTAATGAAGACCAACATGGTCCTAAGATTGTTTTTGCCGAGAGAGAACACAATTACGGCACTGTCCAAAAGGGCGGCGACGGCAACTGCTCCTTCTCCTTCACCAACGTCGGCGACGAGCCGCTGATTCTTTCCAGTGTGCGCGCCAGCTGTGGCTGCACCACTCCTAAATGGACTCAGAAGCCCGTCATGCCCGGTAAGGCTGGAGAGATTGGTGTCCGCTACAATACCAACAATGTGGGAGGTTTCACCAAGACCGTTACCATCACTTCCAATGCTGTTAACGAACCCCGTGTGGTGGTAAAGATTAAAGGTAATGTGGTCGCACCTGCCAATAAATAAGATTCTGAACAGCTAAATTTCAAATTATGAATTCTGAGTGCTTTGCCTCCTGGGCATACACTCAGAATTCGTATTCATAACTAACAAACCGTCATTATCAACCAATTATTATAAATCATGCCTAGCATTTCAAAAAAAGGTTTAGAACTGCCTCAGTCGGCAATTCGTAAACTTGTCCCATTCTCCGATGCTGCTAAAGAACGCGGTATCCATGTATATCACCTGAATATCGGTCAGCCCGATATCGAGACCCCCAAAGGCGCGCTGAAGACCTTGGCCGAGACCAAGATTGGCGTTCTGGCCTACAGCCACAGTGCCGGTAACCTCTCCTACCGCAAGAAACTGGTGGAATACTATCACCGCCATCAGATTGAGGTCACTCCCGACCAAATCATCGTTACCACCGGCGGCAGCGAGGCATTGCAGTTTGCCTTCACCGTCTGCCTTAACCCTGGCGACGAAATCATCATCCCCGAACCCTACTACACCAACTACAACACCTTTGCCAAACTCTGCGACGCTACTATCAAGACCATCCCCAGCGACATCAGAACGGGTTTCGCGCTGCCTCCTATCGAAGAGTTTGAAAAGGCCATTACTCCGCGCACCCGCGCCATTATGATTTGCAACCCCAACAACCCTACTGGCTACCTCTACACCAAAGAGGAACTGCTCAAGGTGGCTGAAATCGTTAAGAAACACGACCTCTTCCTTTTTGCCGACGAAGTATATCGCGAATTCTGCTACGACGGACACGAACACTTCAGTGTGATGCAGCTCGAAGGCCTTGAGAAAAACGTCGTCCTTTTCGACTCCGTGTCCAAACGCTACAGTGCATGTGGTGCCCGTGTGGGATGTATGGTCACCCGCAACGAGGAGGTCTACAGCATCGCCATGCGTCTGGCTCAGGCTCGTCTCTCCCCTCCCAGCTTCGGACAGATTTTCGCTGAAGCCGCAGTGGATACCCCACAGGACTATTTCGATGCCGTAAGCAAGGAATACGTCGCTCGTCGCAACGTCATCGTCGAGGGCATCAACAAGATTCCTGGATGCTTCTGCCCCAATCCCAAAGGTGCTTTCTACACCGTGGTTGACCTGCCCGTCGACGACAGCGACAAGTTCTGCCAGTGGCTGCTCACCGACTTTAACTACAACGGTGAAACCCTTATGATGGCTCCTGCCACCGGTTTCTATGTCAATCCTGAAAGCGGCCGCCATCAGGCCCGCATCACCTACTGCCTCTGCATCGAAGACCTCAAGCATGCAATCAAGTGCCTCGAAGAGGCTCTTAAGGTATATCCTGGACGGACTAACAAGTAGTTATTACAATCGAACTAAACGTTGGGCTGAATCCTCACAAGGGTTCAGCCCTTCTTTTTATCGGGTGGTCCCGCAATAAAACCATGTTTCCTGCGTTTACTAATAACCCATAAGTTTTGGCATTATGACCCAAGAACAGAGACGCATACAGATAATACAGGCCTGCATCGACAGGCAGCAGGCAGTGGCTGCCACGGCCAAACAGGAGATGGACTCGGCACAACAGCAAAGCAATGATTACGGTGCCAATGTCGACCGTTACGACTCCTACCGTACCAAAATGATGCGCAACCGCGATATGTATGCCAAGCAACTCTCCAATGCAAATGCCAGCATAAGGGTGCTGCAGGAATTACTGCGCATGGCTCCGATGCGTGTGGCCGACCATGGGGCCATCGTCATCACCGACAAACAGAAGTTTTTTCTAAGTGTGGGTATAGGCAAATTCCTAGTGCCATTCAAAACCTCTGCCCTAACCCCTCAAGAGATTTTTTTTGCCATTAGCGCGCAAACTCCCATCTACATGGCCCTGAAAGGGAAGAGGGTAGGGGATAGCCTCACTTTCAACGGGGTGACGCAAGTGATAAGGGAAATACTCTAATAGAACGATGCGTCAGCAGTCCCGTTCCTTTAGGCTTTGTTCAAAATGCGCCTTTAGTTCGTCAAATCGATAAAATCTGTGTCCGCACTTCTCTTTCCACACCACAGGACCATGGTTGGGGAAAAGCGTGAGAAGCGGCTGGTGGTCGCCGAGAAGCTCGTCGTCCGTGCTGAGGGCGAAATGCAGTTGCCCGTCTTTCGGTTGAAGTCGTTGGAAAACCCTCTTGTCAAACTCTTCGTATTCCTTTAATTTATCGGAAATATTATCCCCTTCACCCACAGAAAGGTGGCGGCGGATGGTGCCTACAATATCCCGCACGGGATTGATACACCACACTGCCTCCTGATAGAATTGTGTGCAGCACAGGGCATAATATCCTCCCGTGCTGCTGCCCACGATAAGGGCCGGGCTTTCACGTGTTATTAGTTCCTGCAGTTGTCCGTATACCTCCATTGGGGCAAGGCGGTCGTATTCCAATGTCGGGGCAATCACCTGGCACTGAGGAAACATAGACTGTAGTTTCTGTGCCTTCATGGCGTTGCCGGTGGAACCATAGCCGTGTATGTAAAGGAGTTTCATGACTTGCTTCTATTTTCCGTAAAATAACTAAGATTTGCATTTTTTAGTATATGGCTACAATATTAAAACCTATTTTCCGTTTTAAACTTAATTAAGATTTGTCCGGCATGAAGTACAAACATATTTTTATCTTTCTATCTCTTCTCCTGCCCGTAGTCGCTGCCTTCGGCCAGACCCAGACACAGCGTTTGGAAAGCCATGTCTATTTTTTGGCAGCAGACTCATTGCAGGGGCGAAAGGCAGGCAGCGATGATGCTCGTAAGGCTCTTCGGTATATCGAGTCCGAATACTCCAGCATAGGCCTGCAGCCTTTCCTGGATGGCGATATGCGGCAGTACTTTATCCGCAGAAAATATACCACACCCAATGGCAAGGGAGTTGACCAAAGGGTCATTTCAGCCGATTCTGTGGACTATTGGACTCAGAAGGCCAATAATGTCTACTGCAATCTTGTCGCCCTCATTCCGGGCAGCGACCCCGTGCTGAAGAATGAATATGTGCTTGTAGGCGCTCACTACGACCATTTGGGTGTGCGTGATGGGCAGGTCTACAATGGCGCCGACGACAATGCGTCGGGTTCGGCTGCAGTGATAGAGCTGGCACGGCGGCTGATGCTGCAGCGCGACCACCTCGACCGTAGTGTGCTCATCTGTGCCTTTGATGCCGAAGAGTCGGGTCTCTGGGGTTCAAGCGCACTGGCCAATGAATTAGAGCTCAGGGGTCTGCTGAAAAATGTCAAGATGATGATGAGCGTGGATATGGTAGGCTGGCTAAAAACGGGCCACCTTTCCTTCAGCGGCACGGGCACCCTGAAGAACTGCTCCCGACTGATTCGTTCGGCGGCCGAGCAGAGTGGAATAAGCGAGCGGCATCATGGTTTTGAAACTTCACCCTTCGGTGCAACTGATACTGAGCCTTTTGCCAAATTGGGAATACCCACCCTGGCCGTCACCACAGGCTTGGGCTCCCCCTACCACAAGCCGGAGGACGATGCCGATCTGATAGACTATGTGGGGCTTTCCAAAGTCACCGACTGCCTTGTGCTGCTGACCTCCGCCATGGCTTCGGTGGACGAGCCCATGGAGCCTACCGGAAAAGTGTCGCCCAAACACACCGACGACCTCCCTTTCTTCCAAGGCGGATTGGTGCTGGGCATGGGACCCAACCATTTGAATATTAAAAACTCCGCCTTCCGCACCAAGTCCCTTCCTGCCTATCAGTTAGGCCTTCTCGGCCAATTGAATTTTACCAACCATTTCGGATTGCAGGTGGATGCCCTCATAGATGGGGGCAGCACACGGTTTCCCTTGGGCGACAATCTCTTGGAAGGTGAATCCGAGTATGGACAACTGCAATTGCTCATCCCTGCGCAGCTGAAACTAATCTTAGGTACCAAGGACATTAACGTCCAGCTGGGCCTAGGTGGCTTTTACGGTTATGTCTTCCGGGCCGACCTTGTCAGTGGCAGTGGAAGAAATAAAGTAGTGCAGGACATTGACATTCAGCATCCCCACCAGTATGGCCTTGCGTTTGGCCTGTCGGTGCGTATGGCCCCCTTCATCTCGTTCGGCTTCACCCGTTTACGTGCCCTCAGTGGTGTGGATTCACCGCTTCCCGCAGAGGCACGTCGCTGCACCACTATGTATCAGATAAGCTACATTTTCTAATAACTATAATTAAACTTTCTAAAATGATTGATTTCAAACAAATCATCGGAGCCTTCCTAGTCCTTTTCGCCATCATCGACATCACTGGCTCCATCCCCATCTTCCTGTCGCTGAAACAGAGCGGCAACAAGTATCATCCCCTTTTTGCCGCGCTTATCTCGCTGGCCATCTTTGTGGTCTTTTTCTTTCTGGGCGACGCGGCGTTGAAACTCTTTGGCGTCGACATCCAATCCTTCGCCGTGGCAGGTTCCATCGTCCTCTTTATCATGGCATTTGAGATGATTCTAGGGGTAGAAATCTTCAAAAATGACCCTGCTGGCGGCGGCTCCACCGTGGTGCCTATTGCTTTCCCCCTCATTGCCGGACCGGGTGCCCTCACCACTATCATTTCGCTGCGGGCCGAGTATGCCGATGTCAATATCCTCATTGCGCTCCTGCTCAACATCGTTATCGACTATCTGGTATTGCGCTATATCGACAAGCTGGAAAAACTCTTGGGTGCCACGCTGGTTTCCATCTTGAGAAAATTTTTCGGCGTCATACTGCTCGCCATAGGCGTAAGGCTCTTCACCACCAATTTGGGCAACATCATCCATTCAATGAATATCCTTTGACCGGCTCGCTGGCGGCAGTCTAATAAATCGTCAATAATATGCGCCGCCTGCTTTACCTCCTCTCGTCCCTGCTGCTCTGGACCCTCCTGGCCTTTGCCAAAACTGCCCGCATAGGAACCCCGCGCAGGCAATAAATAAACCTCAATCACGTTATTAAAGACATGAAAAAATATCTGCTAGCATTTCTCGCCCTCCTGCCCCTTCTCTCCGCGGCGCAGGAATACGATTTTGCCAAGAAAGTAGGCGGCAACACGCTCTATTTCGCCATCCTCACCACCGGCGGCAAAAACGGTCCCACCGTCGAAGTCACCTTCCCCAACGCTGAAGAGAACCCCTGGAAGGGCTTCTCCAAGCCCCGCGGGCAGGTGGACATCCCCGAGGTGGTCACCCCCGACCGCTCTAAGGCCAAGAATGCCGACCCCGAGGACGACGACACAACCCTCTACCGAGTAGTTTCCATCCGCTACAATGCTTTCCAGGGATGCGACCGCATCACACGGCTGACCCTCCCTCCCTCGGTCACGAAGATTGAGGAGAACGCTTTCGACGGCTGCAAACGCATCGAATACCTTGTCTGCCAAGCCGTCGAACCGCCCAAACTGGACGAGTCCTCCTTCGACAAGGTCGACATCAACATCCCCGTGCGGGTTCCCGCCGGCACCTACGAGAAATACAAAGAGGCCCTCGGATGGCGTGTCTTTACCGAAATTATCGAGTATTAGCCGCCCGCCCGCGCCGCCATTGCGAATCCCATTATAGACCTATCGATATGAACACAAACGAAATCGAATCGCGTGTCGCCAAATCGCGCCAACTGCACCAGCAGGGCTACAACTGCTGCCAGTCGGTGGTGATGGCCTACGCCGACCTCCTCCCCATCGACCCCCAGTCCGCTGCCCAAATGTCTTCCGCTTTCGGCCGCGGCATGTCAGGCATGCAGCAGACCTGCGGCTGTGTCTCGGCCATGGCCATGGTATGCGGCCTCTGCGGCCAGACGGCCCTTTTCAAACCCCTTGCCACCCGTTTCCGTCAGGAGAACGGCGAGCTGAACTGCCCCGCCCTCCTGCGTATGCAGGGGCGCGACCATTCCTGCAACGACCTTGTCGCCTCGGCCGCCCGCCTGCTAGGCGAGGCCCTTTAGTGCAACCCCTCACCACCATGCCGCTATGATTTACGACACCCTTGACCACATCGACCGCTATAGTCTTCTCCTTCCCGGCATCTCCGAGGGACTCCGCTTCCTCCGGCAGGCTCCCGCCGACATAGCGCCCGGACGCCACTGTCTCTCGGGCGACAACTACGCCAATGTCGACCTCTACACCACCCGCGAAGTCAACCCCCTGGGCTACGAAGCCCACCGCCGATATATCGACATCCAATTCCTCCTCTCAGGCGAGGAGGAGATACTGGTGCGCCCAGTCGAACAGCTCGACTGCACCACACCCTACGACGCCGGCCGCGATGTGGCCTTCTACCGCCATGACCTCCCCGCGGCAACGGTTCGGCTGGGCAATGGCGCCTTTGCCATCCTCTTCCCCCACGACGCCCACGAGCCACAGCATGCAGTGGCGCACCCCGCCCCCGTCAAAAAAATCGTCGTCAAAATAGCGCTTCCCACAACCCTCAGCCCTCTCCAATACACCTTCGACAACCCACAATAACCACAAACACATGCAAATCTTCACCCTCACCAACCAGCACCGAATGGAAGTCCGCATTGCCAACTACGGAGCCCGCATCCTCTCGCTCCTAGTGCCCGACCGGCAGGGACGACTGCAGGACGTGGTGCTTGGCTTCGACAACCCCCAGGACTATCTGCGCGAGAACCACTCCAACGACTTTGGCGCCGCCATCGGCCGCTATGCCAACCGCCTCGGCCAGGGCCGCATAACCATCGGCGGCCAGAGATACCAGCTGCCGCAGAACAACGGACCCCACTGCCTCCACGGCGGCCCTACCGGGTGGCAGTATCAGCCCTTCGAGGTCCAAAGCCATTCCGCCAACACCCTGGTCCTCACCCTTCTCAGCCCCGACGGCGACAACAACTTCCCAGGCGAGGTGCAGGTACAAGTCCGCTACACCCTCACCGACGACAACCGGCTCCACATACGCTACTCCGCCACCACCTCGGCTCCCACCGTCATCAATATGACCAACCACAGCTATTTCAACCTCAACGGCGATGGCAGCACCACTGTCCTCAACCATCTCTTGACCATCGATGCCGACCGCTATGCCCCCATCGACCCCACCTTCCTTCCCATCGGGCCCCTTGAACCCGTCTGCGGCACTCCCTTCGACTTCCGCACCCCCAAAGCCGTGGGGTTCGAAATAGGCTCCGACCACCCCCAGCTGCGCAATGGCAACGGCTACGACCACAACTGGGTGCTCAACACCCGTGGCGACGACACGCGTCCCTGCGCCCGCCTCGAAAGTCCCCTCACAGGCATAGCCCTCGAAGTCTTCACCACCGAGCCCGGCATGCAGGTCTATACCGGTAACTTCCTCGACGGCACCGTCCAAGGCAAAAAAGGCATCCGCTACCAACAGCGCTCCGCCATCTGTCTCGAAACCCAGAAGTACCCCGACAGCCCCAACCGCAGTTGGCCCGAGTCCAACGCTTTCCTCAATCCCGGCGAGACCTACTCCAGCCACACCGTCTTTGCCTTCTCCGTCCGCTAAGGCTCCCTTCCCCAATACCCTGGCTTCCCACGCTCCCCGGCGGTGAGCCCTCGTTTCCAGTCCCTAGCCAGAGGATCGCCCCGCCTTTGCTTTCCCCGCCTCAGCCCTCTTGCCCCTCGTCAATCCCCCTTTGCGGTTTCACAATCGCTCTCCCCGTAGCTGCCGGCTCTCCCGTCGGCCTCCATTTGCTGTTCCATCAGCCGTTTTCCATCCCCCCTTCCGCCTCGCCCTTCCTTCGCTTTTCGTCCAATATTTATTTTGTATTTTATTTGTATTTTGTTTGCATTTAGTTTATCAAACATAAATAAAATACAAACTAAATACAAATCAAATGCAAACTAAGTGGTGTCTGATCTGTGTGGACACGGCGATGCCACGGCGGCGGGCGGTGAGGCCGTGGGTGGGTTCGGTGACGGGGAAGAGGCAGGTGTGGGGGCGCGGCGGGGAAAGAGAAAGGGGACGGCGGTGGCCGAGTGGCTGCGGCCATGCACAAAAAAAGCCGCCCTTGCTTGGGGCGGCTTCTTATGGTGGAGGTAATCGGTTGGATTACATGTTCTCGGCGTAGGAGAGGTATTTGTCGGCTTCGCCGTACTCAGGGCTTTCGGGATAGTTGTCTTTGATTTTCTGGAAGTTCTTCACAGCTGCGTCCTTGTTGCCAAGCTTGAGCTGCATCATGCCGGCCTTCCACAGGGCGACGGGCGAGACGATGAAGTTGTCGGACTTGCTGGCGGCCTTCTCATAGTAGCTGACGGCCTCTTTTGCATTGTCGGACTCGGCGTAGCAGTCGCCAATCAGCATTAGGGCTTCGGCTCCGGTGAAGGTGTCGTTGCCTTTGTATGATTTCAGCAGGTCGATGGCCTCGGTGTAGTTGCCAAGGTTCAGCTGGCAGATGGCGGCATAGTATTTTGCCAAGTTGCCCGATTTGGTGGAGCGGTACTGGTCGATGATGTCGTTGAAACCCATGAATTGGTCGTTGCCGTTCAGGGCTTTCTCAAAGTCGCCTTCGCCAAACCATTGCTCGGCGGCGAACATGTCTTCGGCAGCGCGCTGCTGGCGCGGATGGGCGTAAAGGCCTACGTAGGCCCAGATGGCCAATGCCACCAACACAACGGCACAAACGGCGATAGTGATCGTTTTTTTGTTCTTCTCGACAAACTGTTCGGTTTTTGCGATAACGCCGCTAACCTCAAGATTTTTCTCTTCGTTTTGCTCTTTCATTCTATATGTGATTTTATTTTTTTCGAGGTTGCAAAATTAGTCATTTTTTTCCATTGAGACGAAATATTTTTTTTTCCTGCCTTTCTTTTTATACACATTTTTATTTTTAACATTTTGTATTTTGCTGTTTTTCACATTCCTGTGCTTTTTTTTAGAAAAAAATCCTGTTAAAAAAAGTTTTTATTGCTTTTTTTGTATATCTTTGCAAATTAGATTTTAATCATGATTAAAGTATAAAAAGTAAGTTGTAATGAATACAAAAGTCAAATATCTGGGACTAGAGTTGAAGAGCCCTATCATTGCCGCCAGCAGTGGCATGACAGCCACTCTCGAGAACCTGGTCAAACTGGAACGGGCTGGTGCCGGCGCGGTCATTTTGAAGTCAATTTTCGAGGAGCAGATTATCTATGACATCAAGCGCAATACGCATGTCTTTGCCCCCGTTGGAAACTATGGCGCAAGCTACGAATACATCGCCCAGCATGTGGCCGATAACTCTGTTTCTAAGCATTTTGAACTGATTCGCATGGCCAAGGAGAATCTCACTATCCCAGTTATTGGCAGCATCAACTGCTTCTCGCATGAGAACTGGATTACCTATGCCAAGCAGTTCCAGGATGCCGGCTGCGACGCCCTCGAGTTCAATATGGCCATCATGCCTTTTGATGCGGGCCTTTCGTCCGACGACGTGGAACGCACTTTCTCCGACATCATTCAGTCGGTGCGCAAGACGGTGTCTATCCCCATCAGCATCAAGGTGAGCACCTATTTCACCGATTTGGCCAAGTTTATGCAGCAACTCTCGTGGTCTGGCATTCAGGGAATTACCATGTTTAACAAGGCCCTCCAGCTCGACATCAACACCGAGACCGAGTCTATCTGCAATGCCGACTCGCTTACGGCCCCTAACGAACTCTACAACACCATCCGCTGGACGGCCATCCTCAGCAACAAGATCCGCTGCGACCTCAGCGCCTCTACGGGCGTGAGCGATGCCAACGACGTGGTGAAACTGCTCCTGGCCGGTGCCGACACGGTGCAGGTGGCTTCCTGCCTCTACCGCCATGGTTTGGGCTATATGGCCGACCTCAACAAGGGCCTCCAGGATTGGATGAAGCAGAAGGGCTATGACGACATCGGCAAGTTCCGCGGCAAGCTGGCCCTCAAGGCTGGCGACAAGGCCTCGATGCTCATGCGCACCCAGTTTATGAACTATTTCGCCGAGATCAAATAACCTCTCGGCCCCAAAGTATATTTTTTATTAACACAAAGCACTCTCTCTTATGGACAATGCACAAGACAGACCCGTGAGTTTCTTCCGTTTCGAAGACCTCCGCATTTACGCCAAATCTACCGATTACTGCGCTTGGCTGGCCGCTAACCTCGGCGAGCCCTCCAACGAAAAACAACGCAGTCTCATCAGCTCGTTCTGCCATTCTTCTTATGACATCGCGCTCAATATTGCCGAGGGCTCCTCGCGCAACAAAAGCCAGTTCGAGCATTGCCTTAAGATCTCTAAGACTGCCATCCGCGAGTGTATTGTTTATACTGCCATCGCCTTTCAATTAGGCCTCTTCGACGAAGAGTCCTGCAATCAGTCGCGTGAGTATCTGATGGAGCTCACCCGTATGATTGGCGCGTTGATTATCTCGCTCCAGCGGGGCGGCCGCCGTCGTGAAGAGTTGGACTCCGATACCGAGCCCGTCAGCGACACCACCGTTGACGACCTTGACTCGATTGACACTAACTTCTAAGCACACAAGAGATTAGTTCTCAGGTCAGGCCCACCCCCTGACCTGAATTTCTATTGTATATCAATGTACCCGAAAATACAAAACCTACGTTTTACCGATACTGGCAATTTCTTCCTCATAGCCGGCCCCTGCGTGATTGAGGACCGCGAGAGCCCTCTTGCCATTGCCGAAACCTTGGTGGAACTCACAGACCGGCTGCAGATCCCGTTTGCCTTCAAGGCCAGTTACCGCAAGGCCAACCGCTCGCGCCTCGACTCCTTCACCGGCATCGGCGACCGCGAAGGGCTGGAAGTGCTGCAGGCGGTGCGGGACCGTTTTGGCATCCCCGTGGTCACCGACATCCATAGCGAGGAGGACGCAGCCATGGCAGCGCCCTACGTCGACGTGCTGCAAATACCTGCCTTCCTCTGCCGCCAGACCACGCTGCTGCAGGCTGCTGCCGAAACCGGTTGCTGTGTCAACATTAAGAAAGGCCAGTTCCTCTCGCCCGAGGCCATGGAATACGCAGTGGAGAAAGTGAGCCACTTCGGCAACCCCAATGTCATGCTCACCGAGCGCGGCACCACTTTCGGCTATCAGGACCTCGTGGTGGATTTCCGCGGCGTACCGATTATGCAGAGAAACCACGTGCCCGTCGTAGTCGACATCACCCACTCGCTCCAGCGCCCCAACCAGGCCTCCGGGGTCACCGGCGGCAACCCCGATATGATTGCGACCATTGGGCGCGCGGCCGTGGCGGTGGGCTGCGACGGCATCTTCATGGAAACCCACCCCAACCCTGCCGTGGCCAAGTCGGACGGGGCCAACATGTTGCGCCTCGACCTGGCCGAACCGCTCCTCCGGCGGTTGCTCAAAATCCACCGGGCTGCTAACCTCTCTGAGTACTGAGTTTCGAACCCTGGGCGGCGGCCGCCCACCCAGAACCCCGATCCCTTCATCCAGAAGCACATATCTTTTCAGAAACAGAAACACATGCTACTTAACTTAGAAAAACCTATCGTATTCTTCGACCTCGAAACCACAGGCGTCAATGTAGGTCACGACCATATCGTTGAAATCTGCCTTCACAAAGTCCTTCCCGGAGGCGCCGCCGAAACCCGAGTCTACCGCGTCCGCCCTGTCGACGCCCAGGGCCAGACCGTCCACATCCCCGAGTTTACCACCGCCATACATGGCATAACCGATGCCGACGTGGCCGACAAGCCCTCCTTCCCCGAGCTGGCCCAGGAGATTGCCGCCTTTATTGGCGATGCCGACCTGGCGGGTTACAACTCCAATAAATTCGACGTGCCCCTGCTGGTGGAGGAATTCCTTCGGGCCGGGGTTCCCTTCGACCTCAAATGCCGCCGCCTGATTGACGTGCAGAACATCTTCCACAAGATGGAGCAGCGCACCCTGAAGGCCGCCTACCGTTTCTACTGCCACAAGGAATTGGAAAACGCCCACAGTGCCGATGCCGACACCCTGGCCACCTACGAAGTGCTCATGGCCCAGCTGGACCGCTACCAAGATGCCGAGTACACCGCCCCCGACGGCACCGTCAGCAAGCCCGTGGTGAACGACATCGAGCAGCTTAGCCGTTTCAGCCGTGCCAGCCAGTGGGCCGACCTCGTCGGACATATCGCCTTCGATGCCCAAGGGCGCGAAGTCTTCAACTTCGGCAAGCACAAAGGCCAACCCCTCGAACAGGTCTTCACGCACGAACCCGCCTATTACGACTGGATGATGAAGGCCGACTTTCCCCTCTCCACGAAAGCCCTCATCACCGAGGTCTGGACCCGCATGAGAAACAAAAAACTCAACGACCTCAAGCTGCACTTTGGAGCTGGGAATTGAGGCGGGAGCCGTCATTGTACACTGAGTGGGCGGCAGCCACTCAGAATACAGAATTGCAATGGCTGCCGCCCCACGCAGATTTCAGAGCTCAGTATTCAAAAGTTCTCTCTATATTGTGAGAATTGTCTGTTTTTGCGGGGAAGTTTTAAGTATGGAGAGAATTTTGGTTACGGCTTGGTAGGGCAGTATGAATCCCTACAAGTTGTCATCATATCTGGCATTTTTAGCACCTGAAGACTGTGGTTCTATATTGTACATATGATTATCCGCAATTGGCACATAGGCAAGGTCGTTTCATTCTCCGTGGCACATTGTGCCACTATCGAAAGTCCACAGGACTTTCTTCACTCCGAGACGCACCCGAGGTGTTGACTATCAGTCACCGCACTGCGCTCCGCTTGTACGGTGTTATTAAAATTAAGCCTCTTCGAGGCTTCTTTACGGCAAATGCGGATAATCATTTGTACATTGTACACTATACACTGTAATCTACCTATCCCTAGACTCTTGACAAGTTTTTGGGGGAAAGACTTTCCGTATCAAATAAAAATAGTATATTTGCAAATGCAGAACGAAGAGAACTGTGTCTGCAAATGATTGAGAAAGCGCATTTTCGCTCTATTTCTGCTTGGTGAAACTGGACATTTCGCAAATATAGTAAGGGAATATAGGGAGGATGAATGCCTACAATGGACTGTATTGTTTTTTAAATACATCCACTTGTGGAGCAATTCACCCAAACCTTTTTTTTACTATAGGGAGTCCAGCCCCACCAAGAAAATAGGGTCATAATGGATTGCTCCACTTTCTTGTATTGTGATTAACGTGTTGCCGAGCCGCAACACAGACAAAAACACACAATATGAGAAAACATATACTTTCTTTTGTCTTTCTGCTAGTTACAGGACTTGCAAGTGCCTATGCTTATGACTTCTCTGCCGTAGCACCTTCTGGGCAGACACTGTATTACGATATCTTATCATCAACTACAGTGAGTGTGACATGTCCGAATAGTGGTCATCTTATGAACGGTTGGAGTGGTTTTTCCAAACCTTCAGGAGCCTTGACCATTCCTTCATCTGTCACATATGGAGGTACCACGTATGCCGTTACCGAAATAGGAGAAGCTGCATTTAGAGAATGTAGCAGCCTCACGTCTGTCACTATTCCAACTTCTGTTGTAACTATTGGTTCCGGATCATTTATAGACTGCACCGGTCTTACTTCTATTACTATTCCTAACTCCGTCACCCATATTTATAGTGCTGCTTTCCAAAATTGTATTGGTCTCACTTCTGTTACTATTCCTACCTCCATCACCAATGTTTATAGTGCTGCTTTCACTTATTGTTTTGATCTTTGTAGCAGGTTTCAATAATTGATTTGTAACAACATCAGAGAAAGAAAACACCTTATCCTTAATTGCATATGTAAATAGATGATCTGTTTCATCACTCAAGATGTCATAATCAACCATCTCATAGTTTTTGCCAATGATATTATCTATCTGAGATTGAGTTGACTCAAATAGGTGTTGGCGTATTTCTTCGGAGCTATCGACTTGATAGACTTTGAAAAGATACTTGTCTCGTGTTCTACTATTTCTCGTTAAGCCTTCCTTAATGGCTCGTGTATCAAAGAACAGTTTAATATCCTCAGCCTTTGTTACGTTGATTTTCTCTAATAATTCAAGAAGTGTCATCTGTTATATCCGTAAAATAGTTGATAACCTATATTATAAAGTTTTACCGTGTCATTCTCTAGGATGTCTTTATTTGGACTTATAAGCATCGCCTTGCGCTGTACATTTCCATCCATATACTTTATACTATAAATGGAATATTTGAAACTAATCATAGGGTTTACCAAAAGGAGCTCCGAATTTACATAAAGTTTATAAATTATGACGAAAATTATAAACATCGTACAAAAATCCATTAGATTTGAATAATCTTTATATAGTAGCGGTATGACATACGTTGCCATATATCCCAATGCTTCATCGTTCATACTGCTAACTTCAATTACTTTTGAGTTGTTTCCATTAGGTGCATTGGTTTTAATCAATTCAAATACAAAATACGTACCGAAAGAACCTATTATAATAAGTGTCATGCATAACGAAGCAATTCCAAAATGTGTGATAAAAGACATAAATCCAACCACTGAAAAACCAGCCCAATTCAAATAATCAATATTCGACAAAAATTGGCGTAATGCAATTATGCCAAACAACGGTATATATGATGATAAGAAAAGCATCAATGGTGCTAATCCTATCAAGCTATTAACTTTTAACCCTTTTGCCATAATACTTTTAATTGATTTTACTTTTTATGAAAGGACTCGGGCAAGTATTTCATCCAGTCCATCATGTTACTGATATTTCTCATTCTCTCATCTATTGTTGGTAGATTTATTCTGCCATTAGGCAGGTGCTTAAGCATATCAAGAGATGAACCTAACGCCCATAATCGGTTAGCAATATATGATTCGTTGTCAATATTGCGATTAATATCATCTATTGTTAGAAAGACATTATGTTCCATCTCCGCCCGACATTGAGGTGGAGGCATTCCATATTTACTTTTCTTTCTCATAGTAGTCCTTAAATACGTTAGAAGCAAGTATGTGGAAGTTAGATCTTACCATCTCATTGACAGTAAAGAGGTCCAAGCGACCATTCGGTAGCATTCTTACTTTCATGAGTGACTCTGCTAGGTGTGGAGCACCAGCAGAGAAACTGATTCTACGTCCTATTATACTTTCTTTCAAGATATTAGCCCCTCGTTCGAAGTAACGACGTTCTGGGTATGATGATCTTAAGTCTTTTGCCATCTTTAGAATCTGTTTAATGTGTAATAAACACTCTTTGCTTTTGATGCAGCAACTTTACCATAAAGAATCTTGTCCATGACTCCTATCATAGTTCGATTATATCGGCTGTTATGTACGTCATTAAGGTAGAAACTCCTACGGACATAACGACAATCCTTACACAAACATGTTATGGTTCCATCTGCAAGCATTGTATCTACGGCTTCTGTATAAGGCTTGGCAAATTCCTTTCCTGTCACATGTAATTGATTGAGGTTGTCAATTACATGTTCGACAAACATCATTTGAATATGCTCAAACCATACATCACCTCTATCCGCAACATTATCAGGAAAAAGAGACTTCATAGTATTACAAATAGCATCGTCACCCAACTTATCTTTTATAATCATTCCTATTTCGTATAGATTATACACTACCGAGAAAGACTCTATTTCCGCTAATTGCCCTAATTTATTATCAACTTTAAATATTTCCAACAATTCTTTATAGTAAACTGAAGCAAGTTCGCAAAGAATGTGCGATGATCTGACATCTTCGCCTATTTCAGATGGTCTTATTATTGAGTCAATGAGAACATGTAATATCCTCTTGTCATAATTAGCCAACCACTTTATCACATTCTCAGCTCTCCTTACGATGGTATAATTGGGGTGGACAAGGAACCAAACGAGGAATCTCATCAATAATTCCTCTCGATTCTCATCTGCATCGAAACCTTTTATCCAATCAAACTTATTGAAAGTAGATGAGCAGGGGACGACATTTATGTCAAAATGTTTAGTAACAACATTATACAAATCATTCACGCTAGTATTAAGCATAGCGCCTAGGGGCTTAATAAATTGACTGAGCGAATACCAATAGCAGCTAATGGGTGAGACTATATCCTTTTTCCAATGAACAAGCAAAGATTTGGTATCTGTCAGACTAACAGTAACTTGTGGTGTATCCTCATGCATGGTCAATTCTGAAGGCCCAGTTTTTGAACGTCTATTCCATTCAATATCATGCGATTTCAGTGCTGTCTCAAATGCTGATTTGATAGTCTCAGAGATATCCGACGCATCATAATCACTCAGGTACATCTTTTCGCCTTCTCTATTGTACTCATTCGCATAATAATCCGCCATACGAGGTAACAGTTCGGACATTACGAACGCAGCATCCATTTCTCTCAATATTGATGTATGAAGTCTTACATAACCAGAATCATTATGCAACTTGTCATCATTATCCCAAAATAGTTCCGACAAGGCATATTTAATTAGGGGCGAAGCATCAACAACTTCTAGCAGATGAAGCATAGCACTGGCTTCTATCAAATGATTAGCACCTAAATCATAACCTTCACCCACCTTTGGCATGTCAACTTTCCAAACTTCGGCATTATTGACCACCGTTTGATAGGTCGGTAGAGTTTCATATCGGTAATAGCCTATCGCATCTGACAGAGATGAGCACTTAGCCAGAATACCGACAAATGCATTTTTCTCCTGCTGAACATATCTTTGAAACGTCATTTCACCTGATGCTTCCTCATATAATGCAGATGCATGAATGGCTTGTTCTGCAGTAAAATGAATATTCAGGTCTTTGAAGCATGAAAGCAGGTCAAGTTGTGCTTCTTTATACCATTCCGGTCCCATCGAACTCTTTAGTATTTCCCTATATACATTTTTGCAAGACTCCAAATCTCCGGCAACGGCAAAGTTTAATGCTAGTTTCATAAGATAGCTGCATCGCATACTCCTATTCTGCACTGCATATAAGATGAAGTCGAATACTTTTCCCGACAACCACAACGAAAACTCTTTCGACGAAGAATATGCAATCTTCTCAGCCATCCTTAATAAAGTTGCACAGTAACCTTCTACATACAGAGATAACTGGTTGACAGAACGATTCTCTATGTGCGATTTTAATGCTTTTATATTCTCAGGGAAGAAATCTCTAAAAATCTCAACTATTTTATCATAAATAAATGGAAAGAGTTCCTCTGGCAACAGATAGCTACGATCCCACTGCGTTCGACTCCAGAATGAAAAGTCAATATTAGATAGGATGTCTACAATCCTTTCATACTCTATTGTAAGATCAATGCTTTCAGCCGATTTGCGGAGAATGCGACCATTAAGGTAGGCAACTTCACGAATCAAGGACTCGCAATAGCCTTCCCAACCAGACGTTGAAGAAAGCAAAGAAAGATAATTATCGGCATAATCAGCATAACCTATATACAAATTCTCTGTATAATACCTTAAGAGATTTTCTGTTTTTATATCTACGCCATTGGGATCCCTAAAGTCTAATGTCAAAATCGACTTTGGTAACGAATTAATTAAAGATATAATTACTGCTGAGTTACGCGAATCATAAATCATACTATCTATAACGAAAGGAAGTTCCTCCGGAGAAAAATCAAAACTGTGTGCACTTAAGATTTCATCCATCTGAACTACTAGGTCGTGATAAGAATCATTCTTACCTTGCTTGACAACTCCGCTATCAAGCTCATTATATATAGACAGTATTTTCGATGCCATGATGATGGCTTCTTTGTTCATATCTACACCTAATTTTTCTAAAGACAGTTTGAGATTGACAAACTTCCCCTTTCTGACTTTCGATGATAGATAATAGGGGGATAGAGTCTTTAGAATTTGCGCCATAGCCTTATAGTTTTCTTCGTCCTCTGCCGTCATCATATAGTTTTGCAGAGAGTTGAAAAATCTCTCCATATTTCTTCCACCGTAACCTGCACTATCCATAATAACAAAGAACATTCCTCGTTCAGTTATTGTTTTGGTCGATAAAGCCTTTGAATCTTTGTGCATATCAAGCCTGATTTTGGCATCGATTGCATCTGCTAACCTTATTGCTTGATCTTCATAACCCAGTTCGAAAAAAGACTGTAAATAGAATATTGCATTCAATGTATTCACTAGAAGGGTATTTTCTCGAACCAGATACTTTATGGCTGCTTCAGGCTTAGACAACAGAAGATTAATCTCTGTGAGAGTGTCTGTGTTATCATACAATATGGAGTCATATCTGTTTTCTATTCTTTGAGCGAGCAACATTAGTCTCACTACTTCAAGAGGACTGTCATTATCTACTGCTATTGTTAGACACTCCTTAATATCATGCAATATAAGGTCTGGTGATACGTCTTGTAATGCACAATTATCAGCCCATTCCTGATTACACATAGTCAATCCATCCTGATAGTTATTGCCACATAATGTATGGTGTAATATATTCTCTATAGAATATATGGAATCTTTTTGACATTTGCAATATGTTACAATCTGATCATTGGCATCCTTGAGATTTGCTTTTAGTTTATTTGCAATGTATAGTCTGAACGAACTGTGATAAATCTCATACATGTCAGAATCTTGTTCTTTGAATAGGTGCTTAAGATGTTCGATTGCTGGCACTAATGAGTATCTGGAGTTTGGACGTAGCATCTCCAACATATCGTTCTCAGAAACGCCACTGCGAAGCTGGGACAACAGCGCCAAAACCTCTATTGTTACAGGATTACCTTCTATCTTTTTCCATATCGCATTGTAATACGACTCAATGTTACCACCTATAGATGGGAGCGTATCTACCCACTGCATCAACTCATCCTCCTTTGTTTTTTCACTAAAGGTCTGCACCAAGTACCTGCATAGATAATTCATGTACAGAGGATGCCCCTCTGTCTTTTGGGCCACAGTTTGAATAAAAGAATATGGTTTTTCCCATTCGCCACTATTATCCCTTATGTATGACTCACAAGCGACGACATCGAGAGGCTTTACTTCTACTCTATACTCTTCTTGTAAAGATTCCAGGACAAAGTCTGGCAACGTATTCTGAGAGACACATGAGAGTATTATCTTCAGATTAGACAGATTTTGTGAAGGAAACACTGCAAGGTAATCATCTATCTGTTTCGCGACTTCGTCTATACCATCAATGAATAATACTCCGCACTTGTTTTCTGTTGCCATCAGATTATTTAGCATTAAGATCCATTGGGCTACAGATTCGCGTTTCTTGTCAAATGATAAGCATGGAAGATCTGTTCCAGACACCTGTAAATATACGGATTCTATCCAATTGATGAAATAGTTAAGCGATTTACGTTCTGCTAATGATGTGGTGTCATTGGGTACTTTGAAGAAAAATCTTCCTATCACTTCAAACGTTTCATCATTCGATTCAAAGCCAGCAGAAATGGTGGTTTTGCCGCATCCAGGATTCCCATATAATACAATCCAGTTTCCATCCTTTCTGGATAATGCGTTCTCAATGTCATTGAATGCAGTATAGTTTGGACGGCATTTTTCCAACTCTGCTTTTATGGATTCTGGTATTGATACAAGATTTCTTTCTTTATTGACTTGAATAGCGAGACTTCGCAAGTCCGTTTCAATCTTTCTGATGCTGACAAAATTAATGCAATCGCCAGTCTGCTCAATAGCTATGCCAATGACAAAATTATCGTAAAGAATGGGAGCACCCGACAATCCTGCATAGTCATAATTTCGATCTACATTAACAACGCTTATACTATAGTCAGCACAACCATCAACCAATCGTTGCGCCACTTCACCTTTAGCCCAAAGTCCTTCATTACACTCAACATCTGGATAGCCATAACTCCGTATTGTTTCGCCTATTCTGACCGACTTTGAAAGCAGAGGCAAGCACGATTCCTCCTCTCTGTCCTCGACCTTAATAAGTGCAAGGTCATACTCTTCCCACTCTTTTTCTATAGAGTAGTCTGTCTTGCTTGTTTTGGATAACAAGTAGTTATTATGACTATGTGCATAGTCGCAGATTACATGATAGGCTGTAAGCAAGTAATTTCGTGATATATAGAATGCGGTACCAACCTCTGCTCCGCACTTAACTATTACAATATTTTCTTCCATTCAATTAGAGGTTTATTGTTAATGGTGTTCCATCTTTTTTAGAGACTACCGAGAAATGATATTCATCATGATACTCTGGCAAGTCAATCCTATTACAGACTGGCAAATCATAGTTAAAGAAAATTCTTCGTTGTTTATTCTTGTCTATTGTAAAAACATGGACAAGCGTTTCCAAATCTGGATGATTATATGTGCCACCATTGGTTGAAACAATCCAATTCTCAGAATCAATGATACGAAGAAGTTCTGGTGAATTATTATTGAAACTACCATGGTGTGAAAGTTTTATTGCATCAAACGATAATGGCAGTTGTTTTTTCGCATTCAAATACTTTAATGATGTCACAATAGTTTCTGCATGTGCATCTCCAAGAAGTAACAAACGTTTACCTTCGCATTCAAGAACAAAGGATATCGAACTACCATTGGTGGCAGAAAGATCTGGTATATATTTCACCTGTTTGATTTTCTCAATATCGGTTGTCGCATCAATTTTCTTAATATGGAAATGGAAGGCAGGTTTATCTTTTGCCATCATAAATTCGAATGCGTCATCCCAAAACTCCATACTGTGCTTTTGGGGCAATAGTCCCTTTTTGATAAGTTCCTTTCGCCAGTATGCACATAGATTAGATAAGCCTTTCTCTTCTGGCGAAAGCACATGAATGCTCGCATTGCCTATGGTCACAGTCGCAGGAGCAATTACGGCATTGCCATTAAACTGTCCATTCCAGAACAACCCACATCTTTGTATCAATGCAGACAAGGTACAGCCTTGTTTTGCACTGATGCTTTTTGTTTCGTCACTGATTGTAGAACGGCATATCTCTTTATGTACAATAGTTTCTTCATCATTACTCACAGAAACTATGCATTGTATGTGACGATAACCGTTGTACCAAATCTCTTTGATAGGTATGAGATTCGGGGTGTCACTGAGAAGTTTGACAATCCCAGATATATGATCAGAATCAATATGAGTGACTACCAGCAAATCAACAACCTTGCCTTTCGATGCAAGATCAGAAAGCACAGGCACCAGATGCAGATTGTAAGTATCAACATATCCACCATCAATCAACATGCAATGTGACTCATCATATTCTATCAGAATACAGTCGCCATTCAATGCGGGAAATATTGTTATCTTCATCCTTTTTTACAACGTATTTTCATACAAATCATCATTGCATAGTGCTTATTTCACATTATGCTTTGTATGTTGTTTTATTATCATAATCATCAATACTTACATCACAACCATATTCTTCAACTCTAGCATCAACCTTCCGAGTTCAGAGTAAGTATAATCCCTGCCACTCTTCTGTTTTTCTTCCATTGACTGTTTGGCATTGCCCATAGCCTTTTCAAGGCTTCCACCATTACGTTCAAAGTAGTTGTGTAATCCTTTAGTCTTGATGAAAAATTCTATTGTTTTCCGAAACTCCACACATTGATTGAGCTCTTTGAGCAATAGCTCCTGATCATCGTAAGGACGTGATGTGTAGCGGAAATAGTAAAGGAAGAACAACTCTGTACAGCGATGTGTCTCAAAGAACTTGACCTCGCAGTAGATGCCTTTCTTTGGTTTGTCGATAGTCTTGGCATACTTTGTCTTTAGTTTCTGATATTGTGAACGTTCTGGCTCCTTGTCCTTCGTGTCCATGTCAATGATGCAGAAGATATGGTTGTAACCCATTGCCACCCCTTCCGCAATCTTGGCTTCCAGTTCCTTGATATTGGTATGTTTGGGATAGTCTGGCTTGATGGTTAGACGCTTGAATACATCACATAAGGACTTGAAATAGAAGAATTCAGTTGGTCCTTCTCCCAAGATGAGTGCTGTTTGTCGTAGCTTTCCCATATCAATCCTCCAGATTTATAAAGATACTACCCAATTCCGGCTTTGCTCCCAATCTTCCAATACGATACGAATTGTATAGAGACAGGTTCTTGTGTAGACCGAATGAATCACCACGGGCATATTCGGATGAAGCTGTTTCCTTATTCTTTTCGACAAACCACACCACACCCCTGTTCTCATTAATCATGTCTTGCGACAGGAGAGTGGTCTCCTGACTCGTGAGAATCAACTGCGACAGGCCAGAGTTAAAGATGAATACATTGAGATAGTAGTACAACAAGTCGTTGTGCAGGTCCTCACCCAGTTCATCAAGATAGTATACATGAGGACTTGTTATCATATCGTATAATGCATCCAATATGCGGATGTACTTCTGAGTCCCCTTTGATTGCCATCTGAGTGGAATATCAAAATCACCATTATCAGAATGGTTCAAAAAGGTGATAGAATCTGAGGTCGGTTTCAAAAGAACATCTTTCATCTCTTCTGGGATATTCTCTTTCTGGATACGCTCACGAAATTCACTGGGCACCAAACGATCTTCCACGACAGGACGATATTCCAAAATGTTTAAGTCGGCCTTTTGAAGCATTGTGTTATAGAATTTACGTTTTTTAGGATTGTTGTAAGCATCTTTCAAGATTTCGACTATGCCTTTGTCTCCATCACCATCAATTTCATGGTAGTTGTCCATAATCCAATTATGAAGTGTATTAAACGGAGCTATATCTTCTTTCAATGCGGCCTTTCGGCAAACAGACAATACACTGTGATTGTTCAAAGTGTTTTCGCGGATGCTTTCCTGCGTCTTGACTTGCAATTTAAGACTCGCGCCGAACTTGATGTCTGCCTGTACATTCTCGCCCACATAACTACGCTCATAGAACAGCGATTTTGATTTGTTAGGATAATAATACAAGGCTTCACATAGAATGTGCTTGCCGTTGAACTTGACATCATAGTCATATCGAGTGCCATCGGCATAGAATGATACATGCATTTCCGTTGGCTCATCTTTGGCGAGCACAAATGGAATGCAACCGCCAATTTCGACTGTCGCATCCGATTTTGGCATGATCAACAGACGGAACACCTCGTTCATGGCAATCAGCATATTCGACTTACCCGAAGCGTTTGAGCCATATAGGATGCCTAACTTGTACAAGAAAACACCATCAGCAACTTCGGTGACAAGTTCCGAAGATGGTCCCTTGGACACAAAGCTTAATTCCTGCTTGTTGCGAATGGAAAGATAATTCTTTACCCAAAAATCTCGTATCATACTTAAAATACTTTATTTGTTTTTGTAATTTTGCTACAAAAATACAAATAATATTTGATATACGCACTGTTTTAATTGTCTATTTTTGTAATTATCATACGATTTTATATATATTTAACTCTATTTTGTATATAGAGATTGCAAATTTGTACAATTGATTGTCCAAAGTTATTGCCCGATAATCCATTCTTCTTGTGCATCAGCAAAGGGGCTGCATTGGATAGTCGTTCGTAATTCCAACCTCTTGACGTAATCACACGCGCGTATTGTAATAATATGGTATAATCATAGCCTCCGAACTTGCACATCAAGACCAGTATCTCCTCAATGTACAACTGCGACAGCTGTCGCAGTTTTGGATTACTATCGAAGAAAAAATCCACATAACACAACTAAAAAACTGCACATTTTTACGTTTTTTGTGGTTTACGAAAGTTTAATACGTTAAATCTTCGTCTTTTTCATACTCCATTAAATTCGCGCAATCATTTTTCTACCGTTTTAATCAAAACAAATTGGTACACAACAAGTTGCAAATACGATGAGTGAATATGCTGTATTCTCCATTTCGTTCAATTTCTTCCTGTGATTCGTGCAAAGGAAAGTCTCTGATGTAATTGGCCTGACCTGCCGAAACTTTTAACTTGATGTTCTTTATTTGTTTGTTCAAGCTGGCAATGATACCATAACAGCCAGCGAAATACACCTTTGCATCCCAATCTTTGGGCATCACGAATGTTTCATCCTTCACATGAACGTGTCTCAGCCTGTCAAGAGAATAGATTCTTGGCCCTTGTTTACGGAAATATGTGTAAGTACTTAGTCCAATAAGATACCACCGCTGACGGAATAGTTTCACACAATACGGCTGAACATCGAAGTTGTACTCTTGATCTTTCCAATAGTTATAATGGGTGATATTCAAGACACGGTTTTCCTTCATCGCTTCAATGATTGTTTGGAGATATTCCTGTCCTGATGGCACATATTCCAATATGATGCGGTCTTTGATGCTTTGGCTGTTTGCCAAGGCATTACTGACACAGAAAGTGTTATAAAGCCAGGAACGGAGTCCATTCTTGCTAATGTCTTCCTCATTCTCGATGTAGTAGCGGTATTCACCACGATTCTCATTGATTATGCTGATACCGAACATATCCCAGATGACATAACGCCAGTTGTCAAAGGTACGTTTGGGAATATCCACACCTCTGCTGATGTCATCACGAAGCCAGAGTTCATTCAGTTCTTTGAATGAAATCTTCCGTCTGCGATAGATGGTCTCTATCACCCAGACGTATTTTGTAATCAGGCTTTGCCCTCTATCGTTATTAATCATTTTAAATTGTTTTTCTGCAAAATTATACTGGGGGTGCGCCAAACTGTGGCAGGGGTTGGAGAAAAAGTAGATTTTGTTAAAAATTCATCTACATTCAACCTTTAGGGACATCTAAAGCCCGGAATTGTTCTTGAAGGTTCGTTATCTTTTCCATCAACTCGCCGAAAGTCAGAGGTTGCCCATAAATGAAACTCTCCTTCATTTCGTTATAGTCAGCTTCGTAAGAGGACATCAGTTCGTCACTTGGTACAATCTGAATAGTGGCAGGTGGCTCTTTGTCGTAATCCACATAACCAACATGATAGAACTTGCGACGATGTTCCTTTATTTGATGTCTAATGAGAGCATGGGGCGGCCTTCGATGGTGCCGTCGAGGTGGTCGCCAATCTTCACGGAGCCGACACCGGCGGGGGTGCCGGTGTAGATGAGGTCGCCGGTGCGCAGGGTGATGAAACGCGAGACGTAGGCGATGAGGTGGTCCACGTCGAAAATCATGTCGCCGCTGTTGCCTTGCTGCACCAGGTTGCCGTTGATTTTGAGATCGAAATTGAGGTCATTGATGGGCTTGCCCAGCTCTTCGAGGGTCACAAAGGGACCCATCACGGCACTGCCGTCAAAGCCCTTGGCCAGCAGCCAGGGCATGCTGCGCTCTTTGAACCCTTTCTGCATGTCGCGGGCGGTGAAGTCGATGCCGAGGGCCACGGAATCGTAATACTTGTGGGCAAACTCGGGCTTGATGCACTTGCCCAGACGATTGATTTTCACCACCAGTTCGGCCTCGTGCTGCACATCCTGCGAGAAGTCAGGATAGAAGAAAGGCATCTGTTTCTGGTTCAGTGCGCTGTCGGGTTTCATGAAGAAGACGGGCTCGGTCGGCACGGCTGATTGCATCTCTTTGGCATGGGGCGCATAGTTGCGCACTACACATAATATTTTCATTGTCAGTAGATATTTGTTTGCTAAATTCTCAACTCTCAATTCTCAACTCTCAATTCCCACCTCTCACTTCGTATGCCACTATGTCGATGCGGCGGTTGTGGGCGGCCTGCATGTCGTAGACCGACCGCACGCTCTTGGGGTTGCGCAGGGGGCTGGCTGCGGCCACCACCTCCTCGCCGGGGGCTCCGTTGGCCACGGTCTCAATGCGGAGGCTCCCATTTTCCAGGTAGGGGAGGAAAACACCGTTGTTCCAACGCTTGAGTGAGTTGCGGAAGCAGTCGATGCGCCGTTTGGAGATATTCACGTTGTAGAGGCTCTCAAACAGCGGGCTGGCATAGCCGTTGATGGTGATGTTCACCCGCTTGCCGGCTTTGAGGTCGGCATAGAGGTATTGCATGAATTTGAGCATGTCGCTATGCCCCTTCTTCAATTCATACTCGAAGAAGTAGTCCACCCCTTTCTGGATGGAGTCCCACTTGCGGCGGTCCACTGGGCTGGACTGTGCTCCTTTATACTCTTCCCGCAGTTGCATGTAGCGTTGCCAGGTGGCGGTGTAGTCGAGGCGGGTGGTGGTGTCGAGGGCCTTGGCATCGGGCTCGTCGTTGTGGAAATAGAGGCTCAGCGGCAGCAGCTCTTTCACGCTGTGGGTTGGGAGGGTGTCGGCGTAGACGATGGGCTGCTCCGCGGAGTCGGGTTTGGTGAAAATGCGGCGCCAGCGATAGAGGTCGTTGCAGCAGTTCTCGCTGGTCTTGTAGAGCGAGCCGGGGCGGTTGGAGGCCAGAAAGCCGCAGGCCGTCACTATCTCGTTATCTTTTAACCCCTCCTGCGGGCAACGGCAGCGGCAGGGCTGGAAACTGAAGTAGAGGTCGTCGTACTCGGTGTTGATTTCCTCGCCGAGATTCACGGGCGTGTTCCAAGTGTTGCGCATTCCTTCGGACTGGTAGATGTCTATGCCGCCATGGCCTCCTGCACGGTTGCTGCTGAAGTAGAGGATGCCCTCTTCGTTGCTATAGTATGGGGTCACATCGTTGCTGTCGCTGTTCACAGGTGCGCCCAGGTTGGTGCAGTTGCCGGGAGTGCCTTCGCTGATGATGATGGCATACCAGATGTCCATGCCGCCCAGCCCGCCCGGACGGTCCGAGCTGAAGTAGAGGATGGTCTGGCCGGTGGGCAGGTAGCCTATGCTGGGGTGGCTGCTGTTGTAGCCACTCAGGTTCACGTTGCCCTTCAGCTTCTGCAACTTGCCCCAGCGTTTGTTCACGCGGTGCGAGTAGTAGATGTGGCTGACGCTTTTCTCGCCGGACTCGCTGCGGGTGATGTATATCACGTCGCCCTTGGGATCGTAGGCCACGTTTCCGTTGTTCATGCCGTTGGCGTTCAGCCCCCATTGGTTCAGGACGCCCCGCCCGATGGCTCCGGCGGTGTCAATGGGGGCCTGGTAGATTTCGGTGAGGACGGGGTTGAAGTCTACCAGGTAGAGGCGCGGCGTTTCCTCTACGAGCATGGTGGTGTAGAGCACGACGCTGTCGTCCACAATGACGGCTCCGGTCTCGCTGCCGGTGGTGTTGACGCTGTCGTGCAGGTGGGTCACCTCGTAGCGTAGGCTCTGCCCAAGGCAGGCGGCGCCCATCAGCAGGGCTGCTATGGCTAGAATGGTTCTTTTCATATATCGGATATTAATGTCACATGTTTATTAATAGGCGGGGCATTTGATTTTCATGCTTTTGCGGCTGGGCTTGGCAATGCGGTAGACCATTCCCACCTCCAGCGCCCCCACCCCGCCGGAGGCGGCTACGAGGTCGGAGATGTTGGCGTCGTAGCAGAAGGTGAACACCAGGGCGTTGTATTCTATCATGAGGTTGGCTATGAGCGCATCGCCGTGGCGCAGGGCCAGCCCTGTGCGCAGGCTTATCTGGCGTTGGGCCTCTTCGGCCAGGTACCACTTTAGGTCGACCCCGTACAGCAGTTCGCGGTACTGTCCCTGCGCCTGTGCCAGCACGATGGGCATGAGCGAGAGCGACTGCCAGCCGCGCCACTCGGCACGGGCAAAGAGGCTGTAGCGCCTGGACAGGCGGGTGTCCTCCAATGCCGAATAGGAGATGTTGGGGCGGTTGAGGTTGCGGACGGAAAAGCCCACTTTGGTGTGCAGGTCGCCGGTGGGTTGGAAGTACCAGGCCACCCCCATGCAGAGCAGTGGGTACCCCACCCGTTGCTGGCTGAAGGTCTCTGAGGGGTCGTCCAGCGTGGCCTCGGAAGGGTCGAACCCCGACTGGGCGTAGCCCCCGTCCAGCCCAATGGAAAGAAAGCTGTTTCCGTACCGGCTCACAGAGGTGAAGTAAGCCACCGAGAGGTGCCCCGAAGTGGTTCCGTAGTTGAGCGTCCCAGCGTGGTCGCTGAAAAAAGTGGCGCCAAGGCTCACGCCGCTGCGGCGGTTCTGGCTGCGCCACAAGGCCGCCTCGCCAGTGACGCCTGCCGTTTGAAAGGGGGCGCTGATGCTGGCCCACTGGTTGCGGTAGATGAGGCCGAAGCGCCCCGCGCCGTCGAAGAAACCGGCGTAGGCAGGGTTCAGCAGCAGCGGGTCGGCATCCACCTGAGAGAAGTGTATGTCCTGCGCCCGCATGCCCGCCAGCCCCACCGTCAGCATCAATATGGTCAGTGCCTTCCTCATCTTTTTTTTGCGACTTAGCCACCCATCGGTTTCCGTCCAACTAATCTCGGTGCCCTATCTTGCGTATGGCGGCAGCCCCAGGTCGGCAAACTCGCCTTGCAAGTATTTGAAATAGCCCGCAATGCCCACCATGGCGGCATTGTCGGTACAGAACTGGAACTTGGGTATGAACACCTTCCAGTGGTGTTTCTGTCCCAGCCGTTCCATCTCGCTGCGCAGCAGGCTGTTGGCCGATACGCCGCCGGCAATGGCAATCTGCCTTACGCCGCTCTCCTTCACCGCCTTCTCCAGTTTCTTGATGAGGAAGCCCACGATGCACTTCTGAATCGAGGCGCAAAGGTCGGCCTTGTGCTCCTCGATGTAGTTAGGATTCTCAGCAATACGGTCGCGCAGAAAATAGAGGAAAGAAGTCTTTATGCCGCTGAAGCTGTAGTCGTTGCCTGCAATGTGTGGCGTGGCAAAGTGGTATGCGTCGGGGTTGCCCTCTTTGGCCAGCCGGTCGATGATGGGGCCACCGGGGTAGCCCAGGTCCATAATCTTGGCGGCCTTGTCGATAGCCTCGCCCGCCGCGTCGTCGATGGTCTCGCCCAGCACCTCCATGTCGAAGTGGCTCCGCAGCAGCAATATCTGCGTATGTCCGCCCGACACCAGCAGGCAGACAAAGGGAAACTGCGGCACCTGGCTCTGGTCGTTCTCCTTGATGAAATGCGAGAGCACGTGTCCCTGCAGGTGGTTCACCTCGATGAGGGGGATTTCCAGCCCTTGGGCAAAACTCTTGGCAAAACTCACCCCCACCATCAGCGATCCCAGCAGGCCCGGCCCGCGGGTGAAGGCCACGGCGTCAATCTCCTCCTTGCCGATGTTGGCATTCTTGATGGCGGTGTCCACCACTGGCACAATGTTCTGCTGGTGGGCGCGGGAGGCCAGCTCGGGCACCACCCCGCCGTACTGCTCGTGCACCTTCTGCGAGGCAATAACATTGGAGAGAATGCGGTCGCCGCGCAGCACGGCAGCCGACGTGTCGTCGCACGACGACTCGATAGCAAGTATGGTAGCAATATGTTCAGTAGGTTCCATTGAGTGTAAAATTTGCCATTGCAAAGATACGCATCTTTTTTTATATAAAATGGTTTTGGTCGAAAAAAAGAATAATTGCCCTTCAGCAGCATGCCACCACAGGATGCTTTTGTGGTGGAAATAATCACGGAGTGGTCAGGATTGGGAGTGGTTTATCGTAACCCTCAATTCTCAATTCTCAACTCTCAATTCCCAACTCTCAATTCCCAATTCTCAATTCTCAACTCTCAAGGATGTCGGTTGGAATACGTCGGAGGGCGATTGGGGTGGCAGATTGGTCGTTTGGAACGCTTTTGGCGAGGGCGGGTGGCGAAAAGGGTGTACTTTTGCAGTCTCAAATGAAGAAAAGAAATTGAATGGAAATATGAAAAAGAAATTGTTCGTCACATTGATGGTTTTTTCATTTTTGGGCGCGAGTGCCCAAACCGGAGTGCCGCTGTCGCTGACACTGGAGGACTGCCATAGGCTGGCCTTGGAGTACAATAAGCAGCTGAAAATTGCAGAAGAAAAGGTGGCAGAAACCGATGCTTTGAAGAAGATGGCGTTGAGCGAGATGTTTCCGAAGTTTTCGGCCAACGGAGCCTATACTTGGAACCAGAAGTCCATACAGTTGCTCAGCGATGAGAAACAGGATGCCCTAAACAACATGGGCACCAATGCCGCGCAGGACGTTGCCAACTCAGTTTCGGAGTTTGTCAACCGCCTGATGCCTATAGACCCGGCACTGGCTCAGTCTTTTGCAGAGTTGCTGGAAGGAAGCGATGTGGCCCATGCGCTTAACGGCTTGGGACGGCAGATCACTAGCACTTTGGACATGGATCTGAGGAATATATGGGTTGGAGGCGTGACGGTGACGCAGCCTGTGTTCTTGGGCGGCAAGTTGGTGGAGTTCTACCGCAGCGCACGCACCAACAACGAGATGGCACAACTGGGCTATGACAAGGCCAAGTCGGATATACTGGTGCAGGTGGATGAGGCCTATTGGCGTGTGATTTCTGTGCAGAAGAAGCTGGAGTTGGCACAGCAGTATGTGAACTTGTTGGATACGATGTACCAGAATGTGCAAGCCTTAAAAGAAGCGGAGATGGCCACCGAGGCCGACCTGACCAAGGTGCGCGTGAAGCTCAACGAGGCACAAATGAGCCTGACCAAGGCCTCCAGCGGCCTCCAATTGGCCAAGATGCTGCTCTACCAGATGTGTGGGCTGGATCTCAACGGCAATTATTTGGTGCTAGAATCGTTGGAACTGCAGGACCGACAATCCTTGAGCAATATAGACATGAGTCAGGTGCTGAACAACAGCAAAGAAATACAGCTATTGGAAAAGAGCGATGCATTGGCCAAGTCGGCGGTCCACATTGCTGCCTCTGGTTTGATGCCCAATCTGGCCGTGACGGGTTCATATCTGGTCACCAATCCCAACCTGTACAACGGATACAGCAAAGGATTTGGCGGCATGTTTACTGTTGGAGCCGTACTGAACGTGCCTATCTGCCACCCCAGCGCCGTTTATGCCTTGAAGGCAGCCAAGCATCAGCGCAACGAGGTCCAGTACTTGATTGAAGAAGCCAGCGACAAAATACAGCTGCTGGTGAACAAACTCAACTATGAGTTGGAAGTGGCCAACCGCAAGTTGATGGCCAGCCAGACCAATCTCACCCATGCCGAGGAGAACCTTAGCCTGGCGGAAGAGAGTTTTAAGTCGGGCTTGATAAGCAGCAGCGATCTGATGGCTGCTCAGACGGCATGGCTGTCGGCCAGCAGCGAGTTACTGGATGCCGGCATAGAGGTGCAGATGGACTACCTCTACCTGCAACAGGCCATGGGCAGGATTGGAAAATAATAGACGTTTGATGTTTGAGTTTAGAATTTATAGAACCCAATAAAATAAATAGAAATGGAAAATACAAAGAAACAGTCGTTGATAGGTGTCGGCGTTCTTATCGCCGTGGTGGTTGTGCTGGCCGTGGTGGGGCTGATAGTGCTGCGCCCTGAGCCAGAAGTACTGATGGGTGAGGCCGAGGCCTCCGAATACCGCGTCTCGGGCAAGGTGCCTGGCCGCGTGGAAGAATTTTATGTTCATGAGGGCGATCAGGTGAAGGCCGGCGACACGCTGGTGTTCATCAACAGTCCCGAGGTGTCGGCCAAGCTGGAGCAAGCCCAGGCCGCCCGTTCGGCCGCCAGTGCTCAGGCCGGCAAGGCCAAAAAAGGGGCTCGTCAGCAGCAGATAACGGCCGCCTACCAAATGTGGCAAAAAGCACAAGTGGGAGTCGACATTGCCAAAAAGTCGTTAGACCGTGTTCAGTCACTCTACGACAAAAAAGTGGTCTCTGCGCAGAAACGCGACGAAGTGGAAGCCCAGTATAAAGCTGCCGTGGCAACGGCCAATGCCGCCAAGTCGCAGTACGACATGGCCTTGGAAGGCGCCCAGCAAGAGGACAAGGAGGCCGCCTTGGCCCTAGTGGCCCAAGCCAACGGAGCCATAGCCGAAGTGCAGTCGTATATGGGAGAGCGATACCTCACCGCCCCGTGCGACGGCGAGGTGGTGGAGATTTACCCCAAACGCACTGAGCTTATTGGCACAGGGTCGCCCGTGATGTCTATTGTGGATATGAGCGATATGTGGTTCACCTTCAGCGTACGCGAAGACCTGCTGGGCAACCTAAAAGTGGGCAAGGTGGTGGAGGTGACAATACCGGCCCTGGGCGACGGAACCTATCAGGCACGAGTGACATATCTCAGGGCCATGGCCAGCTATGCTACCTGGCGTGCCACTAAAAACAACGGTCAGTACGACATGAAGAGCTTCGACGTGCGGATGGTGCCCGTGGAGGAAATCCCCGGCTTGCGCCCCGGCATGACCGCCATTATAAGGTAAAAAGTAAAAACCAAAAAGCCTTTTTAAACTATAAAGTAAAAACTAAAAGTGATTAGTCAGATGCCATGACGATAAGCTACTAAACTATTAACCACTATTTTTTTAGTTTCAAGTTATTGCCTTTGCTTTATCAAAAGCTCTCAATTCTTAACTCCGCCCACCCTTTTAGTTTTTACCTTTTACTTTAAATACATCTTCGATAATAAATGAAAACGTTGTTTGATAAATTGTCCAATGTGCTGCGGAGAGAGCTGCCCCGCATAAAGGCGCACCCACGATACCTCATTCTAGCCACATTGGGCATAGCATTCTCTTATCTGTTTTTCCTCACCCTCATGCGGGATGGGCAGCCGCAGAAGCTGCCCATAGCCATAGTGGATGAGGACGGAAGCTATTTTTCGCGCCGCCTCTGCCACGAAATCGAGGCCACGCAGGGGGTGCGCGTGGCACGGGTATACAACAGCCATAAGGAAGCCCGGGCCGCCATGCAGCGACAGGAAATATACGCCTTTCTGCACATTCCCCACGGCACCTACAACGATGTGCTGGCGTTCAAGGCACCACATGTAGTGCTCTATGCCAACAATGCTTATTTATTAAGCGGCACCCTCAGCTACAAGCAGCTGATGACTATCTGCAATCTGGCGGCAGGGGCGGTGCAGCGAGAAGTGCTGCGCAAAAAAGGCATGGGCGAAGAGCAAATAATGGGACTGATCATGCCAATAGAAATCGATGCCCATTTGGTGGGCAACCCGATGGCCAACTACCAGTCATACCTGCTCACCACCATCCTGCCGGGCATCCTAGGCTTGATGGCGATACTGCTCACCGTCTTCAGCATTGGCATGGAGAGTCGCGAAGGGACGGCCGGCGAGTGGCTTGCCGCCGCCGATGGCCGAATAGGCGTGGCATTGGTGGGCAAGCTGCTCCCCTATGCCTGCTGGTTCATAGCCTTACAGCTCTTGGGCAATTTGGTGCTCTTCGGCTTCTGCCAATTCCCCATGCAGGGCCATTACCTCACACTGGCCCTCTGCTCGGTGCTTTTTGTACTGGCCATGATGTCGGCAGGAGTGTTTCTATATGGACTGATACCACAGATGACCAATGCCATTTGCTTCAGCGCCTTCTACGGCATCCTGGCATTCTCCCTGTCGGGTTTCACCTATCCCGTTAGCGGAATGGCGCGGCCCCTGCAGGCCTTGAGTGTCGTCTTTCCTCTGCGGCAGAACTATCTGGTGTATGTGAACGAAGCCCTTTTCGGGCTACCGCTGTCGTACAGCTATGGGCATCTGTGCATTCTTGTTCTCTTCCTCCTGCTGCCCCTGATCACCAACAGTCGAATCAAAAAACAGATACTTAGCCATGAAAATGCTGCATAACATCCAACAGTTTTTAGAAGACCTAGCCGAAGTGTGTCAGGCCGAATGGGGCCGCATCTTTGGCAACACGGGCGTGCTTCTGATATTCTTTGTGGCCGGAGTGGGCTATCCCCTTATTTTCAATGGCATTTATGTGCAGGAAAATCTGTACGATGTGCCTGTGGCAGTGGTGGACGATGCCCGCTGCAAAGAGAGCAAACGCTTCATCCATAAAATGGATGCCACCCCAGAGATAGAAGTGCGATTCGAGGCCGGCTCGATGGCCGAGGCCGAACGCCTTATGGCCGAACGTAAGGTAAACGGAATCATCCACTTCCCCTCAGACTATGGCGAGCGGCTGGCCCAGTTAGAGACAGCCCGCGTGGGGGTGTTCTGTGACATGTCGTCCTTCCTGTACTACAAGAGCGTCTTCATGGGAGCCAACTTTGCCATGCTCGACGAAATGAAACAAATAGAATTCACCCGCTACGGCCTGACGGGCATCACAGGCCAGCAGGCCAACACACTGGTCAACCCCGTGGGGTACGACGACGTGAAGCTCTTTGTGCCGGGAGGCGGATTCACCAGCTTCCTTATACCCGCATTGCTCATCATGGTCATCCAGCAAACCCTCTTCTTTGGCGTAGGCATGCTGGGTGGGGCCGCTCGCGAGGAAGGCACCCAGCTGGCCTCCATCCCCCCACGTCTGCGTCGCCGCCACCACGACCGCGTGGTGCTTGGACGCACCATGGCCTATATAGTCCTCTACGGGGCACTTGTGGCGATAGACCTATTCCTTATACCGCGAATGTTCAACCTGCCCCACATAGCGCAGATAGGCCAGCTGACCCTCTTCCTGCTCCCATTCCTCCTCTCCGTCTGCTTCCTCAGCATCACCTGCAGCAGCCTTTTCAGGCATCGCGAGTCGGGCATCGTCACCTTGGTCTTCTCAAGTATCATCCTGCTCTTCCTTACTGGCTTTGCCTGGCCGCAAAGCTCCATGCCCGACCCTTGGCGTTGGCTGTCCTACCTCTTCCCGTCCACCCATGCCGTGCAGGGATATGTCCGTATGAACTCCATGGGGGCCACACTGCACGAAGTCAGCTTCGAATATCTGATGCTCTGGGTGCTGACCCTGCTCTATTTTGCCACAGCCTGCCTTTCGGTGGGGACCGGGGTGCGCCGCCGCCCCCGTGGGAAACCCCATCGCAGCGGAGCGCAGGGCAAATAGCGGACAATTATTAAGGTAAAAAGTAAAAACTAAAAGTGATTAGACTGATGCCATGACAATAAACCACTAAACTAAACTATTAACCAATATAAGTAATTGCTCAAATATATTTTACATATAATTTCCATCTAATTGACCATTTAATTAATGGATAATTCATGATAATTCGTGTTAAAAGATATGCATATTAATTTGGTTGTTCCCTTAGTTTTTAGTTTTTACCTTTTACTTTATCACAAACTCTCAACTCATAAACACCCACACAATAATTATGCCCCCACAGCGTTATCCCAACATGACCTTCGAACATCTGCAGCCGCCCCGGCACATCATAGACAGCAGCCAGAAGATACTCTTTGGCAATCCCTTCTCCACCAAAGTAGCGCTATTGCTCACCCTAATTCATGCGGCAGTCATAACGCTGATGCTTGCCATCGCCAACCTCAAATGGGGTCCTGCCGCCGCCAACTACTGGGCGCAGCAGCTCCTCCTTCTAGGGCACAACCTCATACTCTCAGGGCTGGTCTTTGGGCTGAGCTTCAGGGTCTACGGTCGCTGTCTTAAGCTTGTGGACCCCGCCCGCAGTGCCGCTAGATACATCGCATACGCCAGCGTTGGCAGCCTGTTGCTGATGTTAGCCTTCAGCATGCTCACTCACTGGCTGCGCCGTACCGTGTTCAACGACTTGGACACCCTCGGCATCATCGACATAGCCACCCTGGCCGATGCTCTGCTGACCGCCGGAGCCGTCCTGATAGCCACCCTCATCTTCACCCTCAGCCGTCGGCAGAAGATGCTCTTGGCCAACCAGCAGTTGCAGACTGAACGCCTGCTCGCCCGTTGTGAAGCCCTGGAAAAGCAAGTCAACCCCCACTTCCTCTTCAACTCCCTCAACACTCTCGGCGGTCTGATAGGCATCGACGACGACAGCGCCCAACACTACCTGCAGCAGCTGGCCTCCACCTACCGATACATCATGCAACAACACGACACCCATACTGTCACCCTTGCCGACGAACTGGCCTTCGTGGACACCTACTGCCAAATGATGCAGACCCGCCACGGCGGCAACCTCCGCATCGTCCGCCGTATCGACCCAGCCCTGCTCCAGCGCCTCGTGCCCCCCATCAGCGTGCAGCTGCTGGTAGAAAACGCCATCAAACATAACGTAGTCAGCCACCGCCACCCCCTCACCATCACCATCGAAACCCCTGGTCCCGATCGACTGCGTGTCAGCAACCCCCTCCAGCCCAAGCAGGACCCACCCGAAGGCTCCGCCTCCCCCCATATAGGATTGGACAACCTCAACCAGCGATACAAACTGCTTTTCCACAAAGAAATAAGCATACAGCAAACTCCGACCGCTTTTGCCGTCGAACTGCCCCTGATAGCCTAGGGACCAATCAAATCTCAATTCTCAACTCATGAAAGTATTGATCATCGAAGATGAAATGGTGGCCGCCCAGCAACTCCGGCGCCTCCTGGCAGAAGCCGAACCTACCATCCAAATCCTGAGCGTGCTCCAAAGCATCGAAGAAAGCGTCGAATACTTCAGGCAGAATCCTGCCCCCGACCTAGTCTTCATGGACATCCATTTGGCCGATGGCTCCGCATTCCGCATCTTCGACCAAGCGAGCGTCGCCGCACCCGTCGTCTTCACCACCGCATATGACCAATATGCCCTGCAAGCCTTCCAGGTCAACAGCATCGACTACCTGCTCAAACCTATCCAGCTGGCCGACCTGCGGCGTGCGCTGGACAAGTACAGCCGGCTGGCAGCCCTGCGGCCCGCCCCCGTCTCGGCCGACTTCGGCCGCCTCATGCAAATGATGCAGCAACACGCTGTGCAGTACAAAACCCACCTCTTGCTGCCCATAGCCGACCGGCTGCAGCCCATAGCCGTCAGCGACATAGCCTACATCCGACTCGACAACAAGATAGCCCACATCGTCACTCTTGATGGCCGGACCCATGCCGTCCCTAAACCACTCGACACCCTGGCGGACCAGCTCGACCCGCGCCACTTCTACCGAGCCAACCGTCAGGTATTGGTGGCCCACAAAGCCATTACCGACATCACCCTCTGGCTTCTGGGCAAACTCAAGTTGGAGCTCTGCGTCCCCACGCCCGAAAGCATCATCATACCCAAAGCCAAAGTCCCCGAATTCAAAGAATGGTACACCCGCTGAAGAGACCCCGCCCCGCACCGAGCGGCCCAGCTGGCCAGCCTAGAGCCGCCCACCCTTAGCACCGCACACATAAAATAACCAAGACGCACCCCGAAAATGCGCCCAACTACCCATCAAAAAACTTAAAGGCATTTTGACATTGGGATTTTGTAAGTAATTGCTCAAATATATTTTACATATAATTTCCATCTAATTGACCATTTAATTAATGGATAATTCATGATAATTCGTGTTAAAAGATATGCATAAGTAATTGCTCAAATATATTTTACATATAATTTCCATCTAATTGACCATTTAATTAATGGATAATTCATGATAATTCGTGTTAAAAGATATGCATATTAATTTGGTTGTTCACTTAACTTTCATTCTGGCAGATTGCCCAGAAAAGCAATCTTGAAGAATGCTTGCTTACATGTTAAGCAACATCTCACCCAAACCCCACACAATGGGTCGCGACCCCCTGGAGGGAGCATCCATAATTCTTTTCACAAGGCTGGACATAGCTGTACACACTTTTTGAAACCCTCAGCCTGTGGGACCGAAGCCGTGACTGCTCGCCCGTTTCCCACACCTTTCCCCATAGTATTTCTATTTCTTTCGGCTCGCTAATATGTTGGGTATAAAGTGTATGTGTAAGGCTCCATAAACGTGTGGGATGCCTCGAACCCGCGCACTTATTCCTTTATAGAGATAGGTTATTAATGATTTTTTGGTGATTAGTGATTCGCCAACTGTAATCGCTATTCGCTTTTCACTAGGGCACTGTTTAGGGGGCAAAAGTGAATGATTCAAATTTTATTCGTATTTTTGCAGCATGAAAGCATACGTTCACAAAGTCAAATATTACGAGTGCGACCGCATGGGCATCACGCACCATTCCAACTATATACGCTTTATGGAGGAGGCCCGCGTGGATCTCTTGGACCAGCTGGGCTATGGGTTTGAGAAGATGGAGGCCGACGGCGTGGTGTCGCCGGTGATGCATGTGGACTGCACCTACCGTAAGAGCACTACCTTCCAAGACGAGATTTCCATCGAGGTGAAGTTGGCCAAGGTCACCGCGCTGAAATTCAGTTTCGCCTATGTGGGCAGGGTGGGGGAGGAGGTAGTCTTCACCGGCGAGAGCACCCACTGCCTGATGGAGCAGGGCCGTCCCGTGGTACTGCGCCAGCGTTATCCAGAACTTTTCAGAATTGAGAATTTGTGATAAAGTAAAAGGTAAAAACTAAAAGGATAGACGGGGTTGGGAATTGAGAATTGAGAAGGCGGGAGCCGCGATAACTAATCACTATACGCTAACTTCAATTCCCAATTCTCAATTTTTTGTGTATCTTTGCATCGTGGAAGAGGCTCAAAGGTTGCCGGTTTCCATTGTTTAATTATGTGTTTAATAGATTATTGAATTATGGAAAAACAAAAACTTTATTGGGGTAAAACTATTTTGTCGTTCTTCATAGTGCTGCTCACCATGCCGCTGGGCCATGCCCTGATGCGGGTGATGGAGCAGACCATGTCTTTCACCGCCATGAACCGCTGCGCCTTTGCCATGGGGGCCGTGGGTCTGGCTTTGGGCATTTGGGGCGTCTTTGTCAAGGGCGACACCAAGCAGACCCTCTTCGGCCTCTTCGGCGGACTGCTCTTCTGGACGGGCTGGATTGAGTTTCTGATGGGCTATTTCGCTGCCCGTTTCGGCACCCACTACGACTTGGTGGGCTCCGGCACCGTGCAGACCGTCACCCAGTATGTCGACGGCATAGGTGTCAGCCACCAGACCCTTATCAACGGCATGGACATTGAATCCATCGACCGCAACACACTGAAGGCTCTCACCGGGTCCAAGCCTGAGTATCTCACCATGCCCGCCACCTTTGGCTTTTGGGCTCTGATGATGGTGCTGTATGTCTTCGGAACCAAGACGGGCTGCTGCGGTATGAACTGGCTGCAGAAGGTCTTCTTTGGAAAGAAACGCGTGGAGATTGTACCTAACAATATGAGTCGCCATACTTCACTCACCACATTCATGGAGCTGAACGTGATGATGTGGACCGTCTATCTGCTGCTGATGTTCCTTTATGACCCTGTCTTCTTTGGCGACAGCCATCCCGTCACCATCATCGTGGCTCTTGTCTGCGTGGTGGGGGCCGTCTTCATCTTCCGCAAGGGGCTGCACCTGCAGGGTTGGGGTCCCAATCTGCGCATGGCTATTGCCTGTGTGCTGGTGTTGTGGACGGCTGTGGAGGTCTTTGCCCGCAATGGTCTTCTTAAGGAATTCTGGGTTGAGCCTCAGGAGCATGTGGTCGAAATCGCCACCATGGCAGCCTTCTTCGTCGCCCTCACCGTCATCCTCATCCTCCGGGCCCGCCGCAGCCGCCGCCAGCCCTGACACCCCTCTGCCGCCAGCCCCGCCATCCGCACCCTCCTGCAGCAGCACCCCCTAAAAAAGCCCCGGGAAGGGCACTCGCGACAACCCTATAAATTGCCATGCAACCATCAAAGAACCCATGGCAACACAGGGCAGCCTGCGCTCCGCAAAAGAGCACCATCGTCAGGCACCCACCAAAACGCAAAGGCACAAACCCACCGCCCATATTGCCATGCGTGGCCGACCTATCGGTAGCCCCCGAAGAGCCCCATCCCCCTGCGGCCGCCTGTTTTGAACACCAATCTGAAGTCGCCTGAAAAGCCCCGGCCGTAAAGCAAAGCCCACCCCCTCAGAGAGTCGCGCACACACCGTCGCCCTCAAACTGCCACCCGCCGTCGCGCCCCCTCCATTTTTTTTTCTGAACGCCAACCGCTTCACACCCAGCCAAATATCGTAGCAAACCCTTCCTATTAAAAAAATTAACAATAAAAAACATGCAAATTAAAAAAATAAATGTATTTTTGCAAAAAAATATTAACAAAAAACAATAATAACTAAAAACCATTAAATATGCCTAACGAAGTAGATAAAAAAGTAACCGGAACGCTCAACAGCATACCCTTCGAGAGCATCATCGGCGGACCCCTCTCCGCCTGCATCAACGCCCAGGCCGAAGCCGCCGTCTCAACCGTCAACTTCATCAAATCCGTCGGCCTCACCCAGGACACCGAAGGCAACGTCAAAGCCGTATACGTAGTATTCTCCTACATCCAAAACGGCCGCAAAGTGAACATAAGCGTCCCCCTCCTCACCATCGTCCCCATCCCCTACATCGCCATCCACAACATCGACATCGACTTCAAGCTGGCCGTGTCTGGCGTGGAGCAGGACAGTTCTGAGTCTGGGTTCACCGTCGAAGGTCAGCAAACCCATTCGACCGAAACCAAGAAAGGAGGCGGTTGGCTCACCAAGAAGAAAGTGTCCAAGATGACCACAAGCATCTCCACCAAGCGCGACTCGAAAAGCACCAGCGACTCCCGTTACAGCGTCGAAGCCACCATCGACGTCTCAGTCCATGCCGGGCAGGAATCCATGCCCGCCGGCATGTCCAAGATACTCGAACTGCTTGGCGGAGCCCTCGACGTAGTCTCTACGCGGGGCGAGCTCGCCTTCGACGGCCCCTTCGCGGCGGGCGACGACCTCATCTTCATCGTCGCCCGATACAAAAACCCCGAAGGAATCTTTGTCACCGAAGGACTGGCCTGCGACAACTCCAAGCGGAGCGAAACCAACGGCGACGGCGACGCCGTGCTCTTCTATTTCGACAAAAACACCAAAACAACCAAACTCACCGCCCCCAAAATCGAAGGAGTCGACACCCCGCTCACCCGAACCGTTGATTTAACCATTTAAAACCGAAAACCCATGGCATCAATTGACACAACCCCGTCGAGCGTAGCCTACAACGCGCTCCAATCCATGCCCTTTGGCACCATCATCGGAGGCCCCCTCAAAGCCTGCATCGAAGCTCAGACCGACTCCGCCCTTGCCACATGGAAATTCATCAAAGAAGTGGGCCTGGTCGAAGACGAAAATGGCAACCGCAGCCTCACCTACGTCAGTTTCACCTACCGCAAAAACGGCCGCATGGCCACCATCAACGTCCCCCTCCTCACCATCGTCCCCATACCCTACATAGCCATCCGCGACATAGACATAGCCTTCAAAGCCAACATCTCCGCTGCCTCATCCACCACCACCACCACCAAGGAAAGCCTTGCCGTAGACTTTGGCATGAAGGCCAAAGCCTCAGGCAACATCCTCATAGCCAAGGCCTCCATGGAAATGAACATCGGCGTGTCCAGCAAAAAAGACTCCTCGTCCACCCGCGACTCCAAGTACTCCGTCGAGTACACCATGGACGTAGCCGTCAAAGCCGGACAGGACGACATGCCCGCCGGCATGGCCAAAGTCCTTGAAATGCTCAACGAGTCTATCGACACTGTTGAGAAAGGCGGTGAGCTCCACCTGTCCTCCTCCCTCGTAGACCTTTCCAGCGATTCGATGAAGGGCGTTTATATCACCTATAAAAATGAAGAGGGATATTTCGAATATGCTGACCCCGACATCATAGAAATCAAGGTGACGGAAAACGGCCGTGAACGCAAGGCCGTCAAAGGCACCGACTACCAGATAACCTCCGACAACCCCGGTTTCATTTGTCTTTTCAATGCTCCGGGTAGCTACGCCGTCTCCGTCGGCGACAAAACTATATCCTTACAAGTTATTAATTCTCAACAATAACCAATAAAGCCATGTCAGATAATAACCCATCACAACCGGAAGATAAAACCACTGTTCCGGAGTCTACTGAAAATACAACCACGGAGTCTACCGACACCCCTACTCGGGGAACTGCCGACACCCCTGCCCCTTCACAGGTGCAGAATCCTGTGGCCCCGTCAGGCGATACGAATCCCACCGACCCTCATGCACAGCGTATGCAATCGGTCGGGCAGATGTTCTCCGGCATTGGCGACATGGCCGAAGGGTTGGGCACAGCTGCCGAAAAAATGAAGGCAACGGTCACCCTGAGCGAGGCTTCTGCCTCCACCAAAATGGGCGAAGAGGCTCTGAAAACTATGGGCAACACCGACCTGGCCACCATCATTGCCGCCCCGCTCAACGCTGCCATCAATGCCCAGTATGCTGCCGCAAAAAAAACGCTTGAGTGTATCAACGAGTTCGGCGTCAAGAACGGAGCCTTATCGGTGGTCACGTTTACTTTCTTCAAAAATGGTAAGAAAGCCAAGCTTGCCATCCCCCTCCTCACCTTGGTGCCTATCAATAATATGCGCATCAATGAGATGACCTATAACTTCAAGTTGGCCATCAAGACCTCTTCGCAGCTTAATATGGTCAACGGCTCCCAAGCCGACTTTGGAGCCTATGGTGGTGTGGGCGTGTCCGACGCCTGGTTAAATGGCGGCAAGCCTTCCAGCACTGCCCAGCAACCCCCGAAATCTCAAAACGCCGAATCTCCCAATCCGGCAAAGACGGGTGAAACTCCCAAGAAAACTGATGTACAAGAGACTTCCAAAGCAGAGCCCCAAAATGCAAATGCCGCTCCATCTGCTAAACCTAATGCCGACGGCCCAGCACCTGCCATCAGCCCTGCATCGTCCGAGGCCATAAAGAAATCGGTCCGCACCGAACCTACTTTTGGCGTTTCGTTCTCTTCCAAAAAGGATTCGAAGGCCACTCAAGATTCTAAATACAGTGTGGAGACCAGCATGGACGTAAGCATCAAGGTGGGCCCGGAAGATATGCCTGGCGGTATCTCAAAAATGCTGGAAATTCTTAACGATTCTATTGAAGTTTTCAACCCCAATGGCGAACTGGCCGTTAGTGCCGACAAGGTGAAACTTTCCGGCGGGTATGCCCTCGTAAGTGCCACCTATTACGACACCGAAGGTAACATCTCCCCCGAGATGATAAAATGTTCCAAGGTGGGCGAGGATGATGTCACAATCGAGTCTACCAACAACGGCGACAGCCGTCAGTTCCTATTCACCCTCCCCGGCCTCTACCTGCTCACGGCAGGCAAATTAAAATACATGGTCACCGTTGAGAATTGAGAATTTGAGATAAAGTAAAAGGTGAAAACTAAAAAGGGTAGGCGGGGGTGTGAATTGAGAATTGAGAATGCCCAACAATAAACTGGTTAATTGAGAATTAAGAATAGTAAACTTCATAGCAACTAAGAGTAACAAATATATGTCAACAACTCTCAAAGATATCCTTGGAGCCATCCTTTCCGACTCCCTCCGTGCCCAGCACGACGCTAATGTTTTTTTACAATCCCTCTCCGAACAGTATGCTACAGGAGGCCGCCTGTCGGGTATGCACCTTCCTGCGGCTTCGCTGGGCGAACTCGAATTTAAACTGAACTATGCCGTTACCGAAGGCGTTGAGGAGAAGGAGGAGGAAGGCGTCAACGGCAAGGAGATTGACCGTACACTGCGCTATGTGGCTCGCGAAACTGCCGAACTGCTCATTAAAACCATGGTGCACACCATCCAGTGCTCTCCTGCCGATTACAAGGCCCAATACGGCTTTGTGGACACGTTGCAAGACAATCGTGACTTCCGCCGCCACCTGGCCAAACGCTTTGCGGCCATCCTTACCTCCGACCGCGACCGTCTCATGGGCCCTGATGCCAGCCTTTCGCTCAAGGCTGTCTACAATCTTCTTTACCCGGCTGCCGTGGAGCACCTCATCGACCACGAAGACATCCGTGGTCTTTTCCTGCAAGACCCCGCTCACGACCTCCGCTCCGCCGTGGCTGCCGAGTTCCAGCGTGTTCTCACGAAGGAGCTGGACGACATCCTCCGCGAGAGCACTATGCCCTCCTTCCGCCGTATTCAGCGTTACGGTTCCCTCCAGGTAGAGGTGGCCAACCAAGCCCTCGCCAACCTCCCTCCCGAGGCCATCCAAACTATGACTATCCGTATTGTGCCCTCGCAGCAGGAGCTCAAGATTCAAAACTCCACTGACGAAAACAAATAGTAAGCCATGCCAAAGGAACCCTCAATGAAGGTCAGCCAGCAGGTCGAGGGGACCCCCTCGGGCGACTATGGCATTGCAGCAGCTCTGGCCGAGACGCTCGAAGCTGCCGTCTTTGCCGACAGCCGTGCCGCCAACAAAGCCTACGAACTTATCGAACGCTATGCCTACGGTACTTCCAATCCCTCTGCCACCGAACGCCAACTCCAAATGGCCCACTTCGCTATGCGTGACTCTGCTGGCAACATGCAGGACATTTCCATCCCCATCATAACCATGATGCCTCTTCCTCTCCTTCATGTTACCGAGGTTACTTTCGACCTGGACCTCAATGTCCACCTCCATAACATTGAGGAAGAAACTGTCAGCATGCAGGCACCTGGTTCCACTGTCACCCCAAGGTCAGGCATTCGGGTGCCTACCCCTATCAACACTACTAAACATACCGAGTCTGCCCCCCTTCTCTACAAGCGCTTAGAAGCCAAGAAACTCATCCAAAGCCTTCGGACCAACCGAGTGGGGATTTCTGCCAAAGAGCATTTCCGGCGCTATGAGGAGTGCCGCTCTCTACGACTGGAACTCAGGCAACTCCTCTTTCAAGAGGAGCAACGGAAGAACACGGCGCAGGAGATGACCCCCTCCACACAAGGGATTACAGGCTCACACTTTGTTGTCTCTCATAGAGAAACCGAGAACACCACTACTACCCATGTACGAGTCAATGTTAAGATGCAGCAACACCAACTCCCCGACGGCATCAAGTCGCTGCTTCAGGCGGCCTCCAACAGCCTAACGGTTAAGCCATTATAATAATATACCTAATTAACACCCCCCCATCCTATGCCACAACAACAACAATCGCCCGGTTTGAAATGCCCCCAATGTGGACAATTCATACCCACCACCATAGCAGAACTTCTTAGTGCCCAGGCTCTCCGCTGCCCCTATTGCGGGCTTGAACTTACGATCAATCGTGCAGAATCTAGGCACGCCATGGAAATCCTTAAAGAGGTCGACGAGGCCTCCAAGAAACTTGACCAAGCAAGCCAATTCAAACGTTAGCACATGGATTTCGACGATATTACCAGCAGCCTTGAGGCCATTGACTTTGGCTCTCTCATTGCATCGCCCCTCACTGCCTGTGTCGAAGCGCAGGCTCAGGCTTCGGCTGCGACCACCCGCTACATTCATCAGGTGGGCTTCCACCATGATCAGGACACTAACTATCAGGCTAAAACCCTCCAGTTTTCCTTCATCATGGGGGGGCGGCGCAAGCGCATCGTCCTGCCCCTCATTTCGGTGGTGCCCTTGCCCTACCTGCAGATTGACCACATCAAACTCAACTTCGCCACGGATGTTTCTATGGATAGCGGCTACCTGATAGGCCGGATAGCCACCACTGCCTCCATGACTGAAAAATATGAGCAGGCCTCCTCCTTCAAAGGTGACCTCAAGATAAATGTCGGCATCCAGGCCTCCACTTCCGATCTCCCCCTGGGCGTGGAGCGGCTAATGCAGGTCCTGTCCGGCGCAGTCGAGGTCACCCAAAAGTCCCCTGAAGTAGAAACCTCATATCAGACATATCCCGAAAACGAGGTCACCCCAAAGCCCCCTAAGGAGGAATCTTCATACCAGTCATCCCAAAAATAAGTGCAGCCGTTATGAGAAAACCGCTTTCCCTTCTAAGCCCCACCCTTCGGCACAAACTTGACGAGAGCCCCGAAGCTGTTGGATCAGTGCCTTTCGGCCAGTTGGTCGGAGGGGTGCTCACCGCTTGCATAGAGGCTCAAGGCCAGGCCTCCGAGCTTGCCTGGCAGTACACCAAAGAGGCCCTCTTTCAGGATGATCCATTTGAGGAACAGGTGACTACGGTGACGTTTACATATGTCGAAAATGCTGTCGAAAAGAGCATTACAATCCCTCTCCTGACGCTTGTTCCCGCTCCCTACCTGAAAATGGACGACATTGACCTCGACTTCAATGCCCAAGTGAGCGTCGATAATAGCGACCAGTATACGCTTATGGCCAATGTCGGCTCGTCCCAAACTGACATGGTTTCCCTCCAGACGGCCTCGATGGACACCAACCTGCATATCCAGATCAAGGCCCATGCGGGCCAGCCTCCTGCAGGCCTCCTCAGTTTCCTGCGTATGGTTGGCGATAACGGCATTATCATAGAGGACGATTCGGAATTATCCTCCACAGGCCGCGAGTCCCATCACATCGACGGCGAGTTACAACTCGACCAGATTCTGCTGGCCACCCGTGGGTACAGCCAAGGCAGCGGTGGCCGCCCCCTGTCTGCGGTCGTCAGCAGCATAAGGGCGGGTGTGGATGGGCTCACTTGTGCAAACAAGCCCCTCCCCATTATTGGCAGTGGCGGTTCTACCTCCAGCGGCAGTGGCCGCCGGGGCCTAGGCGGTGTCATAGGCAGCATCAGTTCCGGTGCGCAAGTCGTCAGCAGTCAGGGCAGCGGCAGTGGCCACCGGGGCCTAGGCGGTGTCATAGGCAGCATCAGTTCCGGTGCGCAAGCCGTCAGCAGTCAGGGCAGCGGCAGTGGCCGCCGGGGCCTAGGCGGTGTCATAGGCAGCATCAGTTCCGGTGCGCAAGCCGTCAGC
>CAMUZR010000002.1 GCA_947165255.1 uncultured Bacteroidales bacterium
AAGCCCCCTCCGACGCCGCGCCCACCACCGCCGCCCCCGCACCCGTCCCCGGCGCCAGCCGCACCGCCGTGGCCCGCTACCAGGAAATCGGCCACTGGCTGGCCGACGCCTACCAGCTCCGCCAGAACGAAGTGCGCCGCACCTTCGAATACTTCGACCGCGCCGCCGCCATCTTCCGACCCCTCACCGAGTACGTCCGCAACAGCATGATGATAGAGTGCGACACCGCCCTCGGCCGCCGCGTGCGCCGCGCCGACTTCGACGCCGTCATCGAAAGCACCTTCGTCCCACGCTACAACCCCTTCCGCGAATACCTCGGCAGCCTGCCCGAATGGGACGGCCACTCCGACCCCGACTACATCGGGCAGCTCTGCGCCACCGTCCACACCACCAGCCCCGCCGGCTTCTTCCACAAATACTTCGAGAAATGGTTCGTCGGCCTCATCCCCGCCATGCTCGACAGCGCCCAGACCAACCAGGTAGTCCTCATCTTCACCGGCCCACAGGGCACCTACAAAAGCACCTTCTTCCGCGAACTCCTACCCCCCGAGCTGCGCGACTACTTCCTCAGCAAGACCGACCCCCTCCGCATGGACAAGGACGCCCGCCTCGCCCTCTCCGAGTTCGCCCTCATCTGCCTCGAAGAAATCGGCACCATGACCCCACGCGAACTCGACACCATCAAAGGCATCATCACCCAAACCATCGTCAGCGAGCGCGCCCCCTACCAGCACACCAAGGAAAGCCGCCCCCACATCGCCTCCTTCTGCGGCACCAGCAACGAAACCGCCCTCTTCGGCGACCGCACCGGCCTCCGCCGCTGGCTCGCCTTCCAAATCGAAAGCATCGACCGCCCCAACTTCGACTACCGCGGCCTCTACAGCCAGGCCTTCTACCTCTACCGCCACGGCTTCCAGTACTGGTTCGACGCCCACGACATCGCCGCCCTCGCACCCCACATGGAGCAGTTCAAAGAACCCAACCTGGAGGAGGAACAGATACTCCGCTACTACCGCCCACCCTCCGACGACACCGACCCCGAAGGCCGCTACCTCGAAACCCACACCTTCGTCACCACCGCCGAAATACTCGAACGCTGCGCCTCCGGCGCCCTCCGCGGCCAGCTCAACAAAAACAACATCGGCCGCGCCATGCACACCCTCGGCTTCCGCTCCTACAGCAACGGCCGCCGCCGCGGCTACATCGTCCACGAGATAGACCTCAAGGAAAACATGGACGCCCGCACCCTCCGCCGCCGGCCCCCCGCCGCCCCGCACCGCTAGCCCCCGCCGCCCCCTTGCCCCGCCCCCTCGCTCCCCTTGCCGCACCCCTTCAGCGCCCTTTCCTCCCCCTCCCGCGCCCTTGCCGCACCCCCCTTCCCGCCCCGCCTTCGCCCTTCCTCCGCCACATGCTTGGCAGATGCTCTATCGTTCGCCTATCGGTCTTTGTGCCACACACCAAACAACCACACATTTTCTATTCACCATTTAAAAAACAAACAGTCATGGTAAAAATCATCAAACCCATCGGCTGCCTCACCGGCAGCATCGGCGGCATCACCATCTACCGCCGTGGCGACACCCTCGTCATGCGTCCGCGCCACAACGGCGAGTGCCGCCGCACCCTCACCCCCGGGCAGATGCGCCAGCGCGCCCGCTACAGCAACGCCACCAACCTCTGGAAAAGCTTCCTGCCCGGGCCGCGGCCCCAGTTCCAGCGCCCGGCCGGCCGCGGCACCGACTACGGCAGCTTCAAGTCGCATGCCCTGCAGTGCCAGCCCGCCTACCTCACGCGCCAGCAGGTGGCCTCGGGAGGCTGCGTGGTGGTCGACGTGGCCGTCTCGCATGGCTCCCTCGTCCCCGTCGGCGTGGGGCTGCAGGGCGGCCTGCCCGTCACCGACATCGCCCTCGGCACCCTCGTGCCCTCGGCCGACACCACCGTGGCCCAGCTGGCCCGCGCCGTCACACGCCTCAACCCCGCCTTCGCCCCGGGCGACGTCCTCCGCTTCGTCCTCCTGCGCCAGCTGTGGAACCCCGTGGTGCCCACCCCCTACGCCTCGGGCTCCATCGCCGACCTGCCCCTCGACCCCGCCTGCGACGAACCCCTCGCCCTGCACGTGGGCGCCAGCGTCGGCTTCGGCTCGGTGGGCGGCTTCCTCGGCGCCGCCGCCGCGGTGGAGGGCGGCATGGCCTGGGTGCACGTCCGCCCCACCGACACCGGCCGCCTCTTCTCCTCGCAGCGCCTCTGCGTCACCAACCCCCTCGTCGAACGCTACGCCTCCGACGACGCCTTCGCCACCGCCGCCCAAAGCTACGGCGGCCTCACCCAACGCCCTTTCCTCTCATGAACGTTTTTTCCATAAACCCTTTAAACCCACACAGACCTATGTTTCTCATTGTCGAATGCACAGCCCCCAAACTCACCATCTGCCTTGCGGCGCAGGGTTTGCACAGGCTGCTGGTTTTTAACGAAATGGACGAACCCACGGCGCTGCGGCTGCTGCCGCAGTACGGCTACCGGCCCGGCCAGGTGCGCGGCATGGAGCACGTGCGGCTCCCCTACCGCCGCCGGCTGAGCGACGCCAAGGTGGCCGAGCTGCTGCAGCGCCAGGCGACCCTGCACCCCGGACAGCGCACCGGACAGCTGCTGCAGGCCGTGCGCCTCTACCTGCCCGAGGCCGAACGGATAGTCTGCCACCAATAGCCCGCCGCCATGAAAGACCCTAACGAAAACCCCCTGCGCCCCTACGGCAAGACCGAGCTGGCCCTGGCCTACACGCGCGGCTACATGTCGCCCCGCAGCGCCCTCAGCTGGCTCCACACCGAGCTGCGCAAAAGCCCCGGCCTGATGGAGCGCCTGCAGCAGCTGGGCTACTCCCCTCGCCAGAAAATCCTCACCCGCGCCCAAGTCAGCGCCATCTTCGACGCCATCGGCCCTCCCTAACCCGCCCGCCCCGCCCGGAGCGGGCTTTTTTTTGGGGATTTCGGAGATTTCGGAGTTTTCGGAGATTTCGGAGTTTTCGGAATTTTCCGATTATTCCGATTATTCAGAATAATCCGATTTTTATGATTGCTCTGATTGTTCTGTTTTTTTGTGTTTTTGTTTGGGGCACGAGAGCATCTCTAGGCTGCACTCTACTGACGCTTGGTATAGGCAGCTGGGCAAAGAGGGTTTGGCAAGTGCTGTCCATTGAGGGGCGCAGAAGGTTGCTCTAGAAATATTGGTAGACGGTCTTGTATATGGCACAAGCCATTTCATATCCTAGGATCGGGGGGACAGCATTGCCTACCTGGGTGAATTGGCGGGCAGTGGGGCCGGTGAAGATGTAGTCGTCGGGAAAGGTTTGCAGTCTGGCGCATTCGCGCACGGTCAGTGTGCGGGGGATGAAGGGGTGGAGGTGCGAGCGTCCGCCGCCGCTGGTTCCGCCTGCAATGATGGTTTTGGAGGGGAGGGTTGGGTCGAGGCGGTCGACGCGGCCCAGTTTGTCCCTTTTGCCAAAAGCCAGCTGCATGTAGCGCTGTACGGATTCGGCCTTGTGGTTTCTGGGTGTGTTTCCCTCGCAGTTTTCGATAAAGTGGCCGAGTACGCTGCCGGCCGGAATGTGGGAGGGCAATTTGGCTGGGTAGCCAAAGTTACGCAGTCTGCTGCCGACGATGATGGTTCTCATTCTTTTTTGGGGGACGCCGTAGTCGGCTGCATTTACGATGCTGGGAGTTGCTACGTGGTAGCCGGCATTGGAAAGTTTCTGGCAGACTTTTTTCACTTGTACGCCTCCGTCGATTGTTAGAAGGCCGTCGACGTTTTCGATGAGGAATGTTTCTGGGTGGAAATGCAGGATGATTTCGATGAAGCAGAAAAGGAGGTTGCCCAATTTTTCGTTCTCGAACCCAGTTCGTTTGAAGTTGTCGCCATCTTTGGAGAAACGTTGGTTGGCTGCTACGCTGAAAGACTGGCATGGCGGGCCACCGTGAAAAACGCCAGGAAAGTTGCGACAGATGCCTTCGTTCTCCAGTTGTGCGATGATTTCTTCATAGTTTTGGATGTTGCCGTGGTAGTAGGGCGGACCGATGACTTTTTGGGCTCCGTTGAGTCTGAGGGTGTTGCAAAACATTTCGTTTATTTCCACGTCGATGATGGAGTCGAATCCGGCGTATTTGAATCCGAGGTCTAAGCCCCCTGCGCCTGAGAAGAAACTGACGGAAGGAATGTGAGGGGCTTCGGCCTTCCGCTCGTTTAGTGGGATGAAGGTGGGGAAAGAATAGTCGTCAATTTGAGCTTCGTCGGAGTAGACAAGTGCGTTGTAGTCAAACCCATTTCGAAAGAGTATCTCTTCAAGTGGAGTCTCTGAAGAGATGGCGTATGCTATCAACTCTTTTTGGTGGCGGTAGGTGAGTTTGTCCATTACACGATAGTTCTTTTGGCGGTTTTGTATACGTCGAGTGCCATTTGCTTAGATGAGAAATCCTGGATTTCCCACTCGGCGAGTTTCAGTCGGTAGAATATGTGTACGCTCCGGTGGCAATTGGGGCAGAGGGGGCGTAAATCGTCAAGTTTTGTGGTGGAGGCGTTGCTGTTTAGGGTGGAAGAGAGAGGAAGGATATGGTGGAGTTCTAGAAGGTTGGTGTTGACAAGCCAGGGGTATTTTTCTTCAGGGTGGAGCCCGCAGGCATCGCAAACAAAGTCTGGGTGGAGTTTGAAGAAATGTTTGCGCAGCAGCGGGCTTCGCTCGATTGTTTGGTGGTAAGTGAATGATTTGCTGCCTTCTTTAATTTGGATGTCTGGGATGGGCCTGTCCTTTAGTATGACGGAGAAGTCTTGTGAGTTTATGTTGTGTTGGATTGAGGTAAGGCGTAAGAATTCTTTTGATGGGTCGGATTGGCGGACGGGTGATAGGAAAGGTGCGGTTGCGTTGAGGATTGCATTGAAATCGGTGGTGTCGATGTACAGCTTTTGGTCGAACCAACGTAAATAGGATGCCTGACCCATGAAGGTGAGCATTTCGCGGACTTGCCTTAGTTCGTCGTTAATGGGGGTGCGGGAGGTTTTGTGGAGGTTGGCGTAGTGGGTGATTTCTTCCAGGCCGGTGCAATTGTTTCCGATGACGAGTGAGAATATGTCGTCGAGGCTGAGTGGAGAGTTGTTCCGTGCAATGAGGAGTTTTATGATGGCGAGGAAGGGGAATACGGGTGATTCTGAGGTGTTGTATTTCTGGAAAGCAGGATAGGGGTATTGGAAGTGAGAAAAAACGAAATTGAGGTATTCATCGGGTGTGAAAGGGTTGCCGCTTGCGAGGTTCTTGCACAAATCAGATACGACTAATCGTTTTTCGAACTGTGTGGCCAGCATGGAGCACTGGAAGACGCGGGCATAGTTTCTCCAGACTTTGTAATGATGTGGGAGGAAGGGCAGCCCGGTATGTTTTTCCAATGGCTGGCGCAAAAGGTCGTCTGGCTGGTTGAGGGGGAGTCCGTCTAAGGAGTTTAATATTTTAGCGCAGGCTGATATGTTTTCGAATTGGAAGTAGAGAAGTCTTCCTTGGTCCCAACGCCATCGGCCTGAGTAAGGGTTATTGGAAAGATAAGACATTTACGGCTGAGGTGTTAAAAAACTGGTATGCTGATTTGTATATGGGCATTGAATCTTATGATTTTTTTCCGTAGAGGGGTCAGGGAAAGTGGAGCTGGGAATGTGGATTACAAGTGACATGTGTGAGTTTTTTATTTACTAACGAGAACGGTTTCTTTTTATTGTGTTGATGGTTGTTTTTGATGCCTGATGAGGTTACAAAAGAAGTTGGTTTGGGGCGGGGAAAGGCGGGAAGGGGCTGTTATTGGCGGGTTGGTGCGGGTTGGTGCAGGTTGGGGGTGGCGGGGACAGGTTTTTTGTGTACTTTTGCAGCGTCGAAAGGGGACGACGGCTCCTTTTCCCGTTCCCGGGTAGGGAGGGATGCGGGTCGGCCCTTGGAGATGCCTCTGTCATCAAAACCCCGAGGTAAGGTCTCGGCGACTGAGGCTAAGACTTAAGCGTATGGCTATTTTAACTGGAATTAACACCCGTTTGCGGGGTTCGGCAGGCGACTGGACTTACGCCCGCCTGAACGGGCAGACGGTGGCAAAGCAGAAGGTTGCCCCGAAGGATGTGCCCGTCCGCTCTTACAGACAGATGCTGCGCCGTGTGCAGTGGGCCAACATTGTGAATGTGTGGCGCGCTTTCAGCGGCAACAACCACCCTTCGTTTGAGAACAGGGGGGCCAGGGTGAGCGACTTTAACGAGTTTATGAGCGCGAACCTGGGGAGTGTGCCGGTGTACCTGACGAAGGACCAGGCGCGCCAGGGGGGCGCGGTGATTGCGGCCTACCAGGTGACCCGCGGCTCGCTGCCTTCGATTGTTGTGGAGGAGGTGCCGGGCACCGGCGGCGCCCCCGGCAAGGTGTCTACGGACATTGCCCTGGGTTCGCTCACGGTCGACGCCAGCACTACGGTGAAGGAGTTTAGCGAGGCGGTGGTGAGCAACAACGGCGACTATTTCCACGGCGACCAGATTACGTGCTTCCTGGCCCGCCAGACGGTGAACGCCACTTCGCAGGTGCCGTATGTCAAGATTGACGCGATGGAGGTGACGCTGGACCTGAACGACAATTTGACGAAGCTCTACGACGTTGTGGATGCTGAGGGTTTCAGCAATAACAACGGCCGCCTGGGCACAAGCCTGACCAACTTTACGGGCGGCATAGTGTGGATTCACAGCCGCCGCGCGAAGAGCAAGACTGTGGTGAGCTCGCAGCGCTTTCTGGTGAAGGGCAACCTGCTGCAGAACTACACTACCGAGGCCGCCCGCACGGAGGCTATTCTGAGCTACGGCGGCGTCCTGGGCGACCAGTTCCTGACGCCGAACGACGAGAACGTGGCGGCACCGGTAAACCCTTAGTGGGTGATGGTGCGGAGCTGTCCTTCGTCGTTCGGCCCGCAGGGGCGGGCGTGATTATGGTGAACGGCACGGCCGCCCCGGCCACCCCCACCCGCTATGCAAGGGGCACGGTGCTGCGCCTGCAGGCGGTGGCCGCGGAGGGGTTTGTGCTGGATAGCTGGAACGACGGGGAATGGTTTGAGGAGGAGTGGGCCTTTACGGCCCTCTCCGACCGCACCATCACCGCTGTGATGTCGGAGGGGTGAGGGGGCTTTTTTTGAGTGATCGGAGTTTTCGGAGTAATCGGAGTTTTCGGAGTTTTCGGAGTAATCGGAGTTTTCTGATTATTCTGATTATTCCGATTATTCTGATTATTCCGATTATTCCGATTATTCCGATTTTTCTGGTTGCTCTTTTTTTTGTGTGTTGGTTTTTTTTTGTATTTTTGCATTTATTTTTGGGTTATGGATAGGTTTTTTTGTTTTTTGGCTTTTTGGTTTTTTCTGGCGGGCTGCGCTGGGGGTGGGGTAGGCGATGGCGGCGAGGCCGGGGCTCCGCAGGAGCCGGCGGCTGAGGCGGGGCATTTTGCTTCGCTGGAGGAGCGGGCGGCGGCGGCGTTGGCGGTGGCCCGGCGCGAGGGGCTGCGCGAGGATTGCTGTCTGCTGCTGGATTATGCCATGCCCAGCGGCGAGCCACGGCTGATGGTGTGGAGTTTTGAGGAGGGGCGGGTGGTGGCCTGCACGTTTGCCATGCACGGCCCTGGTCCCGAGCCGGGAGGCCCGCAGGGGAGCACGAAGGAGCATGCCCTGCTGGGGCAGGAGCTGGGGAGCCGCTGTTCGGCCGCGGGGCTGATGGCGCTGACGCACGAGCACGGGACCCGGGTGAGGAGGAGCTACAGGCTGCGGGGGCTGGAGGAGCGGACGCGGAATGTGTGGGACCGCGGGCTGATGGTGCATGCGGCGCCGTGGATGGATATGCAGTGTTTTAAGGAGTATGTGCCGCTGCACGAGCGGAGCTGCGAGGGGTGCGTGACGCTGACGGGGCCTGGGATGGCGCTGATGGAGGAGTTGATGGAGGGGCAGGAGGGTGAGCTGCTGCTGTGGGCTTTTGAGGGCCGGTAGGGCGGAAAATGGGGGCAGGGGGCGTTTTTTTTCTTGCGTATTGCGGTTTTTTTTGTATCTTTGCAGGCGTAATTTATTTTTCTTGGATATGAAAAGGTCTGTCTTATTGTTTGTTTGCCTGGCTGGGGCGCTGCTGTGTGCCCAGCGGGCGGAGGCCCAGGTGCCCGATACGATGGATGTGCCGTTTGGCACGTTCGAGGAGTGGGATTTGTACCCGGCCGACAGTCTGTCGGTGATGGGCGGCATGATTAAGCTGCCGGTGAATTATGATCATGAGTTGCCGAGGGGTTGGAGTGTGCCGGTGTATGTGGTGGACGATACGTTTACTTATTCGGGCATGGAGGTGCCGCTGAATGTGTCGCTGCCGCTGGCGGTGACGTATGCGGACTCGGTGAATGCGCCTGAGGGGCGCAAGGCACTGGTGGCCAGGACGTTTCTGTTTTCGGAGGTGATGACGCCCACGGCGATGAGCCTGGCGGAGGGTCTGCTGGACTCGACGCTGACGCAGATGCTGCTGCCGACGATTTTGACGACGGGGCAGGTGAACCTGACGAATCTGCTGCCCCTGGTGCAGCAGCTGTCGTTCAACACGACGGAGCTTTCGTGGATGCTGGATCTGATGGACACTGCGGATATGAACGATTACCTGACGGGCGGTTTTGCGCTGAACGGTTTTAAGCCTGGGAAGTTGGAGGGTAAGTTTATCTACCGCGACCCGGGTCACGGAAGCGACGACGACAACGGGGCGGTGATTATGATTGGCACGCGCTACGACACGGCGCAGCACCGCCGTGTGCTGGTGGGCGCGGGTGTGAAGCGGCTGTATGAGCTGGGCGACTCGGTGCATTACGTGCCGTTTGACCTGGAGTATACGTCGCTGAGCAGTTATTTCCCACAGAGTTACGGCTATTACGATGCGGACACGATGGTGGTGATGGTTATTTCGTCGGCCAGCGGCAAGTTCCAGCACGGTTCGCGCCTGTTTGTGGACGAGCTGCGCCTGGTGAGCCGTCCGAACCCCTGCGGGCAGGTGACGAACCTGCACGTGGTAAAGAATGCGCCGATGAATGTCCAGATTGCGTGGAACAACACGCTGGCACCTGACAGTTGGGAGGTGGAGTATGGCCCGGCGGGCTTTGTGCGCGGACTGGGCACGACGATGACGGTGACGGACAGCACGGCTTATTTTTACTGGATGGAAGTGAATTCGCAGTACGATATATATGTGCGTGGTCTGTGCGGCGACACGGCGGAGACGGAGTGGGTGTTTATGACGCTGGAGACGGCCCATGTGGGCATTGAGGAGGCGCAGGGCGAGGGGATAAGGCTGATGCCCAATCCCGCCGCGGGACGCTGTGTTTTGGACTTGGGCAACGAGGAGGCGAGCCGCGTGAGGCTGTATGCCGCCGACGGACGCCTGGTGCGGGAGCTGACTGTGAGAGGGGAGCGCGAGGTGGAGCTGACGCTGCCGTGTGCGGGGGTGTATGTGGTGGAGGTGAGCCAGGCAGCAGGCCGCGCCTGCAAGCGCCTGATTGCGAAGTGAGGCGCTGAAGTGATAAAGAGAATGAGAGAGGCCCCGGCGGAATGCCGGGGCCTCTTTTGCTGTGTTATGGTGGGGTCTTCGAAGGGTGGGGCTACTGCTGGCTGGGGCCGGGGTTGTCGCGACGGGCGCGCCGGACGACGAGGAGCAGGGCGAGGGTTTCGAAGACGAGGTAGGCTACGTAGCAGATGCAGAAGCCGATGATGAAGATTTTGGCCGAGGGGATGTGGGTGAGGGACCAGATGAAGAGGAAGCAGAGGTGGAGGAAGAGGCTGCCGACGGTGAGGCCGAGGAAGTTTTTGACGAAGGTGCGGGGGTCTTTGTAGAAGCTGCGCACGACGCCGTAGTGGATGAGGCCTGTGATGACGGCAAAGTAGAGGGGCAGGAGGGCGAGGATGGTCTGGAAGCTGGCGGGAGCGAACCAGAGGAGGGAGAGGCTGGCCACGACGAGCACGAGGGTGAGGACGAGGAGTGAGAGGGCGTATTTCTTCATAACCGGTGGAGGGTAGGGGGTTGGACTAAAGATGGAAGGCAGGGGTTAGCTGATGAATTTGATGGTTTCTTTGGTGGTGTACTTCTCGCAGTAGTGGCAGCGGAGTTTGAGGTTTTCCTTGTCGACGATGTCGAAGCGGGTGGGGATGTCTTCGAAGTTGGTGATGCACTTGGGGTTGGCGCACTTGATGAAGTTTTCGATGTGGTCGGGGATTTCGGTGGCGAATTTTTCGATTACCTGGTAGTCTTTGATGGTGATGACGGTGACGAAGGGTGCGATGAGGGCGACTTTGGAGACTTCCTCTTTGGAGAAGTGTTTGTTTTTGATTTTGATGATGCCTTTGCGGCCGAGTTTGCCGCTTTGGAGGTAGGTGCCGATGAGGACTTCGTCTTTGTAGTTTTCAAGGCCGAGGATGTGTACGACCTGGTAGACGGATTCGGTGGGGATATGGTCGATGACGGTACCGTTTTCGATGGCGGGTACGACGAGTTCTTTCTTTGTTTCCATGGTGAGGTTTGTGTGTTTAGGATGAATAAAAAATATGCTGATGTGTTATTTGGCACCGAGGATGGCAGCGATGAGGGCCTGGCGGACGTAGACGCCGTTTTGGGCTTGCTGGAAGTAGTAGGCGTAGGGGGTGCGGTCGACGTCGGTGGTGATTTCGTTGACGCGAGGGAGTGGGTGGAGGATGCGCATGTTGTCTTTGCAGCCTTGGAGCATGGGTGCGGTGAGGATGCAGGAGTCTTTGACGCGTTCGTATTCGAGGAGGTCGGTGAAGCGCTCGCGCTGGACGCGAGTCATGTAGATGATGTCGGCGATGCCGATGATGTCGCGGATTTCGCGGTACTGGTAGTATTTGAGGCCGGCTTTTTTGATGGAGGCTTTGACGGAGGAGGGGAGTTTGAGTTCTTCGGGAGAGACGAGGTGGAAGGTGGTGTTCCAGTTGCACATGGCCTGGACGAGGGAGTGGACGGTGCGGCCGTATTTGAGGTCGCCGACGAGAGCGATGTTGAGGTTGTCGAGGGTGCCCTGTGTTTTGCGGATGGAGTAGAGGTCGAGGAGGCACTGTGTGGGGTGCTGGTTGGCGCCGTCGCCGGCGTTGATGACGGGGATGGAGGCTACTTCGGAGGCGTAGCGTGAGGAGCCTTCTTTGGGGTTGCGCATGACGATGAGGTCGGCATAGCTGGAGACCATTTTGATGGTGTCGTGGAGGCTCTCACCTTTCTGGACGCTGGTGGCGCCGGGGTCGCTGAAGCCAAGGACGCGGCAGCCGAGTTGGTTGGCTGCGCTCTCGAAGCTGAGGCGTGTACGGGTAGAGGGTTCGAAGAAAAGGGTGGCGACGACGTGGTCGCGGAGGATGGGCTGCTTGGGGTTCTTTTCGAAGCCTTCGGCAATGTCCAGCACCTCAAGGTATTCTTCCTTGTTGAAGTCGGTGATGGAGATGAGGTTGCGTCCTTTTAGTGTGCTCATATTGTTGTGTATTTAAAATTAATAATCTGGATTGTCTTGGGTGTTGTTTTTGAGTGGGGCGGAGGGTTAGAGCCGGGCGAGGCCGTCGATGGCGGGCTGGTAGGTGTGGTCGAGCTGGATGGCCTGCTGGAAGTCGCTGCGGGCGAGGTCGGGTTGGCCGAGGAGTTCGTAGGCGCAGGCGCGGTTGGTCCAGGCTTCGATGAAGGTGCTGTCGCACTGGATGGCGCGGGTGAAGTACTGGATGGCTTGGTCGTAGTCGCCGTAGGTGAAGAGTTGGATGTAGCCGCGGTTGTGCCAGGCGAGTTTGTGGTTGTCGTCGATGTCGAGGATGCTTTTGTAGATTTCTTCGGCTTGGTCGATGTGGTTGCCGTCCTGATAGTACATGGCGAGGGCGTAGAGAGCGTTGGTGTTGTTGGGTTCGAGGCGGTGGGCGGTGTTGAGGTATTCGATGGCCATGGGGTTGTGTCGGACGGAGTAGAGGATGCCGAGTTCTTCGAAGGCGGGTTCGTAGTCGGGGTAGATGTCGCAGACTTTGCGCAGGAGGAGGATGGCGTTGGAGGTGTCGCCGGTTTCTTTGTAGATGAAGCCTTTCATGAAGAGGGCGGTTCGGTTGTTGGGGTCTTTGGCGGTGACTTTGCCGAGGTTGTCCATGGCGCGGTCGTAGTCGTGAGAGTAGTAGGCTATTTCGCCCAGTTTGAGGTAGGCCTCGGAGGATTCGGGGCGGAGTTCGAGGGCGCGCTGGAGGGCGCTGTAGCTGTGTTCGACGTCGCCGTTGGCAAAGTAGGCGTCGCCGAGAAGCATGTGGTATTTGAATTCTTTGCCGTTGAGGGAGGTGGCGCGCGAGAGGTCGGCGATGGCGTCGTTGACGCGGTTCATCTCGAGAAGGATTTTGGCGCGGTCGTAGAGGAGGTCGGCATCGTTGGGGTGTTTGTTGATTTTGGCGTCTAAGACTTTGAGAATGTCGTCGTTGGAGAGGTCGCCAGATGGGGTGTCGTTGCTGCATCCGCAGAGGGTGAACAGCAGCGGCAGGAGAAGTAGGAGGATGCGTACTGTATGTTTCATTATTTGTCTTAACGTAAAAAGTGGTAATTTATTTTTTATGAATTATATTTTTTTTGCTTTAAAAAATTGTGGCTGGCATGGGTTGTACTGTTTCGAGTGTGGGGTTTTTTCGAGATGCGGGCTGTCTGTGTTTTCGGGGTGGTGCGGAGGTTGGGATGGGATGCGTGGCGATGTGATTGGGATTCAGCCACTCCAGGGGTAGGAGGGAGGGCTTTTTGGGGGTGGTTTTAGGGGGTTGTTGCGATGTTGTTTCCAGGTCGGGTCGCTGTGCTGCTCTGCGCTTTTTACAGGGCTTTATAGATGGCACACCCCTGCGGGATGAGGGGGGTGGTTTCTGTTATGTTTATCTGAGGCGGGAGGAAGGGGGCTAAAGCAGGGAGCGGAGGGTGCTGAGGGTGTCGGTGAGGTTGGTGGCGTGGAGGACGGAGCGGGCCTGCTGTTCGGTGAGGGGGAGGCTGCGGCTGAGGAGGCACCAGTATTCTTTGATTTTGCGCATTTTGCTTTCGTCGGGCACGGGACGGGCAAGGATGGCGGCGAGGAGGGTTTGGATGAAAAGACGGGCGGCGGCGAGGGACTGCTGGCGGTCGTCAGGGGCGATGATGCCTTTGATTTTCAGCGGCAGGAGGGGGTCGAAGAGGACGCCGCGGCCTATCATGTGGTGCTGCACTTCGGGGAAGCGCTGGCGGAGCCGGCGGTAGTCGGCGGGGGTGCAGAGGTCGCCGTTGTAGACGACAGGGGCGCGGAACTGGCGGTAGACTTGCTGGAAGGTGTCGAGGAGGACTTGGCCGGTGTACTGCTGGCGGCCGGTGCGGGGATGGATGGTGACGGAGGCCAGGGGGTAGGCGTTGAGGACGGGGATGAGGGCGAAGATTTCGTCGGGGCTGTGGAGGCCGAGGCGCATTTTGACACTGAGGCGTGGCCGAAGGCGGGGCACGACGTGGTCGAGGATGGCGCGGACTTCGTCGGGGTAGGGGAGGATGCCGCTGCCGCGGTGTTTGGCGGTGACGCGGCGCATGGGGCAGCCGATGTTCCAGTTGACTTCGGCGTAGCCTACCTGGTGGAGGCGGTTGGCCAGCTCGACGAATTCTTCGGGTTCTTTGCCAAGGATTTGGGGTATGACGGGGATGGAGTCTTGGTTGGGCTCTGGCAGGACGTCGTCGATTTTCTTCCATGCGTCGGCAAGGTTGCCGTGGGTGAGGGAGAGGAAGGGCGAGACGGCCAGGTCCAGCGCACCGGGGAAGCACTGGTGGTAGGCTTTGCGGAAAAGGAGTTCGGTGAGTCCCTGCATGGGGGCCAGGATGAGCATGGGAGAAGGGTTAGGCGTTGTGGGCGGATTGCTTCTGTTCGGCCAGCTGGTCGCGCTGCTCGATTACGTAGGATTTGAGGGTGGCGGTCATTTTGTTGCCAATGCGGTAGGAGGGTTTGAAGAGGACGCTTTCTTCTTTAACCGTGGGGGTGAGGATGATTTCGCCCGTGTCGATGAGGAGGATGAAGTTGAGCAGTACGCTTATGACGCAGAGGCATTTGGCCATGCCCAGGAGGGCGCCGAGGATTTTGTTTAGGAAGTTGAGTTTGACCATTTTGAAGATGCCCTCGATGGCCTTGCCGAGAAAGTAGGCCAGCACGACCACGGCGGCAAAGGTGATGAAGAAGGCGATGAGGACGCCGGAGTCGCTTTGGAGCTGCAGCTTTTCGGCCACCCAGGTGGAGAAATGGACGCAGGCCCACACGCCGACGACGATGCCGGCCAGTGCGGCCACCTCGAAGACGAGGCCGCGGCGCCAGCCTTTATAAATAAAGAAGCAGAGTGGGATTGCAATGAGGATGTCTAAGAAATTCATGAAAGAGGTGTTTTTTTAGGGTTCGGGCATAAAACGAGAACGTCCCCAATGAGGAGACGTCCCGTCAAATACATCTTTGAAATAAGTAAGCACGCCATAATAAACGCAAAAAGTCTTTTTTTGTTTCATTTTTTAGCGACTTTTTTTTGGGAAGCGCGGCTAATTGCAAAATTGTCAATAAGATGGATAATAAAAAATATTGCCAGGCCGCATACCATCCCCAGCAGTAGGCCGCCGAGAATGTCGCCGAGGAAGTGCTTGCCCAGGTAGATGCGCGAGTAGCCCACAACGATGGCCCAAAGGAAGACGAAGACGGTGAAGAGGGAGGGGTGGATGGAGTATTTGGGGCGGGCGGAGAGGGTGGAGCGCTGGAAGCGAATGGCGGACTGATGGCAGCGGAGGCAGAGGAAGGTGGCCAGGGCGAAGACATTGGCCGCATGGGAAGAGGGGAACCCGTAGGGGCCGCCGCAATGGGTGCGGAACATGCGCACGTCCTCAAGCATGTGGCAGGGGCGCGGGCGCGCGAAGGCATCCTTGAGAATGTCGGACACGCGGTCGGCGCAGAGGAAGCACAGCGCAATGCCCACGAGGACAAGCCACCAGCGTTTGGGCTCGTAGCGGAGGGTGGTGAAGGCGAAGAAAATCAGCAGCATCACAGCCCAGCACCAGTGCTGGCTGAAGGTCCAGAAGAACCAGTCGAAAAAGTTATTGTGGTGCTGGTTTATCCAGTAGAAAATGTCGTTTTCCAAAGACTGAATCATGTTCATAACGTATGGGGAATTAGGAATTTTCGTCGCAAAGTTTTTTATAAATAAGGTCTTTGAGCTCCTGGATGTGGAAGCCCGAGACGGCGGAGATAAAGACCGCGTCAACCCCCGAGGGTAGGTGCTGGCGCAACTGTTCCATCATAGTGTCGTCGATAATGTCGCATTTGGTGACGGCCAGAATGCGCTGCTTGTCGAGCAGCTCGGGGTTGTATTTAGTGAGTTCGGCAAGGAGTACCTCGTACTCGTGCCGTATGTCGAGCTGTTCGCAGCTGACCATAAAAAGGAGGATAGAGTTGCGCTCGATATGTCGCAAGAAGCGGATGCCGAGGCCTTTGCCCTCGCTGGCCCCCTCGATGATGCCGGGGATGTCGGCGATGCAGAAAGAATCCTCGTCGCGGTATTTTACGATGCCCAGGTTGGGCACCAGGGTGGTGAAGGGATAGTCGGCAATTTCGGGTTTGGCCGCCGACACCACGCTGAGAAAAGTGGACTTGCCCGCGTTGGGGAAACCCACCAGGCCCACGTCGGCCAGCACCTTCAGCTCTATCACAACCCAACGCTCCAAGGCAGGTTCGCCGGGTTGGGCGTAGCGGGGGGTGCGGTTGGTGGGCGACTTGAAATGGTCGTTGCCCAGGCCGCCGCGGCCGCCGCGGGCAATGATCACCTCCTGTCCGTCCTCGGTCACCTCGCCGAGCATCTCGCCGGTCTCGGCGTCGCGGCAGACGCAGCCCAGGGGCACTTCGAGAATCTGGTCGGCGCCGGTGCGTCCGGTGCAGAGATTTTCGCCGCCGTGCTGGCCGTCTTCGGCAAAGACGTGCTTAGTGTACTTCAGGTGCAGGAGGGTCCAGCGCTGTCGGTTGCCGCGGAGGATAACATGGCCGCCACGGCCGCCGTCGCCGCCGTCGGGGCCGGCCTTGGCATTGTACTTCACGCGCAGCAGGTGGGCCGAACCGGCGCCGCCCTTGCCCGAACGGACGAAAATCTTTACGTAGTCGACGAAATTAGAAGGCATAGTCTGGGGTATTATTTTATGGTGAGAGAGGACCGGAGTTAAAGGCGTTTTGACTTTTTTTACTCAAAGGGACTCCATTAGGTCCAGAAGTGTTGTGGAAATAATGGAGTCCACCTTGGAAAAGTGTCGCACAGGGGAACGGAAAGCTGCCTTGTCAGGCCGTTTCTGCCCCGGGGCGTGCTAGAGAGCTTCGATGGCCTTGGCAATATCTTCTGAGATACGCTTGATGTCGCCCAGGCCGTTAATTTTCACCTCTTTGCCCTGCTTGCTATAGTAGTCGGCAACGGGCAGGGTCTTGTTCTCGTACTCCACGAGGCGGTTCTTAATGGTTTCCTCGTTGTCGTCGCTGCGGCCGCTGACCTTGGCGCGTTCGAGCATGCGGTGGATAAGCTCCTCGCGGGGTACGTCGAGGCGAACCATGCAGGTGAGCGAGCGGCCGTGTTTGGCCAGCAGTTGGTCGAGCACCTCGGCCTGTGCCACGGTGCGGGGGAAGCCGTCGAAAAGAATGCCCTTGGTGTCGCGGGCGATGGCGTTGTCCATCATCTCGATAACGATGTCGTCGCTCACCAGCTGGCCGGCGTCCATAATGTCCTTAATACGTTTGCCCAGGTCGGTCTGGTCCTTGATTTCCTTGCGCAGGAGGTCGCCGGTGGAGATGTGGGTGAGGCCGAATTTCTCGACGATAAAGTCGCTCTGAGTGCCCTTGCCGGCGCCGGGGGCGCCAAAAATGACAATATTTTTCATTGTGTTCAAGTTTAGGGTCTTATTCAACAGAAACGATGGTGAGGTCGAAAGTGAGGGGGCTGTAGGGCATGATGTCCTGACCGGCGCCGCGGGGGCCGTAGGCCAGTTCGGAGGGGATAACCAGGGTGATCTCGCTGCCGGCGGGCTGACCCATCACGCCTTCTTCCCAACCCTTAATCATCGACTGAGCGCCGACGACATACTCAAGGGGTTTATACTCGCGGCCTTCCATATACTTATTGGCAGCCTTGGCATCGGCCTCGCGGCTGGTGTCGAAAATGGTGCCGTCCAGCAGGCGGCCGGTGTAGTCGATGGCAACCTTCTTGCCGGTGGCCACCTTGGCGCCCGTGCCTTTCTTCTTCACAATCACGTACAGACCCGATTTGGTGGGTTTGGCGGTGATGTTGTTGTCGGCGATGTACTTCTGGATGGCGGCGGGCTCGTCAGTCTTGCGCTGCTCCATCTCCTGCATGAAGTTGGCCTGCTCCTGGGCCAGCTCGTCCTTCGTAACGATGTCGTTCAGGACAATCTCATAGTAAAGGTACTGGCCCTTGCCTGACTGATAGCCCTGGGGCATCTGGCCGGGCTGCATGAATTTGGCAACCGAGTCGGCCGCAATTTTGAAGACAGCCTTGTCGCCCACGTGCATCATGAGCAGGCCTTCCTGAATGTCGCCCTTGAACATGGGGGTTTCGGCAACCTGGAAGATACGGTCGGGATGGCCCACATTGGTGAAGAGGGTGTCGTTCTCGAGGCGCAGGATGAGCTCGCCCACCAGCAAGTCGCCGGCATTGGGCTGCTGGCCGTCGGAAACGATGTTCTCAAAACGGTAGAGAAGGCCGTTTTCGGTCTTCTTGAAATTGTTTTTGTTGCAAGCCGTGAAAAGAACGGCGCAGGTCATTGCTACGATAGCAAAAGATAAGATTTTTTTCATCTTGAAAGAATGTGTTGTGTTTTTGTTATTATAATTAATATGTATTCTAAAATATAAAATCACAATTTAGCGACATCCGTCACATTATAAATAATCACCGTGCGCGAGGGCACCCGGTCGCCGTCGCCCACCACGCCGTAGGCACTGTTCGAGGGGGCTATGAGAAAAGCCTTGCTGCCATAGCGCATCTGCTGCAGCAGGTCGTCCAGCGCCGCCGTCACCTCTCGGCGGCCCACCGTCAGGGTGTCCACCTGGTGCGTGTAGAAAGGGGTGCCGTCCAGCCCTTCCAGACGGTAGGCCACCCGCACCCGCTCGTTGGGCAGGATGGGGTCGCCGCCCCCCTGCTCATACAGGTAGTAGCAGGCCCCCGAGGGGAGCTGCCGCACACTCCATCCGCGCCGCTGCACGTAGCTCTCAATCTGAGTGGCCTCCGACTGTATCACCACGCGGTTGGCGTTGATCATGTTCTCCTTCACCCTTTCGCTTTGCTCGGGCTGCAGCTCCACCACCGGGGTGCGGTCGCCGCACGAGGCCGCAAGCGCCGCCGTCAGGGTCAGGGACAGAATATTTAGTAGCTTTCTCATTCGTTCATAATAATATCGGCCGATGGCAGGTTGTTCACCCCCAGCAGGTGGCGCACCCTGTCGAGCGTCTTGGCCAGCGGCCAGGGGCAAGTGGCACCGGCGGCCTTGGTGTGTCCGCCGCCGCCCAGCTGGGCGGCCAGGGCGTTCACGTCGCCCTCCTTGCAGCGCAGCGACACCTTCGTGCGCCCCACCTCCTCGCGCAGGAGGGCGCCCACCGTAATGTCCTCCATCATAAGGGTATAGTTCACCAGCCCCTCCATGTCCTCGCCCCCGATGCCGAAACGGCGCTGGTCATCCAGCGAGAAGGCGAAGAGGGCCGTCTTCTGCAGCAGATACACCTGCAGGCGCTGGCTCAGGGCAAAGCCGTAGAAACGCATACGGTTCAGCGTGAAGGTATTGGCAATGCGGTTGTGAATGTCGGCCGGGTCAATGTCGTAGCTCACCAGCAGAGCCGCCGCCTCGAAGCAGTCGGGCTGGCTGCAGCTGAAGGCAAAGCCGCCCGTGTCGGTGCGCAGGCCCGTGTATAAGCAGCGCGCAATGTCCGAGTTGAAATCACTACGGCCGTAAATAGACTTTATAAGCCACGTCACGTACTCGCACGTGCTGGAAATCTGCGGGTCGGAAAAAATCAGCCCAAACTCCTTTCGGTCGGGGTCGTGGTGATGGTCGATAAGCACCTTGCGCCCCTTTGCTCTCAGAAACGTCTTCTGAAGCTTGTCGAGACGCGAGGAGCTGCCAAAGTCGAGACAGAAAATAAGGTCAGCGGTGAGCAGCAGCTGCCTGCACCTGTGCGGCTCTTCATCGGCCGAAAGGATGCGGTCGGCCCCGGGCAGCCAGCGGAAATTGCGTGGGCAGCCGTTGGGCAGTATGGGAGTGATCGAGAGGGCATTGTGGGCCTCCTGCTCCAGCAGCATCGTCATCCCCAGCAGGCTGCCGCAGGCGTCGCCGTCGGCATTCATGTGCGACAACAATACAATTCGGCGCGCCTCGGGAAGCCAAGTGCGGAACGTCGCAATATTTTGTGTGTCAGAATCTTCAATGTGGGTAGAATATCCTCTCATAGCTTTTTAATAGCTTGCAAAAATACGATTTTTTTATGGATTCCAATAAGTTTTTTTGTGCCGTTCTTAAAAAAAGTCGTATTTTTGCAAAAATTATCAATCCCCGCCGTGGCAGAAATAGATAGAAACACAGCAATATGAAGAAATTAGTAATCCTTTCGGCAGCCGCACTGGTGCTTACCGTGGGCTGCAAACGCGCCGAAGTAAAAACCGAAACAATCATCGGCGCACCCGAAGTCACCGTCCAAGACGGCCGTTTCACCCCCGAAGTCATGTGGTCCCTGGGCAAGATGGGCGAATTTGCCGTCAGCCCCGACGGCAGCCGCGTGGTCTACGCCAACACCTACTACGACATCGACGCCAACAAAGGCAACGCCGAACTCTACTGCATCCCCACCGAAGGCGAGCAGCAGGATCCCGTGCGCCTGACCAACACCAACCAAAGCGAGTTCAACCCCGTCTGGCAGGACGACAACACCCTCCTCTTCGCCCGCGGCAGCGACATCGTTAGAATGGACCTCGACAAACGCACCGAAACCGTCGTCGCCACCATCGAGGGCGGCCTCGAAGGCTTCAAACTCTCGCCCGACGGCAAGCAGATACTCTACATCAGCGACCTCCCCGTGCGCCGTCCCGACGACATACAGCGCCTCTATGCCGGCCTCGACCAAACCACCGGCCGCATCAACGAAGACCTCATGTACCGCCACTGGGACAGCTGGGTCGACGAATACCCCCACATCTTCCTCGCCCCCTACCAGGACGGCAAACTCCAGACCGCCAGCGCCGTTGACATCATCGGCTCCGACAACGCCTACGAGTGCCCCATGCGTCCCTGGGGCGGCGTGGAACAGTTCAACTTCTCGCCCGACGGCAGCCGCATCGCCTACACCTGCCGCAAGAAAACCGGCAAGGACTACTCCCTCAGCACCAACAGCGACATCTACCTCTACACCATCGCCAACGGCCAGACCGTCAACCTCAGCCAAGGCATCATGGGCTACGACCAGAACCCCGTCTTCAGCCACGACGGCAAAAAGATAGCCTGGGAAAGCATGGAACACGACGGCTACGAGAGCGACAAACTGCGCCTCATGGTGGCCGACCTCGCCACAGGTGAGCGCACCGACTACACCGAAGCCTTCGACTACGGCGTCAGCTCCATCAGCTGGACCGACGACGACAGCGAAATCCTCGCCGTGGTCATGTACCGCGGCATGAACGAAGTCTTCGCCTTCAAACTTGCCGACAAAACCATCCGCCAGGTCACCAAAGCCCAGCACGACATCAACGGCTTCGCCCTCCACGGCGGCAGCCTCTACGCCAACGAAGTCAGCCACCAGCACCCCTCCGAAATCTTCAAATACACCGTCGCCGACACCCACCAGACCGGCCGCCAGCTCAGCGCCATCAACACCGAAGTGCTCAGCCAAGTGCGCATGGGCCGCAGCGAGGAACGCTGGATACCCACCTCCGACGGCAAGCAGATGCTCGTCTGGCTCATCTACCCCTACGACTACGACAGCACCAAGACCTATCCCGCCCTCCTCTTCTGCGAAGGCGGCCCCCAAAGCATGGTCAGCCAGTTCTGGAGCACCCGCTGGAACTTCGAAGTCATGAGCGGCGCCGGCTACTTCGTCATCGCCCCCAACCGCCGCGGCTGCCCCGGCTTCGGCACCGCCTGGTGTGAGGAAATCAGCGGCGACTACGGCGGACTCTGCATGAAGGACTACATGGCCGCCACCGACTACTTCGCCAAAAACATGCCCCAAATCGACCCCGAACGCATCGGCGCCTGCGGCGCCTCCTTCGGAGCCTACAGCATCTACTGGCTCGCCGGCCACAACGAGAACCACCGCTTCAAAGCCTTCCTGGCCCACAACGGCATGTTCAACCTCCAGCAGCAGTGCCTCGAAACCGAGGAATACTGGTTCACCAACTGGGACCTCGGCGGCCCCTACTGGGTCAAAAACGCCAAGACCGCCCACTCCTACGCCAACTCGCCCCACCTCTTTGTCGACAAGTGGAACACCCCCATCTGCGTGGTCCACAGCGAATTCGACTTCCGCATCGTAGCCTCGCAGGGCATGGCTGCCTACAATGCCGCCAAACTCCGCGGCCTCGACGCCCGCTACCTCTACTTCCCCGACGAAACCCACTGGGTCCTCCGTCCGCAGAACAGCCTCCTCTGGCATCGCAACTTCATCGACTGGTTCGACAAATACCTCAAGAAATAACCCCGCCCCAACAAGGCGCAAACCCTCAAGCGGTGTCCCCTCAGGGCACCGCTTTTTTCGTCGCCCCCCGCCACCCCCATGCCGCGCCCCCGCCCCGCCGCCGCCACCCCCATGCCGCGCCGCCATGCCCAGCGCGAACCCCCAGTACATCCTCTATAGTTCCTCTATAGTTCGCCTATGGTTCTTCCATTGCGCAACCAAGAACCGAAGGGCAGTCGCAGGCCGCCGGCAGGGCGCAGGGCAGCCCCAGGGAACAGGCGCCGAGTGGCAGGCGCGGAGCGGCCGTGGGGGAGGCCATTTCGGATGCACTTTTTTGCCTTTTTGAAAAAAAAAGTGGATAATTCAAAAAAACTTCGTATTTTTGCTCTTTGAAATATAATGCGAAAATTAATACACTAATATAGGTATGAAACGTTTTTTAATTGCCTTACTCGCTTGTACTCTGTTGTTTAGCTTTTGCGATGTGCAGGCGCAGAGTAAATCGAAGAGTTCGTCGAAATCGTCGAAAAAGAAGTCAGGTAAGAAAAATAAAAAAGGTGCGAAGGAAGAACCCACCCTACAACTTACCACGCTGCCCTACAACAGCAACGACTGCATTTTTGCCATACCGCTGAGCGTGGACCAGACCTACGGCCCCACCACCGCTCCCCAGGGGGCAGGCCGCATCATGGAGGTGATGGCCGACAAGCGCCACCCCAACCTGCCCGAGTTCGAGCACAACGTGGTGTGGTACAAGTTCACCGTGCCCTACAACGGCAAGTTGGATATTGCCGTGACGCAACAGAACTTGGCCGACGACTACGACATGCTGGTGTACAAATACACCGACGTATACTTCAGCAACCACATCCAGTGCAATAAGGTGCTGCCGGTGGCCGTGAACATGTCTGCCGTGGACAGCTCGCTGCTGGTGAAAAAGAAGAGGGACGAAGTGCCCTCCACGGGCGACGCCAAGGCCGACTTGAAGGCCAAGCAGGAGGCCGCCAAGGCGCGCCGCGAGCAGGAGGCCCTGCAGGCCGCCATGGGCACCATCGGCATGTATCACGACGCCGAGGACGTGATGCTCACTAAAAAGTCTACCAACCGCCACATCCGTTCCATCGACGTGCGCAAGGGCGAGGTGTACTACATCATGCTGGACAACGTCACCCCCAAGGGTTCGGGCCACAGCATCAAGGTGTCCATCTTTGTCGACGCCTTCGAGGTGCCCGTCACCTTCTACGACCCCAAGATTCGCAAGAGCGTGGAGGTGAACCTGCAAATTCTTGAGAAGAATACCAACAACCGCGTGATTGTCAACAACGAGCGCTTCCGCGGAGGCCGCATCAAGTTCGTGCCGGGCTTCAACTACACCCTCTATGCCAAGCGCGATGGCTATTTTGCCATCCTCTTCGACTTCAACGCCGACCGCTTCAAGGAGGACACCCTGCTGCGCCTGCGCATGAACCGCGCCGAGCGGGGCACCGTCTACCCCATCACCAAGATTTATTTCGAGGACGAGTACAAGCTGCTCTCCGCCTCCGACTCCACCCTCATGCCCTATGTGATGATGTTCAAGAACCACCCCGACGTCACCTTCACGGTGAAGGGCTGGGTGAAGACCTACGGCGTAGACCCGGAGCACGACCAGCTGGTGTCGCTCGAAAGGGCCAAGTCGGTTAAAGAGTTCTTTGTCAAAAACGGCATCCCCGAGGACCACATCAAGACCTCCGGCATGACCACCACCGACATCAAGCGCGCCGCCACGGCTGCCTTCGACACGAAGAAAGTGGACGAGGAATTTGTCAGTATACAGCTGATTATCACCGCCGTGGGTGCCAAGGAGAACCCCTGATCCGTGTAACTCCAGAATCAATGTAATATTCGAGGGAGCCGTGAGGCTCCCTTTTTTTTTCGAACCGTCGGGCGGCCGAATGGCGCATGGCGTGTTGGGGCACTGCCTCTCAGAAACGGGGCGGACAGCGGGCAGTGGGGTTGTCCGGAGGTGGGTCTTGCCTTCTCTGGCAATGCGCCCTAGGGGCAGCGTTGGCTCCCTGTGGGCGGCGCTATGGCGTCCTTTCCCCCCTCTCTCCGAGGCGTTTGCCGCTCCCCTGCAGAGCGGAGCCGTATCACCGCCGACGCAGTCAACCTGGTGCGTAAGAGGCGTTTGCCGCGCCCCTGCAGGGCGGGGCGGAGGGCCGTGGCGGACGAAGGGGAGATGTGTTGAAATCTTTTTTATATTTTAATTATATATATGGATTTTTTTTTGTATTTTTGCACTTTCATAGCATCTGTGTGAAATATAACAATTTATTAATAAACAATATTATAACTATTATGACTAAATTTGTTTACACTTTCGGAGGTAGAACTGCAGAGGGCAGGGCCGACATGAAGAACCTTTTGGGCGGCAAGGGTGCCAACTTGGCCGAGATGTGCTTGCTGGGTTTGCCCGTGCCTGCCGGACTGACGATTACGACTGAGTGCTGTACCGCTTATTACCAGAATAACTGCCAGTTGCCTGAGGGTTTAATGGACGAGGTGTGGAAGGCAATGGCCAATGTGGAGAACTTGATGGGCATGAAATATGACGACGCAGAGAACCCGCTGCTGGTGAGCTGCCGCTCGGGCGCACGCACTTCCATGCCCGGCATGATGGACACGGTGCTGAATATCGGTCTTTCGTCGAAGACCATTCCCGGCATGCTGGCCCGCACCAATAACCCCCGTTTTGTGTACGACTCGTACCGCCGCCTGATTATGATGTATGCCGACGTGGTGATGGAGAAGAGCGAGGGCATCGAGCCCGCCGACGGCAAGGGCATTCGCAAGCAGCTGGACGACATGCTGGACGACTATAAGGCCAGCCACGGCTATAAGAACGATACCGACATGACTGCCGACGACCTGAAGCAGCTGGCCGAGGACTTCAAGGCCAAGGTGAAGGAGGTGCTGGGCACCGAGTTCCCCGACGATGCCAGGGCCCAGATGGAAGGCGGCATCAAGGCCGTGTTCAAGTCGTGGAATGGCAAGAAGGCCGTGAGCTACCGCGCCATTGAGGGCATCCCCGACGACTGGGGCACCGCCGTGAACGTGCAGGCCATGGTGTTTGGCAACATGGGCGACAACAGCGCCACCGGCGTGGCCTTCACCCGCAACCCCGCCACCGGCGAGAATAAGTTCTACGGCGAATGGCTGGTGAACGCACAGGGCGAGGACGTGGTGGCCGGTATCCGCACCCCCAGCCCCCTGAACGAGGAGACGAAGAACGAGCAGAACAAGAATATGCCTTCGCTGGAGAACCTCATGCCCAACATCTATGCCGAGCTGTGCCAGATAAGGCAGATTTTGGAGAAGAACTACCACGACATGCTGGACATCGAGTTCACCATCCAGGACGGCAAGCTGTACATGCTGCAGTGCCGCGTGGGTAAGCGTACCGGTGTGGCAGCCCTGAACATGTCGCTGGACATGTGTTCCGAAGGCCTCATCAGCGAGAGGGAGGTGGTGATGCGCATCAGCCCCGCCCAGTTGGACGAGCTGCTGCACCCCATCCTCGATGCCGCCGACGAGAAGAAGCACAAACCCATTGCCAAGGGTCTGCCCGCAGGTCCTGGCGGTGCGGTAGGATATATTGCCTTCACCAACGAGAAGGCCAAGGAGTACCGTCGCGCTAAGGTTCAGTGCATCCTGGTGCGCGAAGAGACCAACCCCGAGGACGTGGAGGGTATGCGCGCGGCCAACGGCATTCTGACCTCCCGCGGCGGCATGACCTCACACGCAGCCCTGGTGGCCCGCGGATGGGGCAAGTGCTGCATAGTGGGTTGCGAGGACTTGGAAATCGACGCCGAGGCCAAGACCCTCACCATCAAGGGCAAGACATACGGCGAGGGCGACATTCTCTCGCTCAACGGCAGCAAGGGATGGGTGTATGAAGGCATGGTGCGCATGGTCGACGCCACTACCAACCCCCGTTTCCAGTCGTTCATGGACATAGTGGACCGCTACCGCACGATGGGTGTGCGCGCCAACGCCGACACCCCGGAGGACGCCCAGAAGGCTATTGAATTTGGCGCCGAGGGCATCGGCCTGTTCCGCATTGAGCACATGTTCTATGGCAAGAATAGCGAGAAACCCCTGGAGAAGCTGCGCAACATGATTTTGAGCGACACCACCGAGGCCCGTAGGGACTGGCTGAATGAGCTGGAACCCTATATTAAGGACGCCGCCAAGCAGACGCTGAAGGTGATGGACGGCAAGCCCCTCACGTTCCGCCTGATGGACCCCCCGCTGCACGAGTTTGTCCCCCAGAACGAGCAGAATCAGCGCGAGGTGGCCCAGGAGCGCGGCATGGACTATGAGGTGATCAAGTCGCGTGTGGATGCCCTGCGCGAGGTGAACCCGATGATGGGTATGCGCGGTGTGCGTCTGGGCATTATCTACCCCGAAATTACCGAGACGCAGTATCGCGCCCTTTTCAGCGCCACCGCCGAGCTGCTGCAGGAGGGTTACCATCCGCACCTGGAGATTATGGTCCCGCTCACTATTAACGTGCACGAGCTTGAGCACCAGAAGATGCTGGCCGACCGCGTGAAGGCCGACGTGCAGGCAAAGTATGGCGTGTACATTTCGTACTTGTACGGCACTATGATCGAGATTCCGCGCGCCGCCATCGTGGCCAACCGCATTGCCGAGGTGGCCGAGTTCTTCAGTTTCGGCACGAACGACCTGACGCAGATGACCTTCGGCTTCAGCCGCGACGACGTGAACTCGATCGTGCACACCTACGTCGACGAGAAGATTTTGAAGGCCGACCCGTTCAACACGATTGACCAGAAGGGCGTGGGCCAGCTGGTGAAGATTGGCGTGGACCGCGGCCGCAGTACGCGCGAGAACCTGAAATGCGGCGTGTGCGGCGAGCACGGCGGCGACCCCGCATCGGTCGAATTCTTCTACCAGACCGGTCTGAACTATGTCAGCTGCAGCCCGTTCCGTGTGCCCCTGGCACGTCTGGCAGCCGCACAGGCCGCCATCAAGGCCAGCCACATTCGTTAGCACAGGCCTGAGCAGGATGGTGCCGGAGTGCGGCACCATAGGCTTTAGTAGTGGAAAACGGTTGCGACACTTATAATAGGAAATACATTAATTAATATAAAATGAACGAAAAAATAGTAAAAGAACTTGAAAGCCTCGGTATTACCGGCATAAAGAGCCTTCATTACAACAACTCGTATGAGGAGTTTTTTAAATTTGAGTCTGACCCATCGCTTACTGGCTATGACAAGGGCCAGCTGACCGAACTGGGCGCCATGAACGTCATGACTGGTATCTATACCGGCCGCTCGCCCAAAGATAAGTACATCGTGATGGACGAGAACTCGAAGAACACGGTGTGGTGGACTACGCCCGAGTATCCGAACGACAACCACGAGATGTCGGAGCAGACCTGGGGCACTGTGAAAGAACTTGCCAAGAAGGAGCTTTGCAAGAAGGAGCTTTTTGTGGTGGATGCTTTCTGCGGCGCCAATAAGGACACCCGCATGGCCGTCCGTTTCATTATGGAGGTGGCATGGCAGGCCCATTTCGTCACTAATATGTTCATCCGCCCCACCGAGGAGGAGCTGAAGGATTTCAAACCCACCTTCACGGTCTACACCGCCAGCAAGGCCAAGGTTGAGAACTATAAGGAGTTGGGACTCCACAGCGAGACTTGCGTGGCCTTCAACATTTCCAGCCATGAGCAGGTGATTTTGAACACCTGGTACGGCGGCGAGATGAAGAAGGGTATGTTCAGCATGATGAATTACTACCTGCCGCTGAAGGGCATTGCCGCCATGCACTGCTCGGCCAACACCGACATGGAGGGCAAGCACACGGCTATCTTCTTCGGCCTGTCCGGTACGGGCAAGACCACCCTCAGCACCGACCCCAAGCGCCTGCTCATTGGCGACGACGAGCACGGCTGGGACGACGACGGCGTGTTCAACTTTGAGGGCGGCTGCTATGCCAAGGTGATCAACCTGGATAAGGAGAGCGAGCCCGACATCTACAACGCCATCCGCCGCAATGCGCTGCTGGAGAACGTGACGGTGGACGCCAACGGCAAGATTGACTTTGCCGACAAGAGCGTTACGGAGAACACCCGCGTGAGCTATCCTATCAACCATATCGAGAAGATTGTCCGTCCGGTTTCGGCCGCACCCGCTGCCGAGAATGTAATCTTCCTCAGCGCCGATGCTTTCGGAGTGCTGCCTCCCGTCAGCATTCTCACTGCCGAGCAGTGCAAGTACTACTTCCTGAGCGGTTTCACCGCCAAACTGGCCGGCACAGAGCGCGGCATCACGGAGCCCACGCCCACTTTCAGCGCCTGCTTTGGCCAGGCATTCCTGGAGCTGCACCCCACAAAATATGCCGAGGAGCTGGTGAAACGCATGGAGAAGAGCGGTGCTAAGGCCTATCTGGTCAACACCGGATGGAACGGCACGGGCAAGCGCATCTCGATTAAGGACACCCGCGGCATTATCGACGCTATCCTGGACGGCTCTATCCTGAAGGCCGAAACGAAGAAGATTCCTTATTTCGACTTCGAGGTGCCCACGGCACTGCCCGGCGTGGATGCTAAGATTTTGGATCCCCGCGACACCTACGCCAATGTGTCGGAGTGGGAAACCAAGGCTAAGGACCTGTCGGAGCGCTTTATTAAGAACTTTGAGAAATTCACCTACAACGAGGCCGGCAAGGCCCTGGTTGCAGCTGGTCCGAAGCTCTAAAGAATAGAGACCCTATAAGAGAGTTAAGGGCGGAACCCAGAGCGGGTTCGGCTCTTAACTCTTACCTACAACCCATTTATGATTAAGACACTATTATTAAAATTGTTACAATAAAATAACACGTTCATGAAAAGAATAATCTTTGTGTTGTTGGCTATGGCAGCAGTAATGGGCGCGCAGGCGCAGACAAAACAGATTACGCTGGAGGACATTTGGTCGAAGGCCACTTTCCGTCCGCAGGGCATTTCTTCAATCCGTTCGATGCAGGACGGTGAGCACTATTGTGTGCTGACCCGCACGGGCATAGAAAAATACAGCTATAAAACCGGCGAGAAGGTCGACGTGGTGTGCGCTTTCATCGACCCGATGCGCAAGAAGGTGAAACCGATGCCCCCGGTGGAGTCGTATGAGTTTTCGCAGGACGAGCAGAAGATTTTGCTGAGCGCTGAGTTTGAGCCCATCTACCGCCGGAGCGGGGTAAGCAGCTACTATATTTACAATGTGGCTGACGGCAGTCTGGAAAAGATAAGCCACAGCGGGAAGCAGCGCCTCACCACTTTCTCGCCCGACGGGAAGATGGTGGCCTATGTGCGCGACAACAATTTGTATATGATGGCCCTGAACTCGCTGAAGGAGACCCAGATTACCTTCGACGGCAAGATGAACGAGATTATCAACGGCACGACGGACTGGGTGTATGAGGAGGAGTTTGCCATCACGCGCGGCTTCTATTGGTCGCCCGACAGCAAGAAGATTGCCTTCTACCGCTTTGACGAGAGCAAGGTGAAGGAGTATACGATGCAGATGTGGGGAGAGCTGTATCCCGAAGGATATACCTATAAGTACCCCAAGGCCGGCGAGGACAACTCGGTGGTGGACGTGATGATTTATGACCTGGAGAGCGGCAAGACAATGAAGCTGAACATCGGCAGCCAGAACGACCAGTATATGCCCCGTATGCAGTGGACGCAGGATGCCAACGTGCTGGCCCTGATGCGTATGAACCGACTGCAGGACAAGATGGAGCTGCTGCTGGCCGATGCCCGCACGGGCGCTATCAGCCCGCTCTACACCGAGGAGGACGAAGCCTACGTGGAGGTGCCTGAGACCTGGCTGTTTCTGAAGGACGGCAAGCACATGCTCCTCACCAGCGAGAAGGACGGATATAACCATATTTATCTTTACGACCTCAGCGGCAAGTTGGTGCGCCAGATTACGAAAGGGGCATACGATGTGACGTCGGTATGCTCGGTGGACGAGAAGGCGGGTTTGATTTACTACCTCTCGCACGAGTCGTCGCCCATAAATAACGAGTTGTACTGCATTGACATGAAGGGTAAGAAGAAGGTGAAGCTGAGCGATAAGGAAGGTTGGTACAGCGCTAGTTTCAGCAATAATAGCAAGTACTATATCAGCACCTTTACCGATGCCAACACGCCCCCTGTGTATACGCTCCACACCAGTAAGGGCAAACTGTTGAAAACGCTGCAGGACAATGCCGACCTGCGCGAGCGGATGCAGGAGTACGGCACCGGACGCAAGACTTTTGGCAAGCTCACGACCACACTGGGCAGCGAGCTGAACTATTATATTATCCTGCCGCCCGATTTCGACTCGACGAAGCAGTACCCGCTTTTCTTCTACGTCTACGGCGGGCCGGGCAATCAGCAGGTGACTAACAGCTACGGCTACAGCGACTACTACTGGTTCCACATGCTGGCCCAGCACGGCTACGTGGTGGCATGCTTTGACGGCCGCGGAACGGGTGGACGTGGAGCCCATTTCAAGAAGATGACTTATAAGAACCTGGGCAAGATGGAGTGCGAGGATGCCTGCGAGGCTGCTCGTTGGTTTGGGAAGAAGAGTTGGATTGATGCCAGCCGCATAGGCATTTTTGGCTGGAGTTTCGGCGGCTATCTCTCCACCCTTTCTATACTTAAGGGACATGATGTCTTTAAGAGTGCCATTGCCGTTGCCCCGGTCATTACCTGGCGCTACTACGACAATATTTACACGGAGCGATTCCTCCAGCGCCCACAGGACAACCCGCGCGGCTATGACGACAACTCGCCCCTGAATTTTGCCAATTTGCTCAAAGGTAATTACCTTTTAGTGCACGGAACGGGCGACGACAACGTGCATTTCCAGAATGCCGTTGACATGGTCACGGCCCTTGAGAACGCCGGCAAGCAGTTCGAATTCCGTATCTACCCCAACAAGAACCACAGTATCTATGGCGGCAATACACGCCTGAACCTGTATGAATTGATGACGGATTTTATCTACCGTAAGTTGTAGTGTGGGCGGGCGTAAAAGTACTGATAAAGGATTCTTTTTTAGAGAAGGAATAAAAAAAACACGCTGATTAAAAAAAAAGTCGTATTTTTGCATAAATTTATAGCTCATTTTATGAAGAAGATTCTTGTAACATTGACATTGCTTGTCACCCTGTCATTTGCCGCGCAGGCACAGCTGATTAACTTCGGTTTCAGAGGGGGCGCGGGCATGGGAGTCCACGTTGACGACATTGCTACGAATAGACCCATCCTGGCAGCAAACCTGGGAGGCTTTATTAGTTTCGGCTTCACCAATTCGGAATCCATCATAGGGCAGAACCTGATGCTCCAAACGGGGCTGAATCTGATTCGCCGTGGTTCGAAATTCGAGGAGGTGTTGGATAATGTGATGTCAATAAGAGAGGGTGCCTACCGTGCCTATTATGCCCAACTGCCTATCCTGGTGACGTACCGACAGGAGTTGCCCATCCGCGAGCCGGGTCATTTCGGCTTTGTGTCGGTGGGACCGGCGGTGAACTATGGTTTGTTTGGCTTTGCCGATGACCGCAAGATTTCGCGCGGATACCCGCAGTCCGACTGGAACTATAAGATAGAGAACGATCCGGTTTTCGACCATCTGAACCGGTTGGATGTGAGTTTCCTCCTTGGGGTGGGCTATGAGTGGCAGGATCTTTCGGTGATGCTGCAGCTCGATTATGGTTTTCTCTCTGTAAAGAACGAAATTGACGTGCTGAAGACCGACCAGGAGAGCCAGAGCTACCATACCAGCGATGTGCTGGTGGTGCCGCAGGGCAACAATTTCGCCCTTCTGCTCACGGTCGGGTATCAGTTCCCAATACGATAAACATCTCGGATTCCTTTTCTTAGATGTGTGCATCCCTGTTTTTCAAGGCACCTGCGTTTCCTTTCTTTTACGTGGGTGCTTTTTTAGAGAAATTCTGTCGTAAGACCAACATCTGATAAACCATTATGAAACATCTGAATTTTCTACACAATGCGGTATTCCGTTTCCGCCGTTTCAGTCGGTCGGGGTATGCCGCATTCCGTTCGATGCACAGGGTGGTCAATATTGGACGTCTGGCTTCCTATATCGCAGATCGCCAACTGAAGAAGTCGGTTGCGCTGGTGGCATTGTGGTTTCCGTTCTTATGCGGGACGGCCATGGCCCAGACCGACGACCAGTTGGAGGAGCATCTCTTACCTACTCTCGACATCGTTGCCGCAGCCGACTCCGCACAGGGGTCGCCCGATGCGGTTGCTGTCATCTCCCGAGTTCAGTTGCAGGGGTTGGCGGTGAGTTCCGTCGGGGAATTATTGGAGCAGTTGCCCGGATTGGATTTGCGTACCCGTGGAGGCAGCGACGTGCAAGGCGACCTTACCATGCGAGGGGGCACTTTCGACCAGATGATTGTGCTGCTGAACGGTGTTAACCTGAACGATGCCCAGACGGGCCATCACAACCTTGACATTCCCATCGACCTGTCTATGGTCGACCGCGTCGAAATCATTCCGGCCGCCGCGTTGGTACACTATGGCCTTTCCTCTTTTTGCGGAGCTGTGAATATCGTCACGGGCGAGGCTGCGGCCAATCAGTTGCGCGCACAGATGGCGGGAGGCAGTTTCGGCCAGGCCCATCTTTCGGCCGGAGGAACCCGGAAGGTTGGCCATTGGACCCTCTCGGCCGCGGCCGCCTACCATCGCAGCGACGGCTACATGGCCAATACTGACTACCGCCACGGCAGTCTCTACCTTCAGGCCCGCCGCCACGGCAGGGTGGGGGACTGGCTACTGCAGCTGGGCGGACAGACGAAAGATTTTGGTAGCCAGGCTTTCTACAGCCTCCGCTATCCCGACCAGTATGAGGCCACGCGCACACTCGTCGCTTCTGCCACCCGCAAGCGGTATTGGCACGGATGGCACCTTGAGGGCACTCTCTACGGCAGACTGCACAAAGACCGATTTGAGCTTTTCCGCGAGGGTATGGTGGAAGCCCCTGCCTGGTATGGCGGTCATAACTACCACCTCTCGTCCAATGCCGGATTGCGGTTGCGGGCATCGCGCCGCTGGATGGCAGGCAAGACTACTTTCGGCACAGAACTACGCGAAGAGTCTATTCTCAGTTCCGTTTTGGGCGACACGCTTGCCACTCCTCGCCCCGTCTATTGGGAACCCGAAGGGCATTTCTATACCCTAGGCAAGAGCCGCCTCAATGGCAACGCCTTTGTGGAACACAGCCTTTTTCTCCGCAAGGTGAAACTCACTGCCGGACTTATGGGTTCATACAATACCCTGATGGGACCCAATTACGGCTATTCGCTGGGTGCCGAATACCCGATAGGCCCGCAGTGGCACTTGAAGGGCAGCGCGGGGCGTTCCTTCCGTCTGCCTACCTATACTGACCTGTACTACCACAGCGCCACACAGGTTAGCGACCCGAATCTGAAGCCCGAGGTGAGCCATCATGCTGAGTTGACATTGCGCTATTCACGCCAGCATTTTCTTGCCGCTGCCACTCTTTATGGCCGTCACGGCACCAATATTATCGACTGGGTACGTATGCCGGAAGAGACGGTGTGGCACAGCATGAACCACGCCACGATTGATGCCATGGGAGGCGACCTTCAGGCTGCATACCGCGGCGATGGCGTTCTGCGTCGCCTGGGTGTGGGCTATTCCTATTGTACCATGGCGCAGGCCGCCGATGGGTATATCAGTAATTATGTCCTTGACTACCTCCGCCATAAGGTGGGCATAGACCTGATGCTTTCGCCCTTCTGCAATTTCCGGGTGAAACTCTTGGCAGACTACCATTACCGTGTCGGGACCTATACTGACCTGCAGGGGAAGCCACAGGCTTACGCACCAGTCCTCCTTTTCAATGGCGGATTGGAATACGACCTGTGGCAGCTAACCTTCTTTGCCGAAGGATATAATTTACTGAATAAAGAATATTGTGATTATGGCGGCATTCTCCAGCCCGGTATTTCTATCGTGGGCGGGGTGCGCCTTAAAATGTGATAAACACTGGTTTTACGACAGCGTTTTTTTAGGGAGGGAAGGCTCTTCGTGGCCTTCCCTTATTTTTCTATGGAGTGTGTGGGAGGCGTTAAGGGAAACGCTCTAATGAAAAAAATGACTATTTTCTACTTTACACGGTTGAGAACTCGTTTCTCTGAAACGCTGGATAGTTAAGTTTTCGCCCTCTCCACATTGCGTTCCAATTGTGGTGTTATCGAGAGTCATCATCTTCGAGACTATGAAAAAACAGTCTATTATTGGACTGGAGCCCAAAAAAGCGATAAAGTCTTTTGACTCTATCGCTTTTGTACCGCATATCAGAGTCGAACTGATGATCTACTGCGTGAGAGGCAGTTGTCCTGGACCACTAGACGAATGCGGCTTTTTTAGGAGATTTCCTTTTTAAATCGAGTGCAAAGATACGACTTTTTTTCCAATTGGCAAATTTTTTTACAAAACTTTTTTCTTTTTTATTATCAAGTGGATTGAAATCAGTATGTTACGTTTTCTCTATTTGTCCATATCCATCACAGGAATGTCCCATAATAAAGCAGGCGAGGGATTGTTTTTACTCATTTTTTCTGTATTTTAGCCGTCTTTAAAAGCGTTTCGTTCATAAAATGCTGATATGCTTATGTTTCAATAGAAAATAGCAAGCCGGTGTATTCAATAGGGATAGGTTTTTCATTCACTATAAGGGCCAAGGACGTCATACTCGCCATATTCGCAACCCGCATTCTCTACGTGTATACGGTCCAGCAGCCTGCCGTGACGGTAGAGGCATACCGTGCCGTATCCGTTACCGCCATTCCAGAGGCGGTTGTGGCGTTTGAGGCCGTTGGGAGCCTCATAGTTCACCAGTAGCATATCGGCTTTCTCGCACACAATGTCTGTCACCATGCGGTTGACCCATGTGCGCTGCTCCACATGCCACACTATCTGAGTATCGGTTTCATGGCAGCGGAACCGAGTGCGGCATCCGGTCCAGAACTTTGAAAAGTTGAACTCAAAGGCCCGGCCTTCGTACCAGAAAGCGGAGAGGAGCTGACGAGGTAATGCCATGGGACCGACCTTGGGCTTCCCACCGCCGATGTCGAACACACTGTCGGAAAGTCTGCGACCGGTCAGTTCGCTCGTCAGGTTGCACGAAGAGAGCCATACCCAGGGGGTGGTGAAGTCCTTGCCCCAGTTTTTGTCGGCGTAGCCGTAGCAGTCGTCAGGACGGACAATGTATCGTCTGCCATTAAAGGTGATTTCACCCTCAAACTCCGTCTTCATGCCTTCGGCGTGCCAGAACATCTCGAAAAGCTGCCAACGGCGCATGGGGCGGCTTGCGCCATACCCCACATTGAAGGCCACCCGCTTGCGAATCGTAAGATGCCAGGTCATGGCACCGCTCCCGCACATCCATTCCGGGTGGGCCTGCGCCTCTGCGGGGCTGACATCCACCGAACCGTAAGTGACGTTCTCCGACACCATGCAGTCGCCTGCCCTGACAGAATAGGGAACCCCCATGTCCACCTCGGTTTCTTTCCAACCGAAGAAACGGTGCAGCTGCGTCCTGTCGGGTCCGCACCAGGCTCCGGCTTTCACCATTAGGTACGACGGCCGCAAGCCATTCTCCCTACTCTCCTCCAGCTGTCCGAACTGCGGCCCCGCGCCGCCAAGGGTGGGATTGCAGAGAAAGAACTCGATGAAGAAAGGCCGTGGCGCGCCCGTCTCGGCATCATACGCCGTCAGGCTGTGCCACCACCAATCGTAGCCACAGTGTGCCTGCCTTCCAAAGAGCTGGCAGGCATCGCGAGAAATATCGTGTTGGTTAAAACTCATGTTATGATAGTATTATTTATTAGTAAAGCGCAAAGTGCTCATGTCGCCGTACCTTACGGCATTGGTGGCAGCAAGCACTAACAGGGATAGGGCCGTCATGCCCTGCTGCCCGTCAATAATGCGTAGGCCGTTCGCCGTCTCGCCTGCCCTAATGGCTACGGTGCTGCCAAAGAAACGGCCGAATAGCCCCCTTTCGTGAACCTTTAGCAGGGCGCCATACAGCCTTGGGCAATCTTTCCTTCTCCACGGATACTTACTCCGGCAGGGTGGCATCACGGACAAAGCCTTGCCGTCGTTGAAGTATTTGTCCAGTCTTGTTGCGTATCGCATCGGGTAACAATATTGTTTCCTAGTGTGTCCATTTCAAACTACAAAGATACGAAAAAATCCTAGACCCACCCAAGTGCTACCCACCAATAGGGCGGGGCGCACGTCCATCGCTTTCGGCCGAGACAGGCGCTGGACCCTTCCTTTCGGCGCCACATCGGCTGCAGTTCTTCACTATAGGAACGAGGATAGGCAGAAGATCTATAGACGAAATAACAACGATATGGCGAAGGCACGGCGAGGGCGGCAAGGGGTGCACGGGACGAAAGGGAGGTCGGCGGGGCGCCGGCCCGGCAGCGTTGGCAAAAAATCAGCCAGCGGGGGAGGCGCGCAGAGGCGCGGACGATGTCGGCCGCGAAGGGCGTCTGTCCTCTGCCAGTAAAGAGCCGAGGGCGGGCACCGGCCGCCGTGCGCCCTCGGCACACGCGATTGCCTGCCCTCGGACCCTTCGGCCCCCGAAGGGCGTTTAGGCCATGTTGTGGAAGACGTTCACCACGTCGTCGTCGTTTTCAAGGCGCTCAATTAGGGCGTTGACGTCTTCTTGCTCCTCGGCCGACAGCTCGCGCATGGTGAGGGGGATGCGCTCGAATTTGAAGGACTTGATTTCAAATCCGTTGTCCTCCAGGTATTTCGAAATGGGACCGTAGTTCTTGAAGTCGGCAAAGATGTTGATCTCGTTGTCCTCTTCGTCCAGGAAGACCTCGTCGATGTCGTAGTCGATGAGTTCCAACTCCAGTTCGTCCATGTCTACGCCTTCCTTGTTGGCGACGACAAAGGAGCATTTGCGCTCGAAGAGGAAGTCGTTCATGCCCATCGTGCCCAGTTCGCCCTTGCCACGGACAAAGGCGGCGCGAAGGTTGGCCACGGTGCGGGTGGGATTGTCGGTGGCGGTTTCGACCACGAAGGCGGTGCCGTGGGGACCCTTGCCGTCGTAGACCACCTCTTTGTAGGCACTCTTGTCCTTCTCGGTGGCGCGCTTGATGGCGCGTTCCACATTATCCTTTGGCATGCTCTCGCTCTTGGCGGTGGCCATCAGGAGGCGGAGGCGGAGGTTGCTGGAGGGGTCGGGACCCCCGGCTATCACGGCCAACTCTATTTCTTTCCCGATTTTGGTGAAGGTGCGGGCCATGTGCCCCCAACGTTTCAATTTTCTTGCTTTGCGATATTCAAATGCGCGACCCATATTGTTCTGGTATTTTTGTTGTTACTATTTGTTTTCGTTCAGATAATTGCGTAGGAAGTCGGTGCACTCCTCGAAGGTCTTGAAGGTGTGGTCCTCGGGCACGACGGCCGGAATGACGTCCAGGGTGCGCAGCATGTACATGGGCTGGGGTTGGATGATGGTCATGAGCACTAGGGTGCCGTGCGACTGGATCTCCTTGATGGCGGTCTCCATGGCGTAGAGGCCCGACTGGTCCATGAAGCTGACCAGTTTCATGCGGATGATGACCACTTTGGCATCTTCGGGCACGTCTTCCATCACTTCTTTGAATTTGGTGATGGAGCCAAAGAAGATAGGTCCGTTCAGACGTTGTACATATATTTGTTTGCGCATCTCGTCGGTTATGCCGCCTTCGTCGCCCCAGGGTTTGTTTTTGTCGAAGTCGGGCTGACCTGGGTCGGGCAGGCCGCGGTGCAGGTCGGATTGGCTCATGGTGGAAGAGCTGTAGCCGCCCTCAACCAGGTCGCTGGCGCGTTTCATGAAGAGGACGCAGGCTATGACCATGCCGATGCCTACAGCCGTGAGAAGGTCGACGAAAACCGTCACCAGCAGCACCACCACCAGCACCACAGCGTCGGCTTTGGGAATCTTGAAGAGGTCTTTAAAGCCCTTGAAGTCTATGATGCCCCAGCCCACGGTGATGAGGATACCAGCCAGCACTGAAAGGGGCACATATTTGACCACGCTGCCCAGTCCCAAGAGGATGGCCAGTAGGATGAGGGCGTGAATCATGCCGCTGAGCTGAGTGCGGCCGCCGCTCTTCACGTTGACCACGGTGCGCATGGTGGCTCCGGCACCCGGAAGGCCGCAGAAAAGACCGGCTACGGCGTTGCCGATTCCCTGCCCGATAAGCTCTTTGTTGGGGTTATGCTTGGTCTTGGTGATATTGTCGGCCACTACGGAGGTGAGCAGGGTATCAATGGAGCCAAGACCAGCCAGGGTGAGGCCGGGGATGATGGAGGCTTTGAGCACGGAGAGCCAGTCGATGCTGGCCATGTCAATTTCGCCCTTGAGGAATACCGGCAGGGGCAGTCCGGAGGGGATGTCGCCGATGATTAGTTTGGAGTCGAGACCGCAAAAGAGCGAAATCACGGTCATGACGATGAGGGCTACCAGGGTAGCGGGTATCTTCTTGGTGATGAGGGGGAAAAGTTCGATGACGAGGATTGTTCCAAGTCCGAGCAGGAGGGCTGGGACAGAGACACCTCCAGCCACTGCCGAGGGGATGCCGGTGACGAGCTCAATCATGCTGCCCGTGCCTTTGAGACCCAGCAGGGGATAGATCTGCTGGATGATGATGATGATGCCGATACCGCTCATGAAGCCCGAAAGGACGGGATAGGGAATGTAACGGACATATTTGCCAATCTTCATGACGCCGAAAAGGATCTGGAACAGGCCGCAGAACAGGCCGGCCAGCGACATGCTGATGAGCACCGCCCCCAGGTTGCCGCCCGTACTGGCCCATGCACCTGCAATGAGGGTGGCCGACACCACCGTCATGGGACCGGTGGGGCCACTGATTTGGCTGTGGGTGCCGCCGAAGAGGGAGGCAAAAAAACCCAGCATGGTGGCCCCGACTATGCCGGCCAGGGCTCCCAAAGAGGCCGCCGAAGGCGAGTCCACGCCGCCAAAGGCCTGTATGCCGAAGGCCAAGGCCAAAGGAAGTGCGACTATGCCGGCCGTAACACCGCCGAAAATGTCGCCTTTGATGTTGTTGGTTTCGATGAATTTCATGTAATCTATTGTGTATTAATTAATACAGTTGTTATCGCGATATATTTTTAAATTGCAAATTTACACAAAAAAAAACTTATGGCAATCTTTTAGTAATAATTTCATGCTTACAACAATATAAAAAGTAAAGTTTCGTTACTAGAATTATTATGAAGCAATAATTGGTTGGCATACTGGTTATAGATTCTTATTTTGCTGATGGATTATTTGTTTTAAGAATGTACTAACTATTGTTTTTATTTATGAATAGTACTTTACAAAAAACGATTAGAATTACGAGCTATTTTGCATTGGCTCTTGCTACATTTTTCTCTTTTTACCTAGTATTCATTGGGTTAGATTTTAGAGATAGTTTTTTCTACGCTTGCAAGTTTTTGTATGCAGACGAAGTTGATGTATATATTCCTTTTACACATTTTGTTTTTAGGTGTTGCAGTTGGCTGTTTGGCGATTATATGATTGTATACCGTATTTGCAATTGGCTGTTTTTTTACTTAACCTGCCTTGCCATATACTTGTTTGTGCAGTCACTCAATAAAGGTTTTCGTTCATACGGATTATGGATTCTTTCGGTTTCGATAGTTCTGATGACAAATATCAATCTTAATGTTTTTTCAGGAGAATCAGTTTCGGCTTTCTTTTTGATATGCTCATTTATCACATTGTACAAGGCAACTCATTCAAGTCGGTGGTGGTTGATACCCCTATCCATTTCGATAACGTTATGTGTATTATCGCAATTCCCAAATATCGTTTTGATTCCAATATTGCTTATGACAGGTTGGTTGTTCTGTTCTAAAAGGAGTGATTACGGTTATTTAGTTTTATCGGTGGTTGCTTCGTTAGTGGTGTATGTAATGATTGGGAGTTTCATCTATGGAGGATTAAGAGCATTATGGGATAGTTTGGTGAGTGCTTTAACTAGCAGTACAATTCAAGATGATGGGGCAGACCATTCAATCAGTTTTTTAATGTCAGAGTATTTGCATTCTTTGAAAGACATGGTCTCTGATATTAAGTTCCTTTCTTTGATTTGCATTTTACCTCTGGTGGTATTCTTTACTTCGAAAAAAGTAATTAGATACCTCGTTACAATTGCGTTCATTCTATTGCAGATTGTGTTTATCAGCTTGCGTGTGACTATTATTTCAGATGTGGAAAATACATTTTTAATAGAATACATCTATGCAATTTTCATAATCGTTATATTCTCCATCTCTGTGATTGGTCTAATCCGAAGGGACATGAGGTTGATTGGCTATGGTATTATACCTTTATGTATCTCTTTGTGTGCTCCTGCTGGGTCTGATAATGGGCTTGGGTGGCTGGGTGATTCACTCTTCGCATTCTTACCATGGCTTTTTTTCATAGGTAATCGAGTGCTAAAGACTCTTAATAGAGGAGAGGTTATTTTTTTGATTCTTTCCCTTGTTGGACTGAGCTTGTGCTCTTTTATTTCTGTGAGAAATGATATGCATATGTTGGGTATCGCATTGTTTGTTGGGTTGTTAATTGCAATTTGGTGTATCCCTTCGTTAAAAATTGGGAGAAGTATGTTGCAGAAAGAAATGAAAGGGGGTGTAGAGTCTGATAGTATTGTAATCGGCTATTTTAATGTAGCATTAATAGCAGCAGTTCTCACTATTTATGCCGAGAACAATATGTCTTTTGAAAGAGTTTCTCCAAAACGTATTACTTGTCAATACAAAATCAATCAATTGAAATATATTAGGTCTTCTCCTGAATGTTGTCAATATGTTGATGAAGTCATGAAAGAATATGTTGATTTGACGAGAAAAGGCGAGCAAGTGATCTTTTTTGGAAACAAATCGTTTCTTTTCTCGTATTTATCGCATTCGAGTGCTGTACCGGGAACTGAGTTTACGCAAGCTGACATCCAGCGTAATGTAGATGCATTAGAACGTTTTATTGCAGGGAAATCTTTCACCGTTTTTCTCTGCCCTGAAAATCCTGTACATCGTTCTTATAGTTTGGAAGATTACCCTAAGACCATTAAAATGTTAGAGGAACATGGCTATGTATGTGAACCCAAAGGGTTGTATGCGATATATCATCCCACTTCAGGGGTTCTAGAATAGTACTGGCATTGTCTTTTTCTTTCATTATTATTTTCTGTGAAAATAATTGATTTATATATAGTTGTTTTGCTTATTTAATTAATGATAAAAATGTATTATTGAAAACTTTTTTTATTTTTACATCAATAATTGGCACGAGATAGGCCGACCTATACTGACAAGCATTTGTACAGATTCACTACATATTATTTGAACTATCTCTTAAAAAAGGTGGCCCAGATATTATTGTATAGTTATTTTCATGAAATAGTTTAACAGATTGCTATGAGAGAGGTTGTTCGATGGCTGCATAACATTTTTGTGGATATAATGGCTAAAATCTGACAAAGAGAGTTCTATGCTTATCATAATAAAATGTATTATAGCTGACCATTGGGAACTCTAGGTGAGCACAATAAAAGGAACTGAATGAGTGACATTCATATTTCTGTGGTATCACCCGTATATCGTGGTGAAAAAATGTTGTCTCAGCTTGTTGATAGAATAACACGGGCTGTAGCCACCATAACTGGTAGCTATGAGATTATTCTTGTCAATGATGCCTCGCCAGATGCTTCATGGGATGCAATTGTTCGTGCATGCGCTAGCGACTCTCATGTTAAGGGTATAAATCTTTCGCGAAACTTTGGACAACATTACGCTATCACAGCCGGTCTACGCTATGCCAAAGGGGATTGGGTAGTAGTAATGGATTGTGACCTACAAGACCGACCTGAAGAAATCCCTCGTCTCTACGCAAAAGCCCAAGAAGGGTGGGATGTGGTCAAAGCCAGAAGAATCAATAAGCAGTTTGGCTTTTTCAAAAAGCAGTCCTCATTGCTTTATCACAAGATATTTGATTGGTTAAGTGGTCAGCGAACAGATCCTGCGATTGGTAACTTTGGTATTTACAGTCATTCAGTTATTGCTGAGGTCAACAAGATGACAGAGGTTGCGCGCTCATTTCCTACATTATTGAATTTCGTTGGCTTTTCTTCTACTACTCTTGATGTCCAACATGCAGTCCGGGCCGAGGGCAATTCTTCGTATTCTTTTAGAAAGCTATTGAAACTCGGTTTTGATACGGCTATTTCAAATACTAATAAACCTCTAAAGTTATCCGTTGCACTGGGTTTAATTATGTCTGCGGTTTCTTTGTTGTTAGCTTTTTATAATGTAATTGCGAAATTTGTAGGTATCATTAGATTAGCTGGTTATACCTCCACAATTTTCTCTATATGGTTTGTGGGTGGTCTTGTACTTTTCATTTTGGGAACGGTCGGCCTCTACGTTGGAAAGATATATGAACAGACAAAAGGAAGACCTTTATTTGTTATTAAAGAAACGTTAAATATTGATAATACCGAGCAAAATGAACATTAGTTATTCTGAACTTGAGAGTAAGCGTTTCGGAATGAACATCTATCGTGGGCAATACGATGTTTTTTCCATAAATGAGATAGAGCATATTGTCGATAATGTGGACTATGACATTATTATCGTTCGTTATCCTACTTCGACTATATATGAGCATTATAGGCTCAATAATTTGAAAAAAAGCAAGATAATACATGCCGATAGTCTTGTTTATTATTCAGCACCTTTGCAGGAGATAAACATTCTACCCCTTCGAAACAATCTGATTTTCGAAACCATTGGTTCGGCTAATGATTCTCTGCTTGACCATGTAGTTGAAACTATATTTTCAGGATATCAAAATCATTATTATGCCAATCCTTGTCTTTCACGGAGTGCAATAATCGAAGGTTATCTTGAGTGGGCTAAGTCTTTTACCAAAACTGATGACGAAGGAGTCACGTGGTTGATTAAGGATGGTATTACATTAGAGACTGTGGCTTTTTTAGCATGCTATTTCAACAAAGAGAATTCTGTATGTGACCTAAAATTAGGTGGTGTTATGCCTTCTTTTTCAGGCAAAGGTATATATGCAGACTTCGTAAGATATGCTCAGAATTACTTCAAAAATAGAAATATAAAAACCATGATTACTTCAACCCAGCTTCAGAATATTGCAGTTCAGCGAGCCTGGCAGAAGCATGGATTCAGGTTTGACAAATCGTATGAAACGTATCATATAGTTAATGAAGAGTTGTGGAATCGCATAATGAATAGTTGATAGATTCCTTTATTAGATGAGAGAGAAAAAAAAAATTGGGAATTGGTTATCCCTTGTTGTTGTAAACTTCATTTACGCATGCACTTCTTTATTTACGAAGTTGGCATCAAAAAATGAGTTGCTATCCAACACATATTTGTTGTCGCTACTAGGTGCTGCTCTGATGTTGGGGATATATGCTTTGCTTTGGCAACAGATTATCAGACGAGTACCTGTAGGTGACGCATATATGTTCAAAGGCTTGTCAATAATATTTGTGCTTTTTCTGGCCTATATATTCTTCGGAGAGGTTATTACTATTTTCAACATTATCGGGGCTGTAGTAATCATTTGCGGCATCGCACTTCATGCAAAATCATAAGGATAAGGGTAGATTAACAGAATAGGGGAATCATGTACTACGTTATTGTCATAGTAAGTGTGTTTGTGGCTTCAGTAGCGCAAATGCTGCTGAAGAAAGGAGCAATGGTTAAGCATACCTCCTTTATTTTTGAGTACATTAACCCATGGGTTATAGGAGGATATGCTCTGATGGGTCTCTCTTTGTTGGCCAATATATTTGCTATGAGCAAAGGAGTCCAAGTAAAGGAAGTTAGCTCTATTGAGGCATTAAGCTATCTTTTCGTCCCACTGATGGCGATGCTCTGCTTCCATGAAAAAATAACGTTACGCAAAATAGTGTCAATACTTATTATCCTTATAGGTATTTTTATTTTCTTTATATGAACACAATATATAATATATCGTTGCATTATTTCAGTACAGAATAAAAAACATAGCTATCTTAAACAATAACTTTTATAGATATGAACATTCCTTTTAATAAACCACACCTTACCGGCAAGGAAGCCCATTACATGTATGAGGCCGTTTTCGATGGCAAACTATCTGGAAATGGCAAGTTCACACGTCGGTGCCAGCAATATCTTGAGGAACGATACGGGTTCCGCAAGTGTCTCTTGACCACTAGCTGCACTGATGCATTGGAAATGGCGGCCATGCTTTGCGATATTAAGCCTGGCGATGAAGTGATAGTTCCGAGTTATACCTTTGTATCATCTGCATTGGCTTTTGTACGTGCGGGTGCTAAAGTGGTCTTTGCAGACTCTATGAAACGCAATCCTAACATTGATGCAGATCAGATTGAGTCTCTCATCACTCCCCGCACGCGTGTGATAGTCCCTGTTCATTATGCTGGTGTCGCATGCGATATGGACAAGATTATGGAGGTTGCAAACAGACACGGTTTACTGGTGGTGGAGGATGCCGCTCAGGCTATCGACTCTTTCTATAAAGGGCGCCCGTTAGGTGGCATCGGTCATCTTGCTACGTTTTCGTTCCATGAAACTAAGAATATCATCAGCGGTGAGGGCGGCTGTCTCTGCATTAATGACGACCGTTTTGTTCGTCGGGCAGAGATTATCTGGGAGAAGGGTACAAATCGCGCTGAGTTTTTCCGTGGTGAGGTGAACAAGTACGGATGGGTGGATATCGGCTCTTCTTTCCTCCCCAGTGAGGTTGTGTCGGCTTTTCTTTGGGCGCAGTTGGAAAGCCTCGATGAGATTCAGTTGCGCCGTCGTTCTCTCTGGCAGCGCTATCTTGAACGTCTGTTTCCTCTGGCCGGTTCGGGGCGGTTCCGCCTGCCGGATATTCCCGATTACGCTACCAATAATGCCCATATGTTCTATTTGGTCTGCCATTCGCTTGCGGAACGTTCTGCGTTGATTGATAGGTTGAAGGGGTCTGGGATGTTGGCGGTGTTTCACTATCTGAGCCTGCACTCCAGCCCTTTTTATCGCGACAGACACGATGGAAGGACCCTCCCCGAATGTGACCGCTATGCCGACTGCCTCGTCCGACTCCCTCTCTACTACGATCTGCTGTTGGAGGATGTCGACGCTATTTGTGATTTAATAGGCGGGGCGTAGGCGGTGGGTTTGTCTTTCACTCCGTGGCTGCCTTCTGCATTTTCAGCGCCGTCCAGCTTTGGCGGACTTTTTGCTGGTCGAGACGGAGACCTAAGGACTCGGCGTGTTGCTGCAGGACTGGCACGTCGCTCTCGTAAAAGCCACTCAGCAGCAGGGTGCCGCCAGGTTGGAGGACGCGGGCGTATGCCGCCATGTCGGCCAGGAGGATGTTGCGGTTGATGTTGGCTATGATGAGGTCGAAAAGATGGTTGCCCAAGAGGCTGGCGTCGCCGATGCGGACGGTAAGGTCCACACCGTTGCGCTGGGCATTTTCAAGGGCGTTGTTATAGGCCCACTCGTCAATGTCGATGGCCTCCACGTAGGCCGCACCGCGTAGTTTTGTCAGGATGGCCAGCACGGCAGTTCCACAGCCCATGTCGAGCACTTGGCGTCCGGCCATGTCCAGCTCGGCCAGGTAGGAGAGCATCATGTAGGTGGTTTGGTGGTGGGCGGTGCCGAAGGACATCTTGGGCTCGATTTCAATCTCGTAGTCCACATCGTCGCGGTGTTCATGGAAGGGGGCGCGAACCCATACTTTCTTGCCGTTGGCGGCTTCGACCAGCACGGGCTTGTGCTGTTTTTCCCACTCCTCGTTCCAGTTCTTGTCGGGCATTGCTTCAAAAGAGTATGTACACTCGGTCATGGACCGGATTTCTTCAATCTGCTCTTTCAGCCAGGCTTCGTCGAAAAGGGTTTCCTGCACGTATGCTTTCAGTCCGTCGGGCGTTTCAACAAAGCTGTCGTATGGACCCTCGTTGCCGAGTGCGTCCACCAGCAGGTCGCGGAAGGGGTCGTTCTGCCCCAAGGAAATGTTTACTTCGATATATTTCATGACTGTTGTATTCTGATTTCTTCAAAAGGATATTCTACACGGGTAAGGAAAAGCCCTTGTGGGGGCATGGAGGCACCGGCGGCGCAACGGTCTTTGCGCTCGATGATTTGGCGGAGGCCGTCAAGGGTGAGTTTGCCACGCCCTAGGTCGAGCAGGGTCCCGGTGACCGAGCGCACCATGTTGCGCAGGAAGCGGTTGCTGCGGATGGTGAAGACCCACTCGTCTTCGCGCTCCTCCCATTGGGCAAGGCTCAGGTGGCATATGTTGGTCTTCACTTGGGTGTGCAGTTTGGCAAAACTGGTGAAGTCTTCGTATTCCATCAGCAGGTTTGCCCCCTGGTTCATCAGTTCTAGGTTGGGACGGTAGTAGATGCGGCTGTAAAGTCCTTGCTTAAAGGGAAGTCGGCGGTCACTAACGTGATATTGGTAGGTGCGTGCAGTGGCATCAAAACGGGCATGTGCGTTGTCGCGGACGGCAAATATCTCGTAGATGGCTATGTCGTCGGGTAGGAAACTGTTCAGTTTGAAAGTCAGTTGGCGGGTGTCTACTTCGTCAGTGGCATTGAAGTGGGCGTAGAAGTCGCTGGCGTGTACTCCCGTGTCGGTCCTTCCGCACCCCACGATGGCCGTCGGCCGTCGCAAGAGGGTGGTGAGCGCCTGCTCCAAGGTCTGTTGCACCGTGGGCAGGCCGGGCTGGGTCTGCCAGCCGCAGTAGTTGGCGCCGTTGTAGGCTAGGTGGATGAAGTATCGCATGGTGTCAGGCGTTGGGCGGGGCGGGTTGGTGGTTGGGGCGGAAGGGGTCGGCCTTGACTTGTTGCACCAGTTGCCAAACCATTTGTTTCAGTTCATAAATAAATTGCTGTGCGTCATATTTGCGGCCCTCAATTTCGCGCAGTTTCTTCTCCCACTGCCCGGTCAGCTCGGCGCTCTTGAGCAGGTCGTTGCGTATGAGGCCGATAAGCTGAATGCCTGTGTCGGTGGCTATGAGCGACTTGCGCTCTTTTCGAATATAGTTGCGCTTAAACAGGGTTTCGATGATGGCGGCGCGGGTGGAGGGGCGTCCGATGCCGTTCTCTTTCAGTGCGTCGCGCAACTCCTCGTTGGTGACGTTCTTTCCGGCGGTTTCCATTGCGCGCAGGAGGGTGGCCTCGGTATAGGGTTTTGGGGGCTGGGTCCATTTCTCGGTGAGGGTGGGCGTGTGGGGGCCGTGCTCGCCTTTCCTGAAGTCGGGCAGCGTCTTTTCCTCTTCTTTCTTATTGCCCTCGTCGTCGGTGGCGGCCTCTTTTGCGGCATGGCCCCAGTTGAAGACTTCGCGCCATCCCTGCTCCAATATCTGTTTGCCGCTGGCCTTAAACTCCACTTTGCCTTTCTTGGCCTTGCCCTGGGGCGTGGGTTCCTCGGTTTCCACTTTGCCTGTCACGGTCGTGGTGGCAAATTTGCAGTCGGGGTAGAATACTGCAATGAACCTCCGCGCAACGAGGTCAAACACTTTCTTCTCGTTGAATGTCATGTCGCCCCCGGCGGGATTCATTCCAGTGGGTATGATGGCGTGGTGGTCGGTCACTTTCGAGGTGTCGAATACTTTCTTGCTTTTCTTGAGGGTGGTGCCCATCAGCGGCTGAATCAGCGGCTGATAGGGTAGCAGCCCCTGCAGTATCTTCGGGCATTTGGGGTATATGTCGTCGCTGAGGTAGGTGGTGTCCACACGGGGATAGGTGGTGAATTTCTTCTCGTACAGGCTTTGGATATATTTCAGCGTCTCGTCGGCCGAGAAGGAATACTTCTTGTTGCACTCAACCTGCAGGCTGGTGAGGTCGAAAAGGCGCGGCGGGGATTCCGTTCCGGCCTTCTTGCTTATGCCCGTCACCTCAAAGTCGCGGTCCTTTATCAGTCCGAAGGCTTTGCGTCCTTCCTCTTCGTTGGTGATGCGGCCTTTGCTGTTGGCGGCCCCCTCCTCGCCTTCGTCGCTCTGCTTGAGGGTGAAGAGGGTGTCGCGGTAGACGGTGGCCAGCACCCAATACTGCTCGGGCTTGAAGTTCTGAATCTCCAACTGGCGGTTCACTATCATGGCCAGGGTGGGGGTCTGCACTCGTCCGATGGAGAGCACCTGGCGCTGGGTCTGGCGGTATTTGAGGGTATAGAGCCGGGTGGCGTTCATCCCCAGCAGCCAGTCACCAATGGCGCGGCAGAGTCCCGCCTCGTAGAGCGACTGGTATTCGTCCTGAGATTTCAGGTTGGCAAAGCCTTCCCTGATGGCCTCGTCGGTCATCGACGAAATCCACAGCCGCCGCACCGGGCAGCGGGCTTGGGCGCGTTGCATCACCCAGCGCTGGATAAGCTCTCCCTCCTGCCCCGCATCGCCGCAGTTGACAATGCCTTCGGCGGCCTGCATGAGGCGTTCGATGGTGTGGAACTGTTTCTCGTAGCCGTCGTTGTTGATAAGCTTAATGCCGAAACGCTGCGGAATCATGGGCAGGTCGTCCAGGCTCCACTGCTTCCACCAGGGGGTATAGTCCTGCGGCTCTTTCAGGGTACAGAGGTGGCCGAAGGTCCAGGTGACCTGGTAGCCGTTGCCTTCCATGTAGCCGTCATGCGCCACATTGGCTCCCAATATGCGGGCAATGTCTCGTCCCACCGATGGCTTTTCTGCTATGCAAACAATCAACGGACAGGCGTTTTAGTCAATCTTAATCAGGAAAGGCAGGCGGGCCTGCAAGGGCTCCATCTGGCTCCATTGTTCCAACTCGCTATAGAAGGGGATGACGGCGTTCAGGCGGGCCTTGATTTCCTCCTCCTTGCTATCGTCCATCTGGTCCATCACCTGCTCCCAAAGGCGCTTCTCCTTGGGGAATACCTTCACCGTGCTCTTTTCGTAGTCAATTCCTGCCTCCTCGGCGGCAATGCTCAGGGCCAGAGGAAGACCGCCCAGGGTGTCGACCAATCCAATCTCCTTGGCCTGCAAGCCGGTCCACACGCGGCCGCGGGCAATGCTGTCGACGTAAGTGCGGGTCAGGCCTCGGCCGTCGGCCACGCGCTGGGTGAAGGTGATGTAGAAGTCCTCCACATTGCGCTGCAGCATGTTGCGGGCGTCAGTCGAAAGCGGGCGGTAGATCGAAAGTCCGGTGCTGTTGCGATTGGTCATGACCGTATCGGTGGTTATGCCCAGTTTCTGGCGCAGCAGGTTGCCCACTTCGGGTAGGGTGGCAAAAACGCCTATGCTGCCAGTGAGCGTGGTGGGATGGGCCACAATCTTAGTGCCGAAACAGCTTATCTCGTATCCGGCGCTGGCGGCCAGCCCGCTCATCGAGATCACAACGGGCTTCACTTTTTTCGCCTCTCGCACCGCGTGGGTCATCGACTCCGATGCCGTGACGGCTCCTCCGGGCGAGTTGACGCGCAGCACTATGGCCTTCACCTTCTCATCCTTAGCGGCATCGGTCAGGGCTTTCACAATGTCGTCGCCATAGACGGCCGTGGCGGTGCCGTTGCTCTTGCCGGGCACCACGTTGCCTTCGGCATAGATGAGGGCTATCTGGTCGCCGCCTTCCTTAGCCTTCGTCTGGTTGACAGTCTCGGCATAGCGGTTGGCCTTCACAATCTTTTTTACGCCGTAGCGCTCGTTCATCATCTGCTTTATGTCCTGAGCAAAGCAGAGGGTGTCCACCAGGCCGTTCTTGAGGGCCTCGTCGGGCAGGAATCCGCCCAGGTTGTCGGCCACGGTGTTCAACTGCTGTACCGTCAGGCCGCGGTTGGCTGCCATGGCAGCCACGGCATAGTCCCAGATGCTGTTGATATAGGAGCGCACCTGCTCGCGGTTGGCATCGCTCATGTTGGAGCGCACGTAAGTCTCGCCGGCGCTCTTGTAGGCACAGCTGGTGGGGCGGATGAGCTCCATGTGCACCCCCAGTTTGTCCAGCAACCCTTTATAGAAAATGGCCTCTGCCCCCATGCCGCGGAACTCTATGACGCCCGATGGATGCACGGCCAGCAGGTTGGCGCCGGTGGCCAGGTAGTATTCGGGCTGAGTCATCGTCTCGCCGTATGCCAAGATGGGTTTGTCGCATCTGTCGCGGAAACGGGCAAATGCCTCCTGAAGCTCCTCGGCCTGGGCCCATACCATGTTGCTGCCGCCCAGGTGCAGGTACAGCGCGTCCACTCGGTCGTCCTTGGCGGCACTTTCAATAGTGGCAAGCAACTGCTCAATGCTGGTGCCGCCTTTTTCGCCAAAGAGTGCCATGATTTCGTTTGGCTTGCGCTCGCTCACGGGCTGTGTGAGGTCCAACTCCACGGCCAAATTGCTGCCACTGATGGGGGTGGTGTTCTCCATACTGGAGGAAAGGGCCGAGGCTAGCATGCCCAGGCAGATGATAAAGGCAATAATATTCAGCACGGCAAAGGCGATAATCACGCCCACGGCCGAAGCCAGCATAGTCTTGCCGAAGCCTAGAGGCTTCTGTTCATAGTTCGGTGTCATAATATCTTTTGTTTAAATATATCTTAATTATTATCTTAGGCAAAAACCACGCCTAAATACAAAAATGCAAAGATACAAAAAAAAACCGATAAATGACAAAAAGTAGTTTCCCCGCCGGCGCCGCCCCGTGCACTTCGGGCGCTCGGCCCCTTAAAAACAAACGGCCGCCTCAAAAGGGCGGCCGTTGCAGCATTAATGGTATAAAGTATTGATAATGAAAGACAGTAATGCTATATCTTGTATACAGAATACGCAATTAGTGTTTCACCACCAGGCGCTGAGCCTGGCCGTCGATGCGGAGGATGTACATACCGTCGGCCATGTCGGCGGTGCCGAGGCTCACCTGGCGGCCGTTGAAGGTCTGCTGGAGCATCAGCTGGCCGTTGGTGCTGTAGATGGCGGCCACGTGCTGGCCGTTGCCCTCCACGGTGCACATCACAACGTTATTGGCAGGGTTGGGGAAGAGCTGCACCTTGCCTGCAAGCGCATTGTCGATGCCCACGGGCTGGGAATATTTCCAGTTGAGCACTGCCACGCCGTCCAGGTCGAAGCCGCAGCTGTTGCCGTTGGTGGGGTAGGGGTCCATGACCATGTTGCCGTACTGGTCGTAGGTGGCATAAGCGGGGTCGTTGGTGCCGATGACGTCAACCACGCGCACGTACATAATGCTGTCCAGGTCGATGCCGGTGCTGTCGCTCAGCTGGGCCAGGTCAAACGGAGTGCCGAAGCCACTGCGGTACTTGCCAGCCAGATTGTCGATAAAGGTGGGGTCGACTGAACCATATTCGCCAAGAACGTCGCAAGTGGCCGTGAGCGAGGTGGCAGGAAAACGAACGAAACGTTCGCCATCGGTGCTGACCTCCACAAAGGCAAGCTCCAAGAAGTTGTCGTTAAAACTGTTCTCAAAAATGGCAAAGTCAAAGCCTTCGCCGTTGGCAATGGGGTGCTCAAAGGTGAGGGTGGCCATGCCGCCGTCGCCCAGGCTGACCACCTCCAGGTTGTTGCCCGTCACAGGTCCCACGGCGTCGTTGGCCGTGCCGTAGCTGACGGTGCTGGAGCTGGGGTTGGTAATGTCCGACGGGCCTAACTCCAAGGTGCAGGTGGCGGCCCAACCCTTGATGCGGCTGTCGGTATAGCTCACGGCGCTGGCGCCTTCGCTGCCGGCTGCGCCACAGAAAGGACCGGCCACAATCACGTCGATGGGGGTGATAGTAGTGTTCCAAGCCATCTCCGAGGGATAGCCCCAGGCAGTGTCGATGACAATGCCGATAGAGGCATCGCCCCATTTCACAAAGTCGCCGTCGAACAGCATCTGAGCGTCATAACCCATCTGTGAGGAGCTTCCGTTGAGGTTGCACCACCAGTAGTTATAGCCCTCGCTCGGGACGGCCAGGGCCATGTTGGTGCCGGCATAGTCGTGATAAAGGATGTCGCTAATGCCCCAACTGCCGGGGACATAGCTGAAACGGTAGTCGGCGCAGGCAATGCTGTCCATGGCAGCCTGCAGGGTGATGCTGTCGTTGAAGCGCACACCCCATGCCAGGCAGCTGTCGGCCCAGTTCACGGCAATCACCACCTCGCTCTCGCCGCTGCCGTACCAAGTCAGAATGTCATCTGCGGCAATGCTGTTCGTGTCGGGGACAATGGGTTCGGTGTGGTTGGGGTCGATGGCGGCGGTGGCAGAGGTCATGTCGAAAGAGCAGCTGCCGCTCATCTCAATCACGTCGCCGCTGTCCACAGCCTGGTTGTCATAGGTGTACAAGCCAAAACTGCCGTTGTAGTTAAAGCACCAGTAGTTCGTAGGACTGCTCAGCGTGTCGCCGTTCTCGACGTACTCCACGTTACTAATCAGGCTGTATTCAAAATTGAAAGTAAAGCGGCTGTCGTGGGCTGCAATCGAGTCCAGCAGGTCCAGCGCCGTGGCGTCGTTGCCGTTCCAGCGGACACCCCAGACCAGCGCCGTCGGGTCGTCCATGTCGTCCCAGGCCACGATGACCACCGACTGGTTGCTGCCGGTGCCGCACCAGAACTGCACGTCGTCGGCACTGAAATCAATGTTCTTAGAATCTTTCAAAGTGTTGTAAATGCCGCGTCCCGCATCTTCGCGAGCATACAACTCGTTGTTACTTTGTGCCCACAGGCCGGCCATGAGGACCATACCGAGGCAGAGCATAGATAATTTTTTCATCATAATAATAATTACAAATTTTTAAACAATTCGTCTCTCGCGTCCCTCGGCGGACAACACGTGTCGTGAGGGGGCACTTGTTCAAAAACAGCAATCGGGTGGGAGAAAAAAGAGGGGGTGAGCTTTGCGTCTAGTCTGGCCGGCGGCGGGCACAAGAGGCCGGGGGCGGGTTGCCGTTTGGCGACGGGGCAGCATCCGTTGGCGCTGTGCTGCCGGGGGGTAGGCGGTGGGCAGCCTGGGGTCGCTCGGCGGCTGCCGCAGTGGGGGTAGGTCTTTTTTAAGCTCTTTCCTCGAAAGCCTGTTTCAAAAAAGTGCGACTTGGCAGGTCTTCTGACTTATCCTCCACTCGGCCTCGGCCTTCCCATGCGGCTATGGCGCCGCACAGTGGCGATCATTCTTTTTTGAGGCTGTGGCATTTAGGACTCACAGCAGCGGGACTGTCCGGGACTTTCACCCGAGTTCCCTTTTCACACCGCCTTACGGCAGTGACCAAATCGACTGCAAAAGTACACATTTTTTCTCAATCGCTCAAAAAATAATTTACCAAAAGTTGCAAACCTCTGGCACCGTGCAGTATAAATAGCCATCTGCGCCCCTCCTTCGGCTCTGCGCCGTCCCTTGTCGCACCCCTCCGACCGCAAAACTGCCCACCCTTTCGTCGCCCCGCGCCCGCATTCCTCCTCCCGTATGCCGAACCGCCCTCCTCTTTCCGTGCCATGGCTCCGCCCGTTGCCGGTTAGTTCCTCTATAGTTCGTCTATCGATGTTTGTTTAGCTGCATCAAAGAACTGCAGGCCTAAGGTGCCAGAAGTGGCGGGGGCGGGGTGTGGCAGAAAAAGACGCAGGCCGGCTCTTTGTGGGAACCGGCCTGCGGAGGGTTTGGGTGAGGGGTTAGCGGATGAGGGTGACGGTGCGGGTGACGGTCTTGAAGGATTGGGGTTCGAGGGTGGTGCTGTAGCGGCATTTGTAGACGTAGGCGGCCTGGGGGCAGGGCGCTCCGTCGTGGGTGCCGTCCCAGGGTTGGTCGATGTCGGTGCTGTGGAACACTATGTCGCCCCGGCGGTCGTATATCCATATTTCGAAGTCGGCTATCCCATTGCCGATGGCCTTGAAGGTGTTGTTGCTGGTGAGCGTGGGGGTGAAGATGTTGGGGAAGAATAGGTTGGAAACGATGGAGGGGACCATCACGGTGTCGGAGTCGGCGCAGAGGTCGTTGGACACGGCAAGGGTGATGAGCACACTGTCCACACTCAGCGGCACTTCGAGGCGGAGGGTTCTGGCGGTGTCGACAAAGTTGGCTCCGTCGTAGTACCATACGTGCCACGTCAGGTCGGTCTGCTGGTTGCTGCCGGCATTGCGCACGAGCAGTGTGCGGCGTTCGTAGGTGAGGTAGTCGGGGTGGACGTCGATGAGTGCCTTGACGGTTTGGATGGGTTCCAGCTGTATGCTGTCGACGGTCGGGCACAGGGGGGTGTCGCCATAGTCGGCAAAGAGGTAGTAGCGGGTGCTGCGGGCGGGGTTGGGGTGGAGGATGCTGTCGCCTTCGTGGCTGTCGAGGTAGTCGTCGTAGGGGAGTGAGGTCCACTGGAGGTAGGGGGCGTCGGTGTGGGCGACGAGGGTGTAGTGCTGGTCGGGGCCGCAGATGTGTGAGGTGTCGAACGAGAGGGTTGGGTAGGGCAGGACGAAGAGGGTTAGTATCTTCAGGGTGTCGGCCTGGAGGAGGACGGCGCTGCGGACGGTGTCGCGGTAGACGCCGGGCTGGGTGAGGTGGCGGCCGCCGAAGAGGACTGAGTCGCCCTGGCAGATGCTGTCGGTGAGATGGACTTCGTTGAGGCCGATGTTGGTCAGGTGGAGGGTGAGGACTGAGTCGCAACCAAGGGAGGTGGTGTAGTGGAAGGGATAGTCGCCGGGCTGGGTGAGGGGGGTGTCTTGGAAGATGGCGGTGTCGCCGCTGTAGATGGTGTCGAAGAAGTGGAGGTCGTAGGCCGGACGGGCGGTGAGGTGGAGTGTGACGATGCTGTCGCACATGGCGGAGGTGAGCAGCGTGAAGGTGTAGGAGCCGGTGGCGCTGAAGGCGGAGTCGGCAAAGGGCAGGGGCTGGTTGTCGCAGATGGTGTCGTAGAAGTCTTGGATGTAGGTTGGGTTGACGTGCATGGCCAGGGTGACGGTGCTGTCGGCACCGTGGATGTTGAGGAAGGTGTGGCGTATGGTGTCGGCGAAGGGGTGTCCCTGCCAGAGGAAGTCGGCAACGGCATTGTCGCAGATGGTGCTGTCGGCCAGGGTGGCGTTGTTGGGCCAGATGAAGAGGTTGTAGTTGACGGTGCTGTCGCAGCCGTGGGCGTTGGCGAGGGTGACGGACATGCCGACGGTGTCGTGGTTGACGGGTATGCCGGCGTATTGCCATGCGGCGGCTTGGTTTTCGACGATGGTGTCGAAGATGCTGCTGCTAGTGTTGTGGTGCACGAGCAGGCTGAGGGTGGCGGCGCTGTCGCAGCCATACTGGGTGATGCGTTGGAGCGCGTAGAGGGTGTCGCCAGTGGCCAGCAGGGTGTCGCCCCAGGTGTAGGGCAGCTGGGTGGGACAGAGGGCGAGGGTGTCGTGGAGGTCGTAGACGGGGTGGACGGTGATGGTGTGGGCGAGGGTGTCGGTGCAGCCGTCGGGGTTGGTGACGATGCAGAGGAGGGTGGTGTCGGTTTCGGGGGCGGCCACGGCGAGGGAGTCGAAGACGTTGACGGTGGTGTCGTCGGTGAGCCAGAGGTAGGATATGCCGCCGGAAACCCTCACGGTGTCTTCGGGATTGCCGAAACAGCGGTGGGCGGGGCCGGTGATGGTGGGGGTTGCGGAAGGATATTCGAGCACGATGGGCTTGATGATGGTGTCGGCACAGGAGCCGCCGCCGAGGTAGGAGATGAGCATTACCTGGTAGGTACCGGGGGTGGTGTAGACGGTGCTGCCGTTATAGTCGGTCGAGGTCATGCCGTTGCCAAAGTCCCAGAAGGCGGTTTCGCAGCCTTCGCCGGTGCCGATGGGCGTCACCCCGTCGGAGGAGATGGTGCTGAGGTTGTTGAACTGGACGTAGAATTGGCAGTTGTTCAAGGACACGGTGGAGTCGAAGAGTGCGAGGGGATAGCGTGTGCCGGCGAAGGCCGACATGGTGAAGTAGCAGGACTGGTTGTCGACAAAGGATACGTCGCAGTAGTAGGTGATGCTGGAGGTGGGTATGTTGATGGACTGGGTGGTGAAGAGGGTGGTTTTGTCGATGGTGTCGGTGTACCAGTTGTAGTTGAAGCCGTCGGGCATGGTGAAGATGTTGGACTCGACCTCGCCGCAGTATTCGGAGCGGATGTTTTTGAGGAGGCAGTCGAGGGTGAAGTAGGCGTAGCCGTAGTGGCTGCCCTCGCCGCAGTCGTAGGTGGTGAGGCGGATGCGGATGGTTTGGTTGGCATAGGCGCTCATGTCCAGACCGACGGTGGTCCAGTCTTTCCAGAGGACGTCGCCGGGAGCTTCGTTCCAGCCGAGGCTGGCGTTGGCGATGAAGTCGGCGGCACCGCAGCGGGAGTCGATGAGTTGGTTGTTTTCGTCGAGAATTTCGATGCTGAAGCGTGGCTGCTGGGCGGAACTGTGTTCGGGGTCTTGCAGGACGGCGGCATACTTGAGGATGAGGAGGTCGAAGGAGGCGGGGTCGACGAAGAGGCTGTAGGTGACGGACTCGGCTTCGGGGCTGGAGCTGTTGGAGGTCCAGTTGCCCAGACGGACGGAGGCTTCGGCACCTTCTGGGATGGTGCGGAGGAGGCCGCCGGTGCGTGGGTCGAACTCGGTGGTGTCGTAGTGGACGGTGTGGCGGCTGAGAGCGCTGAGGCTGCCGTAGTCGACGATGCCCATGTGGCTGCGGGGGTTGCTGTAGGAGCCGTAGGTGCAGGAGGTGTATTCGGCGGTGAGGTTGGTGGGGTCGATGCAGCCGGTGCCGCCCGCCGGGGTGAAGAGGGTGATGGTGTCGCAGTAGTCGGTGTTGCAGTAGTCGGTGGTTGAGGAGTCGCCGCAGGAGGTGCAGAAGCGGAACTCATAGTCGGTAAGGTTGTCGAGGTTGGTGATGGTGTAGGGCGGGTGGTTGGGATGGAGGGTGGTGCCGGTGCCGGTAGCGAACCCCACGGGGCCGTATTCGATGGTGACGAGGGGGCTGCCAGCCTGCTGCCAGTCGACGGTGAGACGGTCGGCAGCAAGTTCGCGCACACGCAGGTCGGCCGCACCGCATTCGGAAATATAGAGGTCGTCGAGGTAGAGCCAATCCCAGCTGCCGGAGGTCTTGGTGAGGCGGAAGGCGATGAAGTGGGCGTCGGCCGGGGCACCGGAGAGGGTGGCCTGTATGCGTTGCCACTGGTTGTTCTGGGTGTTGGTGAAGCGTTTGAGGGTGATGAAGGAGCTGGGGTCGTAGGGGTCGCTCATGACGCCTAGGTCGAGAATGAAGGTGCCGTAGTTGCTGTTTTTCATCCAGAAGGAGACGGCGAGTTGCGAGAGGCTGTCGACCATTAGGTCGGGCAGGACGGCATAGGGGAAGCGGTTGGTGTAGGCAGAGCAGAAGCGGAGCGATTTGCCAGGGGTGTGGCTTTGGTCGTTGTAGACGTAGCAGTCGTTGTCGTTCTCGACTGGCACGCGCAGTTTGTGCCATCCGTAGGGCATTTGGTTGTTGGGGCAGGTGTCGAAGTTGAAGCACACGGGGAGTGGCAGCGGGCCGTCCTGGGTGGCAACGGTCTGCGGGGGGACGCAGGTGGGGGAGAGGGTGTCGCAGAGGAAGTAGAAGTCGTAGGCAGAGCCGTTTTGGAGAGTGATGTTGGTGGGCAGGCTGTCGATGCGGATTTTCTGGCCGGTGCCTTGGTCGAAACCAGTGAGGCCGTATTCGAGCCAGAAGCCGGTGCGGGAAGGTTGGGGAGCATGTATGGCCACTTCGTTATGGCGGAAGAGGCTGGCGGTGATGCCGACGGGAATGTCGCAGGTGAGGAATTCGAGACGGTCGATGTAGATGCTGCGCCAGTTGCCGTTGGTTTCTCTCATGCGCAGGGCCACGAAACGCCCCTGGCCGTGGTAGCGATCGAGGGAGGTGCTGTGGTATTCCCATACCCCGGTGGCATCGTAGCGGATGGTGTCGATGGGCACAAAGGTGCGGAGGTCGCACATGTCGGTCATGATGCCGACTTCGAGGAAGGTGTTTGGCTCGAACCAAGCGCGCAAGCGCAGGTAGAGTTGGTTGAGGCTGTCGATGTCCATTTCGGGCATGACGGCGTAGGCATAAAGGTTGCTGTAGAGGTTGAAGCGGAGGGCACGGCTGTCGGCGGCCTGACTCATGTTCACTACCTGCAGGCGGTCGGCGTTGTTGTCGGACATGAAGCGCTTCCAGCCTGTTGGGAAGGCGTTGGAGCCGGTGCCGTAGCTGTTGAACTCGTCGCAGTAGGGGATGGTTTGCAGGTGGGAGGTGGCGATGCGTGTGCGAGGATAGCAGGAGGAGGTGAAGGAGGAGTCGCAGCGGGAATAGAAGTCGTAGGTGGTGTTGGGGGTGAGGTTGGAGATGGAGTAGGAGTTGTCGGTGATGTGAAGCAGTGTGTTGTGGGGGGTGAGGGTGAAGGAGAGGCTGTCGTCGCTCCAGAGGGTGTCGGCTGCGCCCTGGACGATGCCTGCGGGGCCATATTCAAGCCAATAGTCGGGGGAATAGCTTTCGTCCAAGGTGAGAAGGACGGTGGTGGCTCCCAGCTGCCGGATGGTGGGTCGGGGGCAGGTTTGGATGAAGAGGTCGTCGATGTATACGGAGTTGCAGTTGCCAGTGGTGTTAACCATGCAGAAGGCGATGAACCTTCCGTTGCCGGAATAGCGTCGCAGGGAGGCATGCTTTGCTTCCCAGGTGTTGTTGGCGGAGTTGCGGAGGGTGTCGACGGCTACGAAGGTGCTGATGTTGTTTTGGTCGGACATGACGCCCATGATTATCATGAACTGATTGCGCTCACTCATCATGTTGAAGTAGAGTTCGGCGTGGCGGAGGGAGTCGATGTCGATTTCGGGCATGATGGCATAGCTGCGGCTGTTAGAATTGCAGTTGTTGTAGAATTGGAGGTGGCCGCTGTGGTGTTTTTGAGGATAGTCGGAGTGGTAGCTGTTGTGGCGTTTCCAGTTGGGAATCATCTGATAGTTGGGATAGCCGTCGAAATTGTCGCAGTAGGGGGCGGAGAGGATTGTGGAAGTGGTGATGCGGGTCAGGGGGAAGCAGGTGACGTCGCCGCTGTCGGCATGGTGGTAGAAGTCGTAGGTGGTGAGTTCGTTGAGGTTAGTGATGCAGACAGTGTCGGAGGTGACGTGGAGCCAGGTGTTGGAGCTGTCGCCTTGGTGGCATCCTTGGGTGCCGTATTCAATCCAGTAGCCAGAGTGGGGGCAGTGGTTGGCATAGGCGCAAACGGTGGTGGCACTGGTGAGCGCAAACGAGGGGGTGGGATGGGTGTTGACCTTGAGGTTGTCAAGATAAAGGTACATGCAGCCGCTTGTGCGGTAGGCGCAGAAGGCTATGAAGCGGCCAGTGCCATTGTAGCTGTGGAAGGAGACGTGCTGCGGTTGCCATACGTTGGAGGCAGTGCATTGGAGTGTGTCGATGGGGGTGAAGGTGGAGAGGTCGTTGCGGTCGTCCATCACTCCTACGATGAGGAATTGGTTGTTCCAATAGCGGCTGTAAAGGTTGAAGTAGATTTCGGCATGGCGGATGGAGTCGATCATGAGGTCGGGCATGATGGCGTAGTCGCGATTGTTGCTGTTGCAGTAGTTGCCGAAGAAGAGTTCTTGGCTTCCGTTGACGTAGGGCTCGGGGGTGCCGCCTTGGCGTATGGCCGTCCAACCGGTGGGCATCTGGCCGTTGCTGTAGGAGCTGAAATCGTCACAATAGGGCATTGGGAGTTCGTGGGCAATGGTGAGGGTGCGGGGGTGGCAGTCCAGGCCTTGCTCGGAGCAGGAGGTGAAAAAGGTGTAGACGCTGTCGGGGTCGAAGGGACCTATGTAGGCGGGGTTTTGTGTGATGTGGATGACGGTGTTGGAGCTGTCGCCTTGGAGTGAACCTTCAGGGCCATATTCGAGCCAGTAGTCGGCGACGGGGCTTCCACCAGGGATGGTTGCTTTGACTTGACGGGCACCGGAGGAGGCGAGGTCGGGCAGGGGGCAGGCAGATACTTGCAGGTCGTCGAGGTAAATGGAGGTGCGACTGCTGGTGGTGAGTATGCGGAAGGCTACGAAGCGTCCTGTACCCTGGTAGCGTTGGAGGTTGATGTGTTTGAGATAGTACACTCCGCCTTCGGCGCATGAGAGGGTGTCCACGGGGGTGAAGGTGTTGAAATCGGTGCGATCGTCCATTACGCCCACTACTAAACTGGTGCGGCTGACGTCTTCGATACGGAGCGAGAACTGGAGGTCGAGATTGCGCACACTGTCGATGTCGAAGTCGGGGAGGGCGGTGTACTGCAGGTGATTGTTGTTGCTGTAGAAATGCATGGTTTGGCAGCAACTGTTGTAGCAGCTGTTGTTGGTGCGTGGGTAGGAGTCGCCATAGGCGCTAAAACTAAACCATCCGGGTGGAACGGAAAGATTGTCGCAGGAGTCGAAGTTGTCGCAATAGGGGAGAGAGACGGCGTCGGGGGTGGAGAAGGAGTAGGGGAGGCAGATGCGTTCGCCCAGCGGACTGATGAAGTAGACTTGATATGTCTGGCTGGGAATAAGGCCGGTGAGGAGGGCGGAGCAGCTGTCGCTGGCAATGGTGTGCCAGTTGTCGCCGAAGCCGTATTCTATATAATAGAAGGGGTTGTTATACTGGTTGTTCCAAGTGATGCGCTGCGTGGAGAACCCATAGACGGTGCTAGAGAGGGCGGTGGGGTAGGGATAGTTGGAGAGGACGAATTTGGAGAGCCTGATCCACCGGCAGCCGGAGGTGCTGCGGGCACGTATGGCAAGGCGGTTGACGGAGGTGGTGTTGCCGCTGAGCTGTACGTTGAATTCGCGTAGGGTTTCGGTCTGTCCGTTGCTGAGCGAGGCCATCTGGACGAAGGAGTCGGCATCGGAGGTGTCGGAGAGGGTTCCTAGGTCGAGGTAGATATAGTTGTTGTTGGAGGTGGAGAAATAGGCATAGACCCATTTGCCATTCAGCGAGTCGCCAGAGGGTAGGGGGCGCAGAAGCGCCATATTGTCGTTGTTGGAACAGGGGTAGAAAACTATAACTTGCTGGCCATGTTGGGTTTCGGAGTGAGGGTAAACGTCGCGGCTGCGCATGGTCTTCCAGTCGTAGGGCATGACGTCGTTTGGCATGTCTTCGAAGTCTTTGCAGTAGGGTGGGTAGAGCATGGGGTTGAGCGTGTAGGCCACGGGAGCACAGAGGGCCATGTCGGTGTCGCTGCACTGGGCCATGATGTAGAAGTCGTAGTTGCTGTCGGGGTCGATGCCGGTGATTGTATAGGGGCTGAAGGTGGTAACGATGGTGTTGGGGGTGTAGGTGCTGTCCTCTAGGTCGAATCCTTGGCGGCCATATTTTATGGTGACCGAAGAGGGAGAGTGGAGCGAGGTCCAGCCGATTTGGACAGAGGTGGGCGAAGTGGTGAACTGAACGTCGGTAATGCCGCAGCGGCCTACGTAAATGTCGTCGATATAGTAAATGTAGCTTTCGTTTGTGGGTTTGTAGCGGAAGGTGATGTATTGTCCCATGCCAACGTATGAAGAGAAGTCGACGCTGAATTGCTGCCAACGGGCAATGTCGGTCAGTCGGAAAGCCGCAATTTCGGTGTAGGTGGAAGGATTGTCGGGGTTGGTCATAATGCCAACGTGGAGGGCATCGGTGGAAGTGGCGTTGAGGTTGGATGCGTAGGCATAGAATGTCATGACCATTTCGTGTGCGGTGCCTTCATGCAGGGGAGGGAGCGACATGAAGCAGGCGGTGTCGGTGGTGGTGTAGAGGGCAATGCAGGATTCGCCGCTGTGGTGATTCGTAGTGGTTAGCACAGGATAGAGGTTGGAAGAGCCTACGATGCGGCGGTAGCTGGGCGGGAAGTTGAGGGAGTCGTAAGTTTCGTATGATTCGCAGTAGGGAATATCTAGGTAATTGGCTTGGGTGGTGATGATAAAGCCGGTGCCGCCACCCCAGCCACCGCTGGCGCCGCCACCACCACCGATGCCACCGCCACCATAGCCGCCACCACCACCGATGCCACCGCCGCCATAGCCGCCACCGCCGCCATAGCCGCCGCCAATGGTGCTTCCGCTGTCGGGTGTGAAGGTGGCGCCGATTATCTGGCAGTCGCAGAGAGAGATGAAGTTAAATTCATACTCGGTAAGCTCGGTGAGGCCATCTATGACGGCCGGGCTTGAAGTGATGGTGTCGAAGGTGCCGTGGCCGTGGGCGAAACCACGCTCGCCGTATTCCACGACGATGCCTTGGGTGCCTTGGCTGGTCCAGGTTACGGTGATAGAATTTTGGGTGATTTCGGTGATGCTCAGGTCGGACGTGACGCACTTTTCGATGCATAGGTCGTCGACGTAACACTCGCACCCGTTGCCGTCGGCCGAAAGAAGTTTTAATGCAATAATGTGGTCGTTGCCTGAGTAGGAACTGAGCGACAGTGAATGGTGTTCCCATACGGAGGAGGTGCCTGCAAGGGTGTCCACGCCCACGAAACTGTTGGTGTCAAGAATGTCTGACATAACGCCGACCACAAGTCGGGCAGAAGAGGTGTTTCCAGAAAAGTAGGTCCAGAAGTTGGCATAGAGGCCGCTAACGGCGCTGCATTCGCTGGTGGGATTAATGGTGGGCATGGCAGCGAGGCTGAAAAGGGAGTCGGCGGCAGTGAAAAGCAGGGAGTTGTCCTCGCTGTGGCGAATGTTGGAAGCGGTGCGGGGATAGTCGGTGCCGATGGTGGAGAGCCTGCGCCAGTTATTGGGGAAACTGCTTGAAGACAGGCCGTCAAAGCTGGAACAGAAGGGAATGTCAACCCAGGTATGGAGGGTCTCTTCGCGAAGGGTCTCGTAGTTGCAGTTGTCAGGGGTGCTGTCGCATTGCGGCCAGAGGTTGATGACAAACTGGGTGGCTTCGGTGAGGCCGTCGATATGGATGGGCGAGGAGGTGTAGAATGCGGGTGTGCCACCGCCAGGGGAGTAGGTCATCCATACGCCCTCGGTAGTTGGGGTGGCATGCCACACGACGTCGACACCGTCCTGTCCTAGCCCGCTCAGACTGCAGCTAGTGATGGCACAACTGCGCAGTGTGAGGTCGTCAATATAGGCCCAGCCACTGCTGCAGCCTGTGGCGCGATAGCGGAAAGCAATGTAGCGGCCGCTACCCGAGTAGGAGGCAAGCGAGCGCTTGACACGCGCCCAGCCACCGCTGGTATGGATGGTGTGGAGGCGGGTGAACGTGTTCGTGTCGCGCGGATTAGTCATGATGCCCACCTCAAGCTGGGCGTTAGGGTTCTCGTTATAGAAATAGAAATCAATCTGTGTGGAAGATATGTCGTCGGAGAGCATAGGCATGACCGCCATGGAAGTCTGGTCGTCCCAGCCGTTGCAGTAATAAGAATAGAATTGCAGCGACTTGGAGGCAGAGCGGCAGCGTTCGGAACTGATTTTGGGATATTGGTCGCCATAGGGACGCACCCAGTCGGCGGGCATACGGTCTGCTGTCTCGCTGTCGAAATTGTTGCAGAAGGGGGTGAGCAACGGTTCGTCGAGGGTGTGGACGTTGATATGCTCCTGCTGGCATTCGTTGCTATCCTGGCACGAGGACCATACATAGAACTGGTAGTCAGTGCTGTTGGTCAGGCCTGTGATGGTAACGGAAGTGTCAAAAGTGTGGAGCACGGTGCCCGTCCCTAGGGAAAAACCTGTATGGCCGTATTCAACGGTGTAGCGTGTGGCGGAAGAGTGGGTGCCGTATTGCCGCCAGCTGAGGCGGGCACTCTGCTCGGTAATATCGGTGGCACGGAGGTCACCGGGCTTGCAAAGGCTGAAACCCAAATCGTCGAGGTAAGAATAGTAGCAGCCGTCGAGCGAGGTGTAGCGGAAGGCAATGTGTCTGGCCGAGCCGGAGTAGGAGGAGAGGTCCACCGTATAGCGCTGCCAGTGGCCGGTAGGCCGGATGGTTCTTATGGGCACGAAGGTAGAAGAGTCGTAGGGAAGGGTCATAACCCCTACTGTGAGCAGCGCACGGTTGCGCACGTCGTTACTAGAGCATCGCAACGAGAAAGAGAGCACCCCGCCTGCAACCGTGCTATCGGCTGCCGGCATTATGATGAAATTGCCATCGCCGCTTCCGGAACAGGTGTAGAATTCGATAGAGCGGCTGGGGGAGGTGTAATAGGAAGCGTCGCCGTTGTCGAATACTGTCGGGCGCCCCTCATAGCTTTTCAGCCGGGTCCAAAAATTGGGCGTCTGATTGGCAGCCATCCAGCTGAAGTCCTCGCAATATCCGGGCACAATGCTGTCGGTGCGGGTGGTGAAATAGTAGGTCTGGTTGCTGCAGCTGTTCTCGCTACCCGAGCAGTGCGGACGCAGCTGGTAGGCGTAAGTCGTACCCGCTGCAAGGCCGGTGAGGTGCAGTGGCGGCACGGCGTTTGTAATCAACACGGGCGTACCGCCGGTAGTAGTGTTGCTATACTCCACATCCACACTATCCACGGTGCCCGCGTCGCTCCAGGTCAGCCATGCGTCGTGGTTGGTGACGCTGTAGAGGCGTATATTGCTCAGGTCGCACCGGCTCAGTGTAATGTCGTCGATATAAACGTTTCCGTCATAGCAGGAAGAGAGGGTGACGCACCAGAAGGCAATGTGCCGCCCCGTGCCGGCATACGAAGAGAGGTCTACCGTGTGGCGCTGCCACGAGTCGGACCAGTTGTAGTCGATAGTAGCAATGGTGTCGAAGGTAGCAGGATTGGTGGGGTCGGTGATCACACCAACCAGCAGACGATTGCGGTTATAGTAATTATAGCCGCGGGTGTAGAAAGTAAGGGTGAGCCCCGTCAGGTCGCTCTCTTCAAGGTAGGGCATAACCGCCATGCTGCTCTGAAAGTCGCCGCCGCAGTTATAAGACTTCAGATATAGTGAACGGTTGCCCGTGCGGGCAATGCTTTCCACCCTCGGGCGGCTGTCGTAGGTGCGTGGACGAGCCCAACCCCGGGGGAACCCGTTGTTGCTCACGTCCTCAAAACCGTAGCAGTAGGTGGCCACGGTGGGGAATTCCAAGGTGGTAAAGGTCGAAGTGGTGTAATTGCACGTCACGTCCGTCTCGCTGCAGAGGGCGGTGATGAAACAGTCGTATTGGGTGTTAGGCTGGAGGGTGTCGACAGTGTAGCGGAACGTATTGGCGTCGACGGTATCCTTAGTGCCGTTGCCGCGGGTGAAACCGTGAGGACCCCACTCTAGATATGCCCCGTTATAGGCGCGGCCGCTTGGTTGCCAGGTGAAGGTGGCGCCGTGCGAGGTGATGCTGCTTACCGTTCGGTGCGAGGTTCCCGCTTCGCTCACGATAATGTCGTCAATATAGCATATATAGTCGCAGCCGTTACAATTCTCGAAGAACCAGCGGAAAGCAATGTAGCGCCCCATTCCGTGATAGGTCGAGAGGTCCACCACGTTCGACTCCCAGCTATTGTATTTAGGCGTAATGGTTCCCACCGGCACAAACGAATCCTCGTCGTTGGGGTCGGTCATCACGCCTACCTGCAAATGCCTAGTGTTATTGTAGTTACAATTGGCAAAGAAAGCAATGGAAAGATTAGTCAGGCTGTCGGTGTCCAGCAGCGGAAGGGCAAACATGGCGTGGTTCCGCCCTAGGCCGCCGTTGGCTTGCAGCCCCACCGCGCCCGTGCCCGTGTGGGCACCGCGCGAGTTCCAAACACAGGGTTCCGAACCGTATGCTCTGGTTCTGATCCATCCTGCCGGAAGGCTCCCTTCGGCCAACCCTTCGAAATCCAGGCAGTAGGGCAGCACAATGTCCTGCTCGAGCGTGTGGGCGGTGAGCACAGAGGCAGCGCAGTGCTGCACCATCGTGTCGCACAGACCGTAAACCACAAACTGATAGCTGCTGTCGGCCGTCAGTCCGCGGACCACAATACGCTGCATTCCGCCAACGGTCTCCACCTCGCTGCCCCTCACGGGAATAGCCAGCCGGGTGCCGCTGCCCTCGGCAAAGCCCGCTCCGCCATACTCCACCACCATCGTGTCGCCGTGGAAAGACGTTCCCACCGTGTCCCAGCGTATCTCAACCGAGTGCGACGCAATGTTAGTGACGTGTATGCCCGAAGGTATGCAGGTTGCCAACTGCAGGTCGTCTATATACATCGAGTTGTACCCCGTGGTCGGGTCCGAAGCCCTCAGGGCAATATATCCGCTACGGACCGGCGCCCCGGCCAGCGACACCTGCTTATACTGCCAACGTCCGCTGGCCGTGCAGTACACCGTGTCCACGGGCACAAAACTCCCGTCCCATTCGGGATATTCCATCACACCCACCTCTATGCGGCCCGAGCTGTAGCCGTCGGAGTAAAGGTAGAACGACAAGTTCAAGTGCTGCAAATCCACCGTGTCCATCAGGGGCAACACACTGATGGGCCTCGTGGCCATGCCGTTCGGCCTCATGCGCAGCGAGCGGCTGCCGCTGTGGCGGTAGTTCGTCGACAGGCAGGGAGTGCCGTCGTACATGACGGCCCGCAGCCAATGGTAGGGCATTGCCGAGGCTGCCTCAAAATCCTCGCATCGGTTCAGCGTATTGTCCGGAGCGGGCAGCGTAGTCCAACTCACCGTATGCACCTCGTCGTTGGCGCCGTTGCAGTAGGGCAGCACCCTCACCTGGTACGTCGCTCCGGGCAAAAGCCCCGTCAGGCGGTAGGACGATGTCACGTCCGTCACCGTCACCCCCGTGCCGGGCTCAAACCCCTCCAGGCCGTACTCAATGTCCACTCTGGGATGGCCGATGGTGTCGAAGTACAGCCACATACTATTGGAAGTGCGGCTGTAGAGCCGTTCGTGCCATGTGCCGCAAGGAATCAGCGCCACGTCGTCGATAAAGATAAACCTTCCGTCGCCGCCCTGCAGGCTGCGTTGCATTCTGAAGGCCACATACTTGCCGCTGCCCACGTAGGAAGCCAAGTCCACCACCTTCTCCTCCCAAGTGTTCACGCTTGCAATGGTGACGGTGTCCACCGGGGTAAAGTTGTTATTGCTCCGCATCGTGCTGTCGCACACACCCACAATGAGGTAGGAGCCGCCGTATGCGGCCCGCATCCTAAACCGAACCGACATTGTAGAAATGTCGGCCACCGCCATCCTAGGGCCGATGACCATAGCGTAGTGGTTGCCGTCGGAGTTGCTGCCGCAATACATGCGCAGCGAACCGGGGAAACTGCTATAGGGGCTGCCCACAATCTGAGGCTCGTTCAGCGTGTCGTCGTAGTTCAGCAGCTTGGTCCAGCAGGTTGGCAGTATGTTGTAGCCAACGCCGTATTCGTCAAAACTCTCCTGCATCGGGGGAACCATCGAGCCGCAGGCCGTGCGGAAAGCAATGCTGTCCTTGCAGCAGGCGCCCAAACTGTCGGCCACGCTGCTGACGGCCAAACCGTACAGGGTGTTGGGCGAAAGCCCTGTGAGCGAATAGCTGTTAGTGCTAACGGTGGTAGTGCTGCCACCATGGCGTAGCAAGAAAGGCCCGTTGGGGTTATCCGCATTCCAGCTCACCAGTGCCGAAGTGGTGGTAATGTTACTGACCGAAAGGTCGGTAGGCCCGTTGGTGCAGTTCGTCCCCATTCCCCAGCAGTTGTAGCTGAGCGCAAAGCCCGTCCCAGTCACCGACCCGTCGGAAGTGAACTGTACCGTCAGGTAGCCGGTCGTAGAGTGGGTGTTGATATAACCGTCGCCGCCGGCCTGGTTCACCAGCAGGGTGCCCGTGGTGCCGTTGCCGTCGTAGACCGATATTTTGTCGCAGCAACTCTCCGTGCTGTAGTTTCCATACAGAAAGATGTTGACTCCCGGCTGAACGCTTATGGTAACCGTACCGCTAAAGGAGTTGTTGTAGCTGCCGCTGGGGCCTCCGTCGTCGTAAATGGTGCCAAGGGGATATTGGCAGCCGTCTATGTTGAGGTTCTGGCCGTTGGCCATGCTGATGGTGTTCTGTGCATGGGCTGAAAAGGCAGACGAAAGAAACAGCAAAGCCAGCAGCAAGCGGCGGAGTGGGGCTTTCATGGGGTAAAAATATTTAAATAATAAATAAATTAATAATCTTAATTGTGTGAAAATAAATCTATTATTACCGAATAGCACTACTGGTAATAACTTAAATTATTTTTGCAAAAGTACTAAATAAAGTTGAATTGGAGAAAAATATCAACACCTTTCTGTTAGTTAAGTTCGCCCTTCAGTCGCCAAATCCAGTTGTGGCAGCCCAGGCAGCCTGCTTCGGCACCGAGTGCGAACCCCCTTATGCCTGTACTGAAGCGCCGCTTGTTCCTCTATGGTTCGTCTATTGTTGGTCTATCGATGTTTGTTTAGCTGCATCAAAGAACTGCAGGACCAAGGCGGCTCAAAGGGTGGGAGTGGGGTGCGAATTGTCGGGGGGCAGGGCTTATTGGTAGGATGGGGGCATTGGGGGGAAGAAGGGAAGGGTTTGGGGGCGGCGGGCGGGGGGATGAGAAAAGGCAGGCTCCTTGCGGTTGGGTTGCAAGGAGCCTGCCTGGGGTTGGATGTGGACCTGCTTTCAGGCCTGATGGGGGTTGCTACAGTTCGTTGAAGGGGAGGCCGGAGGCGCGCCTGAGCGAAATCCAGGCGGTTGTGCAGTCGTGGAGCGAGGTGGCGTAGGCCTGCTGTATTTCGTTGTAGGTGTGCTGTGCGGTGATGACTTCGAGGAGGGAGGTTTCGCCGTGGCGGTAGGCGTAGATTTTGCCTTCGAGCACTTGGCGGGCTTCTTCCAGGAGGTGGCTGTCGTAGTCGGCCACGCGTTGGCGGGCGGTTTCGTAGTTGTTGAAGGCTTGTAGGACTTCCATTTTGATGGAGGCGCGGATGTAGTCGGCTTCCAACTGGGCCTGCTGGGCGCGCACTTGGGTGGCGCGCACTTCGCCGCGGTTGAAGTTGGAAACGGGCAGTGGGATGGAGAGGCCGACGCTGTAGCCGACGAATTCGGGGGCGGGGGCTTCCTCGTTGCGCACACGGGTGTTGTATTCGGCTCCGAGGGAGAGGTCGATGTCGGGCATGCGCTCGCGGCGGACGGAGAGGACTTCGCTTTGGGCGGCTTCGGCCATGCGGAGGGCGGCGGCGAGGTCCTGTCGCCACACGACGGCGCTGTCGAGGAGCAGCTGCAGGGGGTATTGCTGCAGGGGGCTGCGCAGGGTTCCGGCTACTTCGAGGGTGCCTTGGACGGGGTTGCCCATGTAGAGGTCGAGGAGTGAGAGGGCGTTGCGGTAGTCGGCCAGCTGCGAGCGGTAGTCCTGCAGGGCCAGGGTGGCTTCGAGGCGGCTTTGCAGCACGTCGAGGGGCGAGATGTCGCCCGAGGCGGCGCGGAGGCTGTCGCTTTCGTAAAGGGACTGCATGTGCTGCCACGCCTCGCGGCCGACGGTGGCCAGGTCGCGCGCCAGGAGGGCGTCGGCAAAGGCTTCGGCGGCATTGGCATAGAGCTCCAGGGTGAAGTCGTCGAGGGTGGCCTGGGCGGCTTCAAGGGTGTGCAGGGCTACCTGCTTGCGGGCGTGGCGCTTGCCCAGCGAGAAGGACTTGCTGAGTTCGACGCCCATGGATTGGCCCATCATGATGTCCCAGTCGCTGTTGTTGCTGTAGCCGGCGGAGAGGACGGGGTCGGAGAATTTGCGGGCGGCTATGAGGTCCTGCTGGGCGGCCTGGAGGTCGAGCTGGGCGGACTTGTAGGTGACGTTGTTGGCCATCACCTGCTGGATGTACTGGGGGTAGGAGAGGCTCTGCGCTTCTGCGGCGGGGAGGAGCAGAAGGAGGGCGAGTATGAGTGGGATTTGTTTCTTCATGTTGATGGTTTTTATTTCTTTCCTTTCTCTTCGATGCGGCGCTCGACCATGTAGTAGAGGGTGGGCAGGACGAAGATGGTGATGATGGTGGCGAAGATGAGGCCGTAGACGATGACGGTGGCCAGTGGGCGCTGGACGTCGCTGCCGATGCCGGTGGAGATGGAGGCCGGGAAGAGGCCGAGGGCGGCCACGGTGGCCGAGAGGAGGATGGCGCGCAGGCGGTGGGAGGAGCCTTCGACGACGGCGGAACGGAGGTCGGGCAGGTCGGCCCGCAGGTTGTTGATGTGGGACACCATGATGACGCCGTTTTGTATGGCGACGCCGATGAGGGCGATGAAGCCGACGGCGGAGGATACGTTGAGGGTCATGCCGCGGACGTAGAGGGCGAGGAGGCCGCCGAAGAGGGCCATGGGTATGATGCTGATGAGGAGGGCGGCGTGGCGCACCTTGCCAAAGGCGAAGACTAGCAGCAGGAACATGGCGGCCAGGACGAGGGGTAGGACGGTGGCCAGGCGGGTGAAGGCGCGGTTCTGGTTTTCGAACTGGCCGGCCCAGTGGAGGGTGGTGACTTCGTCGTTGTAGTGTACTTGCTGGGCGATGCGCTTGTCGGCCTCGGCCACGAAGGTGGAGAGGTCGGCGCCGCGGAGGTTGATGCGCACAAGGCTGTAGCGGCGGTTGGACTCGCGCATGATGGTGTTGGCGCCCAGCACGGTGCGTATGTCGGCCACGGCCGAGAGGGGCACCTGTATGCCGTCGGGGGTGGTGAGGGCGAGGGTGCCGATTTTTTCGGGCGTGTCGCGGTAGCGCTCGGCGTAGCGGCAGGTGATGTCGTAGACTTTGCTGCCTTGGTAGATTTCGGAGATGGCTTTGCCGCCGATGGCCAGCTCGATGAGGTCGGTGACGTCGCTGACGTTGAGGCCGTACTGTGCGATGCGCTCGCGGTCGACAACTATCTGCAGCTGGGGGGTGGGGGGCTCTTGGTCGACGGCCACGTCGGTGGCGCCTGGGATGTCGGCCACGGTTTTGGCCACTTCTTCAGCCACGCGGCGGCTTTCGACGAGGTCGTCGCTGTAGATTTTGAGGGCGAGGTCGCTATGGGTGCCGGCCACTTGGTCCATTACCATGTCGATAATGGGCTGGGAGAATCCTGCTTGGTAGCCGGGCATTTTGGCTATTTCAGCCGACATGGCCTCGACCAGTTCGGCCTTGGTCCGGTGGCTCTTCCAGGTGTTGTAGGGCTTGAGGCCGACGCCTACTTCGACGTGCGAGAGGGAGAAGCACTCGGCGCCTTCGTCGTCGCGGCCCAGCTGGGTCATGACGTAGGAGGTTTCATCGAAGCTTTTGACCACGCGGCGCAGCTCTTTGGCCATTTCGTTGGACTTTTCGAGCGAGATGCCCGAGGGGAGCTGCACTTGAATCCAGATGGAGCCTTCGTCGAGAGGGGGCAGGAAGTCTTTGCCCACGAGGGCGAAGAGGACGCCGGAGCCTACGAGGGTGAAGGAGAGGACGATGATGACCATGCGGCCGTTCTCGACGACGCGGCTGAGGAGGCGGCGGTAGCCGGCGGTGATTTTCTCGAGCCAGCGGTTGGTGCGTATCTTGCTGGGACGGCGGAAGGCCATGAAGGAGAGTCCGGGGGTGAGGAGCATGGCTACGAGCAGGGCGCCGATGAGGGCGTAGCCGACGGTGTAGGCCATGGGGGTGAAGAGCTTGCGCTCCATGTGCTGGAAGGCGAAGAGGGGGGTGTAGGCGGTGATGATGATGATGGTGGAGAAGAAGGTGGACTTGACCACCTGTGAGGTGCGGAGGCAGACCTGGCGCGTGGTGAGGATGTTGTTGGGGTTTTCCTCGCGGATTTTGAGGACGGTTTCCATGATGACGATGGCACCGTTGACGAGGATGCCGAAGTCGATGGCGCCGAGGGAGAGGAGGTTGGCGGGGACGTTGGTGAGTTTCATCAAGATGAAGGCGATGAGGAGTGCCAGGGGGATGGTGATGGCGACAAGGGCGGAGCCTTTGAAGTTGCGCAGGAATATCATGAGGACGACCAGCACGAGGAGCATGCCCACGAGGAGGGTGTGGGAGACGGTTTTGAGGGTTTCGCCCACAAGGTTGGTGCGGTCCATGAAGGGACGAATCTGCACTCCTTTGGGGAGGATTTCGTTGTTGAGCTCGTCGACGGCGGCGTGGATTTCTTCTAGTACCTCGGAGGGGTTGTCGCCACGTAGCATTTGGACGATGCCTTCGACGGCGTCGTCGTAGTCGCGCTCGTCGTCGCTATAGCCGAGGACGCCTTTGCGCTCGAGGTTGCCGTATTTGAGTTCGCCGAGCTGCTTGAGGAAGACGGGAGAGCCGTTGTGTGACTTGATGACAATGTTGCCGAGCCCTTGGAGGTCGTCGACGAGGCCGATGCCGCGGATGACGTAGCTGAGGTCGCCCTCCATAAGCATGCTGCCGCCGGCATTGCGGTTGTTGGCCTCGACTTTTTCGCTGATGTCGGCGAGAGAGACGCCGTATTCGCGCATGAGTTCGGGCGAGAGTTCGATTTGGTACTGTGTGGTGATGCCGCCGTAGTTGCTGACGTCGGCCACGCCTGAAATTTGGCGTAGGTAGGGGATGATGGTCCACTTGTGGATGTCGGTGAGGTCGCGGAGGCTATGGCTGCCGTCGGGGCTTTCGACAATGTAGCGGAAGATTTCGCCGGTGGGTGCGGTGAGGGGATTGAGTTCGGGGGTGGCTTCGTAGGGGAGGTCGAGGCCGGTGAGGCGCTCGTTGACACGTTGTCGCGCCCAGTAGTCGTCAATGCCGTCGTCGAAGACGAGGATGACGGTGGAGAGGCCGAAGGAGTTTTTGCTGCGCATGGTGTTGAGGCCGGGGATGCCGTTGACGGCGCGCTCGACTGGGACGGTGATTTGCTGCTCCATTTCTTCGGCGGCGAGGCCGGGGACTTGGGTGACGATTTGGACGGTGGTGTCGGAAATGTCGGGGTAGGCATCGATAGAGAGGCCGGTCCAGGCGAGGACTCCGCCGATGCCGAGGGCGCAGAAGAGGATGATGATGAGCGCCCGATTGCGTATGGCAAAGGTTACAAGTTTCTCTATCATGGCTTTATTTGCTGTCTATGAGGTAGAAGGCTCCCTCGGTGATGATTTGGTCGTTGGTGTTGAGCCCGGAGGTGACGATGAGGCGGTCGTCGTCGAGGCTGGTGACGGTGACGGGGGTGCGGAGGTAGGTGTTGTCGGCCACTTGGCGGAGGACGTAGCGCTGGGAGTCGCCCTGGAGGACGGCGCTTTTGGGCACGACGACGTACTCGTGGCCGGTGCAGCGGATTTGGAGGTGGGCGTACATGTTAGGGAGCATGGCGCCTTTGGGGTTGTCGCACTCGATGATGGTTTGCATGGTGCGTGTTTCGGGGTCGAGAATTTCGCCTTGGTAGACTACCCGGCCGTGGAAGACGCTGTCGGGGACTGCCACAAGGGATATGTCGACTTGGCTTACGCCGTCAAGCATGGGGGCTTCTTTTTCGGAAATGTTGGCTTTGACCCACACTTTGCTGAGGTCGGCGACGACAATTGGGGCATCGGCGTCTTCTTTTACGAACTGGCCCATGACGAGGTCGTTGCGGAGGACTTTGCCGGAGATGGGGGAGCGGACTATCATGGGTTGGCCTACTTCGGCCCGCTTGAGGTCTATCTGGAATTCCTTGGCCACGGCCTCGGCATGGTGTTGTTCTTCGAGGGCATGGCTGTAGGCGGCATGGGCCTCTTCAAGGTCTTTGGCGGAGGCTACTTTGTTGTCGAAGAGGCTTTTGGCGCGGTCGTAGGCTTTTTTGGCCACTTCGAGTTCGGATACGGACTGACGGTAGTTTTTGACTACCTCGGAGTAGTCGGAGGAGTGGATTTCGAAGAGGGGTGTGCCGGCGGCGACACGCTGGCCGATGCGCACGAGGCTGCGCTGAACCCTACCGGCAAAGGGGGCGGCCACTTCGGCATAGGCGGTGGGGATGGCGGTGACTACGCCGGTGGTGGCAATGGTGGGCTCGTGGTATTCCTTGACTACCGGGGAGGTGTGGATGCGGCTGACCATGCTGGCTTGGGGATTGACCACGAGGGTGTCGCCGAGGACGGTGACGTCGTGAAGGTCTTTTTCGGCGGCATCATTGTTTCTGCCTGCGCAGGAGGCAAGCAGTATAAGGCATAGGAGGGGAAGAAGTTTTTTTGTCATTATAATGGTAACTAATTGTTAATAAATGCCCGAAGGGTGTCGGGCTTGAAATAAAGCGAATAAGGCGTTGGCGGAATCGTAATGGGCGGTTCACCAATCCTTCTCTACGGACTGCACAAATGTGATGGGCAGAGTGTTAGGCGCAGGGGAATGACGGAGGGGCGCGAAGGCTGAGGGGACCCCAAGAACTGGGGAGAAGGGCTTCGCTCACTAGCACTGGGAAGTCCCAATGGCCAAGGCAGACGGCTTGGAGCTGGGGCTGGTGGTCGTCGACGAGAAAGATGTAAGTGGTAAGTTCGTCGATTAGCTGCAGTTCGATGGCGCTGTGGTCGTGCGGCTGCTTGGCAAAGGGGTGGGAGTGGACCACCACACGGGTGGGCAACTGGTGTGAGTGGACGAAAAAATGGGTGCCGATAAAGTACGACAGGTAGAGGGTTGCAAGGAGCAATCCTATGATTTTAGAGTGTCGTGCCATATCAGTCTATTGATTCTATGTTGTTATTATTGTGGTGGTTGGCATTTTAGGTACTCCAACCTAAGTTGTTGCAAAGATAGTACTTTTTTTTAATTTTATGAATTCTATTTTGTATATGATTTTTCGCAAAGGTTCGAAACGTTGAAAGGGAGTCTGTTTTTTTAGTAATGGGTGTTGGTGATTTTTCTTTTGTATAGTGGCTGAGAAATAGTTTGGAAGCAGTGCTTTGACCAGTTGTCCAATTCCATAGCGGTAGGGGTTTGATTCGTCTTTTTTGCAAGGTGGTTTTGTGGTGGCGTTTTTATGCTGAGAGGGATGAAAAAAGGTGGCGTTGTTTCTATCTTATGTAAACTATTGTGGGATAGGTATTAAAGAGTGGAAGCGGCGTTAAGAAACTTCCACGGCGGGCGGCAATGCCCACGCCTAGTTGAGGGGGAGTGGCATTGTGGAACGAGACTGATACGGCTGTCGCCTGGGTCTTCTTCCGCGGGCATTTGATAAAATTGTTTATAAAAAAACTGGGAAGCGGGATTGTATGTCGAAAATATTGTGTACTTTTGCAATTTCTAAAATTTGCCTATGGACGAAGAACAAAATAAGCCGGAAGCTGGGGAAGGCCATCTGTCGGAGCAACATCACAAAACAGATGAGAACGAGGCGGCTGAGCCCCTCGCCACCACCGAGGACGATGCACTGGACAAAGGGCAGGGTGATAGCGAAGGCACCACCCTTTCGCTTTCGGGCATGTTCCGCGAATACTGGATTGACTATGCCTCCGACGTTATTCTCGACCGCTCCGTGCCAGATATTGACGACGGTCTGAAGCCGGTGCAACGGCGCATTCTCCACGCGATGAAGGAGACCGACGACGGCCGTTTCACCAAGGTGGCCAATATCGTGGGTACCACTATGCTTTACCATCCCCACGGTGACGCCTCCATTAATGACGCATTGGTTAACATGGGACAGAAAAACCTGCTCATCGATTGCCAAGGTAACTGGGGCAACATTCTCACGGGCGACGGAGCTGCTGCCGGCCGTTACATCGAGGCGCGCCTCTCAAAATTTGCCAAGGAGGTCTGCTTCAATGCTAAGACCACTCAGTGGAAACCCAGCTACGACGGCCGCAAGCAGGAACCCATCTCGCTCCCTATCAAGTTCCCGCTGCTGCTGGCGCAAGGCACCAAGGGCATTGCCGTCACCCTCACTTCCGTCATTCTGCCCTACAACTTTTGCGAACTACTAGAATCGTCCATAAAAATACTGAGGGACGAACCTTTTGAAATATACCCCGACTTCCCCACAGGTGGGCAAATCGACGTGTCTAAATACAACGACGCCGCTTTGGGCGGACGGTTGCGCATACGGGCCAAGATGCACTACGACGAGAAGCGCAAGGCCATCGTCATCACGGAGTTACCCTACAGCATCACCACCGACGTGCTCATCGAGAGCATTCTGAAAGCCAACGAAAAAGGCAAGATAAAGATTAAAAAGGTAGACGACAACACGGCCGCCGAGGTTGAGATAGTATGCTATCTGCCCAACGGCATTTCGCCCGACCAGATGATAGACGCCCTCTATGCGTTCACAAACTGCCAAATCAGTTTCTCGCCCCAGACCTGCGTCATTGTGGACAACAAGCCGGTGTTTATGACGGCCAGCGAGATTTTACGCCACTCCACTCTGCGCACTAGGGATTTGCTGCGTCAGGAATTGGAGATAAGGCTGGAAGAGCTAGAGGAGCGCTGGCACTGGGTTTCACTGGAGAAAATCTTTTTCGAGAAAGGAATCTACAAAGTGTTAGAGCGAAAGGATTTTGCTTCGTGGGACGACCAGGTGACCGGCATTGAACGCGGTTTTGACCCCTATAGGGCTCTTTTCAGAAGGGAGATCACGCGCGAGCAGGTGTTGAAGCTGTGCGAGAGGCCGGTGCGTAAGATTTCTAAATTCGACATCAAGAAAGCCGAGGAGGAAATTGCGAATGTCGAGATGGAAATTGAGGAGGCCAAGAACCACCTAGCCCATCTAACCGACTATGCCATTGCATATTTCCAGCATATTCTGGACACTTACGGCAAGGGGCGCGAGCGCCGGACCGAGATACGCAATTTCGAAGAGATAGAGGCCGTCAATGTGGCCGTGGCCAATGAAAAATTGTATGTGAATACGGCCACTGGCTTTGCCGGAACCAACCTCAAACGCGAGGAAGGTGTGGAATATGCCTTCGACTGTTCGAAAATGGACGATATTATAGTTTTCAGAACCGACGGCACGATGATAGTGACCAGGGTGAGCGAAAAGGCTTTTGTGGGTTCGCCCACATGTAAGGAAATACAGCACATTGGCCTTTTCCGCAAGCACGACGACCGCACGGTGTACAATATGGTATATCGCGACGGCACGTTGGGCTATGCTTTCGTGAAGCGCTTTGCGGTGATGGGCATTACGCGCGACACCGAGTACCAGCTGACCAAAGGCACCAAGGGCTCTAAAATTCTCTATTTCTCGGCCAACCCAAACGGCGAGGCGGAGGTGGTCACCGTGCACCATGCCACCAAGGCCAAGCTGAAAAAGGTCAGTTTCGACTTCGATTTTGCCAAACTGGCCATCAAGGGGCGGCAAGCCATGGGCAACATCCTTACCCGCAACGCGGTACGCAACATCACTAAGAAAGGTGAAGGCGTGTCGACACTCGAGGCGCGAGAGATATGGTTCGACCGCACTGTAAAACGCCTGAACGTGAACGGCGCGGGCGTTTCGTTGGGTCGGTTTGCGGGGAAGGACAGGATTTTTACCCTCACTCAGTCAGGCCAAATGCGTCTTTCCGGTCACGATTTGGGCACTCATTTCGACGACGACCTGCTCGAAATACGCAAGTACAGTCGGCAGGGAGTAGTAACCGTGATTTATCGCGAAGGCGAGACCGGGAGTTACTATATTAAGCGTTTCCAAGCCGAAGACACCGACAAGAAACTGGCCTTCCTCGACGAGGGGGACACCCTGATTGACTACACCATGGACACTTTCCCCCATCTGAAAGTGCTATACGACGAAAACAGCGGGAAGAAGATTCTGGAAGAGGAGATAAACGTGGCAGATTTCATAGCCGTGAAGGGCTATAAGGCCAAAGGAAAGCGCATCACGACCAGCGAAGTGAAGCAATTTCTGTGGCTGGAGCCCGAACCCGAGCCCGAACCCCAGGAAGACCCCGAAGAGGAAGCATCGGCTGAGCCCGAAGCAGATGAACGCGAAGGCTTTGCCGAAGGAACCCAGACGGAACTGTTTTAGAAAGATAGAAAGGGTAAAAGCGTGTGTGGGCGAATACGTGTGCAGAGAACAGCATTAATACCCATTAACGAAATACTATATTAATATAGCTGCAAACCATGAAAATACTAATTGTGCTGCCGCGGTTTCCCTACCCCTTGGAGAAGGGCGACAAACTGCGTGCCTACAATCAGATAAAAGAACTCTCGAAACGCAACGAGGTCTACCTCTTCTGTGTCTCGCATGAGAAGGTCCTGCCCGAAAATGTGGACAAACTGAGGCCTTTCTGTAAGGAAATCCGCATCGTGCGTTCACCCAAGTTGGTCAACTATAAGAACGTACTCCGCAATTTCCTGGCCACCAAATCGCTGCAGATTGGCTACTGGGATTCCACCAAAGCGCGCAAGGCCTACAAGGAATTCGAACGCGAGGTGAAGCCCGACGTGCTTTACAATCAGATGGTTCGGACCATGGTTTATGTAGCCCGCTCAAGCTACCCCAAGGTAATGGACTTCCAGGACGCGCTGTCGATGAATACCGAACGCAGAATGGAGCACTCGCGTTTCCTCTGGCACTATATTCTTCACTTCGAATTCAAGATGTTGCGCTCCACCGAGTACAACTCCTTCAAAATTTTCGACGCGCTCACCATCATATCCGATGCCGACAGCGACGCCATCCCCCACATGCGCAACGAGGACATCTACATCACTCCAAACGGCGTGGATTTTGACTACTTCCACCCACTCCAGCGTGAGAAAAAATACGACATTGTCTTCTGCGGCAATATGCACTACGAACCCAATGTGCGGGCGGCGCGCTTTCTGGCAGAGCAGGTGATGCCACTGGTGTGGAAGCAATTGCCCTCCGCGCGGCTGCTGCTGGCCGGTGCCTACCCCAAGAAGCAAGTGGTCGGCCTGGCCAACGAAAGGGTCACAGTGTCGGGATTTGTGGAGGACATTCGCGAGAGTTATGCCTCAGCCAAAATCTTGGCCGCCCCCATGCAGACAGGCTCCGGCCTGCAGAACAAACTGCTGGAGGCCATGTCGATGCGGATTCCCTGCGTAACCACCACTATAGCCAACAACTCCCTGCATGCCGCTGCCGGCAAAGAGGTACTCATCGGCGACACCGCCGAGGCCTTTGCCGAACAGGTCCTCCTGTTGCTGCAAGACGAGCAAAAGCGCAACGACCTGGCCCAGCAAGGCTACGACTTTGTGCATGAGAATTTCAGCTGGGAGAAGGCTGGCGAGAAACTCGAATCGGTTCTCAAAAGCGTCGTCAAGAGTAAATAGTGCGCAGCAGCCTCCAACGCCGCCCCACCTACAATAACTACTAACCCAACATCATGCCCTGGAAACCGAACAATCACGGCAAGTGGAAGAAACCCATTGGCGAATGGGAAGCCGAAGGGCTGCCCAAGAAACGCCCCACGCCCCAGCAACGCAATACCTTCAGCACCGACGAGGTACCCGAAAAAGCCATCTTGGTTAGCGTCTGCGCCGGCAACACCACCATGGAACGCACCGAGGAATACCTGAACGAACTGGCCTTCCTGCTTGAAACAGCCGGCGGTGTGACCCTGAAAAAAGTGGTGCAGAAGCTAGAACGCCCCGACCCCCGCACCTATGTGGGTAGTGGGAAACTAGAAGAAATTAAGGAATACAAAAACGCGCTGGATGCGGATATCCTGGTTTTCGACGACGAACTTTCGCCGACCCAGCTGCGCAATCTGGAGCGCGAATTGGGTTGTCGCATCCTGGACCGCACCACCCTCATTCTGGACATCTTCGCCAAACGCGCCCGCACCAGCATAGCCAAGACCCAGGTGGAACTGGCACAACTGCAGTACATGCTGCCCCGGCTCACCCGCCTCTGGACCCATCTGGAACGCCAGCGCGGCGGCATCGGCATGCGCGGCCCGGGCGAAACCCAGATAGAGACCGACCGACGGCTCATTACCGAAAAAATCGCCCTCCTGAAGGAAAAACTGAAGGACATAGACAAGCAGAAAGTCCAACAGCGCAAAAACCGTGAGGCACTCGTGCGGGTGGCCCTGGTGGGATATACCAACGTGGGCAAATCAACCCTCATGAACCTGCTGAGCAAGAGCGACGTGTTTGCCGAGAACAAACTATTTGCCACCTTGGACACAACAGTCCGCAAGGTGGTGCTGGGCAACCTGCCTTTCCTGCTTACCGACACTGTCGGGTTCATCCGCAAACTACCCCACGGGCTGGTAGAGTCATTCAAGTCCACGCTCGACGAGGTCTGCGAGGCCGATTTGCTCATGCACGTAGTGGACATTTCCCACCCCGACTACGAGGAGCAGATCAATGCCGTCAACCGCACCCTGGAGCAGATAGGCGCGTCGGACAAACCCACCATACTTGTCTTCAACAAGATAGACGCCTACACCTATCTGGAGAAGGAGGAAGACGACCTCACCCCTATGACCAAGGCCAACTGGACGCTGGAGATGCTGCAGAACTCCTGGATGTCCAAAATGCAGGAGAGTGGCGCCACCGCCCAGCACATCATCTTCATCAGTGCCACCAACAAAGAGAACATCGATTCCCTCCGCGAACTTATGTACCAGGAGGTAAAGAAAATCCACGCTGTCCGCTACCCGTACAACAATTTCTTGTACTGATTTTTCTAGCCCCCGAGTCTTTTCCTGCTCTTATTCAGAATGGGAGAGGAAGCCATTTTTCAGTGGTACCAATTGTTCTGAAACGAATTTCCGTTCTTCTCCTTCAGTGTGGATCCACTCGTTCTTTGTTTGATCGTCTATTGATGCTCTATGGTTCATCTATCCTCAATAGAGGAACGAACCGTGGTTATAGAAAGATTGAGAGCGCTGCATGCGGAGTTCCGAATACTTGAAAGGAAATGTTAAGACCCTTTATTTTGAATACATTGAGTAATTATTAACATACTATTTCTCATTGGATTAACATATCAATGGGCATTTTGTCGTAATTAATAATAGCTTGAAATGAAAAAAAATCGTATTTTTGTAATTTGAATTATTGTGTAAGGGGGAATGACCAAGTCTAGGAAAAAGAACGGACATGAGGGAGGGTGTATAGGCATGGGGAAATTGCTCAGTGGTATGGTTGATATGAATAGTAAACTCATTATTAAACAAAGAGATTTTGTATGAAGATAGCAGTTTTGTTGCCTTGTTTCAACGAGGGGATAACCATAGGGAAAGTGGTAAGGGATTTTCGTGCCGCTTTGCCTGATGCTGATATATATGTCTACGACAACAATTCGACCGACAACACGGCAGATGCTGCCCGAGAGGCTGGCGCCATCGTCCGTCGGGAACCCATGCAGGGCAAGGGAAATGTCATAAGAAGGATGTTCCGTGAGGTGGAGGCAGACTGCTATCTGATGGCCGACGGCGACGACACCTACCCGGCCGACCAGGCTTTGCAGATGGTAAGGCCCGTGCTGGAAGAGGGGGTGGACATGGTGATTGGCGACAGGCTGTCGTCGACCTATTTTGAGGAGAACAAGCGCCCGTTCCATAATAGCGGCAACCGGGTGGTGAGATGGCTGATTTGTAGGTTTTGGAAGACCGAGGTGCACGACATTATGACTGGCTACAGGGCTTTCAGCCGCCGGTTTGTTAAGATGTTTCCGGTTATGTCGGGCAATTTCGAGATTGAGACCGAGATGACCATTCATGCCTTGGACAAGCGTTTTCTGCTGCGTGAGGTGCCAATCGTCTACCGTGACCGTCCTGCTGGCAGCGTGTCGAAGCTGAATACCTTCAGCGACGGAATGAAGGTGCTGAAGACCATTGTGGTGCTTTTTAAAGAGTATAAGCCTATGCGCTTTTTCGGCTGGCTGGCAGCCTTGCTGGCCGTGTTGGCCATTATTCTGGTGATACCTGTTCTGGTTGATTATTTCCAAACGGGTCTGGTTCCCCGTTTCCCGACGCTGATGGTGTCGGTGTTTCTGCTGATGTCGGCGCTGCTGGCGCTTTTCACTGGTTTATGCCTAGATGTCATTGTTGACAAGGATAGGAAAAATTATGAACTTAGATTGATTTCTTTTGACTGAAGACGAAAATTGTAGGTAAGTATATTGCGGTCTTTCTTTGTTTGATAGCAGCTTACGTTCTGTTTGGCATTGTTTCAGTTCTGTTGCCGAAAAAACCGATTAATGAGAACGTTGCCGTAGTATGTCGGTTGTCCTCTTGGCTATTTTCTTGGCTGAGGCTAGTTTGGTGGAGCGCAAGGGTTTCAGATGGAGAAAGGTGTAATACCTTGCCTGTTTTTTTGCTTGACAGGTATTATATTTTGTAAAATTCGATAGCTGGCTTTGTGATGCGAAAGCTTTTAGGGGCTATTTGAGGTACTCGACTATTTTGCGGGCTTTGGCAGGGCCGACTACTTTGGCAAGGTCGGCTTCGGTTTGGAGTTTGATTTCTTTCACGCTGCCGAATTTGAGCAGGAGGTCGCGGGCGGTTTTTTCGCCGATGGTGGGTATGTCGGTGAGCTGAGTGCGGAAGGTGCCTTTGGAGCGCTTGTCTTTGTGGAAGGTGATGGCAAAGCGGTGGACTTCGTTCTGGATTTGCTCTAGGAGGTGGAAGAGGGGGTCGGTGGGTTTGAGGCCTACTACTTGTGGGGGAAATCCGTAGAGGAGTTCGGAGGTGTGGTGGCGGTCGTCTTTGGCCAGACCGGCAATGGGTATTTCGAGGTGCAGTTGGTCTTGGATGACCTGCCGGGCTACTTCCATTTGTCCACGGCCACCGTCGACAACGAGGAGTTGGGGCAGGGGTTTGCCTTCTTCGGAGAGGCGTTTGTAGCGGCGGTAGATGACTTCGGCCATGGAGGCATAGTCGTCGGGGCCTTCGACGGTTTTGATGTTGAACTTGCGGTATTCTTTTCGATTGGGTTTGCCTCCGGTGAAACGAACCATGGCGGCCACGGGGAAGGCTCCTTGGATGTTGGAGTTGTCGAAGCACTCGATGTTGACAGGGAGTTCGGGCAGTTGGAGTGCTTTCTGTATGCGTTCGAGCAGGTGTTCGTTGCGATGGGTGATGCCGCCCTCGTCGGGGTCGACCAGGGCTCGCTGGTGTCGGCACTGCAGCTGATAGGCTTTGACGTTGCGGAGCGAGAGTTCGAGCAGTTGCAGGCGGTCGCCGCGTGAGGGGATGGTTTGCCGGAGGTATTCTTCGGGAAGGTCGGCCACACGGAATGGCAGCACGGCTTCTTTGGCGGTGCTTTCGGTGCGCTCGTGCAAGGTGGGGATGACGGTGGAGAGGATTTCTTCGTCGGTCTCGTCGAGTTGTTTTTTTATTTCGTTGGAGAAGCTGTAGATGATGCTGCCGTTTTTGATGCGCATCATGTTGACGTAGGCGAATTTGTCGTCGGAAAGAATGCTGTAGACGTCGACGTCGTGCACACTGGTGTTGACGACGGTGGAGCGGCTTTGGTATTCTTCGAGTCGGCGGATGCGGCGTTTCATTATTTCGGCTTCTTCAAAACGGAGCTGCTCGGCCAGCGAGAGCATTTCTTGCTTCATATCCTTGAGGATGTCGTTGAAGTCGCCTTTGAGAATGCGGCGGATGTTGGCAAAGGTGGCTAGGTATTCCTCGTGGGTTTCGAGTCCGGCGCAGGGAGCCTTGCAAAGGCCTATCTGATGGTTCATGCAGGGGCGTTTCTGCATGTTGTTGCAGCGGCGGTAGAGAAAGAGTTGGTTGATTATGTCTTGCAGTTCGCGCAGGATGCGCTGGTTGGGGTAAGGACCGAAATACTGCCCTTTGACATGGTGTCCGCGGACGAAGAGCAGCCGCGGGTATTCCTCGTCGGTGATGACTAGATAGGGGTAGGACTTGTCGTCCTTGAGCATGCTGTTGTAGCGGGGTTGGTAGCGCTTGATGAGGTTGTTTTCGAGCAGGAGGGCGTCAACTTCGGTGGCGACGACGGTGACGCGGATGTCGTAGATGTTGCGTACCAGCATTTTGATTTTGGCACTTTTGTCGTCGTAGTGGGAGAAGTAGGAGCTGACACGTCGCTGCAGGTTGCGGGCTTTGCCTACATAAATGACCGTTCCAGATTGGTCGAGGTGTTGGTAGACACCGGGATTTTCTGGAATGGTCTTGAGTTTGAGCGCTATGCGGTCAATGTTTTTGTTGATGGACTTGTCTATCAAGAGGCAGGGTGGTTAGGGTGGGGCAAACTGTGTGCGGGAGGAGTGGGCGGCAGGGCAGGAGGCTAGTTATTTGGGATATTCGATTTTGGCCTCTTCGATGCGCAGGTGGATGCCGTTGATGCCGTCGATTTCGTATTTGTTGGTGCGCTGCGATATTTTGATTGTGTAGTCGCCTTGGGTGTTGAAGGAATAGAATTGGCGTATCTGCTGCGAGACGTGGAGGATGCCGTGTTCGTCGAATTCGCCCAGCCAGTTGCCTTGGTAGTTGCGCAAGACGATGTCGCTGAACATGGTGCGGGTTTCGCCGTTGGGGCTGCTGAGTTGAAGGGTGATGGGCAGTCCGTTTTGGCGGTAGCGGGAGGTGTCGATGGAAGCGGAGAAGATGAAGTTGTAGAAGTCCTCTGTGTTTTTACTGGAGAAGATGAATTGGGCGGGTTCGTCAAAACGCATCCACTTGTTGTTTGGGAAGGTGCATTCTTCGTCGAGAAGGACTTTCTGCTCACAGGAGCAGAAGAGGACGAGGGTGAATAGGAGGGGGAGTATCTTTTTCATTTATAATATGTTTTTTTTGGAAAGGACGGTTTAAAGGCGTGAGGTGAGGCATTGTAGGATTTGGACAGCGTTGGTGGCAGCACCTTTGCGGAGGTTGTCGCCTACGCACCAGAGGTTGAGAGTGCAGGGCTGGGTGCTGTCGCGACGGACGCGGCCGACGAAGACTTCGGGGCGGTTGTGGGCAGTGATGGGCATGGGGTAGAGGTTGTGGGCGGGGTCGTCGGCCAGGATGACGCCGGGGGTTTCGGCGATGAGGCGGCGCACATGGTTGATGTCGTATTCGTTGTGGAATTCGATGTTGACGGCCTCGCTGTGGCCTCCTACGACGGGTACGCGGACTACGGTGGCGGTCACTTGGATGGAGGGGTCGCCTAGAATTTTGCGGGTTTCGTCAACTAGTTTTTGCTCTTCGGTGGTGTAGCCGTCGGGGTTGAAGTCGCCGCCATGGGGGAAGAGGTTGCGGAATATTTGATAGGGATAGGCCGGCTGGTATTGGTCGGCGAGTTCTTTTTTCATGGTTTCGCCCAGTTGTGAGCTGGATACATGGTGGTGGGCGAAGTAGCTCTCTTCGGCTTCGAGTTGACGCACGGCTTTGATGCCGGTGCCGGTGATGCTTTGGTAGGTGGCGATGACGAGTCGTTTGATTTTATATTGCCAATGCAGGCGCGAGATGGCCAGCACCATCTGAATGGTGGAGCAGTTGGGGTTGGCGATGATGCGATGGTGGGGACGGACGGCGTCGATGTTGATTTCGGGCACTATGAGTGGCACGTCGTCGTGCATGCGCCAGCAGGAGGAGTTGTCTACCACGGTGCAGCCTGCCTGGGCAAAGAGTGGGGCATAATGTCGGGAGGTGGAGGCTCCGGCAGAGAAGAGGGCAAACTGTGGCTTTTGTGCAATGGCCTCTTCGGGGCTTACCACGGTGAGTTTGCGGCCGGCGAAATCGATTTGGCGGCCGACGGATTTTGGAGAGGCGGCAGGTATGATGTCGTGATGGGCAAAGCCTCTTTGGGCCAGTTCTTCGAGCATTACGCCGCCGACGAGTCCGGTGGCACCTACTACGGCAATTTTCATGTTGCTATTGTTGTTGAAGGTGGTTTATTGAATTGAGCGGAATGTGTCTGTTTGTGCAAAGGTTGGTTAGCGAATCAGTGTGACGGTGCCTTTGAGGACTTGGGTGACGCCTGGGTTGAGGGCAGTGCGGTAGCGCATGACGTAGACGTAAGTTCCTTGTGGGCAACGTGTTCCGTCCATATTTTTGCCGTCCCAGTAGCCGTCTGGACCTTGGAAATAGCATACCTGTTCGCCTTTGCGGTTGTAGATATAGACACGCACGTCGCTGATATTGCCCTGGATGGCGGGGGAGAAGCGATTGTTGGTGCTAAGGTCGGGGGTGAAGGCGTTGGGAATGAAGTTGGACACTTTGATGAGTGGGATGCGCGAGAGGGCGGTGTCGTCGCAGCCGTAGTCGTTGTGGACGGCCAGGCGGACATCCATAGTGTCGACTCCGTCGAGGGGGAAGATGATGCTGGTTTGCTGCAGGGTGCTGGTTTCGTTATTTGGAAGGAGCCAGGTGCGGGAGTCGTGTCCGTAGCTCATGTCGTTGAGTTCGATGGTGAGTTCGTCGATGGTGGCGACTTCGGGAGAGTGTGAGATGATGGCCTTCATGGGAATGAAGGTGAAGTCGAGGGTGACGATGCTGTCGCAGCCCCATTCGTTGACAAGGTGGACGGTGTCCTGCTCGCGGGTGGCGTCGTTGTCTTCGGAATAGGTTTTGCCGTTGATCCAGGTGTAAGGTTTGCAGTCGAGCACAACGTCGGTGTTGTAGCTGAGGTCGGAAACTATGAGGTGGAGGTAGTGGATGCTGTCGGTTTCGTGGGAGGAGTAGTAGCGGCGAATGGTGTCGAAGGTTTGCTGGGGCTGGTTGAATGTGTAGCCACACCAGGAGTAGCTTTCGCCCCGGCAGATGCCTGCGGTGTCGTATATGTGGTAGTTGGGGTAGGTGAGGACGAGTAGGCTGTCGTAGTTGTTGCAGCCGTTGGTGAAGGAGGCTGTGCAGTAGATCCATACGGAGTCGATGTGGTTCTCCAAGAGTTGGCCTTCCTGGCTACTAAGGACGACGGAGGTGAAGTTGCTTTGTAGTGCCGTGGAAGGCAGGATGGTGCGAACGCCGTTGGTTATCTTGACCGCGCTCCAGACACACGAGTCGAGGGTTTGTGTGTTCGGGTAAATCAATTGGAGAGAGGTTGCTTCGCCTTCAGCAAGAATGGGGTCTTCGCAGTAGAGATTGATGGTGCGTGAGGTGTCCATTCCTACGGTGATGGTGTCGCGCATACTGCGATTGTCGATGCCGTACCAGTAGCCGTTGGCACCTTGGTAGCGGCACTGGACCACGTATTTGGTTGTGCGGGTAGGAGTTACACTGACGACGGTGTGTTCGGAATTGAGGTAGTAGCCGTTGGTGTCGCCGGGGATGGAGGAAAGTTGGACAGAGTCGATGATGTTGCCGTTATTGTCCATGAAGAGACGCCACCAGGTGATGTTTTTCACTGTTTCGCCTTGGGGGGTGAAACGCCAGGCCTCGTAGGAGGTTTCACCTCTCCAACCGCCGGATTGTGTGCCCCTGTCGGGAGCCACGAAAGCGCCAGGTGAGTTGGACTGGATATAGAAGGTGGGATCGCCAAGATAGGAGGCGTCATGATAGTGAGATACTTGGGTGGAGCCAGTGGCATTCTGTACGCCCACAAGGCCTTTACCTCCGTTGGTGGTGGAACAGCAGCTGCGCTGCTTGATGTGTACCTCGATGATGTTGGTGCCTTCATAGCATACGATTTGGTAGGTGCAGCGGTCGTTATTGTGGCTGCTGGCAGGGAAGAGGGGCACTTCGTTGACACTGGCGCAGAGGTAACGGCAGGGATAGGTGCCGCCAACCGAGCGGAACATGCCTTGAGTGGTTGAGAGGTCGGAGGTGGGGTGGATGTCCTCATAGACGCCGTATATGGCGTTCAGCGACGGAAAGTTAGGATTGGGAATTGGAAGGGAGGACTGATAGTTGTAGGCACAATATTGACCAACGTAGCTAGTGTTGAACGATACTAGGCCGTTGGAACCTACTACGGCCTGTGTGTAAGGATAGCCGAAGAACATGAAGGTGAAAGGAAACGAGATGGTTGAGTTCTCCCAGGCGTCGTCGGTGCTGATGTTCAGATGAGAGCCGGCATGGAAGGTGGTGTCGACAGGATTGTAGGGGATGGACTCAATAAGGTAGTTGCCGTTGAAGTGCTGGGTGGTGATGAAGGGGGTGGCATTGAGGATAAGGGTGCCGTTTTTGCAGTTAACAAGCGTGTCCCAGCCGTTCTCCACACAGATGCCAGATAGCTGATGGTCGTATTTCTCGTTGATGGTGATTTCTGGACACTGAGCCATGAGGTATGTTGAGGAACATAACATTAATAAGGCGGTGAGTAAAACTTTTTTCATGTAGTTATCCCTAATTGTAAATATTTTGATATATTTAAATATAACGTATGTTTTCTATTAATATTGTTCTTTGTTAATACATTTTTTTGTATTTTGTCACCGAATGGACACAAAAAAACACCATTTGCTGCTACAAATGGTGTTTTTAATATTGTTTAACTGTAAGTAAAGTCTTTGAAAAGAGTTTATTTGTCGTTCTTGATGCGCATCTTGTAGAAAGAGCGGTAAACAAAATAGAGTGCGAGCAGGAGGAAGATGATGCCTACCCAGGGGGCAATATGGCGGAAGCCTTCGCTGATGGCGATTTCCATGGCTAGCACACCGAAGAGGGTGGTGAACTTGATGATGGGGTTGAGAGCCACGGAGGAGGTGTCCTTGAAGGGGTCGCCGACGGTGTCACCCACGACGCTGGCGGCATGGAGGTCGGTTCCCTTGGCATTTAAATCTACCTCGACGACTTTTTTCGCATTGTCCCAGCTGCCGCCGGCGTTGGCCATGTAGACTGCCTGGAAGAGACCGAAGACGGCAATGCTGATGAGGTAGCTAATAAAGAGGCAGACGGCGTTCTGACCACCGATGCTGTCGGGCGAAGAGAAGCAGGCAAATGCGAGTGCGAAGCAGAAGATGGCGATGAAGATGTTTATCATACCCTTTTGTGCGTACTGGGTGCAGATTTTCACTACTTCCTGCGACTTGGCAATATCGGCCTTCTTCGGGGCGTTGGGGTCGAGACGGATGTTGTCTCTAATGAATTCCACAGCACGGTTGGCACCGGTGGTGACGGCCTGCATGGAGGCACCGGTGAACCAGTAGATGACGCAGCCGCCTAGGATAAAGCCGACGAGTGAGTAGGGATTGAGGAGGTTGAGAATGCTTTCGGGTTCGATGCCGAGAGTTTTCTGAATCATCAGAATGAGGGAGAAAATCATAGTGGTTGCTCCCACTACGGCGGTGCCGATTAGCACGGGTTTTGCAGTGGCCTTGAAGGTGTTGCCAGCGCCATCGTTGGCTTCAAGGTAGTGCTTGGCTTTTTCAAAGTCGGGGGTGAAGCCAAATTCTTCTTTCACCTCCTTGGTTGTTTTTTCAATGTCGTCCTCGATAAGGGAAAGCTCATAGACGGACTGTGCGTTGTCGGTGACGGGGCCATAGCTGTCGACAGCGATTGTGACAGGTCCCATGCCGAGCATACCGAAGGCCACAAGGCCGAAGGCAAAGATGGAGTAGTAGCTGCCGAAGATGTCGCCGATGCCAAAGGCGGTGGAGGCCATGTAGGCTATCACCATGAGGAAGACAAAGACGAGGCCGGTCCAAAAACCGCCCATGTTTCCTGCCACGATGCCGGAAAGGATGTTCAGCGAGGCACCGCCTTGCTCAGAGGCTTTGACCACTTCCTGGACGTGTTTGGAGGTGGGGGAGGTGAAAAGTTTAGTGAGTTCGGGGATAAGGGCTGCGCCCAGGGTGCCGCAGCTGATGATGATGGCAAGGGCAAGCCAGAGGTTTTCGTGTCCGGGGATGCCGCTGAGCATAAAGTAAGAGGCGAGGAATGTTCCAAAGATGGAAAGGATGGAAGTAATCCACACCAGTACTGACAGAGGAGTTTCGAAGTTCATGTCGTCGGCATTGGCGTAACGGGCTTTGGATATTGCACCATTAATATAATATGCAAGAACGGAGGCGATGATACCGAGAATACGCATGACGAAAATCCAGGCCAACAGTTTCACCTGCATAGAAGGGTCTGGGACGGCCAAAAGAATGAAGCTTACTAATGCGACGCCAGTAACGCCATAGGTCTCGAAACCATCGGCGGTGGGTCCGATGCTGTCGCCTGCGTTGTCGCCGGTGCAGTCGGCAATGACGCCGGGGTTGCGGGGGTCGTCCTCGCCAATCTTGAAGACCACTTTCATCAGGTCGCTTCCGATGTCGGCAATCTTGGTGAAGATGCCGCCGGCAATACGAAGGGCGCTGGCGCCAAGGCTTTCACCGATGGCAAATCCGATAAAGCAGCTGCCTGCCAGATTTTCGGGCATAAAGAGCAAGATGACCAACATCAGTACCAACTCAATGCAGATGAGAACGATGCCGATGCTCATACCGGCACGAAGGGGTATGTTAAGTAGGTCGAGGGGTTTGCGACGAAGGGAAGCAAAAGCCATACGGGCATTGGCATAGGTGTTCATGCGGACACCAAACCATGCCACGCTGTAGGAACCTAGGATGCCAATGATGGTCCAAGCCAATACGAGGCATACCGAACCGAAGCCCATGTGTGAGAGCACTCCGAAATAGAGTGCGATGGCGGCTCCGATGAAGACAAACAGGATGATCAAGAACTTCCCCTGTTGTTTGAGATAGGTAGAGCAGGTCTTGAAAATGACGTTGCCGATTTCCAACATTGATTTATGGGCACCAAGTTTGCGAACCTTGTTGAACTGCCAAAAACCAAAAAGGAGTCCGAGAACTACGATTAAAAAGCCCCAATAAAGAATTTTTGTAGCGGGATCTTGGGCGAATCCTGTGGGCATTTGCAGATCTGCCTCACTTGCAAAAGAGAAAAGTGGAAGTGCAAGCGCTGTTAGTACTAATGTTAACTTCTTCACAGTCAAATCGTTTTGATTTATTATTAGTTTTTTTTACGTGATACAAAAATACTAAATTTTGTGATGATACAAAAAAAAAATGTATTTTTGCAAAAATTTTTAATACATAAATAACATCATATTATATTGCTAACACACATGATTGAGAATAAACTCCAACAAGCAGTCGCTTCAGCACTAAAGAACCTTTATGGCATCGATGCCACCCCCGAATCGGTGGTTCTACAAACTACTAAGAAAGAATTCACAGGCGATTACACCATTGTGGTCTTCCCATATGTCAAGCAGGCACGCAAATCGCCCGAGATGGTGGCCAACGACTTGGGTGCCGCTGTTAAGCAAACGGTAGAAGAAGTGTCTGACTATAATGTGATTAAGGGGTTCCTCAATTTTTCCATAGCCGACAGCTACTGGAACTCTTTCGTAAGCCAAAACCGCAACAACGAAAACTACGGCCTTAAAGCTCCTGCTGCCGACGAGAAACCCATCGTGGTAGAATATTCCTCCCCCAACACCAATAAGCCCCTTCATCTGGGTCACATTCGTAATAATCTCTTGGGCTGGTCGGTGAGCGAATTGCTTTCCGCGAACGGAGCCAATGTGAAGAAAGTCAATCTTGTGAACGACCGCGGCATACACATTTGCAAGTCCATGCTGGCATGGCTTAGATACGGCAATGGCGAAACTCCCGAATCTTCGGGCATGAAAGGCGACCATCTTGTGGGCAAATATTACGTCGAGTTCGACAAGCACTATAAAGAGGAAATCAAGCAATTGATGGCTCAAGGAATGGAAGAGGAAGAGGCAAAAAAACAGGCTCCGCTTATGGTTGAAGCCCAGCGTATGCTCAAGCGTTGGGAAGAAGGCGATAAAGAGGTTCGTGACCTTTGGACAAAAATGAATTCCTGGGTTTATGCCGGTTTCGACGAGACATACAACCGTCTGGGGGTCAGCTTCGACAAGGTTTATTATGAGTCCAATACCTATCTTCTCGGAAAAGAACTGGTGCAAAAAGGCCTTGATATGGGTGTCCTTTTCCGTAAGGAGGACGGCTCCGTCTGGTGCGACCTCACCGCCGACGGACTCGACCAGAAACTGCTTCTCCGTAAGGACGGCACTTCGGTCTACATGACTCAGGACTTAGGCACCGCATTGCTCCGCACTCAAGATTTCGATGCCAAGCAGCTGATATACGTCGTAGGCAACGAACAAGACTACCATTTCAAAGTGCTCAAACTAGTGCTCGGAAAACTGGGCTTCGACTGGGGTGAGAAACTTTATCACCTCTCCTACGGCATGGTGGAACTGCCCAACGGCAAGATGAAATCGCGCGAAGGCACCGTTGTCGACGCCGACGACCTAATCAGTGAGATGGAGGCCACCGCCGAAGAGATGAGCCGAGAACATGGCAAAAACGACGGCATGAGCGAGCAGCAGCTCAAAGAACTCTATCACATACTGGCATTAGGTGCCCTCAAGTATTTCATTCTTAAGGTAGACCCTGCCAAGAATATGCTTTTCAACCCAGCCGAGAGCATCGATTTCAACGGCAACACCGGCCCCTTCATCCAGTACACCCATGCCCGAATCCGCAGCATCGTCCGCAAGGCCGAGGAACAAGGTATTCACGACCAGGAGCCCGTCGTTGTCCCCGCCCTCAACGAGAAGGAACGTGCTGTCATTAAGTGCCTGCACGACATGCCCGGCATCATTTCATCTGCTGCCGAAAACTACAGCCCGGCCATGATAGCCAATTACGCCTACGACCTGGCCAAGAGTTTCAACAGCTTCTATCAGGACACTCCCATCCTTCGCGAGGAAAATGTGGCAGTCAAGACTTTCCGCGTTCAGCTGTGTGCGGTTGTCGCTCAGGCCATTAAGAACACGATGCGTATCCTTGGCATTGAGGTTCCAGAAAGAATGTAATTTATAATATATCATATATTATTTACAGCACTACTAAATGTATTACACACTCCCGTATACTATTCCTAATTTCATTTGCGACAACCACGACACCCTCACTGCATGGGGTTGTGCGCGGTTGCTTCAGCAGGCAGCCGACAACCACACCAAACTGTTCGGCATAGGATTTCAGCAGCTTCAGGAACAGCACAAAGCATGGGTGCTCTGCCGCACCTACTACGACGTTCGCCGCCTCCCAATGGACTATGAGGAGGTAACCGTCCGCACTTGGTCGCGTGGCACCGACGGCCTCTACGCCTGGCGCGATTTTGAAATGACCGACAGCCAGGGCACTGTCATCGTAGCCGGCGCCACCAGTTGGGTTGTAATAGATACCAATGCCCGCCATGTGGTGCGCCTGGGCGAAATCGTCAAAGGCTTCGAGTCGCATCCCGACATGGCCACCGACTGCGACAAACTGGGCCGAATCCGTTTCCCGAAAGGGGAGGAGGGTGAACTTGTCGTGGAGCACCAGCAAGTTAAGTACTCCATGCTCGACCACACCCAGCATGTCAACAACGCCGAATATATTAAATGGATATTCGACAACCTTCCCGAAGGAACAACCCAATCTGCTCCCTTCAAGTTGGACGTGGAATACCTTCAGGAAACCCGCCCCGACGATGAAGTGTCCATCCACCGTCTCTGCCAACCCGACGGCACGTTGCTATTCAAAATATCCAATCCCCGTACCACCGCCGTTGTGGCAACCCTCAAGTTCTAACCCTTCATTCCGAGCATCCTGCCTTTCCTACCTTCAATTCACCATTATCTATTTTCATCCGTAAATGAAAAAAATAATCTTTCTCCTGCTGGCCACCGCTCTTTTTATAGGTCCTCTCAGCGCCCAGTCCAAATTCTCCCTTTTCAAAAAAAAGAAGTCGCCCGACGTGACCGACACCGCCATCGCCGGTGTCAAGCGGGTGCTCGAAACCTTCGAACTGCTCGATAACTACTATGTGGTAGACCCCAACACCGACGGCCTCTCCGAGACGGCCATCCGTGCCATGCTCACCAGTCTCGACCCCCACAGCGTCTACATACCCGCCAAGGACGTCCAGCGCACCAACGAAGCCCTGCAGGGCAATTTTGAGGGCGTGGGCATCTCCTTCACCATTCTCAGCGACACCATCTGCGTTTCAGAAGTCATCGCCGGCGGCCCTGCCGAGAAAGTAGGCATCCTCAGCGGCGACAAATTTCTCCATATCGACGGCATCCTTGCCACCGGCGACAGCGCCAAGCAACCTTTCGTCTTCCGCCATCTCCGCGGCAAGAAAGGCACCGAGGTGGTCGTAGATATGCTGCGCGGACGCGACACCCTTACTTTCCACATCACTCGCGACCGCATCCCCATCCACTCCGTCGAAGTGGCCTTTATGGAGGACGACTCCATTGGCTACATCAGCCTGCTGCGTTTTGCCCGCACCTCCGTTTTTGAATTCCGCAAGGCGCTCAACGACCTTAAAAAGCAGGGCCTGAAGAGCCTCATTCTCGACCTTCGCGGCAACACCGGTGGCTTTCTTGACATCGCCTGTGGCATGGCCAACGAGTTCATCTCGCCCAACCGGCTGCTAGTCTACCAAGAGGGGCGCGCCCAAAAGCGCCAGGACTTCAAATCGGTCTACAACGGCTCCTTCCGCAAGGGCGACCTTGTGGTGCTCATAGACGAGAACACTGCTTCGGCCTCCGAGATTGTCAGCGGCGCCGTGCAGGACTGGGACCGCGGCATCCTCATCGGCCGCCGTACCTTCGGCAAGGGGCTGGTGCAGCGCATGTTCGAACTCTCCGACGGGTCTCAGGTACGCATCACCACTGCCCGCTACTACACCCCTTCGGGGCGTTGTATCCAAAAGCCCTATTCCACAGGCACTGCCGACTATAACAACGAACTCAGCAACCGCTACAAACACGGCGAGCTTTTCTCCGTCGACTCCATCCATTTCCCCGACTCGCTCAAATACACTACCCATGGCGGACGCACCGTCTACGGCGGGGGCGGCATCATGCCCGACCTTTTCATCCCCCTAGACACCACCCCGGCCTCCAAGTACTACCAGGCCTGCCGCCGCAAGGGCATCCTCAACCAGTTTCCACAATACTATGCCGACCGCCATCGCAACGACACGCTGGCCGCCGATTTCGAGTCCTTCCTCCGCAACTACGATCAGTTGCAGCTCGACTCACTTTTCGATGCCTTCGCTGCCGAAAAGGGCGTCTATCGCGACTCTATCAAAGAAACCGCCATCGACAGCATTGTCCAGTACAACGACCATTTCCTATCGCTACAGGTGAAGGCACTCGTGGCCGACCGCCTCTTCGGCCGGGGACACTACTACCGCATCATGAAAGAAGAGGACAAATTCTACCAGGCCGCATTGGTCGAACTGCGTAAGAAAAAGCAGCAATGAAAAAACTGACCTTCATTCTCATAGCCTTCACTCTGGCCACAGCCTGCGGCCAACGTCAGGAGTCTCAGGAGTCCGATTTTCCCGAACCCACCTACCCTAACGTGGTACTCACGCGCGAGATGCGCAGCATCGAAGGGCTCGACACCCTCTGGGGCGACCGAGTGGAGCAGGACTACGACGGCCGCGGCCGATTCCTCTCCTACGCCCGCTACAACAGCCAGGGAACCCTCCTGCAACGCATGACCCATAGCTACAGCGGCTGCGTCGACACAGTCCGCGACTACGACGGGGCGGGCAATTTGCGCCATGTGGTAGTCTACACCTATCTCGACTCGGCCTACCTCCGCGAGCCCAACTACAGCGACTCCTACTATCGTAACCTCGTCAGTGCCGATTTCTACAATGCCGACGGCGTCCTGATTGTGAAGCGCAACTGCACCTACGACTCCAAAGGGCGCCTATCGCAGGTGGACGGCTTCGACGTCACCGACAACAGCACCTTCGTCTGTATGCATGTCTACTCCGACCGCAAATGCCAGAGCAACCAAGTCCAGAACCCCGGCACCGACCATGAGACCAGCTTTGCCACCGAGCGCACCTTTGCCGACAGCCGCTGCCGCCACGAACTCACCTCCACCTCGCAGCTCAGCTCCGGCAACTTAGTGGTGGAATACCAATACGACACCCTCGGCCGTGTCGTCCAGAAACAGACCACTGCCGCGGGCATCCTCATCGAGCGCATCGAATACGACTACTACCCCGACTTCGAGCGCGAAATCATCTTCGACGACAAGCCCCTCCGCGGCTACCTTCGCTACTACAAGCATTAGCCCAGACCATAAGAATAAAAGAGGGTGTCCCGACTCTGTCAGGGCACCCTCTTTTGTTTGCATGAAACAGGTCATTTCGAGTTCGGAGTTGTCCGAGTGTAGTGAGCATCCGTCGGCAACAAAGAACCATATCTTGCATCTCCGATACGCAGCACATGCCAAAATGAGTAAGGCTATGGTTTGTCAGGTCGCCACAGCCATAGATGTTGCTGCACTTATTCATCACATTTTCAGTATTGTCATTCTTCCCATCCTATGTGTTTATGCCATTGATGCCTCATAGTTAGCAATGCCGGTTCTCCTGTCCATACCCCTCTTCGCACCCTTCTCGAAAAAAGGCCTTTCCGTCGCTGATTCTTCGCCTTTTAGTTTGCATTTAGTTTGCATTTAGTTTATGTTTTATTTATCTCAGATAGGTAAAATATAAAAGAAATGTAGGTAAAACACTGATTAAAAGGTGAAGTTACGGGGAGGGAGAGGGGTGGGGAGGGTTTGGGATGGAGATGTTCAAATGGTTGTTGATATTTTTGTGAGAAGAGAGAGCTGATTTTCGATAATATCGAAAAAATTTCGTATATTTGCAATGCCACCGATATGTGCTATCGGTAGTGAAAGGCGCTGTGTTGCAGCGTCTAACATTTATTTTAGTATATGACGCTAACAAAAGATATAACCCAAACGACAGTAAATGTCCAATCGGAGTACGGCCACTTAAATGCCATACTGCTCCATCGCCCCGGAATAGAAATCGAGAGGATGACCCCTTCGAATGCGGCCGAGGCTCTTTTCAGTGACATTCTCAGCAAACATATTGTAGATAAGGAATACGCCTCGTTCAGTGGCGTGTTCGAGAAATGGTGTAAGGTTTATTATGTCGAGGACCTCCTCACGTTGTTGTTGGAGGAAGACGACATACGCCAGCGTCTGGTGGTGGCCTGCTGCAAGTTGGACGATTGCGAGCATTTGGAAGACTGGCTGTTGCAGTTGCCAAGTGCCGAGCTGGCCAATGCCCTGATTGAGGGCGTTTTCTACCACGGCGACACCGACCCGGCCCGCTTCAGGGACAGCCGGTTTACGCTGAAACCCCTGTACAACCTGTTCTTCACGCGCGATGCCTCCTCGTCGATGTACAACGAGGTGCTTATCAACTCGATGTCGTTCCGTGTGCGTGAGCGCGAGACGTTGATTTACCGTGCTATTTTCGAGCAGTTGTTCCATGCCAATATCGTCTGTGCCAAAGACGCGCACAGCGGTGCCCGCACTGAGGGTGGCGACGTGCAGATTGCAGCGCCCGACCTGCTTTGCATTGGCCAGGGCATCCGCACCAATACCAAGGGCATTCTCTACCTGGCCGACAAGTTTGCCAAGGAGCGTCCCCATTTCCGCATCCTTACGCAGGAGTTGCCCCATCACCCCGACTCTTTTATCCACCTGGACATGGTGCACACTTTTCTTGGTGCCCACCAGCTGATGGTCTATCAGCCGATGATTGACAAGACGGGTGTTTTTGCCGGGAAGGCCACTACGCTGATTACCTGCGACAACGGTAAGCTCAATTATAAGGAATATCCCAACATGCTGGCAGGACTGAAGGCCTGTGGCATGGACATGGAACCCGTGTCGTGCGGAGGTCTGGACAGCTGGTATCAGGACCGCGAGCAGTGGCACAGCGGAGCCAATTTCTTCGCCCTCGACGACGGAAAAATCATTGGTTACGAGCGCAATGTGAATACCATAGAGTCGCTTAACCGGGCAGGATTCGAGGTGTTGGATGCCGACGATGTGTGCAGCGGCAAGGTAGATATGCACGACTACAAGAAATTCGTGGTCACCTTCAAGGCCTCTGAGCTGCCCCGTGCCGGTGGCGGTGCCCGCTGCATGACCATGCCCATCAATCGTGATTGAGCCAAGGGGGCTATAGTTTAACGTGAAAATTAGTATTACATTATAATTAACTAAAAACTTTATGAAAAAGTACCAACTGATGAACAACATTATAGGCTGGGTGGTCTGCATCGTGGCCTGTAGTGTTTACATCCTTACTGCCGAAGCCACCGCATCGTGGTGGGACTGTGGTGAGTACATTGCCACCGCTAATAAACTGCAAGTGGGCCATCCCCCGGGAGCCCCCTCTTTCCAGTTGATTGGACGCCTTTTCTCCATGTTCTCCTCGCCTGAGAATGTGGCTCATGCCGTTAATGTGATGTCGGCTGTGTGCAGCGGATTCACTATCCTCTTCCTTTTCTGGGGCATCACCCTGTTGGGCAAGCATTTGTTGCCCGACCCCAAGAATCCCGATGTGAAGGACTGGCGCACGTGGGGCGTTTTCGCCGCCGGCATTGTGGGCGCTTTGGCTTATACTTTCAGCGACACCTTCTGGTTCTCAGCCGTGGAGGGCGAGGTGTATGCCATGTCGTCGCTCTTTACTGCCATTGTGTTCTGGGCCATCCTCAAATGGGAGGAGCAGGCCGATGACCCGCGTTCGTTGCGTTGGTTGGTGCTGGTGTGTCTGCTGGTGGGTATTGCTATCGGTGTCCACCTGCTGAACTTGTTGACCGTTCCCGCCATCGTTTACGTGGTATATTTCCGCAAATGGCCCAAGACCACCGTCAAGGGCTTCATTTGGAGCGGTGTCATAAGCGTGGTGCTGCTGGCGTTGATTCTGTGGGGCATCATTCCCGGTATTGTCAATGTCGACTCGGCCTTCGATGTCTTCTTTGTCAATGTGTTGGGCCTGCCTTTCAATAGTGGCACTATCGTTTTCTTCCTGCTGTTGGCTGCTTTCATCGTGTGGGCTTTGTGGTTCACTTCGCCCAAAAAGAAAAACAAACCAGTTTGGAATGCCGCCGCCCTGGGTCTGCTGATGCTGATAATTGGCTACAGCACTTTCTTCGTGCTGGTAATCCGTGCCAACACCAACACCCCGTTGAATGAGAACGCACCTAAGGACGCCGTTGCGATGCGTGCCTATCTGGGACGTGAGCAATACGGCGACACGCCCTTCCTCACCGGCCAGTACTATACCGCCGGCGACCCCATCGATGCTGAACGCGGCTATACTAAGTATGTCCGGGGTACCGACGAGAAGGGCAAGGACCGCTATATTCCCGCTTCCTATCAGCAGAAGTTTGTCTACCGCCAGAACCATACAGGTGTGTTTCCCCGTATGTATAGTAATGACGAGTCGCGCCAGCACCCCAGATTTTATGAGTACTGGGCAGGCAAGGTCAGCGGCGACCACAAGCCCTCGGCCGCCCAGAACCTGAAGTACTTCAACGGCTACCAAATGGGCTTCATGTATTGGCGCTACTTTATGTGGAACTTTGCCGGTCGCCAGAACGACATTCAGGGTCACTATTTCAACGACGACGGCACCCGCGACTATATGAACGGCAACTGGATTAGCGGCATTAAGGCTATCGACCAGGCTCGTCTGGGTCCGCAGGACAACATGCCCGACCACATGAAGGACAACAAGGCGCGCAACGTTTACTATATGTTGCCCCTGTTGCTGGGTCTGATTGGCCTGGTGTACCATATCCGTAAGAATAAGAAGGATGCCTTTATCGTGTTCATCATGTTCTTTATGACCGGTATAGCCATCGGTATCTACCTGAATATGCCCCCGCGTCAGCCGCGTGAGCGTGACTACGCCTTTGTGGGCTCGTTTAGTTTCTTCGCAATCTGGATAGGCCTGGGCGTGATGGCTTTGGCCGACTGGCTGACCAAACTGTTTAAGAAAGAACAGCTGTATAAGGTTATCATGCCTGTGGTGTTCGTTCTGTGCATGTTGGGTGTGCCGGTGCTGATGGCTTGCGAGAACTGGGACGACCATGACCGCTCGGAGAAGTATGCTGCCCGCGACTTTGCCGAGAACTATTTGGCCTCGGTCGACCAAAACGGGATCCTGATTACCTTTGGCGACAACGACACCTTCCCCCTGTGGTATGCGCAGGAGGTTGAGGGGTTCCGTACCGACGTGCGTATCCTCAACTACACCCTCAGCGGCATGCACTGGTATTGCGAGCAATTGTTCAACAAGCTGTACGACAGCGAGCCCATCGCCTTTACTCTACCTAAGGAATTTTATGGTTTGGGTAAGGACATCGTATACTTGCAGGACCGCAGTGACGAGTACTTTGAGGTGACCGACCTGCTGGCTTTGCTGCGCGACCACCCCGACAAGTTTAAGGCCAGAGATGGTCGTGGCGAAGAGGTTACCCTCATTCCCACAAGCCATTTTAAGATTACCCTTGACATTCCTGACCTGGTGAAGCGTGGCATCATACCGGCCGAAATAGCCGATAAAGTGGACCCCGTCATTATGTGGACCGTTACTAAGGGCAGTCTGATGCGTCATGAGCTGATGATTCTTGATATGTTGGGAACCAATAAGTTTGTCCGCGACATCAACATTATGAATCCCAGTTACATCCAGCGTGTTTTCTCGCCCATCCGCCAGTACTGTGTGCAGGACGGCATGAACTACAAACTGTTGCCCTACAAGGCTCAGTTGGGTCAGCCCATTCTATTTGACAATCGCGACAATAGATACGTCATGCAGCAGTTTACGGAAGAGAGTTACGACTACTTCCTGAACGGCTATAAGGACAAGAACGGCGAGATGCACCCGCTGAAGTGGGGCAACCTCAATGCCGATATCTATATCGACCCCGTCAGCTTAAACATGGGCACAGTCCAGCGCCAGACTTTCTGCATGGCGGCACAAGAGCTGATGCAGAAGGGTGACACTGTCCGCGCTCGTAAGATGCTTGACCTAAGCGACGAGTTCTTCCCCGAGAAGAATTTCTGCTACGATAAGTACAGCATGATGATGGTTGACCTGTATAACAGCCTCTATGGTAAGGAGAGGGCCACCTATATTTGGGACGGTATCTTCAAGTACTATAGTCAGAACCTTGCCTACTACAGCCAGTACACCGGCGCTAAAGCTCCGGGCGTGAACCAGCTGATGCAGGAGACCGCTCAGCTGCTGTACGGCCTCAACCAGTTGGCCGAGCAGGTGCTTGGCGATAAGGGACGCGCTGAAAAGTGCATGACCCTGTTGCAACAGCATGGCTTTCAACTCTAACCTCCGCTTATGAGCACAAAGCCCAAAATGAGAAGAATTAAGAAGATAACCATCACCCTCTCGGAGAAAGAGGGTGAATGGTTGTCTTTATATTCTCAGGACTTGGGCATTTCGCGTCCGGCCGTGGTGCGCCGATTGGTGCGCGAGGGGCTGCGTGAATATAAGTCTTTGAGGGGCGGACGCATAGAGCCCGAAAATCAGCTGGGACTATTTGACTCTATCCAAGTGGATATCTTTAATAATACTTCCAAGACAGATGATTTGTCTGAAAACTGACTTGCTATGAAACGTGTGTCTTTATTATTGTTATCACTATTTTTCTCGCTGAGCGTGATGGCTCATCCGAATTGTTTCACGGGTGCTCTTTCCAATCCTCCTTCCAGTGCTGCTGGGGCTGCGGGTGGAACGTTGTCCGAGCAGGAGGATATGCCTGAGGAGAAGGCGGCCAATAAGAATGGATTCGACCCGGGTTCCATCATTGTCGGACACGTCACCGATGCTCATTCCTGGCACATGTTTGACTACTACACGAAAGATGGCGAGGAACATGCCGTGGCAATCCCGCTTCCGGTAATCCTAATTAACGATGGGCACATCGACTGCTTCATGTCCTCTAAATTCCATCACGGCCATGCCGACTATAAGGGCTACCGCTTGGTGGGTGGCGGACTGGAAAGGGAAGAGGTGATTTGTGTGGATGCCAACGGTCAGCCTAAGCTCGATGCAGCGGGCAATGTGGTGAAACCACTCGATTTCTCTATCTCAAAAATTCCAGCCGCAATAATGATTATTGTGGTGATGCTGATAGTGATAGTGATGATTGCTAAGAACGGGTACAAAAAACGCGACGGACATGCACCCAAGGGGTTGCAGTCGTTGGTGGAAACTTTGGTGTGCTTTGTGCGAGACAGCATCGTGCGGCCGATGATTGGCGAGGAACATTATCAGAGGTATCTTCCGTATATGCTCTCGCTGTTTTTCTTTATCTTCTTTAGCAACTGCATGGGTCTGATACCCTTCTTCCCCGCAGGTGCAAATGTTACTGGCAACATCGCAGTAACCGCCATCCTAGCCGTCATTACCTTTTTCATTACCAATATCAGCGGCAATAAACATTATTGGACAGATATTTTCAATACTCCTGGCGTACCTGCCTGGCTCAAGATTTTCCCACTGATGCCTATTGTGGAATTGATGGGCGTTTTCACTAAACCGATTGTACTGATGATACGACTTTTTGCCAATATGGCGGCAGGTCATATTGTTGTGCTGGGTTTTGTGGTGATGATTTTCATTCTTAGCAACAGTATCTCTGTGTGGGTGGGAGCCGGAGTGTCGATTTTTTCGGTTCTGTTCAGTGTCTTTATTGATGTTTTGGAATGCCTTGTGGCCTATATCCAGGCATTTGTCTTCACGATGCTTTCCGCACTGTATATCGGCATGGCTGTGCAGGAGCCTCACCACGCAAAAGCATGAGTTTATTTAAACACTTATTAAATTATTCCTGTTATGAAATCGATAAAAGAAATCAATTTTAAAGGTCGCAAGGCCTTAGTCCGCGTTGACTTTAACGTCCCTATGGACGAAAATAAGAAAATTACCGACGACACCCGCATCCGTGAGTCACTTCCCACTATTGAAAAGTTGCTGAATGACGGTGCTTCAGTGATACTGATGGCTCATTTCGGCCGTCCTAAGAAAGGCGGTTTCGAACCCGAGCTTACGCTGAAACCCGTTGCTGAGTATTTGGAGAAGATGCTCAATCGTCCCGTCCAGTTTACCCAGGCATTGCTCGGCGAAGGCAAGGTGGAAGAGATGGCTAAGAATCTGAAGGCTGGCGAGGTGATGTTGCTGGAGAATATCCGCTTCTACCCAGGTGAGACTAAGGGTGATGTTGCATTGGCTGAACAGCTTGCCAAGTTGGGTGATTGCTATGTCAATGATGCCTTTGGGGCAGCCCACCGCGAGCACAGCTCCACTGCCACCATTGCAAAGTTCTTCCCCAATGATAAATATTTCGGTCTCTTGATGGAGAATGAGGTGGTCAATCTGGAAAAACTGATGCACAATGCGCCCCGTCCTTTCACTGCCATTATCGGCGGTAGCAAGGTCAGCAGCAAGATTGGCATTTTGGAGAATCTGATTGACAAGGTGGACAACATGATTATCATCGGAGGCATGCGCTACACCTTTACGAAGGCTTTGGGTGGCAAAATCGGTAACAGCATCTGCGAGGACGACAAGATGGATCTTGCATTGGAGTTGATGAAAAAGATGGATGCCCACGGTGTGAAGTATTATCTGCCCGTGGATAGTGTCATTGGCGATAAGTTTGGCAACGATGCCAACACGCAGATTGTCCCCTCCGGCGAAGTACCCGATGGTTGGGAGAGCATGGACTGCGGCCCCGAAAGCTGCAAGGCCATTCGCGATATCATCATGGCTTCTAAGACTATTCTATGGAACGGTCCTGCCGGTGTATTCGAACTCAGCACTTTTGCCAAAGGTACCAACGAAATAGCTAAGAGCGTTGCCGATGCCTGCAAGCAGGGCTGCTTTGCTGCTGTTGGCGGAGGCGACAGTGTTGCTGCCGTTAAGCAGATGGGGCTAGCCGACCAGATGAGCTATGTGTCAACTGGTGGCGGCGCAATGCTTGAATACCTCGAAGGTAAAGTCCTTCCTGGTATCAAAGCCATTCAGGACTAATATAAAGAATGATTTGAGCGACAGGGTAGTGTGCCCTGTCGCTCTTTTTTATGTTTCTATTGCCAAAGCTATGCAGAATAGAGTCCTCGTTTGTGTTATCACAGGTTTTGATAAGAATATCCGTATAAATATTGGCATTTGCCACACTGTCGATATACAATAACCCATGCCGCATTTTTTGCCAATAACACTGGAGGAGGTCAAGCGTCTCGGATGGGACGAGGTGGACATCATCATGGTTAGCGGTGATGCCTACGTCGACCACCCATCGTTTGGCACGGCTGTCATTGGACGCACCCTTGAGGCAGAGGGCTATCGCGTGGCCATCATTCCGCAGCCTAACTGGCGCGACGACCTGCGCGATTTCCGCAAGTTCGGTCGTCCTCGGCTCTTCTTCGGTGTCACCTCCGGCGTGATGGACTCTATGGTCAACCATTACACCGCTGCCCGTCGTCTGCGGCACGACGATGCCTACACCCCTGGTGGTGCCTCCGGTTTCCGACCCGACTACGCCACATACGTATACTCTCGCATACTAAAGCAACTCTATCCAGACACACCAGTGGTGATAGGAGGAGTGGAGGCTTCTATGCGGCGACTTTCGCATTATGACTATTGGAGCGACAGTCTCAAACCCTCTATTCTCTTTGACTGCCCCGCGGACCTCATGGTTTACGGCATGGGCGAAAAGCCCATGGTCAACATCGCCAACATGCTGGCCGATAGCGAGCCACTTTACAAGCTGCAATCCCTTCCCCAAGTGGGCTATCTTGCCGCTCGTGCGCCCAAGGGCGACAATGTCATCATGCTGCACAGTTACGACCAGTGCCTTGCCTCCAAGCGCAGCCAAGCCGAAAACTTCCACCAGATAGAGGTGGAGAGCAATAAGATAGAGGCCGCCACTCTCGTTCAGCCTCATGGCGACAAGTTTGTCGTCATTAATCCCCCCTTGCCCCCCATGACCACAGAGGAGATGGACGCCTCCTTCGACCTGCCCTATACACGTTTGCCCCATCCCAAATACAAGAAGCGCGGCACTGTCCCTGCTTACGAGATGATAAAAAACTCCGTCAATATCCACCGAGGCTGTTTTGGTGGTTGCTCTTTCTGCACTATCTCCGCCCATCAGGGCAAACAGATAGTCTCGCGATCTGAGGATTCAATCATGCGGGAGGTTCACCAATTGGTGCAGAGAGAAGACTTTACCGGTGTCATTAGCGACCTTGGCGGTCCCTCGGCCAACATGTACCGCATGTCGGGCAAAAACAAGGCACTTTGTAAGCGGTGCGCTCGCTACAGCTGTATCCAGCCCACCATGTGCCGGAACCTCAACTCCGACCACACCCCTCTCTTGGAACTTTACCGAAAGGTGATGTCAGTGCCGAGGGTAAAGCACGTCTATATCGGCAGCGGCATCCGCTGCGACCTTTTCACCGATAGTAACCATGGGTGGGACTATTTCCGACAGGTGGTGCTGCACCATGTGGGCGGCCGTCTCAAAGTGGCTCCGGAACACACCAGCGCCCGCGTCCTCTCACTTATGCGCAAGCCCAAGTTTGACCTTTTCTTGCAGGTCAAAAGCCGTTTCGACGCCATTTGTCGGCAGGCGGGTGTCAGGTACCAGCTTATCCCTTATTTCATCAGTTCACACCCTGGCTGCCAATTGAAGGACATGGCCGACCTCGCCGTTGAGATGAAACGTTTGGGCTACCGACTGGAACAGATACAGGACTTTACTCCCACACCCATGACTCTCAGCACCGAGATGTACTACACCGGAATCAACCCCGAAACCATGGAGCCTGTCTATGTGGCTACTACCCCCAATGAGAAGAAGGAGCAGAACCTCATGTTCTTCTTCTACCGTCGTGAGAGCCAGCCCGCCATCCGTCTGGCCCTCCACAACCACCATCTTGATGCCTATATCTCCCAGTTGGGCCTTGCGACCAGTCACAATCCTAAGAAAAGGTAAACCTTCATTTCAGGTATCTATTAAGGTCGCATGAAACCCTTTCTCGGACGGAGATACTTTTGGTGCAGGGGGGGGCTAATGACGAATAACTGTTGAATCTCAAGTGTATACTTCATTTTAACGATGAAAACAGTATGTGATTCGATGATAGTAGTGCATTAAGTCCTATGTAGAACTACGAATAGTGGACACAAGAAAGTAAATAAAAACTAGATGTTTGCAGAATGGATCATAATCCATAGTGTTTGCATCGTATCGGGTGATAAATAACCCACCATCAGGGAAACTATTTCCCTTTGAGCAGGGACCCCAGCAGGCCGCGCCCCAGTTTGAAAGCTTCGTTGACCAGTTCACGCTTAGCTTTGGTGACTACCATTTTTTGCAGGCTGCCACCCAGGCTTTTATCTTTGGCGCGTTGGCGCTCACGTTCTTCGGCTTTGTGTTTGCGTTCTTCGGCTGCCAGCAGGCGTTCCTCTTCACGCTGTTTCTTAGCCTCCTCTTTTTGCAGGCGTTCCTCCTCTTTCTGCTGTTGGGCAAGGGCTTTCTCTTCCTGCTGTTTAGTAAGTCTCTCGGTGAGGATTTCGTATGCAGACAGGCGGTCGACCTGGGTGTCGTATTTGCCATAAACCATAGAGGTGCGTATAATCTGCTGACGCTCTTCGATAGGCAAGGCCCCAGCTTGACCCTCGGGGGGCAGCACACGGGCGCGTTCTACCATGGTGGGTATGCCTTTGGCATCTAGGAAGGAAACAAGGGCTTCGCCAACGCCCAGCTCGGTAATGACTTTGGCAGTGTCAAAGGCGGGATTAGCACGGAAAGTCTCGGCAGCGGTGCGGACAGCCTTTTGGTCGCGAGGAGTATAGGCGCGGAGGGCGTGCTGCACACGGTTGCCCAGTTGGCTAAGGATGGTGTCGGGAATGTCGTCGGGGTTTTGGGTGCAGAAATAGATGCCTACGCCTTTGGAGCGGATGAGGCGGACCATCTGCTCTATTTTTTCCAATAGTGACTTGTTGATGTTGTTAAAAAGCATGTGGGCCTCGTCGAAAAAGAAGACCAACTTGGGCTTATCGAGGTCGCCCACCTCGGGCAGCTGCTCGTAGAGTTCGCTCAGCAGATAAAGTAGGAAGGAAGTGTAGACCTTTGGGGAGTTGATAATTTTGTCGGAGGCCAAAATGTTGATGACACCCTTGCCCTGGCGGGTCTGCATAAAGTCGTAAATATCGATAGCGGGTTCGCCGAAGAACTGGTTGCCGCCCTGGTCCTCAAGGCTTAGAAGACTGCGCTGGATGGCACCGACGGTGGCCACGCTGATGTTGCCGTAGGCGGTGATGTAGTTGGCACGGTTGTTGCCCACCTCTTCCAGCATTTTGCGCAAGTCTTTCAGGTCGATGAGCAGCAGCTGTTGGTCGTCGGCTATACGGAAGACCATATTGAGAACGTCGCTTTGAGTGTCGTTGAGATCGAGGATGCGAGAGAGGAGCATAGGCCCCATCTCGCTGACGGTAGTGCGGAGGGGGTGACCATCCTTGCCGAAGACATCCCAAAGGCAGACGGGGAATGCTTTATAGGCGAAGCCGAAATCGGAAAGGCGGTTGTCGGCAATGCTTTTCTCGAAATGTACGTTGCCGCCGCCTGCTTTGCCCACTCCGGAGAGGTCGCCTTTAATGTCGGTGGCAAACACAGGGACACCCATGGCGCTGAAGGATTCGGCTAAATTCTGCAAGGTGCAGGTTTTGCCAGTGCCGGTAGCACCGGCGATGAGGCCGTGTCGGTTGGCCATTGAAGGGAGAATGCCGAGGTGAATTTCACCGGCAATTGCATTGAAAGGGGTACCAGTGTTGTCTATCATGGGGTTGAAAGTTAAGTGTTATTATCAATTTTAATAACGCAAAATAGCGTTTTTTATTGCTCTATCTAATAAAAATGTCTATTTCTAAATTCCAGTTGCAAGTGCAATACTGAGCTTAAGGTGAACTTACTTGAGTGGCAATAAAAAACAAACCTCTTCGTTATACAATTGATGATGAAAAAACACGGCATACAAGACCCTCCCACCTTTACGGGCATGGAGCGCGTTGCCGCCCGCATAGGGGACGGCGGCCTGGATGTGGGCTTCTACCTGTCGAACACCGGCAGTCTCCACGCAAGGGCCTACAGGCTGTTCGGCCAAAGCCTTGCGCAGGTGAACGGTCGGGGGCTTGAAACGAATGACGTGGACTGCATCATGGACGGGGAAATGCCTGTCGAGGAGTTGGGAATCCCCATTGAAGCGATACCCGAACAGATGTCGGCGACCGTTGGGACGGAATACGGTGAGTTTTCCGGTGCGATGCATCTGGTTTCGAATGCCGGCGAGAGTCCCGAGGTGTATTACTACCATGGAGACCACCTTGGCAGTGCGAGCTGGATTACCGACTCGGCGGGGACAGCTGTTCAGCACCTACAGTACCTGCCATTTGGCGAACGCTTTGTTGACCAGCGCACGAGCGGCTACTGCGAACGTTTCACCTTTACTGGCAAGGAACGCGACAAAGAGACTGGCTTTGGCTATTTCGGCGCAAGGTATCTGGACTACGAGCTGATGGCCATGTGGCTGAGCGTCGACCCGCTGGCGGATAAGTATCCTGGCATTTCCCCGTATGCTTATTGTGCTTGGAATCCTTTGAAGCAGATTGACCCAGACGGGAGAGAGATGGGCGATTTCTACTCCAAAGATGGAACATATTTGAATACAGATGGAAACAATGATGGCAAAGTGTATATTGTAAAAGATCAAGCTTGGGGTACCAAAATCAAGAATGATAGGCTAAGCGGTAAAAATGCGACTCTCGATCTAGATAAAGTTGAAAGATTCATGGATGAGAATGGTGACGACCTGTTTTTGACAGAAGACATTATAAGAAAGATTAGTTCTGCAGAAAATTTGTCAAGAGATGGCAATGAGCATGGATATTTTTACAGGAGAGATAATGAGACGCCTGAAAGAGAACTCGAAAGCTTTCCAGACCATTTGACTTTTAATAAGTACCCTGATTTGTGGCTGTCAATGCACACCCATCCTCAAGAACAAGATGCCACCATGTCAGAACAAGACCATGCTGACATGGATCAAATTCCAATAAATATCGTAATAGGAAACAATAAGCCATCTGAATCAGGTAATGTCAAATCTACAATTTCCCAACTTACCGAGTCGTCAATTTTTACAGGCATGAGGAACCCGCCTTTTCAATGAATATGACGTGTATCAATAAAATGGTGAAACGAATCAATAATAAAAACAAATAGCCGCGATGAAACAATTATTCTGTCTTTTTGTGCTGTGCCTGTTGAACATGTCCTTCCTATGTGCTCAGGATATGCAAACAACATATCCGGTATCAAATGTTTCCCGGCTTTATGAGCCAATCCTTAAATATATATGTAATTATTCTTATCGTGATACAAGTGAGAAGGCATACGCTAATTGCGCATTTTTTGTGAATGGACAGTTCGTCGGATCAAGTGCAGGTTTTGTGTTATTCACAAATACGGAAGGGAACAGAGACTCTGCCTTTTTCATGCAAGATGGTAGTATGCTTATTTTTAGACGACAAGATTATAATAGAATGTTTCCTGGTAATACGCTAAAGGATGTGTTAGAAAATGTAAAAGGCAGGGATGAAATAACTATTGTATACGAAATCGATACCCGAGATAAATCCTATATGCGTGGTGATAGAAAAACGTGGGTGAATGGGACTTTCGTATTTGACAGTAAATTAATGCTCTTATACACATCCCCCAGACTCCCATATTGCAGTTATGTGTGTTTCTTTACAGCTAGAAAGTATTATAAGTATCCCTATTGTTATAATGTCTTTTGGAAATTTGGATCCAAATCCGATATTCGATATTATGGCGATAAGAAATACGAAAAAAAGGTAGATCGTAATATGAGAAAAGTATGCAGTACTGCTTATTTTTAATCCCCAATAATTTTTTATTTATGAGATGCTAGTTCCTAATAACGATATCACATTCTCTTTCACGGGGAAAGAGAATGACGCGGAAACAGGGTATGGTTACTTCGGAGCGCGGTATATGGACCACGAGCTGATGACCATGTGGCTTAGCGTCGACCCGATGGCGGATAAATACCCATCCATTAGTCCGTATGCTTATTGTGCTTGGAATCCTGTGAAGCTGGTTGATCCAGATGGAATGGAAATATATATTATAATTGAAGGAACCAAATATTATCTAAAAATCGGAAAAGGGGATGTTCTAAGTTGGCAAAGTAAAGATGGTCAGACGTACAATCCTACTACAGATTCATGGGCAGGGAAACTAACAGGCGCGATGGAGAAATTGATGGAATGCGAAACAGCTAATACCCTAATTAGATGTATAGTAAAAGATAATAGGGAATTAGAAATAAAAAATGACAAGTATGGAAATAGGGCTGACAACGATAATGCCGAATACATCAAATGGATGGGAAAAAATCGAATTGGGGGATCATGTCTATATCAAGAAAAGGACCAATATGGCAATAATGTTTTTAGTAAACCTAATGGAAGCAATTCACCTGCATTCATTAGTTTAATACATGAACTTGCACATATTCATGATATGTGGTTTGACATTGTCCCTGATAGAAATAGCACTTGGGAAAAATGTACTCTTAGCAATGGAAAGCCTTACAACATACCTAAAGCTGAAATGTATGCGTGTTGGGTTGAAAATAAAGTCCGATACCATTTTGGGTTACCATTAAGGTTTTACTATTATTATGATTCGCCTAGTCATTGTGGTGGTAATACTGGTGCAAATTATTAGACTCAATAATAATCAATATGAAAACGATACGAATCTTTACCTTTTTCATCTTTCTGTTTTGGCAATGTCCGGTGATTAGTGCGCAAAACACTGTAAATATTATACCTCTCATTCATTCTGCTATTATAGAAACAGGTTCTGACGAAATAAATAATGAGCGACATGTTATCGAAATCCTCAAAGAATTGCCATGTAATTTTGATGCAGATACAGTATTTGCCATAGAGTATTTCTCATATATAGGTAACTTTCTATATTTAATGTATTGGTCTCAAAAATTTCGTTATTCTATAGAAGGTCCTATGGATGACACATTAAAAGTGTTTCGCGAGCGAAGATTTGAGAAATGGCTGATAGAGCAGGTTGAAGAATGGAATAAAGATTCCATAATGGGAGCCCAATGCGGTGTATACGGACCAGACGAAACACATTATGTGATACGTATCATTTTCAATAGTGGGCAAATCCAAATGGATTCATTTAGTTTTGGCCATATTGAAACACCTGCTGACTATAAAGATGATGTCTATTTGTGGGAATATTGGATTAATAAAGAACAAAAAGAACCTATCGCTACATATAAATGCCCGACCCAGCGGATGTTCGCACCGTAGGCCCCGCCCGACCCGGCGGATGTTCAATCCGTGCCGTTGGTCTGGATTTGCAATCTAGACCCATTGAGTATAAGGATTTTCAATCCGCAAAAGCAATGAACTGAACCGAAATAGCGCGTGTGGCAATAAAACAGCCACATCTTCGTTATCCTAGTGATGATGATTAAAAACGGCATACAAAACAGTATTGCTTTCACTGACAAAGGCCCCCGCAAGGGGCGGCGAACACCTTTGAATATAATAAATGATAGTGAGCAACGCGACGAGGAGAAAGAATGGTCCCGCGGACCTTTCGCCAGCGAGCGAGGCGACGAGCCGAGGAGCGGAATACCGAATGGCTCTACCTACTTATACACCTATTTCGGTGCAAGGTACATGGATCATGAGCTGATGACTATGTGGCTGAGTGTCGACCCGATGGCAGACAAATACCCGAGTATTAGCCCATACAACTATTGTATGTGGAACCCCATCAAATTAGTGGATCCAGATGGAAAAGATACCATAAAGATCCACATAGATAAAGGGGCTATTGAAAAAATAGCATCTGACGGTAACCATCGTATTAATTATTATAGGAATGGAGAACTTATTGATTCATATTCAATTGAAAAAGACAAATGCACGTTCCGAACAAGATCGATTGATTATGAAAATACTGACCAAAAGATAGACTGTCGTACTTATCATTTATACTGTAGCAATGACAAGATAGGGGAACAAATATTTAATAAAATAGCAAGTTTAGGTTCGCCCGTGGAATGGGACTATTATTCGATTAGAGTGAACGAAGAAACCATTAATGGGGATTTATCTTCCTCAGGGATTGAGGACAAAATGGTACATTCGCCGGGAATATATACTGCAAATAATGTATTATTTTGGGATCATTATCATCCTAATAATAGTTCAGACAGTTTCTACCCATCTCACAAGGACCAAGACCATGTGTAATTATTAAAAGGAGCCAGATGTACAATTTTTCATGGTGGTAAATCAATGGACTTCCAGAATTATGTTCCAACAGGTGACAATAAGTATATTTCATTCAAAGCTTTTTCAGAAATATGGTACTAATTTGCAAGATAATAAGAACTATCCTATGGGGGATGATTCTCTCTCATCCTTTTGGGTGTATTGGACAAAACGTCTACAATTCAAGAACCATATACTATAATATGGATACTATGCAGTGCGTAGATAAGGATGCAAGATTCTGGGGAGGAGATAGCCTAAATATTCATGCGGGCAATCCTGATAGTACTGGATTGTATTGTGTATTAGCAGACAATATTGAAGTACCTCTTGTGACAGTAAACGACGATATTATTATTCACTTATTAGATTCTTGCTTAATTGATGCGACAAAGGATATTTTTTTACAGTTTCCAGATTCATCCGGATATTTCGTGGAGTTAGAAATAAATAATGTGGTAGAAGATTCCTTGAAATTAAAAATTGCCATAACTCTACACCCTAATTATTATATGGCAGAGATATTATCGCGTGATCTAAATGAAATTATTTATGATTTGAATGGCATCAAATTGTGGGAATTGCATGGTTGTTTTTTTAGGAATGATATCTTGTGTGTGATAGTTACTCGAGGGGGGATGGATTATAAAAGAGCCTCCTGTCTTTTCTCTCAAACAGAATCTACAATAATGCTGGCAATTTACTCCCCATTCATCTGGTTAGTAACGGACGAATATCCCGTACATGGGTATTATTATTATTGTAGCGATTGTGGTTCTAATTATTAGCTCTCTGTTATAAATAAAAAAAGGGCTATTGGGATATGCCTTCTTGAAGAGTGTTCTTGTTGGGCTGGATTTGCAGTCCAGCCCAAGGGGGTAACAGGATTTGCAATTCGCAATAACAATGTCCGCCTAAATTCCAGTTACAAGTGCAACACTGTGTAGAAAAAAAACACCAAGGTAATAATAATATATAGGGTTTTGCGTTATAGTGGAGTTATGATTAAAGAAAATCTTACTAAGGTGCGTTCAACCCTTGCCGACGGAGTGCGGCTGATTGCGGTGTCAAAGACCAAGCCTGTGACTGACCTACAGGAGGCGTATGATGCAGGCCAACGGTTGTTTGGCGAGAACAAAGCGCTGGAAATGCGCGACAAACATGCCGTGCTGCCAAATGATATAGAATGGCATTTCATTGGCCATTTGCAAACCAATAAGGTCAAATATATTGCTGAGTATGTCAGCATGATTCACAGCATTGACAGCCTGCACCTGCTGGAGGCAGTTGACAAGGAGGCTACAAAGCATGACCGCGTGATTGACTGCCTGCTGCAGTTCCATATTGCCACCGAGGAAACCAAATTCGGATTGGATATGACAGAGGCTCAGGCTTTGCTCGAATCGCCTGAATATGCGCAAATGAAGCATGTGCGCATCGTGGGTGTGATGGGCATGGCCACAAATACTCCCAATCGGAACTTGGTAAGGCAGGAGTTCCACACATTGCATTCCTATCGAGACCAACTGGCTGCAAAATATTTTATTGGGCATCCGGAGTTTAAGGAAATCTCGATGGGAATGTCTCATGATTATGACATTGCAATGGAGGAGGGTAGCACTCTGGTTCGCATAGGTTCTTCTATCTTCGGCGCCCGCGACTATGGTGTCCCCGTTAACGACTAAATCAGTGATATAATATGCAAATATTTAAGAAAAGACATCAGATAGTCTTGTCCTATATTATTATCACGCTTGGCATCCTGATTTACACCTTTGCATGGTCGGCAGTGATGCTTCCAGCCAAAATTGTAGGTGGTGGTGTGAGCGGTATCTGTTCGGTGCTCTATTATGCTGCGGGTATTAAAATACCCATCGGTGTCATGAGTCTCATTATTAACGCCATTTTGGTGCTAGTGGGCTTTAAGTTTTTAGGTTCAAAATTCGGGGCCAACACCATTTATGGCATCATTATGTCTTCTTTGAGCTTTATATTATGGCAGCAGGTGCTGCATGTGGAAACCCTTTTTGATGTCAGCCAGTTTGGAGGTTTCATGTGTGCCATTATTGGTGGCGCTTTGTGCGGGGCCGGTATAGGCATCACTTTCTCCAGAGGAGCTAACTCAGGTGGTACGGACATTATAGCTCTGATTCTGAGCAAATATTATAATATTTCCCCAGGTAAGGTCATCATGTATCTCGACATTTTCATCATCGGAAGCTCTTTTTTTGTTTCCCATAAGATCGAGAATGTGATTTTCGGCTATATTGTCATGGTCACAATGACTTACGTTCTGGACATGGTGCTGGACGGCAACAAGCAGTCCTATCAAATTATGGTATTCTCCGAGAAAAACAATGAAATCGGCGACACTATCACCACCGAGGTTGGGCGCGGCGCCACTTTGCTGGATGCCGAGGGCTGCTATAGCCATCAGCAGCGTCCGGTGCTCATCGTCATGGTTCACAAGACCGACAAACCCCATGTGATGCAAATAATCCACCGCATTGACCAAGATGCCTTTATCTCAGTCTCTAAGACCCAAGGTGTGTATGGCCGTAATTTTGAAAAACTCAAACTCTAAATGAAACTCATTTCTCCATCCCTTCTTTCTGCCGATTTCGGCAACCTGCAGCGCGACATAGAGATGCTGAATGCCAGCGAATGCGACTGGCTTCATGTCGACGTAATGGACGGTATTTTCGTCCCCAATATCAGCTTTGGACAACCTGTCATTAAACATATCAAGAAACATGCGCAGAAACCGCTAGATGTCCATCTGATGATTATGGATCCTGGGCGTTATGTCAATGATTTCAAGGCAGCAGGTGCTGATATTTTAACTGTCCACTACGAGGCTTGTACGCATCTTGATAGAACTCTCCATGCCATTAAAGATGCTGGGATGCAGTGCGGTGCGGTGCTCAATCCGGGCACAGCGGTTATGCTTCTGGAAGATACGGTACAACTATGTGATGTGGTGCTTCTTATGTCGGTCAACCCTGGTTTTGGTGGCCAAAAATTCATCGAGAACACTTATAATAAGGTTCGGCAGTTGCGCGACCTCTGCAACAGAAAGAATCCACAGTGCCTTATCGAGGTGGATGGCGGCGTGACTACCGAGAATGCCCATCTGCTGTTCGAGGCCGGAGCCGATGTCCTCGTGGCTGGCAGCTCGGTGTTCAAATCGGCTAATCCTACCGAAACAATAAAACAATTGAAGAAGTGAACCGCCCATCGCTAATACTTGCCCCGGGTAAAGACAAAGCCGTTCTGCGCCGCCATCCATGGATCTTTTCTGGTGCAGTGCGCAAACGTGTGGGCTCACCGAAGGAGGGCGAAATTGTAGATGTGTATGGTTCTGACGGCAAGTGGTTGGCAGCCGGACATTTCCAAGACGAAAGCATCATCTGCAAAGTGCTCAGTTTCGATACGCCCGACGTTGACCCCGAAGCCCATCCCGAATTTTGGCGAGAGCGTGTCCATCAAGCGGTAGAGTATCGCAGACGGCTGGGATTCTTTGATATGAAGGAAACCAATGTTTTCCGACTGGTTCATGCTGAGGGTGATTTCTTGCCGGGACTAGTGGCAGATTTTTACAACGGAGTTTTGGTTCTGCAGGCGCACAGCGTGGGTATGCACAATGCCTTCCCCCTTTTGTCACAACTCTTCACCGAGGAATTGCAACTAAAGTCTATTTTCGACAAGAGTTCCTCCACAATTCCCGGTGGTGGGGTAGAGGATGGCTATATTTGGGGCGAAGAACCTGTCGAGTGGGAGATTTGTGAAGACGCTAATCGTCTGTTGATAAACTTCTTCGAAGGACAGAAAACAGGTTTTTTTGTGGACCAACGTGAGAACCGCCATCTCGTTTCCTCGCTTGCGCAGGGCAGCCGAGTGCTCAATTGCTTCGGCTATACAGGTGGTTTCAGCCTAGGAGCCCTGAAAGGAGGCGCCAGCTATGTCGAGACAGTAGACATCAGCAAGAAAGCCATAGAGCTCTGCAACCGCAATGTGGCTTTAAACTATGGTTCAGAAGCGCCCCATAAGGGGGTGGTTGCCGATGTGTTGCAATATCTGGACACCGTCAGCAATCAGTTCGACCTCATCATCCTCGACCCTCCTGCTTTCGCCAAGAATCATCGCAGTCTGCAGCAGGGGCTCAAAGGGTACCGCAATATTAACCAAAAGGCAATGGAGAAGATTCGACCTGGCGGACTTCTATTCACCTTCAGCTGCTCGCAGGCCGTCAGCCGCGATGATTTCCAAACCATGTGTTTCACCGCTGCAGCCAATGCCCACCGAAAGGTGCGTATTGTGCGTCAGCTGCCCCACGCTATGGACCATCCTGTAAGCATTTATCATCCAGAAGGAGAGTACCTTAAAGGGCTGCTACTGAGCATAGAATAATAAAAATTTAGCAACAAAATACTGAACAAATCAGCCATTTATTGGCAATAAAAACAATCGTATGTGCGAAACTGAGAAAGGATATCTGAAAATAGACCAATACGACGAGAAATGTGTGGCTGAAATGGCCATGCATTATAAGGAAATCCTCCGCCTGCTGGGCGAAGACCCAGAGCGTGAAGGGCTTCTGAAGTCGCCGGAACGCATTGCCAAAGCAATGCTTTTCTTCACTAACGGCTACGACCTCGACCCAGAGGAAATCCTCAGGTCAGCACTTTTTCACGAGGATTATAAGCAAATGGTAGTGGTGAAGAACATCGAGCTTTACTCGCTTTGTGAGCACCACATGGTACCCTTCGTTGGCAAAGCCCATGTGGCCTACATTCCCAACGGCACTATCGTGGGATTGAGCAAGATACCCCGCATAGTGGATGCTTATGCCCGCCGTTTGCAAGTGCAGGAGAGACTCACCCGTCAGATTAAGGACTGCATTCAAAATACGCTGAACCCCTTGGGTGTGGCTGTGGTGATAGAGGCTCAACACATGTGCATGTCCATGCGGGGCGTTCAGAAACAGAACAGTGTCACCACAACCAGCGATTTCACCGGAGCCTTTATCAAGGATCCCAAGACCCGCGAGGAGTTCATGAACATCATCGGACAAAACCTTCATTAAAAGAATTGTAAAAATGAAAAAGTTACTTGCATTAGCTATCGCCTCACTACTTTTCGTGTCGGCTTCCTACGCCCAACTGACCCATACCGCCAATGGCACAGTGGATCAGAATGCCACCAATATCATCAAAAAAGCCTCAGCCAAAATGTCGGGCACAGTTTCTTTCTCCGTCACCGTAGTAAACTACGATGCCAATAAAAAAGAAACCTTCCGACAGAAAGCCGATGTGCTTTACAATGCTCCGCGCTATCGTGTCAAAGCCGGTTCCGTGGAGATTTATTGCGACGGCAAGTCGGTCTGGCAGGTCAACAAGTCGGCCAAAGAAGTGGTGGTCACACCCATTGCCGACAGCGACGACGACCTGACTAACCCTGCCCGTCTGCTGGCCAACTACAGCAAAAACTATCGTGCCAAATTCATCCGCGAGGAGGAGAACGGCACCTCCATTGTCGATCTGCAACCCAACAAAGGGCGCAGCTATCACAAAATCCGTATCTATATCGACAAAAACGGTCAACTGAAAAAATTAGAGCAGCACAACTACGACTCCTCCCGTAGCGAATACACCGTCAGCAACTTTAAAAATGTATCCGCCCCCGATGCCGACTTCGTCTTCGACACCAAGGCCAACCCCGGAATCGAGGTTATCGACATGCGGTAATCTTTACATCAATTTGCTAAAACAATACTATCCATGTCTTTACTACTTCTCCTAGAAACTGCCACACCTGTCTGTTCCGTCGCGCTGGCGCGAGACGGCCAGGTCGTGACCGAATTGCATTCCAACGAACAGAATGCCCATTCCTCCAAGCTGTCACCCTTCATAGACCAGATTTTCAAACAGTGCGGCATTCGTCCGGCTCAACTCGATGCCGTCTGTGTATCCAGTGGCCCTGGAAGTTACACAGGGCTTCGGATCGGAGTCAGTTCTGCCAAAGGACTCTGCTATGCCCTCGGCAAGCCGCTCCTTTCTGTGCCCACCCTTCAAGGAATGGCCATGCAGTATTTCACCGCCCATCCCGATTATACCGGTCTGGTCTGCCCAATGATTGACGCCCGCCGCATGGAGTGCTACACTGCCTTCTACAACCGCCAGGGCGAAGTTCGGCCTGTCGATGCCGACATCATCGTACCAGGCATTTATGACACCTATCTTGAAAAGGGAGAAGTCGTCTTTTTAGGCGATGGAGCCAAAAAGACCCGTGATATTCTGGGTATACATCCCAATGCCAAATACGCGCCCGACTTCCAAATATCTGCTGCCGGTATGCTGCCCATTGCCCTGAAGAAACTACAGGACAACCAATTGGAGGACGTGGCCTACTTCGAACCCTATTACCTAAAAGACTTTGTCGCTAAAAAATCGGTAGTGAGGGGGCTCCGATAGACAACCAACAGTTAGCATGCTCCGCTATACCATCAAACGGCTCCTCTATGGCCTCCTAGTATTACTCGGAGTCGTCACGCTTGTGTTCTTTCTCTTCAATATCCTCCCTGGCGACCCGGCTCGAATGATGCTAGGCCAGCGGGCCGACGAAGAGAGCATAGCCATCATCAACAAAGATTTGGGGCGCGACAAACCAGTGGGAGTCCAATATCTGAACTATCTCAACGACCTGTTACCCATTTCATTCCACAACAATTGCGACCCAGAGAATTTCTTTTTTCTTTCAGAAGAAAAATACGCCCCCTATACCACCCTGTTCACAGCCGGTCATACCTCTGTTGTGCTCAAAGCCCCCTATCTCAGGCGCAGCTACCAGTCCAAGCGTAAGGTTTCAGAGATAATTACTGCCGCTTTCCCCCAGACAGCACTTCTTGCCGTGGTGGCACTCTCCATCGCCCTGGTCCTTGGCATCTTGCTCGGAGTGCTTTCGGCTTTGTACAAAGACAGCTGGGTCGACCGCCTCACCCTGGTGCTATCCACTTTGGGCATGTCGCTGCCTTCCTTTTTTGCGGCCATTCTCATCGCATGGTTCTTCGCGTATGTGCTAGCCGACTATACTCACCTGAACATGTTCGGCAACCTCTACACCATAGACGACTATGGCACTGGCGAATACCTAGACCTCAAAAACCTCATCCTCCCAGCCCTCACCCTGGGCATCCGGCCTTTGGCCACCCTCACCCAGCTCACCAAGAACAGTATGCTTGAAGCCCTCTCTCAGGACTATATCCGCACGGCACGTGCCAAAGGGCTGCCTTTTCGTAGGGTGGTCTTCCATCACGCCCTCCGCAACGCCATGAATCCTGTGGTCACTTCGGCTTCGGGTTGGTTGGCCGGACTGCTGGCTGGTGCCGTTTTCGTAGAATATGTTTTCGACTGGAAAGGCATGGGCATCGTCATTGTCGATGGGCTGGACAAATACGATTTCCCCGTTGTCATGGGTTCCATCCTTTTCATTTGCGTGCTGCTAATCGTCATCAACATCATCACCGACATTCTCTACGGCCTCCTCGACCCGCGGGTGCGCATACAGTAAGAATCGCTATCGAACCCGGTGTCTCAGGTTGGACAATAGTCGGCAGACAAGGATAAGCGAGATGGGTAGTATGGCTGCGTTCAGCTGTTGCGGAAGAGGTCCAATAGTCATGACCATTGCGGCCAGAAGCATAACCATCTGAAGGCATATCATCCATTGTTTGCTGCGGCGTTGTGCAATGGCAAAATAGAGGAACAGCGGCGACGCCCACAATATATTGAAATTAGGCTTAGTGCAGTAGTGCTCTGTGAAGAACCATAGGAAGACAACCAACACCGAAACAAGGAATGTAACGCTGTAGATGATAGCATCCAACCAATTGAGCCTCCAATTCTTACTCCATTCGAAAAGTGTCAGAAGCAGCACCACAAAGAAAAGCACCCAGAACAAAAGGGTAGGGGATATGCTTCTGGCCAGAGGCATCCGGGTCTCGGCAAGCACCTGCTGCGAAGGGTCGACAACAGGCTGCTGGGTGTTGTCCACTTTCATGGTGTCCAACAGGTGCATCATCTCTATGGGCGAAAACATATACTCATAGTTACTGCAGCGGTGGTCGCAACGCTGCCCTAGGGCAATGTCAACACCCAGCCTCCACCAGAGCAGGCTTTCTTCGGTATTTTTGTATACTATATCGCGGTAGGAAAGGTTCGTGTCCGTCACTGTCTCGGGGCTCAGCCTGCGGTGGTCTAGACAATTCACCACCATGTCGCGCACCCGTGTGGCGCAGTTGTCACGAAAGAAATCGTAGCTATAGTAGCGATATTGCGGCAGATAGTTGGTTTCCAGCAGGACAAAGAGATTATTAAGCTCCTGCTTACTTATTCTCAGCTTCTGCTCCCAAACGGCGCGCCCCTCGTAGGCGTATTCAAAGAGAAACGACTCATACGTCGTTCGGCTGAGACAGTAGTCCAGCCGGCCGCAGGCAAACGACCAATAGAAATGCGGCTTATCGAAATCGAAAGTGCCGTAGTTGTAAACCAAATCTAAACCAAGCGTTGAATCGCACACACGTATGGCGCTGTGTCCAAAGGAGGTATAAAACTCTTCACCAGGGCCGCAGGTGAGCACACTGGCAAATGCCGAATCGGTAAGGTCGGCCTCTAAAAGCTGCGCCTTTGCCATCGGCGCCAGAACTAATAGAACTAGAAATAAGAAAACCTGTTTTTTCATGAGCTTAGGCTTGGGTTTGGGGAACTGACTCAATATCGGGCACATGCACCATCTCCGTGTTGCCGTAGTGGGGCGCTTTGGGCGCGGCCGGATCCAGATGCACATCCAGTTGTGGGAAAGGAATAGAAATGTCGTTGGCATAGAATGCCTTGTATATATTTTCGCTCAATCTCAGCCAAACAGTCCAGTAGTCCTCCACTTTCACCCACAGCCACAGGGCAAAGTCCACCGAACTGCTGCCCAATTCCTTCACCGCAATGGTGGGGGTTTTGGGTTCGTGCAGTATGAGCGGGTCACTGTCCACCACCTGTTTTAGCACCTCTTTCACCTTGTCCAGGTCGCTGCCGTATGCCACGCTGGCCACGGCATCGAGGCGTATAATCGGTTCGCGCGTGTGGTTGATAATGGTTTTGTTCGACAACTCGCTATTGGGAACAATAATACTGCGGCCGTTGAAAGGCTGGATAGTAGTGTTGAAGATGCGTATTTCGCGCACATAGCCCTTAAACTCGCCAGTCTCGATATAGTCGCCCACCTTGAAATTATGCAGCATCAGTATCATCACACCGCCTGCAAAGTTCTGCAATGTGCCCTGTAGGGCCATGCCCACGGCCAGACCCAGCGCGCCCAGAATGGCAATGAACGAGGTGGCCTTAATGCCAATCACATCCATGGCCATAATGATAAAGAGTATCTTCAGCAGCACGTCTATCAGCGACGAGAAGAAGCCCTTAATGTTCGACTCCGCATGACGTTTCTCCAGCACCCGGTTGATAGACTTCTTAATGACCTTGATGATTTTGAACCCAATCCAAAGGATAAGGATGGCGCCTATCAGTTTGGGAATAAAGCCAATGAACATCTGAAAGGCGTAGTCCATCGCATCGCGCAAGAGGGTGTTCTCTCCGGTGAATAGGCCTTTCACGTCGTCCAAATCCATATTGGCAATGCTGTCTTTCACGGCGCGTGAAATGCTGTCGCTCTCAAGCAGGGTCTGCGTGAACTCGTCCTTTGGCAGGTTTTCGGGTGTCTGCCCGGGTGTTTGGGCAAGCGCCAGAACGGTGGGAGTGTTGTCGTCAGTCGGTAGCATAACTATCTATTAAATCAAATTGCAAAAATACTACAAATATTTTAATTGTCAAAAAAAAACTTCCTCTTCCATCTTGTGTGGCAAGCAAAGCCATGTTTGTCACCTTTTTCCACATCACCCATTGCCCCTTCCGCCTCAAGCTCAAACAGAAAAACCACCGTGGCAGGGGAAAGAAGTAGCGCCAAAAACAAAAAAGATTCTGTCTCATTCGGCAAAAAGTCGTATCTTTGTAATCTCAAAAAGACTAAAAAAAATGGTTATCGATTTTAATAACATTGAGTTGTCCCTTCTGCCCAATTTCAAAGGGGGAGAGGGCGTTACGAAAACCCGCATGGTGTTCGACGGCACCAACAAGATAATGCTGGGCACCCTAGAACCCGGCTGCACCATCGGCTACCACCTCCACGACACTTCCAGCGAAATCATCTACATTCTCAGTGGCCGCGCCCGCTGCCTCTTCGACGACGGCGAGGAAACCCTCCTCCCCGGCATGGCCCACTACTGCCCCAAAGGCCACAGCCACAGCCTCATCAACGCCAGCCCCACCGAGCCGCTCAACTATTTTGCCGTCGTGCCCGAACAATAGTCCCACCATGGAGAAAGTCACCAATTGTCCCGAGATGATGGACCTCATCCAGCGCATGGGCTTCCTGCCTTTGCTCTACAGCGGCATACCCGGCTTTTCGGCCGACGAAATGGTCGACCCCTCCTGCCGCTACCGACTTCTGCCCGATGGCGGATGGGAATGGCCCCTATGGAAATGGAAGGGCAACATCGTCACCGAAGGCCGCTGTGTCTACGGCAAGTTCTTCGCTGGCAAGGCCGGCTTCATCACGCTCGACTGGTGGCCCGATTTCTGCAACTACAGGCGCAGCCGTCACCCCCAACCCGAGGAAGGCTCTGTCGAGGACACCATCCTCCTCATCCTCCGCACCAACCGCAGCATGATCACGCGCGAGCTGCGCGCCGCCTGTGGCTTCACCGGTCCCAAGATGCGCAGTCGTTTCGACGCCTACGTCACCCGCCTCCAATCGGCCTGCCGGGTGGTGACCGAAGATTTCGTCTACCCCCACGACAAGCACGGCCGCCCCTACGGCTGGGGATGGTCTCTCCTGACCACGCCCGAACAGCTCTACGGCCACGAGGCCTGCCTCTGCCAGCGTTCGACCGACGAGTCGTACCGCCGCATTCTTGACCACCTCGCCCGGCTGCTCCCACAGGCAACCCCCAAGCAGCTCGCCAAAATCATCGATTAGGTTCCCCTCCGGGTCTCTCGGCCCGCCCCTTCCGAGTGTCAGCCACCCCATCGGCTCCATCGGCGCTTTCGTGGAGCGCTTGGTATCTCCCAACTTCACCTACGACTACAACGAGCAGGGCCGCCGCCGCCATCCCATCATCGAAAAGCAAACGGCCATGATTTTCACCATGAACATACCCGAACAGGCCATGCCCGAATGGCATCACCCCGTCCTGCTGGGCACCTGCGCCAAGCAATTGGAAGAAAACTTCGGCCACAGCGAAACCCTCTACGCCTGCAACACCTACCAGTTTGCCGACTACTCGCGCTATGCCTTTACCTATTTCAGCGAGGAAGAGAAGCGCCGCTACCGTGACGAGCATTTCCCACAGGATTTGGCCAATGCACACGCACTAGGCCGTCGGCTGGTGGAGCAGGCCAAGTGACGGCCTTCGGTGGCCGTGCCGTCAGGCGTGGCCGTCACCTCCTCCCGCATGGTAGGCAGCCCACCCGGCAGGGGTCATCAGTCCGCGGGCATCGAGTTCGCGGACCCGCTGGCGATTCAGCTCTGTCCAATGGCTCCCTCTGCGGCGGGGCGAAAGCCGCTGCGCCAGCCGCCCGTCGGGCATACGCTTGTTCGTAGAGTCTATCCAGCCAAAACAGAGGGCCTCCTCGACCACCTCAACGTAGGGCAGCGTCCCAGGCTGTGGGGTGCGCGAGCGCGAAGTGACCACCCAGCAGTGGGTGGCAGTGGCATGGTGCTCCATAAGCCAGTGGCGCAGCTCGTTGCGATGGCCGAATTCAAGCAGTAGGTCAATTTCCATACGCTCAAAGTATTTTATTTCCTCTATTAACGCCCTTTTGCCTTTTTTATTGTCCGCGGCCAATCCCTCGTCTTTGCGCCGCCAGCAATCGCCGCTCCCCGCCGGCCTTGGCCTTCATCTCCCTTTTCGTTGCCTATTGCTCCTCGGTTTTCCAACCTCATGGCCGGGCATGGCATCATCCACCCGACGGCAGGTGTGCCTCCACCTTTTCCCTTTCTCCACTTCATCCTCTTTATTTCCTCTATAGATGGTCTATGGTTCTTTGGTTCCTGTTATCAAAGAACTGTGGACTACCGCTAGTAGACATAAACGGGCGGAAACGAAGAAAGGCCCCCGGATGGAGGGCCTTTCTCTCTATTGTGTAGTTAGTTACAGACTAGCAGAGCTCGTGGATTACGAGACCGGAACGCAGCTTGGGCTCAAACCAAGTGGTCTTGGGGGGCATGATGTTGCCGGTGTCGGCAATGTCGATAATCTGTTTCATGCTGACGGGATAGAGGGCGAAGGCGACCTTCATTTCGCCGTTGTCCACGCGACGTTTCAGCTCGCCGATGCCACGGATGCCACCGCCTACGACTGGCTTTGGAGCGGCCTGCTCAACAATGTCCACATCCATGAGGGCGATTTTTCACAAGTGGAGCGCATCACTCACACCGGTGCCCTGCTGATAGGTACCTATGACAACTTTACCGATGGCGATCCTGTCGGTTTCCTTACGCTTATCAATAGTCACATGCCCACTGCTGACCGTAACAAACTTATCTTCATAGAGCATACCGGCCACACCTATCAGATGAAGCAGCAAGAACTGGCCGACCAAATTCTGCTCCTTCTCCGCTTCTGGTTGCCTGCCCCCTTGCTATCTACTCGCTAAAAAATGTGTCGGAAATGGTTTGGAGACGAGAGGGGAGAGGGTACGGAACGACCGAAATAGAGCCTTACCGTGACAATTATCGCCATGGCACTATTTGTTTATAATACCCAAATGAATTATCTTTGCAAAAAGAATTGAGACTATGCACAACGCAAATAAAACACTGTTTGATAGGGCCATACTGCGCCACACTACTCTGCGCAACCGCCTCTGGCGCTCTGCCACATGGCTGGGTTTGGCCGACATGGACAGCAGGGTGACTACTCCCATTGTCGAGACCTATCGTTCTTTGGCCGCCGGTGGGGTGGGACTCATTGTCACGGGACTCACATCCATTGCGTCGAATGATGCCAGCATTGGGGGCGAATGCAAATTCTATGACGACAGTTTCATTGAAGGGCATTGCCTACTCACAGAGGTTGTCCATCGCCAAGGGTGTCCCATACTGCTGCAGACGGCCATGATTTTCACTATGAACATCCCTGAGCAGGCCATGCCCGAGTGGCAGTACCCCACGCTGTTGGGTACCTGTGCCAAACAATTGGAAGAAAACTTTGGCCACAGCGAGACCCTCTACGCCTGCAACACCTATCAGTTTGCCGACTACTCACGCTATGCTGTCAGCGTTTTCAATGAGGAGGAGAAGCGTCGTCATCGTGACGAACATTTCCCCAAAGATTTGGAGAACGCTTTTGCCCTTGGACAACGACTAGTGAAACAAGCGGCCGCGAACTGATTGTCAACTATTGTTTGGGTCTAATCCCGCTTGGTAGGCAGCCCATCCGGCGGGAGTCATCATCCCCTGCGCATCGAGTTGGCAGACCCGTTGGCGGTTCAGCTCTGTCCAGTGGCTGCCTTTGCGGCGCGGCGAGAGCCGCTGGGCCAACCGCCCGTCGGGCAACCGCTTGAGCGTGGAGTCTATCCAGCCAAAGCAGAGCGCCTCCTCCACCACCTCATGGTAGGGGAGGCTCTTGCCTTTTGGGATCACGAGAACGATAAGTCGCTACCCAGCAGTGGGTGGCCACGGTGTGGTGTGCCTGCAGCCATTGGCGCAGGTCCTCGCGTTTTTCGTATTCCAAAAGATTGTCTATCTCCATTATCGGCAGGATTCTATGTCAAAAACATGCTGCAAAGATACAACTTTTTGCTGATACTTGTTCTTTTTTTATTTATATGAGAAAAAAGTCGTATCTTTGCAATCGGTTTTGAGCGAAATGCTCATGCCGAAAGTTTTTTATTAATAGAAGCGTTATGCTTCCTTGTACTTGAGAACGTCGGAACTTTTCAAGTGTGATATTCAAGGTTGTATAGCGGCTTCACGCTTATAGCGTGGGCTGTTACTACATTTGAATATCAGGTTTCCGACGACCTTCAAGTACAATGTGAGACATACAGACCCACGCTTCTTTTGTATAATGCTGTTGAGGGTCGGACGGTATAGATGTTGTTCATTTAATAATGAAAAAATGGTTTTTATTAGGAATGCTGTGCCTTATGTCACTGACAATGCAGGCACAAAAACGTTGTGTCGTGCTAGACTTCCAATTAGGAACAAACGTTACAGAGGAAGAGTCGGATGCTATTTCCTATTGTTTCCGTTCGAACTTCCAGCCCAATGGCTACACGAAATTAGAGCAGCCGTTGGTAACAAGAACTATCCGGGACTTCGGCTATTCCCGTACCGACATGACCCGACAACAGATTGTCAAGGTGGGCCGTGAACTGGAATCTAACATTATCGTTGTGGGCACCCTGAACAAATTCATGGACGAGTACAGCGTGGATATACTCGTAATAGATGTGGCAAAGGGTACCACCACGGTCAACGATAACGCTACCTTCCAGAAAGCCGACTATCGTGACGAAATGGAGAAGACTGCCAAAAGGCTTGCATCGAAACTACGCAGAGGTACGGTCTCTACTTCGAGTGCCGAAGTCAGTTTGGGTTATACCGACTTGGGGTTGCCGAGCGGGACAAAATGGAAAAACTTTAATGCTACGGGATTCTACACCTATGACGAAGCTGTTTCCCAGTTTGGCAACCGTATACCGACAAAGGAGCAATGGGAAGAACTAAAAGCCGAGTGCCAGTGGTCGTGGAACGGAAGTGGATATAAGGTCACGGGTCCCAACGGCAATTCCATCGTGTTGCCCGTCACGGGCATCCGCGATTGTGACGGAAATATCAGCTACCCTCAGGGATTCGGCTACTATTGGTCGTCTACTCCCTATGAGTCAAACGAAGATGAAGCTTGGCGTCTCATCTTCTATCACGATGGAGTGTTCTGTAACCTCCCCAGCCGTTGCGCTGGTCAATCCGTCCGGCTTGTCCAAGATTAATGATTGCGCGCGCAAGAGAGCAATTGTAGGACATACACAATACTTTGTTATCTCATCATTAACGGATATATGACCTAAACGAAAAGTCATCGCTGTTGGGAGAATTTGAGAAATACGATGTGAAAAACATGTCTAATGAAAAAAAATGCGTATTTTTGCAAAAATTTTCAGTAGGATATGTACGAGGTTTCAAGGACAGACTATATCGATTGGCTGGATCGTAAGCAAGGTAATGGTTTGATAAAGATTGTCACAGGTGTTCGCCGTTGTGGCAAATCATATCTGCTTTTTACACTTTTTCGCAGACATCTGTTGGAGAAAGGTGTGCAGGATGACCACATTGTGGCATTGGCATTGGATGATTATGACAATAGGCAGTATCTTGATGCTGATGAGTTGTACAAATATGTTCGTTCCAAGGTGAATGATGGTGAGCACTATTATATTCTGTTGGATGAAATACAACTTGTAAAAGGTTTCGAGGCCGTACTGAATGGTTTTCTTCACTGGAAGAATGTTGATGTGTATGTGACGGGGAGCAATTCGCGCTTTTTGTCGTCGGACATTGTTACGGAGTTCAGGGGGCGTGGAGATGAGATAAGGGTGTATCCGTTTAGTTTTGCGGAGGTGTATAGTATATATGAAGGGGAGAAGCAACGTGTTTGGCCAGCCTATTGTCGTTATGGCGGGATGCCTCTTGTATGGTCGTCTGAAAGAAATGACGACAGGGAACAGTATTTAAAGAATCTGTTTGAACAGGTTTATTTGGCAGACATCATAGGACGTTATGACCTGCGTGGGAAGACGGAAATCGGTGATTTGGTCAACATCCTTGCTTCGTCGGTGGGTTCGTTGACAAATCCACTGCGACTGACCAACACATTCAAATCTGAATTGGGCAAGGTTATATCACAAAACACGGTGAATGCATATATCGAGTATCTTGTGGATTCATTTCTTGTTTCACGAGCCAACCGTTATGATGTGAAAGGCTTGAAATACATTTCGTCACCCTTGAAATATTACTTTACTGATATCGGACTACGCAATGCCCGGATTAATTTCAGGCAACAAGATGAATCTCATATTATGGAGAACATTATCTACAATGAACTTCTACGCCGTAGGTATAGTGTGGATGTGGGTAGTGTGACAACAAATGCAAAAAACGCTGAAGGGAAAATGGTTCGCAAAAATCTTGAAGTGGATTTTATCGCTAATAAAGGGGATAAGCGCTATTATATTCAGTCGGCTCTTGAACTATCTACAGAGGAGAAATGGAGACAAGAAGAGCAGTCCTTGCTTTCCATCTCTGATTCCTTCAAGAAAATAGTAATACAACGTCAGATGGTTGCGCCGTGGTACAACAATCACGGGATTCTGTGTATCAGTGTGGAAGACTTCCTGTTGAATCAGGATAGTTTAGATTGGTAATAATCTATAAAGAACGCGCAAGAAGCCATCGTAGTTGGCTGTTTTTGGTGAATCCGATGCAAGATGCCTATCTATTGAAAAAAAATGCGTATTGTTGCAAAACTTTTCAGTAGAATATGTACGAGGTATCAGAATGCATTCTCTGGTGCTTAGTAAAGTAGTCCAAACATTCCTTACGATGAATCAGAGTGATATGGCTTCTGTTGACGGGTATTCAATAGAGACAATACCCGTTTGGAGGTGGATAACAGAAACTGAAAAGCTGTGATTCGAAAGTCCCCCTTTATTGTATGTCTTGTGAATGGGACATGGTCGGTGGCTTTCGGTGCCGGCTGTATGGAAGGCCAGGTTGCCGTTGATGGCGAAGGGTTGCAGGTATTGGTCGCCTTCGAGGGTAACGAGGCTAAAGTTGTCATGGAAGGTGTTGTCCCATGAAATGTTCTGGTTGATATAAAGAACGGGGTGCTACAGCCGTTGTAGCACCCCGTTTTTAATAATTACTGTTAGCAGAGTTCGTGAATCACGAGGCCGGAACGCAGCTTGGGCTCAAACCAAGTGGTCTTGGGGGGCATGATGTTGCCGGTGTCGGCAATGTCGATAATCTGTTTCATGCTGACGGGATAGAGGGCGAAGGCGACCTTCATTTCGCCGTTGTCCACACGACGTTTCATTTCGCCGAGGCCACGGATGCCGCCGACGAAGTCGATGCGTTTGTCGGTGCGGAGGTCTTTGATGCCGAGCACCTTGTCGAGGACGAGGTTGCTGAGGATGGTGACGTCGAGCACACCGATGGGGTCATTGTCGTTGTAGGTGCCGGGCTTGGCAGTCATTTTGTACCAGTGGCCGTCGAGGTACATGCTGTGTTCGTGCAGTTTGGTGGGTTTGTAGATTTCGGTGCCCATGTCCTGCAGGTCGTAGTTCTCGCCTACGGCGGCGATGAACTGCTCTTTGCTAAGGCCGTTGAGGTCCTTCACCACGCGGTTGTAGTCGATGACGTTCAGCTGGTTATCGGGGAAGATGACGGTCATGAAGTAGTTGTACTCCTCTTTGCCGGTGTGACGGGGGTTCTGCTCTTTCTTCTCCTGTCCCACAAGGGCGGCGGCAGCACTGCGGTGATGGCCGTCGGCAATGTACATGGCGGGAACTTTCTTGTCGAAGAGCTCGACCAGTTCGTCAATCAGTTTGCGGTCGTCAATGACCCAGAAACGATGGCCGAAGCCGTCTTCCTTGGCAATGAAGTCGTAGATGGGCTTCTTGGCGGTGACGCTGGCTACGATTTCGTCGATGCGGGCCACGGCGGGATAGGCGAAGAAAACGGGCTCGACGTTGGCGTTGGTGATGCGGACGTGCTTCATGCGGTCCTCTTCCTTGTCCTTGCGGGTCAGCTCATGTTTCTTGATGACCTTGTTCACATAGTCCTCGCTATAGGCGCAGGCCACGATGCCGTACTGCCATTTGGCGTTGGCATCCTTGGGGTTCATGCTCTGGGCATAGATGTAGAGTTTCTCCTCTTCGTCCTTGACCAGCCAGCCGAGGTCCTTGAACATGTTGTAGTTCTTTACCACCTGAAGATACACTTCGGGCGAGTGCTCGTCGGTGCCTTTAGGAAGATCGATTTCGGCCTTGGTGACGTGGAGCAGGCTGTAGGGGTTGCCCTCGCACTCAACGCGAGCCTCTTCGGAGTTAAGAACGTCGTAAGGACGTGAAGCCAGTTTCTCGACGATGTCGACGGGCGGGCGGAAGCCCTTGAAAGGTTTGATGATTGACATAGTTCTAATTTTTATTGTTTATGTTTATTGTTTATTATTAATTCTCCTCAAAATAATCCGAGTCAATACGTTTGACTTCATAAGTTTTCTTTACGGTTACTCCAAGGTTGAATTCTATCATGTACTCTGCAAGTCTTATTCCGTCTATGAATACAACAGATACATCGCTTGGCAAGTGGGTTAGGGAATCTGTTGCCTCCTTTGAAAAAGATGATGTTGTGATAAAGACACCTTTCTTGGAACTCTTTGACATAAGAGTCCCAATAAAACTAGTTACGTCTTTTCGACCAACAGTCCCATTATTCCATCGTTTGGCTTGAAGATACACTTTGTTCAAACCTAATTTGTCCTCAGTAATAATGCCATCAATGCCCTCATCCTTAGTATAGCGTGTGACCTCTGTGAAACCATTTTGACCAAAGCCCATTTTCCTGAGAAGGTCAACAACCAATTGCTCAAAAAATTGGGGAGATTGGCTCTTTACTAATTCTAATAGTTCCGATACCAACGAGGAGTTGATTTCATTTACGGCAATCTCAATAGCTTCAGATGGAGTAGCATTATTTGGTTGATTTGGTTTATCCCCAATAACATCTTTCCTTGATTCTCTTTGTTGGAAATCTACAAATGATTTGTATTTAGTAAGAAACTCTTTAGTTATTTCATCGCCAGAAAGGTATACTTTTCTACCTTCTTCTGTGATTTTATAGTGACCTCTGGATACTCTCTCTATTAAGCCCGCTTGATACAAATAGGTTACAGCCCAACTAGTACGGTCATTTACTTGTGTTTTCTTCTGACTTTTAATCATCTCGGCACAATCTTCTTCTGTTAGATGGAAATCAGCAATGGCTTGCTTTATAAATTGCTGCAAACCGACTGTTTTTCCATCAATTAATGAATGGAGGATGGGTCTTGCAAAGTCTAAAAAGAAAGGTACCATATTATGATTTTAGTTGATTATTACATCATGCAGCCCCAGCCGAACTTGCGGGACAAGTCGCGGAGCAGGTTGCGGTCGCTAACGGGGATGGTAACGACCACGTTCTCGCACCGGGTGGCTTGTTCGGCGGTGTCATGGTCATATTGCGCCTGCAGGTTCATCCACATCACCTTGGGAATTCCCAGTGCTTTTTCAAGCGAGAGGGCAATCTCTTCCGTGACATTTCGGCGGGCGCGCACCAGCTCACTTACAGCAGTGGGTGTCAGACCAGAAAGGACTGCCAGTTGTTTCTGTGTCAGGCCCCGCTCGCGCATCTCATCACGAATCAACTCACCAGGATGAGTGACAATAAATGGGGTTGTATTATTCATAGTGCTTCGATATTTCTTCCAACAATGCGTTTACAATAATTCCATCTTCATTCGGAGTGCTATGGAAAAGAAGTCGGTACTGTGCGGTAATCCAGACTGCATCAACGCCTTTCAGTGTTCCGCTTTTCTTTTCATAATGAAGAGAACCCACTGTGAACAAATCTTCAATGCGGCTTGCAGCCTTAATGTAATTCACAACCTTCACATATCGCTTTACCACATTCATCGGAAGACGGCAATACTTCCTTGCCGTTGTCTTTCCCGTCAGAAACAACTCCTCCAATGCTTTATCTTCGAATGTGACGTTCATGATTTCAAGTATTTCATGCCCAATATGCGTTTGCAAAGATACGAACTTTTCCTGACATAGGAAAATAAATTTGGCTGAATGGAAAAAACTTCGTATTTTTGCAACCGATTTCAGAAGGAAATCACGAAGCGTTGTATCTTCGTCTTGCTGTTAGGAATGTGAGAAACTCTTAATTGTAATGCAAGATTAGGTATGATGGTTCGCGCGTTTTAGCGTGGGCTGTTTTCCGCCTCTACATTACAAGGGTATTTCTCACAACCTCTAACAGAAGAAGTGGTACGCGGCACCACGCTTTAGTTATTTAATTTGCTCGACGGGGTGCAGGAGAGCGGAATTAAAACATCAATAAGATGAAGAACAAATTCAAACTGAAGGGACTGCTGCTATGCCTTGCAGCATCTGTAATGATGGTGTCATGTACAAAAGACACCGAAACTGATGAAGGACTAGATATTCCAAAAAATATCACCATTGATGTTGGAGAGGACTATAATTTGAACGTAAACCAAGAATGGACATCAACTAAGGAGTTTGTGGCCAAAGTTGATGGAAGTGGGAAAATATCTGGCAATCATGTCGGAGAATGCGACATTCAATGCAATAAAGGCAAATGTCACGTCACCGTTAATCCGAACTACACATTGTATCGTGAACCCTTATGTGAGAAAGGTCTTACTAAGGATTATGTAATGTCTATGTACGGGACGCCATATAGCGATAATGAGGGGACTGTAATTTATGAAACAGGACAGGATTCTGCGCCCTATGTAATGTATATGTTCGAGAATGGAATGCTAAAGGACGCTGCAGTTGTTGTCAAAAAGACATATGAAAGCAATTTGAAGAAGCATCTAAACAACAGATATGTGTATATCCAATATGATGACGGCTTTTATCAATATGCCAATGCTTACACTTGGGAAGAGGTTACTAAAGTCGTCATGTATGCGTCGTATAATTCGTCATATTATTTAGTGATGTATATGCCTCAATAAACATATTCTCTGACTTGTCAGATGTTCGGTAGATTTGGCTGGGGCGGATTTTCAAATCCGCCTCAGTTGTTACAGGATTATTGTTGGGTGGCCTGTTTTGCGTGGTAGAAGATATCGAAGCTATGTTGTAGTTTGGCGGGGGCAGTTTGGTATATGTTGTCGCCATAGTAGTAGTCGGCCATCACCTCATAGAGCCGGCAGAACTCGCCAAGGTCGTGCTTGCCCCGCTGTGCGTCAATAGTGAGCGAAAGCAATTCCAATGCACGGTCGGCGGCGCAGTGGCATTGTTCCATGTTGCCTTTGCTTTTCCATCTGTTGGCACGCGACACCTCACTGCCAATGTTCAGCATCTGTTCTGCCAATGACATCTCTGCCCAGCGGCCAGCAGCCAACCCTGTATGCTGATATTGACTCATCGAATTAAGTTGTTTATAAGGTCAACAATCTGTTTGCGCACAGCGGGATCCTGCACATCGCGGCTACGGTTGCCCTGATGGGGGCGTATGTTGATAAGCGAATCAAACTGGATTTTCATGGCAATATAAATTCTGTTTTTTAATTTGCAAAGATACACACTTTTTATGACGTGGGCAAATGAATTATTCAATTGGTGGTGTACATGTCTGATGAATCAAGTTTTCACCGCCCTCAATGCCATACACTTAATAAAAAAGGCGTTTTTTTATCATTTCTTGCAATTATGTCGTATCTTTGCAATTCAAAACAAATTGCAAGATATGGCATTAATTAAATCATACAAAGGACTTTCGCCTCGGTGGGGCGAGGGGTGTTATTTTAGCGAGAACGCTACGATTGTAGGCGATGTGACGTTGGGAGACCAGTGTTCGGTGTGGTTCAATGCGGTGGTGCGTGGCGATGTGGCTCCTATCACCATCGGCGACAGAACCAATGTGCAGGACGGCGCCTGCATTCATGTGACCCATGAGATTGGCCCCACGCATATAGGCAGTGATGTGACCATCGGCCACAACGCTACCGTTCATGCCTGCAATGTCCACGACGATGCCCTCATTGGGATGGGAGCCACGCTGCTTGACAACTGCGAGGTGGGAGAGGGGGCAATCGTGGCTGCAGGTGCCTTGGTGCTGCAGGGCACAAAGATCCCCCCTTATGAAATATGGGGTGGAGTGCCAGCTAAATTTATTAAGAGCACCCGCCCTGGACAGGCCGACAATGCCGCTCATTATGTGAAGTATGCGCAGGAGTATTTGAATGAATGTTGATTCGGCTGGTTATTAGTGCCAATGATAGTCACTCCTGCCTGCAATGGCAGTATGTCGGATTAAGCTACTACGTTTTGTCAGGTGTTCTGACAGAATAATAAAAGGCTTGCTGAGGTTGCAGCAAGCCTTTTTGAGATTGCTAAGATGTCACACCGCTCGTTTTCTATGCGGTGTTCATGCTTTATTCATTAACCCTCGTAGAAAGGCATCTTGACGGTGACGGCTTTGAGGAGTTTGTTGCGGATCTTGATGTAGATTTCGGTGCCGGACTTGGCAAATTCGGCCTTGATAAGGGCGGTGCCGATGTTTTTGCCGGTGCTGGGGCTGGGGGAGCCGCTGCGCACTTCGCCAATCTTGTTGCCTTCGGCGTCGCAGACCTCGTAGCCGTTGCGGGCGATACCGCGGTCGATCATTTCAAAGCCGGCCACTTTGCGCTTGAATCCGGCGGCTTTCTGGGCGAGGAGAAGTTCCTTGTTGATGAAGTTGTTGTTCTCGGCTTTCAGCTTGACGATGAAGGCCAGAGGAGCCTCAAGGGGACTGATGGTGTCATCCATCTCGTGGCCATAGAGGGCGAAGCCTTTCTCCAGACGGAGGGTGTCGCGGCAACCGAGACCGGCGGGCATGATGCCGAATTCCTTACCGGCTTCGAACACTTTGTTCCACACGTCAATGGCGTGGGCCTTGGGGATGTAGATTTCGCATCCGCCTGCTCCAGTGTAACCAGTGGTGGAGAAGATGATGTCCTTTACACCCGCAAATTCGATAATCTGGAAAGTGTAGTATTCCATATCGACGACGTTGGCAGATGTGAGTTTCTGCATAGCCTTGAGGGCGTTGGGGCCTTGGACGGCGAGCTGAGCCCACTCCTCGCTCTCGTTGACGAAGTCTTTACCCAGTTCCATGCCCATTTTGTCGGCAATCTGGCTCATCCAAGCCCAGTCTTTGTCGATGTTGGCAGCGTTGGGCACCATGAAATATTCGTCGTCGTGGACGCGGTAGACCAGCATGTCGTCGACTACGCCGCCCTGACCGTTGGGGAGGCAGGTGTACTGGACTTTGCCGTCGTAGAGGTCTTCGATGTTATTGGTGGTAACATACTGCATGAAGTGTTTGGCGATGGGGCCTTTTGCGCGGAATTCGCCCATGTGGCTGACGTCGAAGACACCTACGTTGTTGCGGACATTGTTGTGTTCTTCAACGAGGCCGGTGTACTGTATGGGCATGTTGTAGCCTGCAAATTCGGCCATCTTGGCTCCAAGCGAAATGTGGAGGTCGGTATACGGAGTGGTTTTCATTATGTAAATATTTTATTATTAATTAATTAATTTTTAACTTGTGAGAAAAATAATTTTACAAATATACATTTTTTTTTGAGATAATTAATATTTTGATTCAAAATATAGTAGCTTTCGACAGAAAAAGGGAAGAGGGGGAAGAGCATCGGATTAGAGATGTTATACCCCCTCGTATGGGTTAAGTGCATTTTATTGTCGGGTCAGTTTGTCTTTTTTGTGTTCTAAATATTGTTCTTTGTACAAACTGCTTACGGTATAGAATGACTGAAAGTTGTTGTTTAAAGGCCGCTGACGAGTAGCTTGGTGGGCTTATTGTTGCCAACACGGAGGAGATAGATGCCAGAAGAGGGAAGCGGGAAGGTGACGGGGTTGGAGTGATGTGCATCGGCGCTGCCGACAAGGCGTCCCATGACGTCGAAAACCCAAATGGGTTGCTGTTCGGCTCCGCTGACTGAAATGCTGAGCTGTTTGGTCATAACGACATATCCGCCCTGCTCGACGTTGTCGATAGATACGGGCGAGTGGAAGTAGGCGATGAGAAGTGTGTCGGAGGAGAGAAAGATTTGACGGGGATTGTCGGTGTTGTTGTCGTTCCAGCGGACAAAGGTGTTTCCATATTTGGGATAGGCGTGGATAGTGATAGTTTGGTTGGCGTTGTATAGGCCTTCGCCACTGACGGTGCCAAGGGCATTGTTGTCGGAAATGATGCAAGCATAGACATAGTTGGCGTTGTTGGGACAACCGGTGAATTTCATGTTGAGGCGGTAGGCAAAGCATGATTTGCCGCCAACGATGCTGTCTTGTTCGGGTCCTGGGTTGGCGTTATTGTCGTAGTAGATGGAGGACATATAGGTACTTGTGGGGTGGGTGTAGAATTTATTCCCCAAACGGCTGGGAATGCCGGAGTTGTCGTCGATGGCAATGACGAGGTTGTCGGTACCGTTGTAGCGGAAAGAATTGTCAAGTACGATTTCATTCCAACCGAGGGTAAAATGGAGTGTGCCGGTATAGACAGGCGTGAGCTGGCTGGAGGGAACGGCTCTGAGTGTGTCGTTGAAGGCAGCTATTGTGGTATTGCCTAGGTAGATGGTGCAGTTCGTTTTTTCGAGGTCGGTTTTGTATGAGTAGTGGAAACTGATGGTGCTGATATCTTTTTCGCCACGTAGTTCGTCGGCGGTGTAGAGCATTTGGCAGTAGTTGTAGTTTTGGTTGTAGGTAAAAGGCAGATTGCAGCTTGTTTCAATAGTGTACCACCCGACGGTGTCGGTTTGGGGATTATTGCAGAGTTCGGTATGGAAGGTTGAGAGGGTGGGCAAGCTGCTGCTGTCGGCAAAATTGGCAGTGTCGATGGCATCGAAAAGTGCCCTAACGGTCCATTCGTATTGGGTGTTGGGTTCGAGGTTGACAAGTGTGAAATGGGGTATGGGGACAATCTTGGTGATATATTCTTGGTCGCTTCCCTGTGGTCGGTAGTAGACCCGATAGGCTTGGCCGTTGCCTAGCCATGAGAGGGTGGCGCTACGTGAGGTGATACGCTCTTCGGTGAGGTTGGCAGGAGTGGTGCGGTTGGTGTAGCGGAAATGGCAAGTGCTGCCAGGCGTTGATATGTTGGAGATGCAAAAAGACATGTCGCGCGTACCATCGGAGAGATAGGGGAAGGGGTTTGTGGAAGGGGAGAATTCAGTCCGGTTGCGAGAAGGAGTGAAATAGGCTTCGGGAAGAGTGCCATTCTCTTCGTCGGAGGAGGAGTTGGGACGGAAAATCCATACCTCGTTGAAGTTTTCGGCACCGTCATATTCGGCATTGCCGTCAAAACGGGTGTCGACACGATAGATGAGGAGGCCTTTGCCAGGGAGGGTGGTTTCGAAGATTTCAGTATTGTCGCGATATTCGACTACGTAGTACTGGTCGGGATGGGAACTGGGGAACTTGAGCGCCATGGTGCCTGGGACGGAGTCGCCTACGGAATGGAGCGTGTAGACACCGGGTGTGGTAATAGTAGGAATGCTGTCGAGCCAATTGCCATATTTATATTTTATCCATGCGAGGGAGTGTTGAGGAGGCTTGGAGTTGGTGGCCATAAGGTCCCACGAACCGACTGGGGTGCCACTGTTGTCGGAGGTGTTGTAGTGGTAAAGGTCGGGGGCACTGAGAGAGTGGAACATTTCGTGGCAGAAGGTACTGGAGCCAAAATAGTCGCTACCAGCTCCTTCGAGTGCGAAGTTGAAAGTGTTGACGCGTTTATCGTTGATATAGACTTCGTGGCTGTAGAGGTTCCATTTGTGTGGCCAGAGGAGGTCGCTCCATCCAGTGTAGGAGCCTTTTACGACGAAATTAACGTTGTCGATATTGCCATCGTTGTCGCAGTCGAGGTTGTAGGACGAGGGAACAGGGGAGGAGTCGTTGATCCAGTTGACAGCGCTGACGAGAAGGTCGAACTCGCGTTGGGTGCGGTCGTCGTAGTTTGTGTAGCCTATGGGGTTGTTTTCGGTGTAGGGCATGTAGTAGGCTCTTGGATGATCGGACTGGAAGGAGAGGATGGTATTGCCCTCAGGGGTGGGTGCGTAGTAGGTTCGGATGAATAATTTGTTGTAGGAGGCACGTTTGAAGTAGTTATATACCGAACTGGAAGTAATTCTTGAGGAGTCGCTAAACATTTGTTCGACAGATGCTAGAGAACGTGTATAGACAGTGTCGTCGGCAAAGCGTATGAAAATTACTAGGTTGCAGAAGTCGCCGTGGTTGCGGCCGCTTGTTTTAGGCAATGTAGAGCGGTATTGTTCAGGTATGTCCCAAAGTCGTCGCCGCTGTTGATAGGCCTTTTCGGAGATACTGATGCCGGGAATGAGTCCTATCTGGCTTGGATTGATTGAGTTTACAGGGTATTCTGTGGGTACGACGTCGCCTCCTTTTGTGGCCATGGCGTATACCCAGTAGCCAGCCTGATTTTGCACTATGGTGTAGTTGTCGGCATCATGGTAACGGTGGTAGAATTCGTCGCCGGTTACGAAAAAATGAACTGTGTCGCCGTTAGGCTGGATCTGATTGACCGGCATACGTTCGACATAGACGGCAGATGCGCTGTTGGCACATAGCAGCAGTCCGATGAATAAAATGGTCTGAAAAAGATGTTTCATTTATATTTTTTAAAGATTATTAATATGCAAGGATATATACAGATTTTTTGAGTGAAACCGCCTGAAGAATGCCGCGGAGGGCTAGGTAGACCATGAAGGCGGTCCAAAGGATATTGTTCCAGACATAGGTGTAGTCTGGCCTGGATGGGGTCAGGAAAAGATACTTCCCGATGAAGTAAATGGCAAAAAAGGAAGCCGATGCGATGAACATGCAGTTGCGCATGGTCTTGGTAGCAGTGGCCCCCACGAAAATGCCGTCGAAGAGAAACGCCGAGAAACCGCAGACGGGAATGACGAGAGTCCAAAACATGTAGTCTTTTGCACCTTCGATAACGTCGGGTTTGTCGGTAAATAGACGCAGAAACCCTTCGCCCCCAACGGCGTAGATGGCGGTAAAGAGAATGGTGAGGCCCAATCCCCATGCCAGAAGAAGCCGAACCGAGAGTCGAAGTGATTTGGGATCTTTTGCACCAATGTAGCGACCAACCAGCGATTCGCCTGCGTAAGCAAAGCCGTCCATCATGTAGCTAAAGAGGGTGAAGAACTGCATGAGCACGGCGTCGATAGCTAACACTTGAGGACTGATACGTCCGCTTGCAGCTGTGATGAAGGTGAAGACTGCAGCCAGGCAGACTGTACGAAGAAAGATGTCGCCGTTGACTTTGAAAAAACGGCGCATCTCATTCCAGTGGAGCGCGTCTCTGAATATCTGCAATACCTTCTCCCGAAATGAGAGCCCCTGCTTTTGAATATAATGAGAGAAAAGATGACCGTATTTCTTAATTAAGAAAAAAAGACCTACGGCCAGACCGCTGTATTGGGCTATGACGGTGCCAAGAGCCACCCCTCGAATGTCCCAGTGGAGAACCAACACGAAAAGCAGGCTGCATCCAATGTTGACCAAATTGAGGAAGATGGCAATCCACATGGGCAGTTTGGAATTTTGCATGCCGATAAACCAACCTTTCACAGCATAGAGTCCCAATGTGGCTGGGGCTGCCCATATCCTTACAAAAAAGTAGGATAGGGCAAGCTGCAAAATGCGAGGTTCGCTGTCGACGCGGAAGATTATTTCTGAGAGACTGGCGATGGGCCATTGCAGCAAAATAAGCAGGAAGGCGATGAAAACTGCTAGGGTGATGGCACGGACAAAGATGCGCACAGCCTCACGCATGTCTTGGGCACCGAAGGCCTGCGCGGTGAAGCCACTGGTGCCCATGCGGAGAAACCCGAAATTCCAGTATATCAAGTTGAATATTTGCGTACCGATAGCAATGGCACCCAAGTGCGCAGTACTGAGATGTCCTACGATAGCCATATCAACCATGCCCAATAAGGGCACGGTGATATTGGTTATAATGTTGGGAATAGCCAGCCCAAGGATGCGTTTGTTCATCTTGAGCTATTGCAGTACGCACTCGGCGGCATTAATAATTTCTCGCGTTTCTTTATTAGAGACAAATGCAACTAAATGGCAGTTCTGCGGGATGCATTCCTCGCGGAGTTCAAAGGATAGCATGACCATTCTTTTTGTACCTGGCATTCCGTCTGAGGACACTTCCATCCCCCATGTATCGGTAACAACTTGACGAAGCACATGATTCTGAGCATAATCGGTGTACTCAGTGTTCTGACCGCGCTGGGTGGTATGAATGTCGTCTTCGGTTACCAAGACAGTGAGGGTTTGGCCACTAGAAACTACATCTTTGTAGTCCAGATAGATTCGGACATTGTATTTTCCGTTTTCTTCGCCAGCCGAAATGATTTGCATGGACACGTTGGCATCTTGGTTCACAATGGCATCAATACGGTCGTCGAAACCACTGGTTGGGGTAAACAGATCCCAAGAGTTTCCACTGCGTCCGCGGTTGACCATGGCGGCAGGTTGGCTTACAATTCCGAAGTATTCAAACCATGCAGTGCCATCCTCTGTACGGAGGTCAGCCTCGTTGTTGAGGGGCTCACCGAAACGCCCGGAATGCACGGCAATGGCTATTAGTTTATCGTCGTATTTATCAAGGGCGGTGTGGATGACATTGTCGGCAGCGGGACAGTTGGTGCAGCGCACACCAGTGTATTTCTCCACCATAGCCCTCTGAATGGCTGGAAGCTCGACATCGCTGTCGTACCAGGTTCCTGTGGCACCGCTGAAGACGACATAGTTACCATTCTCGTCGCTCTCTATTTTGTCACAGGAGGCAAGTAGGAACAGGCTCGCAATAAAGAAAGATATTATTTTAAATGTTTTCATTTGGGGTAATTCTTAATTATTATTTCTACAAAATACTTAGAACGATGTGGTTAGGCTGAAGGTAAGGCCGTTGCTAGCAGGCACCTGACGGCAGACCCCACCGATGCAGAGTAGACCTTCGCGCTGTTTGCCGTAGCCCAGTTGCAGTCGGGTGGCACCGTGGTTATAGCCTACGCTGATGTTGTAGTAATTGCCAACTCCGTCGCGATAGGCATACTGGTCGCTAACAGAGACGAACCAGGCACTAGTGAAATTGTACTCAACCAGCCCCATGATCCAGTCGCCACAACGCTTGTCGTCAATATTCTTGTCGTACTTACTGTCGCTTCCCATCCATTCAGCCTCAAATCGGAGGACATTTTTCTTGTCAATTTTCCACGTGAGGTCGCCAACCAATATGTGGTTGTGGTGAAGATTGCCCTCGTGTCCTTCTACTATAGGGTTAAAAATCTGATAGCCATAGGTGCAGGTAAGTTTTAGTTTCGAACTGAGCTTTTTAGCCACTTCGAGAGAGGCATCGGCATAGTATAGGTCACCTGTTTTGAACCAGTCGGAGGTGTAACCGAGGGTGCCATCACCCCCAATGCGGTTGGTGTCTATGCCGGTGATGATAGCGCCGTTTAGGTGAATATCTGTACCATATTTCCCACCCAAGAGTGTCTCTTTCTTTATTTTATACATTACATCTGCCTGTAGCCCCATCTCACCAGTGGTCTGGGTAGCATAGGGATACATGCTAAGGAAAGCATAGGTGTGCTGTTTGGTAATAGCGGGTATATAGTTGATATACAACATCTCACCACTCTCAGTGCGGACCGACTTAAAACTCATGTTGTCAACTCGTTTGGCCTGAAGGTTGGCGCTGAAGCCTTTTTGAGAATAGGTAGCGTTGAGCATTAGGGCATCCCCTTCACGGTAGATGAACTCGTTCATAATGCTGGGGTCCTGTCCCTTATGGGCATATTCGGCTTGAAGGGACCAGTTTCCGTAATTAATGTCGGCACGGATGGCGCCAGCACCCACATTTAAGGGCAGTTTGAGTCGGAAAGCCGAATTGCCCGTGTATGAAATAGTTTGGTCAGGTTCATACTTGCTTACAAATCCGGCACCCATGGTGAGACGGAACTTACTCTCAGCCATAGATTTGATAATGCTGTTGAAATTGACTTCTCCGTCGATGCCACGGACGATACCATTGCCGTACTCCCAATAATAGCGCTGTTTTCCGGCCAGGGCTTTCAGTGTCACACCCTCTATCGGACGGAGGGTGACGTTGAGGCCGAGTAGAGAGTTGTCGACCCCAAGGTAGCGGTCTTCGTAGGCGCGGAGTATCATGCCGCTGCCAAACTGTTCGTAAAAATTACCCATAGTGACACTGAGTTTGTCGCCATTGTATGCGGCAAAATAGTTGGCAATGCCTTGCCCCTGATACTTCGAGTTGAAGCCCAGCATGGGATTTTGGTAGGCTTCGAAACGTAGGCCAGCACTGAAGTTGCCGTTCGTATAGAGAATGTCGGCACGTGCGTTCATAAGTAGCTTCTCCGGCACATCGGCAGCACCTATGACGGAGTCGGCATGGGATATCTGGCCATCGAGTTGGATATTGCCCGTGACGTGTCCTCCTAGAATACCCTGAGCGTTGCCAAGAAATGGGGTTGCAAGCAGCAAGGCCAAAAGTGGCAGGTGTTTCTGTTTGGTTTTCATTGGTTAGAAGGTTTAGCTTTGATTATTCTGCTGTCTCTGCGGCAGCTTTCTTGACCACTTCCAGCAGCTCCTCTTCGCTGCCTTCGACAAATGAGGTGTGTTGCCAAACAATTTCCCCCTTGCCGTTAATGACAAAGGTATGAGGCACATTGACAACGTTCATAGCTCGTTTAAAGTCCTGATTTTGGTCAAGATAAACTTCATATTCCCAACCGTTGCCATCGACGTGGGGCTTCACTCGGTTGGCGCTACGGGCATCGTCTATAGAGATAGCCACCAGTTTTACTCCGGTTTCCTCTTGCCATTCTTCGTAAACCTCTTTGATGGTGTTGAGTTCGCGGTTGCACGGTTTGCACCATGTGGCCCAGAAACTGATAATCATAGGTTTGCCGTCATTTTGGAGGGCAGAGGTCTGCACCGATGTACCGTCCAAGGCCTTGATTGTAATGTTCTGAGGGAGTGTTGCATTCTGAGCCATGGCAAGTGTTGCTATGGCCATAAAAACCATTGAGAGAACGATTTTTTTCATAATGATTACTGTATTAGTTTTTATTTTGTATATTTTCTTTAACAATTATTGTATCAATATAGTTATAATAGTGTCAGCACACTGGCTGAGGTGCCGAGGGAAGCAACATACTGAGCAGTGTCCTTCGAGCTAGGCTGTCGGGGAGACCTGTCAAGGCCTTTTGAGCCAAGAGGGTGTGTTCTTCGATCAGTTTTACAGGTGACACATCGTCGGGTAGGGCCACATCGTGGTCCTGATTGAAGTCATTAATGTCGTCTCGAATCTGAAAAACGATACCATAATGGTAGCCGTAGTCGTATAAAGCTTGACCGAACGGATCTCCCTCAGCTTCGGAGGATGCCAATGCGCCAAACTGGCAGCAAGTGGCTAACAGCGAAGCTGTCTTACTGCCGATAATGTCAATGTACGAACTGGCTTTGACCTTTTTGTGGATAGAGGCCAGTTGCATCAATTCTCCCTGACACATCGTAGCCACTGTCTGAGAAAGCAGTGTCGATGCCTTCGAATTGCCCACCTCCTGTATTATTGACATAACCTGCGAAAGAAAATAATCGCCACAAAGGACTGCCACCTGATTGCTCCAGCGATGGCGGACGGAGTCATGATTCCTACGCGAGTTAGATTCATCTACCACGTCGTCGTGCATCAGGGATGCATTGTGCAGTAGCTCCACAGCAGTGGCCAGTTTCACATGCAGTGGCGAGAAATGTTGGCAGGCTTTGGCAGAAAGAAGTACCAGTAGGGGTCTCAGCTGCTTCCCCGGAAAATGACCGAGATAGTCGACCACCTCCTCCAGGAGTTGCACATGACTATGGGTGCGCTTCCGATATTCCTCAAGGAAGAGATTGTATTCGTCAATAACAGGCTGTCTTATCTGTTCGATTGTCATATATGGCTTAATTAGTTTTCATGCCAGTGGTTGTCACCATGGCAACTGGAGTATTCAGTTCGTCTTTTATGCTAATGCTAAAAACGCAAGTAGTCCTGCCCTGCTTTACGCAGCTGGCTTCGGCCAGGAGGCGGGCGCCTTTGGGTTGTGCTAGGAAATGAATCTCGCTTCCCAAAGAGACCCAAGCCAAATTTCCCCCGCTCTCTAATAAGTCGGCATTGGCCGCTGCGGCAAAAGCCAAGTCGGCCAGTGTGAACATTACGCCCCCCATCACAGCCTCCATGGCATTGCGATGAGATGGCGTGATAGTCAGCGAGCAGCAGACATGTCGAGGTTCCACCATGTCCAAGGTCACCCCGGTTATGTCCGTCGCGTAGCGGTCGTTGGCAAATACTTCGCGGGCCTTAAGCGTTAAATTCGTCATAAAGAGCCGAAATCTTGTTATAGAGCTGCTTGCTGGACTTCACCAGTGGCATACGTAGGGTATTGCCTATCTGTCCCTGTATCTCCATCAGGGCCTTGATGCCGGTGGGGTTACCCTCGTCAAAAATAGCGTTCATCAGCGGAAGCATACGAAAGTGCAGGGGCAGCGCCTTTTTCACGTCACCCTTTAGGGCATACTTCACCATGCTCGACATCTCTTTTGGAAGGGCATTGGCCAACACCGAAATGACACCCGATGCCCCCATGGTCATCATAGGATAGGTGAGCGAGTCGTCGCCAGAGATAACCATGAATTTTTCAGGCTTATTACGCAGAATCTGCATAACCTGCGAGATGTTTCCCGAAGCCTCTTTGATGCCGATAATGTTGGGGCATTCCGCTGCCAGCTGCAGCGTGGTCTCGGCCTGGATGTTCACCCCGGTGCGTCCGGGCACGTTGTATATTATCACGGGCACAGGCGATGCCTCGGCAATCTGCTTGAAATGCTGGGCCAGACCGCGCTGGTTGGGTTTATTGTAATAGGGCGCAACGGAGAGGATGCCGCTCACACCGTCGAAATTAGTGTTGGCAATAGTGTCGCGCACGGCCAAAGTATTATTGCCGCCAAGCCCCAGCATGATGGGAACGCGGCCGCCCACCGTCTCAATAATAAAATCCTGCAAGGCACGGCGCTCGGTCTCGGTCATCGTGGCGGCCTCGCTCGTGGTGCCGAGGGCGACGATATAGTCCACGCCATTGCTTATAATATTGTTAATGAGGGGCTCAAGTTTGCTAAAATCAATCGTTTCTTGTTTCCTAAAAGGTGTTATCAATGCAACACCGGTACCAATAAATGGGTTTTTCATTTGTATTTTTCTTTTTTATTTTCTAATTTGAGTAAGGTAATTAAGGATTTCGGTGAGGAAATGCGTGAGGTCGCAAGGACCCTCACCCCGGATGATAAAGTCATAGGCATCCACCGAAAGCCGGCTGCTGGGGACAGTGGTGTCCAAATAGCCCACCCGCAGATTCGATGCTGCAGTGAGCGTGACGTAAAGGCCGAAAATATCGCCGGTAGGGGTGATGTCGATAATCAAGTCGTACTGATAGGTAGTAAAGAGCTGCGTGAAGTCAGATTTCGGAAAACCCAATTTGTCCAAATGGTTTTCTCCGTTGGCGGGCAACTCAATCTTGCGCACGATAGTGCCTCGGTTGGTCATAACGTTGGTAAACTGCCCCAGCGTGACTTTATCCTCTTCCGAAAGCCCATGTGCGACAATGCCGATGCTGCGAATATGGTCCAAATGGACAATACGTTTGCGGTGGGGCCGTGCCACCAGCTCCTGCAGCGTGTTCTGACGCCGCTGCTCTCTTATTTTGTCAACGGGGTTCACTGTCGGGGTAGTTTCGTTAATTTAAAAGTCATACGGTGTACCGGCGAGGGACCGAACTGGGCCAGGGCGGCGTAGTGTGCGGCCGTCGGGTAGCCTTTGTTCCCCTCCCAGCCATATTGTGGATATTGCCGGTGGAGTTCCCGCATATAGTCGTCGCGGTAGGTTTTGGCCAGGATAGATGCAGCGGCAATAGACAGATATTTCCCATCGCCTTTGACAATGGTATAATAAGGTATCAGCCCCTCGTTATAGAATCGGTTGCCGTCGATGAGCAGCAACTCGGGGCGAAGAGTGAGCCGCTCTATGGCCAGATTCATGGCATGCATCGAGGCTCGCAGAATGTTAGTTTCGTCAATCTCCTTGGCCGAAACCGATGCCACCGCCCAGGCCAGGGCGTCATGCTCAATCTCCTCGCGCAGTTGGTAACGCTGGTGCTCGCTGAGCTGCTTCGAATCGTTGAGGCGCTCGTTTCGGTACCCCTTGGGCAGCACCACTGCTGCCGCAAAGACGGCACCCGCCAAGCATCCGCGTCCCGCTTCGTCGCAGCCGCATTCGATAAGGTCAGGGGTATATTGAGACAACAGCATGTGGTTTACAAGTAATTAAGGACAATGCCGGACACAATGATGAATATGAAGAATAGACTAGACACAAACTCCTTGCGTTTAGGCTCGATAAAGATAGACGTGGTGCTGCAGGCGAATGGTATGGCATAGGCCTGCGTGGGAATGGGTATCAAACTGGAATAGAGCGAGAAAAAGATGCTGCCAATAGTGAAGATTAGGATGGCCGTGATGTTTTTCTTAAAATTCACATTCCTATTCTGGCTATTGACCATTGCTGCCCCCAGTCCAACGACCAAGATGACGGCAAAGAGGATGCTCCCAGCCCAGTTCACCCAATTGCCGTGGGCCCTGAAGTGCAGGTCGGTAAGGTCGTACAGGAGCAGATAGTTGCGATAGAAAATCTCGTCGGTGACAAAATAAATGGTCTCTACCAGTATCAGTGGAGCCAGCAGGCCCAAAATGAGCATAGCCCAGTCTCGCCAGCCGTAGAGGCTGTAAGTGAACATGTCAATGACAAGCGGTATGAAAAACACCGCCATGGAAGGACAGAACAACGTGGCCAACGAGACCAAGGCGGCTGCGCCAAAAATCTTGTCCAACGTGAGCGAAAGCAGGGTGGTGGTGAGCATCAGCTGCCCAATGGCCAATATCAGCAGCAGGCTCCCTATCAGTATGGGCGTGAGGGTGGGCGACCCAAGGCTCATGGCAACGATATAGAACAGCATGGGCATGAGCGTGTTCTGGGTAATCATCTTGTGCCTATAGAGGATGCCGTTGAATATGAACCCTTCCGCTATCACCAGCAGAAAGGCAACGATGGCTCCCATGCGCGGCGACATAAAGCCCGTAATCCAGTAGAAGAGAGGCCCACCGCCATCAATGGGAATGGGCTGCGGATGCAGAAAGACCCCGATCCACATGACAAGAGACACAATCAGGATGATGACGGCCTGCATGAAAATGTCGGTTCGGAATATCTTCAACATGTTTCGGTCAGTTTAGTGAGAGTCGTGTGGTGAGTATTGGCGTAAGTGCTAGTGGACCAGTCGGGCTGTGCGGGCTCCGCATTTGACCACGTAGACCCCGTGGGGAAGTGTCGAAACGTCCATACTCCCCTCCAGCGTCACCTGCTGCGTCTTCACCACGCTGCCGTTCATATTGTATATAGTGACCGTTTCGGGAGTGTTGCGGCCGGTGAGTACGGTGACCCTGTCGCTGGCAGGATTGGGATAGAGCTGGAGCGACTTCTCGAACCAAGATATATCGGCCTGCCGAATGTCCACATGGGCCAACACCTCGTTTATGGCAGCCAGGGCGTCAGCTTTGCCCCAGCCCCAGATGTTGCTGATGCTGTCGCGCTCGTGCAGCGGACCCGTCTTGTCGTCGTTGCGAGCGCTGCGGCACAGGTAGTCTTTTATTTCTGCCGGGGTCAGGGTCGAGTCGGCCTGGAGCATCAGTGCCACGATGCCCGTAACGGCCGGACCCGACATGGAAGTGCCGGACATGCTGGCCCAGATATATTCACGATTGGCAAAAGTGTAGGTCATTACGGCCGTGTAGTGCTCCTGGGTGTAATGGTTGATAGAAGATATAACGTTCACGCCCGGAGCCGAAATTTCGGGCTTGTGGCGGCCGTCGATAATGGGACCCTGGCTGGAGAAGGTGGCATGCACGCCCGTGCTAAGGGCGCCGTCGGCATTGTGGGCGGCCACGGCTATGCATTTGTCGGCGCAGGCCGGTTCGCCAACGCCGTAGAGGTCGTCGCCCATAGTGTAGTTGAGCGAGGTGCCGCGGTTGAATTCTGCGCCCATGTTGCCGGCCCCGTTGTCCAGGCTGGCCAGGTTCCATACGTGCACTGTGCCGTCCTCTGCCGTAACGGCAATGTCAATACTGTAGCGGGGATTCTTGTCGACATTGAGCAGAATGTGGGGGCGGTGGTTGAATATGTTGGACTGCTCCACGGTGATTCTGAAACCTAGGTCTTCGCCATTGTGGGTCAGTGCGCTGTCCAGGTAGAACGAGCCGTCGGCCGTGTTCACCCAGCGGAAACAAACCGAGTCGTCGCCGTTGACCATGGCAAAGGAAATGCGGAACGACTTATTGGGCTCGCCCCAGAAGGTGATGTTCTGTCCGTTCTCATGGTAGTTGTAATAGGCAGCGCGCGAACGGAGCGTGTCGGTAGTGCCGTTGGTAAAGTTCTTGGAGAGGTGGAAATGGTCGTCGCCGCAGTTGCCACCGCTGACAACGAACACAATGCCGCTGTCGCTCCAGTTGTTAATGGCCTGGCTGGCCAGCGAGGTGCCGTCGATGGGTCCGAGGGTGTACATGCCCCAGCTGTTGTTCACCACCAGGCGCTTGCCTTCCTGCTGGGCCACATTTTTCATCCATTGCACTGCGTCCATCCACGAGGCCAGGTCGAGCTTGAAGGAGGCAAAAAGCAGGTTGGCATCGGGCGCTTGGCCGGTGTAGTGGCCGTCGATGCCGCGTCCGGCGCTGATGCCGGCCACGTGGGTGCCGTGGGTGGCATAGCCGTACAGGCCGGCGGTGTCGCACTTGTTTTCAATGAGCTCGTGGCGGTTGGTGTGGACGGTGCCATAGTCAAACCCTTCGGGTGCCGGGCCGCTCAGTTTGAACTGGTCCCATGCCTGCAGCAGGCGGAAGTTGTCCGCCCCCTTGGCGTTATAGTTGGGGTTGCCGTAGTCGAAGCCCCAGTCGGTGATGCCGATAATGACGTTCTTGCCCGTATAGGCCTGGGGCAGTCCCAGTCCAGACTGGACGCTGTCGGTGCGGGTGTCGCGGCGGGTGCGGTCCATGTTGGGGAAGACGGGGTGCGAAACGCTGTACTGTAGAATTTCGGCGCAGTTGTCAACCATGGGCAACTTCTCAATCGGAAGCCGGAGGGTGACAATGTCGCCGGCCTTGGCACCGGTGACGATGCCCTTGGCCCTCATGGCCTTTGCGTCGTAGCGGTCGGACACTTTGGCAATCAGGCGTATCTCCTCACTTGCTGACTTGGTCCGTTTCTCTTGCATTAGTTTCACTTGCGACGTGGCGTCGCATTTGCCGTTGTTGGCCAGTTGCACTTTCTGTCCCATGGTGGGGATGGCCAGGAGCAGGGCGGCCAGGAGTAGTACTTTTCGCATATTCGATATTATTTTAGTCTATAAAAAATGTCTGTCAAAAAAAACTGTCCTTTCGGGGTCCCGTAGGCCTTGGCCTGTGCTATCGGGCTGAGTATTAGCACCATCAGCCATGCCTAGATGAGACGTCTGCTTTTCAGGCGAGACACATTTAATTTTGCAAAAGTACAAAAAAAAAGGCAATTACTATTTTTTATAATGAAAATAATTTGGGCTATACGATAAAAGTTCAGCCCGCCTCCGGCGCGTCGGCTTTTTGGGAAAAGGCATCGCCAATTTGTCTCGGGCGGAAATGACTTGACACATTTTTGCGCAAAAAAAAGCAAAAACGGAGAATGAAAAAAACAGAAAGCCGCACTGCGAGGAGTACAAATCAGAAGTCCAGAGCCACTACTACACCCACTTCGAACATCGCCGTAAGACCAACGAGCGTTATCAAGTAGTCGATAGTCATGCTCCAGCTCCGCCTGTTCCTCATTGGTTCGTCTATACCTGTTCTATTGTTCTTTGTTTTATGGTATCAAATAACTATGCTCCATCAGCGCATCAGGCGGAGAGTGCTGTGTGCTCTTTCGGCCAGGCTGGCGCAAGGCGTTGGGGCGTGGGCGGCGGCTCGACTTGTGGCGGTTTCGTGGGGCGGGGCAGGAGGTGCCCGGAGGAAGGACGGAGGCCCCTGGGCGGCAATAAAAAAACTTATTACCAGTTGGCAGTTCATAAATAAATTCATCTAAGTAAATAATATTTTGTATCTTTGCAAATTCAAACAAACGAAAGATTGGTATATAAAAAACACTTAAAATGACACAAAACCAAATAGTTAAAGCGGACGATATAGTGGTCCGTTTCGCTGGCGATTCTGGCGACGGCATGCAGCTGTCGGGTACTTTGTTCTCCGACGCATCGGCCCTCACCGGCAACGATATTGCCACATTCCCCGACTATCCTCCCGAGATACGCGCCCCCCACAACACCATCTCCGGTGTTTCAGGCTACCAGGTCCACGTCGGTAGCAGGATCTACAGTTCGGGCGACAAATGCGACATCCTTGTCTGCATGAATCCCGCTTCCTTCAAGTCCAACCTCCATTGGGCCAAGAAGGGTGCCACGGTCATCGTCGACATCGACACCTTCACCGACGACGCCCTGCAGAAGGCCGGCATCACCGACAACCCCTTCTCCGACGAGATGGAACGCGCCTATACCATCATCAAGGCTCCCATTACCTCTTTCACCGCCCGCATCGGGCAGGAGCAGGGTGCCGACAAGAAGACTGCCGACAAGTGCCGCAACATGTTCGCCCTGGGTATCATCTTCTACATGACCCATAAGGAGCTCGACCACACCTTTGCCTATCTTGAGCGCAAGTTTGCCAAGAAACCCGACGTCATCAAGCTCAACAAGGCCGTCCTGAGCGAGGGCTATGAGTATGCCGACAAGCTCGAGGTGGTCCACTCGCATATCTTTGAGGTTTCCAAGTGCACCACCATGCCCAAGGGCCGCTACCGCAACATCACCGGTAACGTGGCCACCGCATGGGGTCTGCTGGCTGCTGCCGAGCGCAGCGGCCGCCGCCTCTTCCTGGGCAGCTATCCCATCACCCCCGCCACCGACATCATGGTGGAACTGGCCAAGAACAAGGGCCTTGGCGCCCGCGTCTTCCAGGCCGAGGATGAGATAGCCGGTATCTGTTCCGCCATCGGCGCCAGCTATGCCGGTGCGCTTGCCTGCACCAGCACTTCCGGCCCCGGCCTTTCGCTCAAGAGCGAGGCCCTGGGTCTGGCCGTCATGACCGAACTGCCTTTGGTGGTGATCGACGTGCAGCGCGGCGGTCCCTCCACTGGTCTGCCCACCAAGACCGAGCAAGGCGACCTCGTGCAGGCTCTCTACGGTCGCAACGGCGAGGCTCCCCTTGTGGTGCTGGCCGCTTCCAGCAGTGCCAACTGCTTCTACTGGGCCTACGAGGCTGCCAAAATCGCACTGGAGCACATGACCCCCGTCATCCTCCTCTCCGACGCCTATCTGGGCAACGGCTCCCAGCTGTTCCGCATTCCTAAGGTGGCCGACCTGCCTAGCATCAATCCTCCGCTGGCCACCCCCAACGACCCGAATTACCGTCCTTACCGTCGCGACCCCGAGACCTTTGTGCGCCAGTGGGCACTGCCCGGCATGGAAGGCCTCAACCACCGCGTGGGCGGCCTTGAGAAGACCCCCGACGGCCCCCTCAGCGTTGCGCCTGAGAATCACGCCCTGATGGTCCATAACCGTCAGGAGAAAGTGAACCGCGTGGCCAATTACATCCCCAATCAGGAGGTTCAGGGCGACCCCGACGGCGACCTGCTCGTAGTGGGCTGGGGCGGCACCTCCGGCGCCCTCACCCTGGCAGTCGAAGAGATGAACAAGGAAGGCAAGAAAGTGGCCTATACCCACTTCAACTATATCTGCCCGCTGCCGAAGAACACCGGCGACATCCTGCGCAAGTATCGCAAGATCGTTGTTTGCGAGCTCAACAACGGCCAGTTCCTGGGCTACCTACGTACCCAGTTCCCCGAGTGCCCCATGCACCAGTTTAACAAGGTCATGGGTCTGCCTTTCGAGGTCAGCGAGTTAAAGGAATGTTTCAATAAAATTTTAGCTGAATAGTAAAGGACTTTAGCGCTTTTATCATTACGCTTGATTTCTTACTTTAAAATCAAAAGAATTATGGCAAAGAGACATTTTGTTCCCAATGCGGAAAGAGAATATACGAAGGCTGATTTTGCGAGCGACCAGATGGTCAAATGGTGTCCCGGCTGTGGCGACCACGCCATTCTTTCCTCCCTGCTCAACACTTTTCCCCATGTGAACCACAAGAAGGAGAATATCTGCATGGTGTCCGGCATCGGCTGCTCCTCCCGTATACCTTATTATGTTGACTCCTATGGTTTCCATAGCATCCACGGCCGTGCCTGTGCCGTGGCTACCGGCGTCAAGTTGGCCAACCCCGCCATCAGCGTATGGGTGGCCATGGGCGACGGCGACGCGCTTTCCATCGGCGGCAACCACCTCATCCATGCCGTCCGTCGTAACCAGGACTTCAACATCACTATTTTCAATAACGAAATCTATGGTCTGACCAAGGGCCAGTACAGCCCCACTACTAAGTTCGGCCAGATCACCAAGACTTCGCCCTTCGGCAACATTGACTACCCCTTCAACCCCGGCGAGCTGGTGATGGGCGCTCAGGGCACTTTCTTCGCCCGTGCCATCGACGGCATGCCCAATCTCACCACCGACATTATGGTACGCGCAGCCAAGCACGACGGTTGCAGCGTGGTGGAGGTGTTGCAGAACTGCATGATTTTCAATAACGGTGCACACGCCGAGATTACCGACCGCGCCGTCCGCGACGATAAGATCATCATTCTTGAGCACGGCAAACCCATGCTCTTCGGCAAGGACCACAACCGCGGCCTTCGCTTTAACGGCCGTTACTTCGAAGCCGTCACCCTCGGCGAGAATGGCGTCACGATTGACGACATTATGATTCACGACGAGGAGTGCGAGGACACGGGCATCCACATGTCCCTGGCCCGCATGCACGGCGACCTGCCCGTGGCCATCGGCGTCATCCGCAACGTCAACCGTCCTTCCTATACCGAGCTTTATGAGGACAAGATGGACGAGGTGATGGCTGCCTCTAAGTACAAGTGTGTCGACGACCTGCTCAACTCAGGCGACACCTGGGAGGTCTGACCTTGTTTTCCATAAACCACTAAATGGCACACCCTGGCGTGTGCCGTTTAGTGGTTTTCTCAAATATGTTGATGGCGGTTTCCGCCCACGAAAGGATAATAGAAAACTTATACAAATATGTCTATCGCACCCAAATACGACCCCAGCATTGTGGAGGAGAAATGGTACTCTTTCTGGCTGGAAAAGAAACTCTTTCATTCCGAACCCGACAACCGCAAGTCGTACACCATCGTGATTCCCCCGCCTAATGTCACAGGTGTCCTGCACATGGGTCACATGCTCAATAACACCATTCAGGATGTGCTTGTGCGCCGTGCCCGTATGCTAGGCTTCAACGCATGCTGGGTACCCGGCACGGACCACGCCTCCATCGCCACCGAGGCCAAGGTGGTGAATATGCTTAAAGAGCGTGGCATTGACAAACGCGACCTTACTCGCGACGAGTTTATGAAGTATGCCTGGGAGTGGAAGGAGGAGCACGGCGGTATCATACTGAAGCAGTTGCGCAAACTGGGCGCTTCCTGCGACTGGGACCGCACTGCCTTTACGATGGACGACGTGCGCTATGAAAGCGTTATACGCGTATTTGTCGACCTCTACAACAAGGGGCTTATCTATCGTGGTGTCCGTATGGTCAACTGGGACCCCAAGGCACTCACCGCCGTCAGCGATGAGGAGGTTATTTACAAGGAGAGCCACGGCAAGCTGTACTATCTGCGTTATTATCTTGATTCGGAGAGTTCGGAGTATTCTGAGTATTCCGATAATTCTGAAAACTCTGAAAATTCAGAAAATTCTGAGAATTTAGAGAATTCTGGTATTAGGCATAACGCTAAGGGCGCATACATCGTGGTGGCCACCACCCGCCCAGAGACCATCTTGGGCGATACCGCAGTCTGCGTCCATCCCGACGACCCACGCTATACGGCCCTAAAAGGCCAGCGCGTGATTATCCCCGGTGTGGGGCGCAGTGTGCAGATTATCATGGATGAGTATGTCGACCGCGAGTTCGGTACAGGCGCGCTCAAAATCACTCCGGCTCACGATATTAACGACTACAATCTGGGCATGAAGTATGGCCTAGAGACGATTGACATTTTTAACGATAACGGCACCCTTAACGAGAAAGGCCTGAAATATGCCGGCATGGACCGCTTTGCCTGCCGTAAGCAGATTGTCAAGGACCTGGAAGCATTGGACCTGATTGAAAAGATTGAGGACTACACGAATAATGTGGGCCATTCGGAACGTACCGATGCAGTCATTGAGCCCAAACTTTCCGCCCAGTGGTTTATGCGCATGGAGGAGGTGGCCAAGAAGGCTCTTGATGTGGTGGAGGATGACACTATTCAGTTCCATCCGGCCAAATTCAAAAATACCTACCGCCACTGGCTCGAGAATATTAAGGACTGGTGCATCAGCCGCCAGCTTTGGTGGGGACAACGCATTCCGGCCTATTACTATGAGGCCGACGGTAAGACCGAGGTCGCCGTGGCCGCAACACGCGAAGAGGCCTTCGCACTGGCCCAGCAGAAGAACCCCGGTGCCGTGCGCTCTGCTGACGACCTCCGTCAGGACGAGGACGTGCTGGACACTTGGTTCAGCTCCTGGCTTTGGCCTATCAGCCTCTTCGACGGCATCCGCCATCCCGACAATGAGGAGATTAATTACTACTATCCAACCGAAACGCTCATCACCGCCCCCGATATTATCTTCTTCTGGGTGGCACGTATGATTATGTCGGGCTTGGAGTATAGGCAGAAGGTGCCTTTCCACCATGTTTACTTTACGGGTATCGTCCGCGACAAACTGGGACGAAAGATGTCTAAGTCTCTGGGCAACAGTCCCGACCCCATTATGCTGATTGATAAATACGGTGCCGACGGAGTACGTATGGGCATGCTGCTGACGGCTCCGGCGGGTAACGACATTCCCTTCGACGAGAGCATTTGCGAGCAGGGCCGTAATTTTTCCAATAAGATTTGGAATGCTCTGCGCCTTGTGCGCGGTTGGGAGGTGAAGGACGACCTTCGCCAGTGCCAGGAGAATTCTGTAAGCGTGCAGTGGATGGAGATGCGCATGGCCCAGGTGTTGGAGGAGATAGAACGCGACTTTGACGAGTTCCGCCTCAGCGAGGCACTCATGAAGAGTTATAAACTGGTGTGGGACGATTTCTGCTCATGGTATCTGGAGATGATTAAGCCCGCCTACGGCACTCCCATAGACCGCGACACTTACGAGGCCACGCTCGATATTTTCGACCGCCTGATGCGAATTCTGCACCCCTTCATGCCTTTTGTCACCGAGGAGATTTGGCATACCCTGCGCGAGCGCGCTGAGGGTGAAAGCATTATGACGCAGCACATGCCTCACAGCGTCATGTTCGACAAGCAGATGCTCGATAATTTCCAGCAGGCAAGCGAAATCATTGCCGGTGTGCGTAACTTGCGCAACAGCAAGGGGCTCTCACCGAAGGAGGCCTTGCAGCTCTTTGTGAAGGGCAACTGTCCCGAAGACTTCCACGGCATTATCCGAAAACTGGCCAATGTCAGCCAGATTGAGTTGGTTGACGACAAGGTCCAGGGCGCCCTCAGTTTCATGGTGGGCACTACTGAGTGCTTTGTCCCGGTCAGTCTCAATATTGACAAGGAGGCCGAACTTAAGAAGCTGCAGGAAGAGCTGCAGTATACCGAAGGCTTCTTGAATTCCGTCATGAAAAAACTTGGGAACGAGAAGTTTGTCAACGGCGCTCCTGAGAAAGTGGTTGCCGTCGAGCGCCAGAAGAAAGCCGACGCCGAAAGCAAGATTGAAGCCCTCAAGGCTCAAATTGCCGCCTTGGGTTGAAGATAGTAAAAAATGCTCGAAACGGACAGACGCTTTTTTGAAGTGGTCTGTCCGTTTGTTTTATTGGGCGATAGTGGTTTCGTTTGTTTTGTTGAGGTGAGATGCAATTTTTGAAGCGGGGAATGTACTGATTAGAAAGCAATATTATATCCCAATAAAAGATGCAGCCCCTGTAGCAAGGGGCTGCTATGTTTATGGGGAGAAGTCTGTTATAGGAGTGAATGAGGTTGGAATGTCCGCTATTCAGAAATGAGTTCTACTCCTTCGGTTTTCAGTCGGACGCGTAGCCATTTTTCCAGTTGGGTCTTTTGTGCATCGGAGAGTTTTTTGGTATCGTTGACGAGGACGATGATTCGAGACGTTTGGGGCAAAGTGTCGCTTATGGGTATTTGCTGACCACGGGCGATGGTGATGTCGTGGACAGCAGGGTATTGTGTGCGTATTTCGTCGGCCAGTTGGGCGTAGTCGATTTCGGCATTGCGGTACTGCTGCAATTCGGATCGGAGGGTGTCGATGATGCTGTCTTTGGCGTGGAAGATGCTCTCGGTGCGCTGGTATAGCTCGGACATGACGCGGTTGCTTCGGCCACCGCCCAGGGTGTTTGCATTCATCACTATCTGGCTGCGCTTGATGCCCTGCTCTTCGGCCAGGGCGTAGGCGGTGGACAGTTCGTTTTCGCTTAGGTTGTCGTTGGTGAGAAACAGTTCGACGACAGAGGGGTTGTTCTCATGGTTGACTCGATAGTCGTAGACAAGGTTGTTCTCAACGCGGTTCATGTTGCGCACGAAGGTGGCCACGTTACGCTCGAAGTTGTTCTGTCGGACGATGTTGATGGCGGAGATGACGCTGGGAATAATAATGATGGTGATGACGATGGCGACGGTGCGGGCAATGCGTTTGCGCTGTGCTTCGTTGGCATAGACGGCGTTTTCGAAACCTAGGAATTTCACGCCGATGAAGGTGGCCAGAGAGATGAAGACGCTGTTGATGAAAAAAAGGTAGAGCGCACCGAGGGCGTAGTGCATGTTCAGTTGCGAGAGGCCGTAGCCGATGGTGCACAGGGGAGGCATGAGGGCCGTGGCGATGGCCACACCGCTCAGCACGGTGCCGCGTTCCTTGCGGCTGGTTTCCACAATTCCGGCAAAGCCACCGAAGAAGGCTATAAGAACGTCGTAGATGGTGGGATTGGTGCGGGCGAGCAGCTCGGTGGGGTTTTCTAACTTCAGCGGAGTGAGCAGGAAATAGAGTGTAGAAGCCGCAATGCTGATGAGTACCATTACGCCTAGGTTGCGCAGTGAGAAACGTAGTAGACGTAGGTTGTTGGTGCCTAGCGAAAGGCCCACGCCGATGATGGGTCCCATAAGCGGAGAGATGAGCATGGCGCCTATGATGACGGGGATGGAGTTGACGTTCAGGCCCACAGAAGCTATGATGATGGCGAATGCCAAGATGTAGAGGTTGGTGCCCGTGAACGAGATGTTTTTTTTGATATTGGCAGCGGCTCCGACCACATCCAGTTCTTCGGCTAACCCCACCCGGGGACGCAGGTACTTGTTAAGGATACCCATGGATTATTGTGCACTTATATAAAAAAAGCCCGCAGAATATTGGTCAATATCTCCTGGGGCTTTTTTATGGTTTTCGAAAATGACTTTACTTCACCATCTCTTTAAACTCCTTGCAGGGTTTGAATTTGGGGATGTTGTGCTCGGGAACGATGACGGTGGTGTTTTTTGAGATATTGCGGCCGGTTTTCTGTGCACGGTGGACGATCTCAAAAGTGCCGAAACCACGAAGGTATACATTCTCGCCATCTGCCATATTCTGCTTGATGGTGGACATCATTTCTTCGACAATGATTAGAATAGCCTGCCTCTCAAGGCCGGTTCTTTCTGCGATTGCATGTACGATATCAGCTTTCGTCATTTTGTTGTAATTTATTATGGGTTAATACTTATTTTTTCCGCTTGCAAAAATACGAATTTTTTTTGACTTATCAATATATTTCAAAATATTTTGTTTTATGCAGTTTTTCATCAAGTGGTTAAATGCCTCATGGGCTGTTTGGAATGAGTTGTCTCGGCCATTCTTCCTATGTCATTCTTCCACATTCTATCCCAATCCGATCAACTATGTGGTTGCCCTTTGAGGGAATAGTATATTGTTATATTTTTGGGGGATTAAGATAATGTAAATGAATAGGATTGGGACAAGTCTGGATGGGGGAATAAGAGGGTGGGTGAGAAGGGGTTGCGCCATTGTGGAAAAATATTTTTTCTTATGTCGTTTAATTTTAGTATTTTTGTATTATGGAAACTATGCCTCAAAATAATACAAGACGCAAAGAAAGAATGTCTTACGAGCAGGTCTTCAATATCAATGGCGGCAACAAGCCACCCCAGGCTACTGATTTGGAGGAGGCAGTGTTGGGCGCACTGATGCTGGACGCTAATGCGCTGAATACCGCTATAGACCTGCTGCATGAGGAGTTTTTCTACAAGCCCGAACACCAGGTGATATTCCGTGCAATCCACAAGCTTTTCGAGAAGAACCAGCCGGTGGACATGATGACGGTGACTAACCAGTTGAGGCAGAGCGGCGAACTGGAGGCCGCGGGCGGAGCGTTCCATATTTCGGAACTGACCAGCCACATTGTCAGTGCTGCGCACATTGAGTATTACGCCCGTGTGCTGAGCGAAAAATTTATTTCTCGCGAACTGATACGCATATCCACCGAGACTATCACCAGTGCCTACGACGAGACTACCGATGTGGTGGACCTGCTGGACAAGACGGAGGGGAGGCTGATGGATATTAATGAGAAGAATTTCCGATCGGACTACCACCCCATAGGCGACCTGGTGCATGAGGCGCACGAGCAGATTATTGAGGCTGTTGGAAGCGAGGGCAGCACCACAGGGCTACCATCGGGTTTTATTGAACTGGATCGCATGACGGCCGGTTTCCAGCCAGGCACATTGATTATTTTGGCCGCCCGTCCTGCCATGGGTAAGACTGCTTTTGCACTTTCGATTGCCCGCAATATGGCCATTGACTTCAATAAACCCGTGGCTTTTTTCTCGCTGGAAATGACAGGAGTGGAGTTGGCTATGCGTCTGATCTCGGGCGAGGCACAGATTCCGGGCGATAAACTGAAGAAAGGTGAGTTGCTCCCATGGGAACAGCAGCAGTTGGAAACCCGTACTCAAAGCCTCAACGACGCTAAAATTTTCATTGACGACACCCCACAACTGACTATTTACGAGTTGCGCGCCAAGTGCCGCCGACTGAAGGACCATCACAACATTCAGATGGTTTTCATTGACTACCTGCAGTTGATGAGCGCTGGAACCGACGCCATGAGCCGCAACGGAAATCGTGAGCAGGAGATTAGCACTATCAGCCGTCAGCTGAAGGCGCTATCGAAAGAGTTGGGCATACCGGTGCTGGCCATGTCGCAGCTGAGCCGTGCGGTGGAAACCCGTGGCGGCACGAAGAAACCCATGCTGAGCGACTTGCGCGAGTCGGGTGCAATTGAGCAGGACGCCGACATTGTCATGTTTATCTACCGACCAGAGTACTACGGTATTCCAGATGACGAGAAAGGTCCCACTGCCGGCATGGCCGATATTATTATTGCCAAGCACCGTAGCGGTGGAGTGGGAGAGGTGCGCCTGCGCTTTGTGGGTAAGTATGCCCGCTTTGAGAATCCCGAGTTTGCCACGAACGAGCAGTTGGCCAGCAGCTTGCCACAAAATTCAGCTTTTGACTCAAGCGGCACCCCCACCATCATCGTGGATTCTAAAATCAATCGCGAGAACAACAATTTCCCACAGGGATTGCAGCCCGATAACGACGTACCGTATTGATTACGCTTGGTTTTAATTGAGAGAAAAAGAAACATAATATAATATACAATGGAAAATATCGACAATCTCACTAAGAAAGATCTCTTGAAAGAGACTATTAAGCACATCGACATTAAGGAATACGACTCCACGGAGCTCATCGACGCTATGCGCCGTATGTCGTTCACCAGCCGTGACACTGCTCGCGCTGCCGACATCCTGACCATGATGTGCAAAGAGCACGACTGCACTAATATTCTCACACTGGCCGGTTCGACAAGCGCCGCTGGTTGCATGCAGGTGTATGTGGACATGGTTCGCAACAAGATGATCGACGCTGTGGTTGCCACGGGTGCCTCTATTATCGACATGGACCTCTTCGAGGCTCTGGGCTTTAAACATTATGTGGGAACAAAGGAAAACGTCATACCCGACACTAAGTTGCGCGAACTGTATATCGACCGCATATACGACACATTCATCGACGAGGAAGAGCTTCAGGCTTGCGACAATGCTACTTTTGAGCTGGCCAACATGCTGGAGGCTCGTCCTTACAGTTCTCGCGAGTTCCTCTATGAGTTGGGCAAATGGCTGCACGACGGCCGTGGCGTGAAGAAGGATAGTCTCATCCAGACTTGCTATGAATGCGGAGTTCCTATCTTTTGCCCCGCCTTCAGCGACAGCTCGGCCGGTTTCGGCATTGGAAAACACCAGTGGGAACGTGCCCAGAAGGGAGAAAAATACCTGAGCATCGACTCGGTGTGCGACTTTATCGAGCTGACCAAGATTAAGATGGCTGCTCCACAGACCGGCCTGTTCATGGTGGGCGGCGGCACACCTAAGAATTTTGCACAGGACACCGTGGTCTGTGCCGAAATTCTGGGTTACGAAGTACCCATGCACAAGTATGCCATCCAGATTACCGTGGCCGACGTGCGTGACGGTGCCTGCAGTTCCTCCACTCTCTTGGAGGCTGGCAGCTGGGGTAAGGTGAGCGAAGAGTTGCAGCAGATGGTCTATGCCGAAGGCACTACCGTCATTCCTGCCATCGTGAGCTATGCCTACCATAACGGCTGTTGGAAGGACCGTGAATACAAAAACTGGCAGAAGATTTTCCAGAAATAGGTATAAGACTGATGCGCTTTGCCGTGAACTCGGCAAGGCGCATCTTTTATCCCCTCCCTTGTAGGGCATTATTAATAACCAATCAGAAGCATAAGCAATGGAAGAACATCTCCGCAAGCAAATTCGCCAACTGATTCAGAACGAAGTGGTGTTGGCAACAGGCTGCACCGAACCTGGCGCGGTGGCTCTCTGTGTTACCAAGGCACGAGAAACATTAGGACGCGAGCCAGAGCATATACAGGTGCTCCTCAGCAAGAATGTTTATAAGAACGCCATGGGCGTAGGAATCCCCGGAACGGGTATGATAGGCCTGCCCATAGCAGTGGCTATTGCCGTGGTGGCTGGCGACTCAAGGCGACAGCTGGAGGTATTGACCGTCGCTCCCGAAAAGGTAGAAGAGGCCAAGCAATGGCTAGCCAATAATGCTTCGCGTATTGAGATTGGAGTTAAAGACGAGTGCGACAAGCTGTTTGTCGAATGTGTTTGCACTGCAGGCGAGGACAAGGCCGTGGCCGTTATCAGCCACAGGCACACCAATTTTGTCTTCGTGTCGCTAAACGACCATGTGATACTGAGCAACTTGGCAGTAGATGTGCTGCAGCAGGGGTTAAAAGAAACCACAGGTGAGGAGGAATCTCCCTTGGGCGATTTAGAACTGACAGCCCGCATGGTATACGACTATGCCACCACTGCCCCGCTAGAAGAGTTGGAGTTCATTTACGATACAGTAAAATATAATGAGGCCGCGGCTCAAGAGGGTTTGAAAGGATACGGACTCCGTACCGGTAAAATTCTGATGGCCAATGCACAAGGCGACTTGGTCCATACCGTGGTGGCCAAGACCGTGGCAGCCAGTGATGCCCGCATGGACGGTTGCACACTTTCGGTCTACAGCAATAGCGGCAGTGGCAACCAAGGCATTTGCTGCACCCTGCCTGTCTACAACTATGGTAAGGAGAAAGGCTGCAGTCATGAGCAGATTGTCCGCGCCCTGATTCTCAACCACCTGATGTCTATCTATATCAAGAGTGGCATCGGCCGTCTGAGCGCCCTCTGTGGCATTGTCAACGCCAGTATTGGCGTCACCTGCGGCATAGTGTATCTGCATGGCGGCTGCTTCGAACAGATGTGCTATGCCATTAAAAACCTTATCAACACCATTGCAGGCATGGTGTGCGACGGCGCCAAGCCAAGCTGCGCGCTGAAGATGAGTACTGGGCTCTACAGCGCTTTTGTCAGCGCCGAACTGGCCTATAATAACTGCGTTGTAGACGCTACCGACGGTCTGAGCGAACGCGATGTCGACTGCTCCATTCGCAATTTGGGCCGTCTGGGTCATGACGGCATGGACGAGGTGGACGACACCATCTTGGATATCATGACCCACAAGAGAAATTAAGGCAAAGAACTATAAAATGTTAATAACTTTCTGGGAAGCATACTTATTCATCAAAAAATAATTGATAATTTTGCAATCGGAAAAAAACGCTTTTAAAATGGAAAATAGAAAGGAAGAATTGTATTCGCAGGCTATCCCTGCAGGAAAGCGCCGCTACTTTTTCGACGTGAAGGAAACTCGTGGAGGTGACAAATTTATCACTATTACTGAGAGCCGCCGCATTTTTGACAACAATACAGGTGAGTTCTATTACGACAAAAATAAAATTTTCCTTTATAAGGAAGATTTCGAGAAATTCCAGAAAGGTTTGGCCAACGCCTTCTCTTTCATTGAAACAGGCATTGAGCCAGAGCCGGTAGTTGTTGAAAACGAGTCAGGCCACAACGGCGAAAACGACGATCTGCAGAAGATTAATCTGGACGACTTCGACCTTAAATTCTAGTCATTCGTTATGGGTAAGATTATCTCTATCGCCAATCAAAAAGGAGGCGTGGGCAAAACCACAACGGCAGTCAATCTCAGTGCTGCACTGGCGGTGATGGAGTATAAGGTTCTTTTGGTCGATGCCGACCCACAGGCCAATGCCTCGTCGGGGCTGGGCATCAACCCCGACGAACTCGAAAAAAGTGCCTATGAATGTTTCATGGGGCAGGCCGATATCCATGACTGCATCGTGCAGGCCGACGCTCCCAATCTCTCGGTATTGCCCACCCGAATAGACTTGGTTGGGGCTGAGGTGGAACTGGTCAACGAGAAAAACCGCGAATATTTCATCAGTCGTACACTTGAAACGGTAAGGGATGAATACGATTTTATCATCATCGACTGCAGCCCCTCATTGGGCTTAATCACAGTCAATGCCCTCACGGCAAGCGACTCGGTCATCATTCCCATCCAGAGCGAATATTTTGCCCTAGAAGGATTGGGCAAACTCCTCAACACTGTCCGCATTGTCCAGACCCGTCTGAATCCCAAACTGACCATCGAGGGTCTGCTCATCACCATGTACGATTCCCGCCTCCGTTTGGCCCGCCAGGTGGTAGAGGATGTGCGTTCCCACTTCAAACGTCTGGTTTTCGATACCCTTATCTATCGCAACACTAAATTGGCCGAGGCCCCTAGCTATGGCAAGTCCATTATCATGTACGACGCCACATGCCCCGGTGCCAACAACTACCTCAACCTCGCCAACGAGATACTCAAACGTAACCAGCTTAAGCATTAATCAATGGCAAAGAAAACACTAACTCCCGGACGCGGACTCGATGCTATTTTGGGCAATATTGACGTGGATACCCTGAGCGGCAACGAGTCTGATGTCACCGCTTCCATAGGCATGGTGCCCATCTCCGAAATTGAGACCAATCCATTCCAACCCCGTAAGGAATTCGACTCCGTGGCGCTCGAAGAGCTAGCCCAGTCAATCCGTGAACAGGGTGTCATCACACCCATCACAGTCCGTCGAATGCCCGACGGCAAGTACCAACTAATTGCAGGCGAGCGGCGTTTCCGCGCATCGCAATTGGCCGGTCTCACCGAGCTTCCCGCATACATCCGTATTGCCACCGACGGCCAAATGATGGAAATGGCACTGGTAGAGAACATCCAGCGCGAAAACCTCAACGCCATGGAAATAGCGCTATCCTACAATGCCCTGATTGAAGAGTGCCAGCTCACCCATGAGCAACTCAGCCAGCGCGTGGGCAAAGACCGCTCGACCATCACCAACTACCTCCGCCTGCTCAACCTTCCGGCCGAGACCCAGTTGGCCCTCAGTTCCGGACAAATCAGCATGGCCCATGCACGTGCCCTCATCAATGTAGAAGACCCCGAAGAACATATCGCCATCCTGCACGATATTATCAACCGTCACCTTTCTGTCCATCAGACCGAGCAGTTGGTCAAAGCCGGAAAGGCCGTGAAAAAGACTCGTCTCACATTGAAAGACGAACTACCCAGCACCCATAGTGCCGCACAGTCGCAAATGCGTCAGATGCTAGGCTCCGATGTCGAAATCAAACGCTCGCGTCGTGGCAAAGGCACCATGACAATCCATTTCAACAACGATGAGGATTTCGAACGAATAATGAAATTGCTCCATCCGTGAGCCTTAGGTTAGCCTGCTGTGTTCAAACGTCTGTTCATAATAGGAATACTGCTGGCCGTCGCCTCATGGGTTCAGGCACAGAGCGACAAAGACCTTGTCTCGGTCAACCCCAAGGCCGTCACCACAGTGGCCAAAACCGACCACAACCCCACCAAGTCGCTCCTCCTGTCACTTATACCCGGAGGCGGACAAATCTACAATGGTCAGGCATGGAAGATTCCCATTATTTATGCCGCTTTGGGCACTGTCGGCTATTTCACATACACCTATTACTCCGATATGAGAATGTTCCGCAAAGAATACCTCTCTATCGGCCAGAGTGGCACTTCAACCCTTCCCGGCTACGAAGGCCTCTCGGGTTACTATATATATAGTTACTACCAGTCAAGCAACAAAAATTTCCAACTTTTCACCATCATCACGGTGGCGGTCTACGGACTCAATCTTCTAGATGCATACGTCTTCGGGCATCTCTATGATTTCAATGTCAGCGACGACCTCACCATGCGCCTAACCCCATCTGTGGCTCCTGACTTCGGAAGCCCTTTGGGACTAGCACCTTCTGTTAATTTGTCATTTACATTTTGAAATAACTAAAAGCAACAAACAATGATGAACCCTATTCTAATGATTCAGGACGGCATGTCCGACATGCAGACTGCCGTTGACACAATGGCCGCAACTGAAACTGCCGAAACCGCTCGTATCTCCCTCTGGGACATGGCTCTCAACGGAGGTTGGATAATGCTGGTGCTCCTCCTTATGCTGGCACTGGCCATCTATATTGCCGTCGAACGCTATCTCGCTCTCCGTCAGGCTGTCAACGAGTCCGAAGATGACCTTTTCATGAACAATATCCGCGAATATATCCATAAAGGCGATGTCGACGGAGCCCGTGCCCTCTCTAAGCAGACCAATAGCCCCTTGGCCCGCATGATTGACAAAGGGCTCTCCCGTCTCGGCCGTCCCCTCAGCGACATCCAAACCGCCATCGAAAACGAAGGCAAACTCGAAGTCGCCCGACTCGAAAAACGAGTCTCTCTGGTTGCCACCGTGGCTTCCCTCGGACCCATGATTGGTTTCCTTGGCACCGTTACCGGTATGGTCACCTGCTTCCAAGACATGGCCCATGCAGGCAACAACATCGACATTAACACCCTTGCTACCGGTATGTATCAAGCCATGGTGACCACCATTGGCGGTCTTATCGTCGGCATCATTTGCTATTTCTTGTACAACGTCCTCGTCACACGCATCAACAAAGTCGTTCTCGACATTGAGGTCCGCGCCTCAGAGTTCATGGACCTCCTCCACGAACCCGCATAATCTGGGTGAAAGACTTGGTTGTTTTATCAAATTAATATTTAACAATGATTGAGACAAGAAATAGAATAAGCATCGAGAACAACAACTCCACCATGTCGGACTTGGTGTTCCTGCTGTTGGTATTTTTCATGATGACCTCCACGCTCATCAGTCCCAACGCCGTCAAACTGCTCCTCCCCGAGAGTGGCAGCAAGACCATGGCAAAGCAAACCGTAACGGTTTATATCGACGAAAACTACAACTTCCAGGTAGGCGACAACCCCACCGATATCGAAGGCCTCCAGCCATTGATCGCCGCCGGAATCGGCAGTGAGGCCGAAGCCAGCGTCGTTCTCAGGGCCGACAAAACCGTTCCGGTCCAGTATGTGGTCAACGTCATCGACGCCGTCAACGCCATCAATGACCAAACCGGTTCAAAACACAAGGTGATATTAGCCACCTCGCCTAAAAAATAGTTAATAGTTGCAAAATCTGAGAGGTTTTACTTCCCGCATACAATTTATTCTAACTTTTTCAGTTACATATATTATCACTTAGAATAACCTCCCCGATTACAAAAAATAATTGACTATGATAGACCAAGAACAAAAAAATAAAATCATATCCGCCGGAACGACAGCATTGTTTCTGGGGCTTATCCTGGTCATCTGTCTTGCCTTCGGCTATGACCCTCCCGACCCTCCAATACCCGAAGAGGGAGTCGAGGTAAACCTTGGCAATAGCGACTTCGGTTTTGGCGACAACCCAACCCCCGAACCCAGTCCTGCCTCCACTGCGCCTCGTCCCGCGGCTGCCACCGAGCAAATCAGTACGCAAAAGACCGAAGCCACGGTTCCCATGTATAGTTCTGACAATCCTGCCAAGGCCAAGACTGTCAACGAAACGCCTACCACCACCAAGCCCGAACCACCCAAAGAGCCCGAAATCAACACCAAAGCACTCTTCAACAAGAACAACAAGGCTTCGGGCAATAAGAATGGTGGCAGTCAGGGTGTCACCAGTGGCTCTGGAAATCAGGGAAAGGAAGGCGGCGACCCCAACAGTAACCGCTACGACGGCACTCCGGGTAAAGGCGGAGCCGGATTCAGCCTCGCTGGCCGAAGCGCCAAAGCCCTGCCCTCACCCCAAGGCGGAAACAATAAGCAAGGCAAAATTGTGGTGAAAATATGGGTGGATCGCACCGGCAGTGTGACTCAGGTCAGTGCCCCCGAAAAGGGCTCTACGCTTACCGACGGAGCCCTTGTCAACCAGGCCAAAGCGGCAGCCCGCAAAGCCAAGTTCAGTGCCAAAGAGGATGCTCCCGAAGTACAAACCGGCACCATCACCTACGTCTTCCAAACCAATTAGTCTCACACGTCAATTAAGAATTACCGATTGGAAGCAATACGAATTGACAAATACCTCTGGGCTGTGCGTCTCTACAAGACGCGCAGCCTTGCTACTGACGCCTGCCGCAACGGTCACGTCCGCATGAATGGCCAACCCCTCAAGCCATCGCATGAAATTAAAGTGGGCGAAGTATATGAAATATCCATCGACCAGCTGCACAAAGTAGTAGAAGTCAAAGAAATGCTAGGCAACAGGGTGGGGGCCAAATTGGTCGAAAACTACATGACAGACCTTACACCCCAGGAAGAATACGACCGCATTCAATTCATCCGTCAATACTCTTTCGAAAAACGCGACCGGGGCACCGGCCGACCCACCAAGCGCGACCGCCGCGAGATAGAAGAATTCAAATACAAGTGATTTCTCCCTCCAAAAACAGACCTCTGGATGAGTGGAATATTTAACATATTGATATTGCAATAAAAATAGCAAAAACAATACATAATAGCAGATTCGACAATGAATGAAGAAGATGTCATAAAAGACATATTGGCAGGCAACGTCAATCGGTATGAGGAGATAGTTCGCGAGTATCAAGACATTGTGGCCAACCTCAGTTTCAAAATAGGTGGTCCCAAAATAGATATCGAAGAGATGACGCAGCAGGTCTTTGTTGAACTCTACTCCGCTCTGCCCCGTTTCAAATTCCAGTCGAAACTGAGTACTTTTATTTACCGTCTTACAGTCAACGTGGTTTGTAAGGAATTAAAGCACAACTCCCGGTGGCTCACTTCGCAAGACGAACCCAATGTGCCAGAGGTGGCTTCCGACGACTACAATGTCGAGCAAACAATAGTGCGGGACGAACGATACCGCAAACTCTATGCCGCCATCGGTCGGCTCCATACCGAACAACGCACTGCCCTAGTTCTTTACACCTTCAACGATTTCTCTTACAGCGATATAGCCGATGTGATGCAATGCACCGTGGCCAAAGTGGAATCTCTGATTTTCCGTGCCCGGAAGAATCTGAAGAAAATGCTGACTGACGATAGATGAGAATAGACGAATCGAAGAGTTGAAAGAAATATTATTAAATTGATATGACAGACGATATATTCATACAACAGCTCCGCGAGCTACATTATGACGGCAAAGTGGATGTCACCCAAGCCGTGATGGCCGAAGTGCGCAAAAAACCTTTGCTCGTCTCGGCCCCTGACAAAAGCCGGTGGAGTTTGAAGCGTATTTCAGCCGTAGTGGCAGCGTGTGTGGTTGTGGCTGTCATTTTCAATTTTATCCCTACATACACCCATCAAGTCGATACAACCCAATTAGCAGATGATATAGCCGCCATATATGATTTCCATGCTGGATATGGCGACAACAATTCTTATTACGAATACTATCTTGAAGAAGCCTTGTTGAACTAGAATCAGCTTTTATTCCTCAGGAGAATCATATCATGAAGAAAGTTCTTGCATTATCTTTACTCACCCTTTTCTCGTTCACGCTTTTTGCACAACCCGCAAAACACATGGGCGGACCGCGCCACAAGGACGATTATGCCAACGTCGAAAAATTAGTTAGCAACCTCACCAGCTCTCAGAAAAAACGTATCGAGTCCATCACCGACAAGGCAAAAAAGGACGTCAACAAACTGCGTTCAGAATTAGAATCACTCCGCGGCCAAATAGGAGAACTCCACGCCAAAGAAGGCGACCAGTCGTCGGCACTTTTCCCCCTCTATGATCGGGAAGGCCAACTCATGTCGCAAATCTCAAAAGAGATGTACAAGTGCCGTGTCCAAATCGATGAAGTCCTCAACCCCGAACAAATCAAAGAGATGCGAGAGTCTCTCGAGGTTGAGCGCCAGAAACATCTTAAGAACAAGCCGACTCAAAACTCTGGGACAAAGAAATCCAAAATCGACTCTCAGAAGGGCAGTGTGAAGAAGGACTAAAAGGCTCCCTTTCACACATTTCTGTTCTGCTCCCCGTCCTAACGATACCCTCTACACAATCACTCATGTGGCTGCAGTTCCAGCCCTTTCTCTTATGCCCATTCGTGCTGCGTGTTCCATAGCAGAAAGCGTAATGACTGCAAGATAGGCTCAATATGGCCGCATATGTGTGCCGGTAACCTACCATCCTTCCTCTACGTTCCCAACCTTACTGCTGTCCTATCACGCTCCGCCGCTGTCGTCCATTGTCAGCGGCTATTATTCTGTATATTTCTCTTACCTATTAACTTAGCTCGCGGCAGCAACTCTCTATTGCGTATGGCGCTTCTTTCGTTCTTTGATTGTAGAGATAGAGGAACGATAGACGAAGTGCAGAGGAACTGACAATGATCAGGCGAGGGTAGGGGAGAGCGAGGGCGACTGTAAAAGAAAGGCTGCGCCTTTTGTGGGGCGCAGCCTTCGTTATTTGTAGAAAGGGTTGGTCTCTACAAGAGGATTACTTGTGTGCTTGGAGGTATTCGTCAATGCCCTTGGCAGCGGCACGGCCGGCGCCCATGGCCAGGATGACGGTGGCAGCACCGCTAACGGCATCGCCGCCAGCGAAGACACCGTCGCGGGTGGTCATGGTGTGGTCGTTGATCTTCAAGCCGCCGAAGCTCTCGGTTTCCAGACCGGGCGTGGTGCTCTTGATGAGGGGGTTGGGGCTGGTGCCCAAAGCCACAACCACGGTGTCGATAGGCATTTCGAATTCGCTGCCTTCGATGGTGGAAGTCTTCTGACGGCCTTTTTCGTCGGGTTCGCCCAGCTGCATCTTCACGCAGCGCATGGCGGCCACATTGCCGTTCTCGTCGCCGATGAATTCGACGGGGTTGGTGAGGAAGTTGAATTCAATGCCTTCTTCCATGGCGTGGTGCACCTCTTCGCGGCGGGCAGGCATGTTGGCCTGGTCGCGACGGTAGATGACGTGGACTTCGCTGCCCAGACGTTTGGCAGTACGGGCGGCATCCATGGCCACATTGCCACCACCGATGACAGCAACGCGCTGTCCGAGAACGATAGGAGTGGCGTAGCTCTCGTCGTAGCCGTGCATGAGGTTGGTGCGGGTGAGCAGCTCGTTGGCGGAGATGACGCCCACGAGGGTCTCGCCGGGAACGCCCATGAATTTGGGCAGGCCGGCGCCGCTGCCGATGTAGATGGCTTTAAAACCGTGCTCGTCGAAGAGTTGGTCGATGGTGACGCTCTTGCCTACGATGACGTTTGTCTCGATCTTCACGCCGAGCTTTTTCAGGTTCTCGATTTCGGGTTCCACTACTTTTTGCTTGGGCAGACGGAATTCGGGGATGCCGTAAACGAGCACGCCGCCAGCATGGTGCAGGGCTTCGAAGATGGTCACGTCGTAACCCATCTTGGCGAGGTCGCCGGCGCAGGTGAGACCGGTGGGACCGGAGCCGATGATGGCTATCTTGATGCCGTTGCAGGCAGGCTTTTCAACAGGTTTGTTGTCCTTGTGTTCGCGGTTCCAGTCGGCCACGAAGCGCTCCAGGGCTCCGATGGCGATGGGTTCGCCCTTCACGCCAAGGATGCACTTGCCTTCGCACTGGTTCTCCTGCGGGCAGACACGGCCGCAGACGGCGGGCAGAGAGGAGTCTTGGGCGATGATGGCACCGGCTTTGCGGAAATCCTTTTCGGCCACTGCGGCGATGAATTCGGGGATGTCGATGCTGACGGGGCACTTGGTGCGGCACATGGGCTTCTTGCAATGGAGGCAGCGCTTGGCTTCGGCAATGGCCTGAGCCTCGGTGAAGCCGTAGGACACTTCCTGGAAGTTGGTGGCGCGCACTTGTGGGTCTTGTTCTTCGGGTTTTTCGCGCTTGGTGGCCTTGGCAATCTCGGCCTCCACGGCGTCGGTCAGCGAGCAGCGGTGGTCGACGGGGCCGCCCTCTTCTGCCACGGTGGCGATACGATATTTCTTTGCATCGGGTTTCTTCAGGCGGCGGCCGGCTTCGTCGAAGTCAACCAGGTGTCCGTCGAATTCGGGACCGTCAACGCAGGTGAATTTTACTTTGTCGCCCACGGTCACGCGGCAGGCACCGCACATACCCGTGCCGTCTACCATCATGCAGTTCATGCTTACGATGGTTTTCAGGTTGAGCTCCTTGGTCAGGAGGGAGGTGAATTTCATCATGGGGATAGGTCCGATGGCCACGCAGTGGGTGTAGACCTTGCCGTCTTCCTGAACGAGGGATTTGATCTTGTTGGTCACCAGGCCGTGTTCGCCGTAGGAGCCGTCGTCGGTCATGAGGTAAAGGTTGTCCACCACGCTGCGCATCTTGTCCTCGAAGAAGATGAGGTCTTTGGTGCGGGCACCCAGAACGCAGTCGCAGGCAATGCCGTGTTCGCGGCACCATTTGGCCTGAGGATAGACGGGGGCAGTGCCCACGCCGCCGGCCACGAAGAGCACGTGGAGATTTTTGCGCTCGGCTTCGGGGACTTCGAGCAGTTCACTGGGACGACCCAGGGGTCCTACGATGGTGAAAACGGCATCGCCTTCGTTCATCTCGGCCAGTTTGCGGGTGCTGTCTCCCACAACCTGGTAGACAATGGTGACGCTTTCTTTCTCTTTGTCAATGTCGCAGATGGTCAGGGGCACACGCTCGCCCTTTGCATCGGGAATGACAATGACAAATTGTCCGGGTTTACCGCTCTCGGCAATCCATGGAGACTTGATTTCCATCAGGTAAAGCTCGTTGCTGGTGAGCTTTTCTTTGTGCAATATCGTATACATGATATGAGTGGTTAGTATTAATAAATGTTCTTTTTTTGAGTTTGCAAAGATACGAATAAAAAATGAAATAATAAGAAAAATATGTATTTATATATTTATAGTTGTCCTATCTTTACAAATTCTGTTTTTGAATGCAATAAAACGGGTCTTCCTGCGTTAAATAGGAAGAAAGGAATGTATGAAATGAAACGTGCTGTTTTATTACTTTTCTTATCGCTGGCTGCCTTCTATGCTTGCGAGAGAAATGAGATAGAGGTTGAAAGGCCTCTCTATCCTACACCGGGGGCCATCAATGCCCGTTTTACGGTCGGCGATGGGGTCACGGTGGTCTTTGCGCAAGGCAATTTGCAGTATCAGGCCACTACCCGCACTTGGCGTTTTGCTTCAAATCAGTATGATGTTATTGGTGCTGCTAACGAGATGATAGACACTACGTATAGTGGCTGGATTGACCTTTTCGGCTGGGGCACTTCGGGCTACGATAGCCTGATGCCTTATTCTTCTGAGGACACCAGCGCGCACTATGCTCCTGGCGAGGCGGACATTGCCGGCACCGAATATGATTGGGGGGTGCACAACGCAATCAGCAATGGCGGCAACGGTGTGGGGCAGTGGCGCACACTCACCCTTAAGGAGTGGAACCATTTGCTTTATTACCGTGAGAGGGCTTCGCTGCTGAGGGGTTTGGCCACCATACAGCATGTAGGACCCGCCGGAAGCGATATGGCCGGAGTGGTGCTTCTGCCCGACAAATGGGAACTCCCCGACCAAGTCTCATTCCATTTTGGCAGTACCGAGGGATTCCAAACGAATGTCTACTCGGCTGGCGACTGGAACCGTATGCAGTCGGCCGGAGCCATATTCTTGCCTGCCGGTGGCTATCGCGACATTGCGAGAGTGAATATGGTTGGCAGCTATGGCTGCTATTGGACCTCCACTTGCTATACCGACGATTCGGCCTATGAGCTATATTTTCTCGATTCGGGTTTTGACTTCTATACCAATGCCCGCTCAGTCGGCCACAGCGTCCGCTTGGTCATGAACAGGTAATGCTGCCTTTTAAGAATAGTAGAAAACTCTCTTTTATTATCACATAAATAGTTCATTATGAAAAAGATTCTTTTGTTAGCTTTAACCGTTAGTTTTGGTCTTATGGCCATGGCCCAGCAGCCTGCAGCCAAAAAAGATGTAAAAGTCAAAGGCGACACCAAGGTCACTTTCTCTTCTTCTAGCGCCCCCTTACAACAGGAAAGAAACGGCCGCATTCATGTTTCAAGCTATGAGCTTAAATATGGACAGGACAATGTGATTAAATTTTCGGTTGATAAGATTCAAGATAAACAGCTTATTGTCAAGGTTGTATCTGAAGACCTCTGTAGCTTCCGTAAGGGTGAGAATTTCGGTGAATATGTTTTCACCCCCAAGGCCGAAAAGGGTACCGTAACGGTAAGAGTGGGCTACATGGATGTGCTAGGTGCTTATCAGAATTTGGGCAATGTGGAGCTCTATATCGGTGGCCAGACACGTGCCACTGATGCCCGCAGCAACGGCAATGCCGAACGGGCCAATACCCAACCCCAACGCTAAGCCGACACTCTTTATTAGCATTGTTTTAAAGCAGAACCATGTCAGTAAAGTGAAATTGCTGACATGGTTCTTTGTCTAACGCACGTTTACCTCTTCTTCTACCTTATTTCCCGATAGTGGAGAATCAGATGGTGACAGTGGGATTGGATAGCGCTAGGGTTCCCTTACGATTGTGAGGGCATAGCCGTGTTCTAGGTTGAGGCTGGATTCCATGATGATGCCTTGGGGCGGGTTTGAAAGCAATTCTTTGATTGTGCTGTTGATGCCTGTGCCCGTGTATTTGAACAAGGCTTCTTTTTGGGTCCAAAGGGTCGCAAATTCCTGTTCGGGATGTGTTGCCTGCTGTACTCTTTGCACCTCCGAGGCATTCATGGTGTATTCCAAGAGGCTTTGCGTTGGGTGCTTGAATCCTTCCACGTCCACTCCGACCGGGCGGTCGCCTATTGCCACTGCAATGGCTAATTTGGTGTGGCTGAGATTGAAATGGACTCCATCGATGCCCTTTAGTTCGGGTTTGCCATGGGCGTTGCGTTCAAATTCGGGCAGGCAGTCGGCTGCAATCACCCCATGCGTTACTAGCATTTGGTGCAGTAGGACATAAGATTTCAGACAGGTGAACTGCCCAAAGAGGTGTTTGAAACGCAGCGCTTCTTGACGCCGTTGTTCTGATACCAAAGGCAGCAGTCGGCGCACCTCTTCCTCGGTGCACTGCTCCATGGAGTTAAATACTTTTATTTGAAACATGCGTATTCTTTGAAAAAAGGTGTCCGGATAGCAATGGTTTTTATCCGGACACCTGACTTGACCTTCCTTTGGGGCTACAGATTTTTAATAGCGGCTTGGAAGGTTTGGATAATGCTGCGTGAGGAGTAAGTGGCGCCGCTCACTACGTCCACGTCGTGTTTGCGGGCTCGCTTGGGCTTCAGCCCGTCCCAGCTGTTAAGCAGCCCGGAGTCGATTACCAGTTGCAGGAATCGGGGCGTTTCGTTGTTGTCTAGAAGCACTACTTTCTGAATGCGTTGTTTGGCATTCAGGGCCACCATAAGAGGCGTCTCTCCGGCATAGCCTTTGATGCCGTCGCTGGAGGGTTTGGAGTAGACGGCATAGCCGATGACGGCTTGGTTGGCGTCGTAGACTATGGTCCACTTGGACTCCTTCTTAATGCTTTTGGCTTTGGGGTAGGCCTTGGCAATTTCGGTTGGCAGCTGGGCCATCACTGGCAGCACCATCAGGCTCAGCAGAGCCATTACAATGACTTTCTTCATCGATTATTCGGCAAAATATTCGTAGAAATAGGGGATGGTCTCGATGCCTTTGAAGAACTGCTCCAGCGGGTAGTTCTCGTTGGGGGCGTGGATGTCGTCGCTGCCGAGGCCGAAGCCCATCAGGATGCTCTTGATGCCCAGGATTTTCTCGAAGCCGGCGATGATGGGGATGCTTCCACCGCTGCGGGTAGGGATGGGGCGTTTGCCATAGGTGGTTTCCATGGCTTTCTCGGCGGCCTTGTAAGCTTTCATTTCCAGCGGGCTTACGTAGGCGGCACCGCCGTGGCAGGGAGTCACCTTCACAGTTACGCAGTCGGGTGCGATGCTCTCGAAATATTTCTGGAAGAGGTCGCTGATTTTATTGAAATCTTGGTTGGCCACCAGACGGGTGCTGATTTTGGCGTAGGCCTTGCTAGGAAGCACTGTCTTGGAACCCTCACCAGTGTGGCCGCCCCAGATGCCGCAGACATCCAGGCAGGGACGGATGCCGGTGCGCTCTTTGGTGGTGAAACCTTTCTCGCCGTGGACTGATTTGATTTCCAGTTCTTTCTTGTAGGCCTCTTCGTTGAAGGGGGCTTGAGCCATGAGGGCGCGTTCCTCGTCGCTGATGACAAGCACGTCGTCGTAGAAGCCTGGTATGGTGATGTGGTTGTTCTCGTCGTGCAGACTGGCTATCATCTTGCAGAGGATGTTGATGGGGTTGGCCACGGCACCGCCGTAGATGCCGCTGTGCAGGTCGTGATTGGCACCGGTGACTTCCACCTCCCAGTAGCAGAGGCCGCGTAAACCGCTGGTGATGCTGGGTACATCGGGGGCAATCATGCTGGTGTCGCTCACCAGTATGACGTCGGCTTTGAGCATCTCTTTGTGGGCTTCGCAGAAGCCGTAGAGGCTGCCGGAACCTATCTCTTCCTCGCCTTCAATCATGAATTTTACGTTGCAGGGCAGCTGTCCGGTCTTAACCATGAATTCGAAGGCCTTGGCCTGCATGAAGCTCTGTCCTTTGTCGTCGTCGGCACCGCGGGCCCAGATTTTGCCGTCTTTGATGACAGGCTCGAAAGGAGTGGTGCGCCATTCGGCGAGGGGTTCCACGGGCATGACGTCCATGTGGCCGTAGACCAGCACGGTGGGTTTCTTAGGGTCGATGATTTTTTCGCCATAGGTGACGGGATTGCCCACGGTGGGCATCACTTCTGCCTTGTCGCAGCCGGCCTGGAGCAGATATTCTCTCCATTTTTCTGCACAACGCATCATGTCGGCCTTGTGCTCACTTTCGGCGCTGATGGATGGAATGCGGATGAGGTCGAACAGTTCTTCTAAGAAGCGGTCTTTGTTCGCTTCAATGTAAGCTTTTACATCTTTCATAAATATAGTGATTTTGAAATAATTCTATGTGTTATTGTTGCAGTTTAGTCCTCGGCATAATGCTGGAAGAATGCCACGGCAGTTTCAATGCCTTTGTAGAAGCGGTCGAGGCGGTAGTTTTCGTTGGGTGCGTGGATGTTGTCGGCACCAAGTCCAAAACCCAGTAGTATGCTCTTCAGCCCCAGCTCTTGCTCAAAGTCGCTCACGATGCTGATGGAGCAGCCGCTGTGGGCGGGGATAGGCTGTATGCCGTAAGTGTCCTGCATGGCTTTCTCGGCGGCTTTGTATTCGGGCAGGTCGATAGGGCAGATGTAGGGCATGCCTTTCTCGTAGAAGGTGAATTCTATCTTTACACTTTCGGGGCAGATGCTGCGGAAATAGTTTTCGACCAGCCGAGCAATGCGTTTGGGGTCTTGGCTGGCCACTAGGCGGAACGACAGCTTGGCCCATGCCACGGAGGGAATGATGGTTTTGAAGCCTTCGCCACTATAACCTCCCTGAATACCGCAGACGTCGAAGGTGGGACGGATGCCGATGCGTTCGAGGGTGGTGTAACCCTCCTCGCCGTGAAGCACTTCCACGCCTACGCTTTTCTTGTAGGCTTCGTCGCTGTAGGGTGCCCTGTTGATGAGTTCGCGCTCTTCGGGGCTGCATGTCAGCACGTCGTCGTAGAAGCCTGGGATGGTGATGTGTCCCCGCTTGTCCAGCACGGTGCCTATCATCTCGCTGAGTACGTTGATGGGGTTGGAAACTGTGCCACCGAAGTCGCCGCTGTGCAGGTCGTGGTCGGGGCCGGTCAGACGCATTTCGAATTTCACCAGTCCACGCAGGCCGGTAGTGATGCTGGGCACTTCGGCGCTTACCATGTCGGTGTCGCTCACTAGGATGACGTCGGCTTTTACCTTTTGCTTGTGGGCAGGTTCTTGTATCCATTCTTTCAGGGCAGGCGATCCGATTTCCTCTTCGCCCTCTAGTAGGAACTTAACATTGCAAGGCAGTTTGTCCAGTGACACCATAGTTTCGAAGGCTTTGGCCTGCATGAAACTCTGCCCCTTGTCGTCGTCGGCTCCGCGGGCCCATATTTTGCCATCTTTGATAACGGGTTCGAAGGGCTCCGTCTCCCACAGCTCCAGCGGTGTGACGGGCATTACGTCGTAGTGTCCATATACCAGTACCGTCTTCTTGGCTGGGTCTATTATCTTTTCGCCGTACACTAGTGGGTTGCCCGTGGTGGCGATGATTTCGGCGTGGTCTGCGCCTGCCTCTTTCAGCAGCTGGCACCAGCGTTCGGCACAGCGTTGCATATCGCCCTTGTGCTCGCTCTCAGAGCTGATAGAGGGTATACGGATTAGTGAGAACAACTCTTCGACAAAACGGTCTTTGTGTTGTTCGATATATTCTTTAACTGAATTCATATAACTGTAAATTATAGTATCATTTAATGTTATTTATCGGATGGTCACTGCCGTGCCAGTTGCCGTCACCATCAGCATTCCGTTGTTTGTGCCCATCACCTCACTGTCCACATGCACTCCCACCACGGCGTTGGCACCCATTCGCATGGCCCGCTGCTCCATCTCGTTCATCGCTTTGGTGCGGGCAGCGCCCAGCTCTTCTTCGTATGAGCCCGAACGGCCACCTACAATATTGCGGATTCCTGCAAAGAAATCCTTAACAAAATTCACACCCGTAATCACTTCGCCAAAAACAATACCGTGGTATTCCACAATTTGGCGGCCTTCGATGGCCTGAGTAGTCGTGATAATCATAATTACAATACTATTATGTTTAGGTTAAATAAACGCTTTTTGGCATCATTTTTATTAATTATTATAACGTATATTTAACAGTTTATAGTATGTGGGAGAGGAAAAAAATGTTTTCTTCGGCACGGCAATGGTAGAGTTAAGTCTTCTGTCCATAGTGCTATGGTGGAAAATAAGATAGGGCCGCCCATCTACTTGGGCAGCCCTATGTTAACCTATTTGGAATTAGTGGGATTAATATCTTTTCACAGGGAATGTGAAATAAGTGTCAGGGTAAGGCTCGGCAGCCAGGGTGAAGTGCCACCACTCTTCGGGCAGGGGCTTGAATCCGTGGCGGATCATTGCTGTGCGCAGAATCATTCGGTTTTGGAACTGGGTGGCGGTGATGGTGTCGTTGGGGCGATACTCCATCGTCTCAGGGTTGCCTCCACAGTCGGGGTGACTCTCGGGACCGAACCAGTCAAAAACGCCGCCCATGTCCACCTCCTTGCCAGTGGCCATGTCTACTATGGTCAGGTCTACCGTCGAGCCGCGGGAGTGGCCGCTTTTGGCGGCAATATAGCCTTGGTCGAAGAGGACCGCCTTGTCCACATTGGGATAGAAATAGGGCTTCATGGCGGTGTCGTTCAGGTCCTCTGCCCAGCGTTTAAAGTGGTCCACGGCCATCTGTGGGCGGTAGGCATCGTATATCTTCAGGCGGTAGCCCTGCTGCTTTAGGTCGTTGCTAACGGCACGCAGGCTGTCGGCGGCCTGTCTGGTCATGAGGGCGATAGGCTCCAGATAGCCGTCCACACGGGTTCCTACGAAATTGTAGGTGCTGTAGTAGCGGATTTCCAAAATTGCATCTGGCACTGCGTCGGTGATGACGGTGAAAAGGGTGGCATCTTCCTCAATCGGCACTACCTGGTCGGTCTTCTTACACGAAGAGACCACAGAGGAACACATCAATAGGATGACAGCTAACTTCCATAATTTTAGACTATTCATAAGCAATATTATTTTGGGTTGATTATGCAAAGGTACGTTTTTATTGTGAAATGGCAAAAAATAATCCGCAGGGTTATACCCGTCTTTTTAAGGGAAAAAAGTTATTGTTTCTTTTTCATAAGTCAAATTCATTCGCTATATCGCCTACTAACTCATAGAGAATGCAGAGGAGGTCGCGAATAGGGTGGGTCTAAAAACAGCGCTTTCGACCTGCCGTTGTGGAAGTGGGATTTGCGGTAGGGGAGAAGGCCAATCAACGCTAGTTCTTTTCTTTACCACAGAGGCCGTGGAGGGCGCAACAACAGCAGCTGCCGTCGCATTTCTCAGGCTCTTTCTTGGCCTTGCGCCCTCGGCGAATCATCCAGCAGAGCACTCCGCCCCACAGGGCCAAGACCAGGAAAAGTATTATGTACGATGCTAAATTCATGCCATAGCAGTTATTTGTTTGGGCAGAAGCTACCCCCCCCTCAAGCCTTTTTACTATATGAAAAGCGATGCAATCAGATAGGCCACAAAACTCACTACCCAAGCCACTACACACTGGAACACTACCATGAACAGCGCCATGCGGATACCCTGTTCGCGTTTGACGGTGGCAATGGCGGCCACGCAGGGGGTGTAGAGTAGACAAAAGACTACTAGCGGGATGGCGGTGAGGCTGATGACAACGCTCACTGCGTCAAGCACTTCGAGAGTCATGACCACACTTTCCTTAGCCATAAAGCCGCTCACAAGGGCGGTGACTACCTGCCAGTTGTCCAGTCCCATAGGACGGAAAAGCGGCGCAATCAAGCCGGCAATAGAGGCCAACATGCTGCCCACGCCGTTCTCGACAACACTAAAATGGAAGTCAAATTTTTGCAAGAACCATATCACAATGGTAGCCAGAAAGATGATAGTGAAGGCTCGCTGCAGGAAGTCCTTGGTCTTGTCCCACAGCAAATGCCCCACATTCTTAGCCCCCGGTAGGCGGTAGTTGGGCAGCTCCATAACAAAAGGAGCCGTTTCGCTCTTGGTGCCGATGTGCTTGAATATGAGTGCCACGATGATGCCGATGAGTATGCCTAACAGATACATGCCTAAGGTTATCATCCAGCTGTGTTCAGGAAAGAAATTGGTGGCGAAGAAGCCGTAAATGGGAATCTTGGCCGAACAGCTCATGAAGGGGATGAGCAGCACGGTCAGCTTGCGGTCGCGGCGCGACGAGAGGGTGCGCGACGACATGATGGCCGGTACCGAGCAGCCGAAACCCACCAACAGCGGAACTATGCTGCGTCCCGAAAGGCCTAAACGTCGTAATAATTTGTCAGTCACGAAGGCAACACGCGCCATATAGCCGCTGTCTTCCAGCAGGCTGAGGAAGAAGAACAGGAGTATGATGATGGGCACAAAGCTGGCCACGGCGCCCACGCCGCTGATGACGCCGTCCACCACCAGCGACTGCACCACCTCGGACACGCCCCAATGCGTCATGGCCTCTGTACTGACCACCCCTAGCCACTCGAAGAACATCTCTAGCAGTCCTTGGAGTGGGCTTCCCAATAGTTCAATAGAGAGGTAGATAACGGCGGCCATCACTACTATGAATATGGGCAGGGCTGTCCACTTGCCGGTAAGAACGCGGTCTATGCGGCGGCTACGCAGGTATTCCTTGCTTTCGCGAGGTTTCACCACCGTCTGGCGGCAAAGCCGGCGGATGAAACTGAAGCGCATATCGGCAATGGCGGCGGCACGGTCGAGGCCGCGGCTTTGCTCCATTTCCTGTACTATGCCTTCAATGGCATCCAACTCTTTCTTGTCCAGTTTCAGCGTTTCCAACACTTTCTGGTCGCCCTCCACTACTTTGGTGGCGGCAAAGCGTAGCGGAATATTGGAGGCCGCGGCGTGGTCCTCAATCAGATGCATGATGCTGTGCAGGCAACGGTGCACGGCACCGCCGTGGTCATCCTTGTCGCAGAAGTCCTGTCGCAGGGGCCGTTCCTGATATTTGGCCACGTGAAGGGCGTGGTCCACCAGCTCGTCGATGCCCTCGTTCTTGGCGGCCGAGATGGGCAGCACCGGTATGCCCAGTATGCGCTCCATCTCGTTGACGCGCACGGTGCCCCCGTTGTTGCGCATCTCGTCCATCATGTTCAGTGCCAGTACCATGGGGGTGTCCAGCTCCATAAGCTGCATGGTTAGATAAAGGTTGCGCTCGATGTTGCCCGCGTCCACGATGTTGATGATTGCCTTGGGCTTTTGCTCCAGGATAAACTGCCGGCTGACAATCTCCTCGTCAGTATAGGTAGAGAGGCTGTATATGCCGGGAAGGTCGGTGACAGAGGTGTCGTCATGGCCGATGATGACACCATCCTTGCGGTCCACCGTCACCCCGGGAAAGTTACCCACATGTTGGCGCGAGCCAGTCAGCTGATTGAAAAGGGTGGTCTTGCCGCAGTTTTGCTGTCCGGCAAGGGCAAATGTGAGTTTTGTGCCTTCGGGCAGAGCCTTGGCCTGATGCTCGCGGCGCACCTTCGATGAGCGCTTCAGGTCGTCGTCCTCGCCAATGCCGGGGTGGGCGTTGTGGTCAGGCAGGCTTTCTATATAGGGAATGTTGCGTTCCTTGCGGGTGGCGTCGCTGGTGTGCCATGTGTCGGAATCGTCTTTGTCGGAGGTTTCGACAATGTCAATCAGGTCGGCGTCGGCCTTGCGCAGTGCCAGGGCATAGCCGTGGACCTGCAGTTCCAGCGGGTCGCCCATAGGGGCCACCTTCACCAGTCTTACCACCACGCCCGGAATCACGCCCATGTCCAGTATATGCTGTCGGTTGGCGCCCTTGCCGCCTACCGCCGTCACCCTTGCCGAAGCGCCTATTTGTAGTTCTTTCAGTGTCATATCATCAGTATTGTTATTATATATAGTTGTGTTATAGTGTGTTGAATAAGCGTCTCTTTGCTCGTTCAATGGTGCAAAATTACACTTTTCCCACCGATCTGTCTATCATTATTACTAGTGATTTTGCACCCGCCTCTACCCTGAAGCAATGATTTTCTCCCATTGAAGCCCAGCAGGATTAAACCGCAGAGTATTCTGCCAAATACAAAAAAACTCAGTGAGCGGTATCATAAAATGTCTTTTCCCACGTTATTAAAAAATAGTTTCTTTTTGCAGTTCCACCACGCAATTTGAATTATGAAAAGTATTGAACTACTGCAAGGCGATTTTGCCTCACGACTAAAGCTTCAACTGGCACCGGAAATCCGTGCTGGCTTCCCCAGTCCTGCTGAAGAGTATCTACATGAGAGTCTGGACTTTAATCGCGACTTAGTGAAGCATCCCGAAGCCACATTCTATGGCCGAGTAAAGGGCGACTCAATGATTGGAGCGGGCATCAACGACGGCGACATTGCTGTCATCGACCGCTCGCGAGAGCCCCACGACGGCAGCATAGTGGTTGCCTATATCAACAACGAGTTCACCATCAAGTATCTCGACCTCTCCCACAAAGATGAAGGCTACATCGAGCTACGACCTGCCAACCAGGCCTACAGCCCCATACGCATCAATCCCGAAGACGACTTCGAGGTGTGGGGTGTGGTAGTCTTCACCATCCGTAATCTCGAACCCTAAAAAGTATTACTCATGCATAACAATTTTTTTAAAGTATCATTTTTCTTAATCACACTCATCATGTCCACCACACTTTCCGCCCAACAACTCACCGACCGCCAGAAAGCCTTGGCCGTCTGCGCCAGCCTCGAAGCCCTGGGCGACCTCACCCGCCTGCAACCCGCAATCATCGATGCACTCGACCGCGGCGTGACCGTCAACGAACTGAAGGAAGCCTTCTCTCAGCTCTATGCCTACACAGGTTTCCCTCGTTCGCTCAACGCCCTTGGGGTGCTGCAAAAGGTCCTGTCCAGCCCTAACGCTAAATGGCAGGAGGGCAAACCCTGGATCCGCCCTGCCCTCTGGAACGATGCCCGCGAAGCCCTCGCCTTTGGCACCGAAATGCAGACACGACTCAGCGGGCAGCCTTTCGACTATGAGTTTTGCCCACAAAACAATTATTACCTCAAATCGCACCTCTTTGGCGACATCTTTGCCGGCGACCAACTCTCGCCCGCCGACCGCGAGTTAGTCACCGTGGCAGCTCTGGCAAGCCTCAAGGGCGTCGAGCCGCAACTGGCCGCCCACCAGCGTGGTGCCGTCAATATGGGCAATAGTCCAGAGGCGGTGGATGAACTCATGCAGTACCTACGTCAGCAAGGTCTCTCGCAGGTGGATTGTGCCGCCGATGCAAAGGCTGGCAGCTGGCCTCAAGGGAATCCCAACGACGGATATGCACAATACTTTATCGGCAACAGCTACCTGGCACCGCTCACTCCTGCCAATTTGTCAGCGGGCGACGGAGGAGTTTTGCCCCTCATCAACGTCACCTTTGAGCCCGGCTGCCGCAACAACTGGCACATTCACCACGACGCCCATCAAATACTCATTTGCGTCAGCGGCCGTGGATGGTATCAAGAGTGGGGCAAAGAACCCATAGCGCTGCTGCCCGGCATGGTCATCGACATCCCAGCCGAAGTGAAGCACTGGCACGGCGCCCAGCAGGACAGCTGGTTCCAGCACCTCACTGCCCATGTTACCACCGGTCCCAACCCCACCAACGAATGGCTCGAAGCCGTTGACCAACAAACCTATACGAAACTAAAATAAAGTCCACTTCACCTCCAGAACCATGTACGCCATCGTAGATTGCGACAACTGCTACGTATCCTGCGAGCGGGTCTTCCGTCCCGACCTCAACGGCAAACCCGTCGTGGTTCTCAGCAACAACGATGGCTGTGTGGTGGCGCGCTCCAACGAGGCAAAGCAACTAGGCATCAAGGCGGGCACCCCCTTCTTCCAGTTGAGCCGCCTTTTCCCAAACCAGAAGATAGCCGTCTTCTCCAGCAACTACGAACTCTACGGCGACCTCACGGGGCGCGTCATGACCATTCTCTCGCACGAAGCCCCTGAATATTTCCGCTACTCTATAGACGAGGCCTTCCTTATGCTGCACGGCATGGATTCCGTCGACCTGAAAGCATGGGGCGAGCGGCTTCATCAGCGCATTCGCCGCGACGTCGGCCTGCCCGTCAGCCTAGGCATCGCCCCCAACAAGACCCTTGCCAAAATGGCCTCCCACTTTGCCAAGCACTACCAAGGCTTCCGCCACTGCTGTCTTATCGATACCGATGCCAAGCGCCGCAAAGCCCTCGCCCTCTACGATATCGGCGAAGTCTGGGGCATTGGCCGCCGCTATGCCGACCGCCTGCGGCGCATGGGCATTACCACTGCCGGCGCCTTTGCCGACATGAGTGCCGAAGCCGTCAACGCTGCCTTCGGCAACATAGTCATCATGCGCACTTGGCGTGAATTGAACGGCCACGACTGTGTGCCCAACGAAACCATGGCCATGAAGAAAAGCATCTGCGTCAGCCGCAGCTTCGATGGCATGATCTCCGACTTCGACCTCTTGCGCACACACATCTCCAACTACGCGGCCCGTTGTGCCGAAAAACTCCGCCGCCAGCACACCGTCGCCTCCGTCGTATCCGTCTTCATGTCCACAAACCCCTTCCGCGAGGACCTTCCTCAGTGTAGCAACTATGGCGAGCACCGTTTCCTAACGCCCACCGCAAACTCCGTCGACATAGTCAAGGCCGCCACCCAATGCGCCCGCCAAATCTTCCGCCCCGGTTTCTGCTACAAGCGCGCCGGAGTCATTGTCATGAGCATCGACTCCTGTGCCGGCATCCAAACGAACTTTCTCGACTACGACGCCGAGCGGTTTCAAAAGATGCGCAAATTAGACGAAGTGGTGGACCGCATCAACAAAGTGTCCGGCACCGAAACCGTCATCCTAGGTTCACAACAATACCCCAGAAAGGACAGGAATGGCAAATCGCCTAAGTTCGAAGACGCCATGAAACGCGACTTCCGCAGCCCTTACTACACCACCCGTTGGTCCGACATCATCACCCTCAAATAGAATCCTACAGACATGTCCACCACCCCTCTTCGCCCAAGCCTCCTGTGCCTAGCCCGCATCCTACCGCTGGTCCTTGCGGCGCTCTTCGGCATCGCTGCATGCCACCCTCCGCGCGGTCCACTGGTCATACAGACTGCTGCCGATGGCCAACTCCTCACCGACACCGCCGGACACCCCGTCACCCGGCTCCGCTACCAGAAAATCCACCCACTTTCTGATGGCATCTACCGCGTTGAACGCCGCCACCGCTACGGATTTCTCGACAGCCTTGGGCGCACCTTAGTCAAGCCCCAATACTCCTACGCCGAAGACTTCCACCACGGCCTAGCTATCGTCTATAATGCAAAAACAGGCCGCGCCTCCCTCATCAACCGCCTTGGAGCCACCGTCACCGACCAGGTCTACGACTGGATAGGCCGTCTTTATGCCTATGACGCCCAGGACAACCCGCACTACCTGTCCGGACGGTATCTCGTCCGCAGCCGCGGACTTTTCGCACTCCTTGGCCCCGACGGCCGTCTCGTCACGCCGCTCTGCTACGACCTCTTCCCGTGCGCCTACTTTGAAGGGCTCTCACCCGTACACCGAGACAGCCGCTGGGGCTTCATCGACACCCTCGGCCACGAAGTAATTCCCCCTCACTACGACTCCGTAGGTCTCTTTGCCTGTGGACTTGCGCCCGTCTGCCAGCATGGCCTTTGGGGCTTCGTCGACCACCGCGACAGTCTCGTAGTCCCCCTCCGCTACCAGTCCGCCTCCCACTTCTCCCAGCGCCGTGCCGCGGTCAAACGAGCCGGCCGCTGGGGCTTTGTCGACCCCTCGGGTCGCGAAGTCATCCCTCCCCAGTTCGACGACACCATCGCCCCCCACCTTCCGCCCCTCCCCGGCTTCCGTTCCGACGGCACCGCCCGTCTCATCTTCCGCCGCCGCCCCATCGTCATAGACACCCTCGGCCGCCCGATCCAACAACAGCCGTCGCCCACTGCCCAATACATAGAACACCCTTAGTCACACTCCAGTATAACAAATCTGATCCACCGGCAGATCCACCTCCCAACCTGCTTCGGTGGACTATACCCAATTCGGCAACCAGTGCATTTTGCCTCAACTCTCTTCCGTAGTAGTGATGAATGCAATAGCCTATATATCAATTATTTTTACAATGCAATTTCATTAAATAGCACAATTTGTGAGTATGTTCAAACAGATTCAGGAACGTCCTCTAAAAAATTATTTTTACTAAACCGATAATAAATCAATAATAATTCGTATATTTGCAGTCGGTTATGATATGTTATTAAGGTATTTTTTAGAATGATTCCAGATAGGCGGCTATCGTCAATGATAAAAAACTATCAAATTGGAAATTAATAAAATAAACCGATTGCAATGTTAAAACATCTTATGACAAATTGCGGCAAGATGGCAATGGACAGGTTGGAATTCACCACCACCCAAAAATGCAAAAAAAATGGTTCGAACGAAGTTTTTTTCATGACCTAGCATTGCCGGCCAACTAGTGCATGTAGTACCTATCTTTTATTTGTAATCATAAATTATAACTTTAATACCGATAAGTAATGATAAAAAAAATTCCACTTTTCCTGATGCTATTGGCATCCTTCGGAATTGCCAATGCCGGCCCTGTGCCCCTTAGCAAAGCCCGGCAGGTGGCATCCAATTTCGTCCAGCAAAAAGGACTGAAAATAGACCAAAAGGGTGGCTGGAATGATCTTTCTTCCGAGACTCCTTTTGAGGAATTCTACATCCTCTCCGGCCCTGGTGGAAAGGGATTCGTATTGGTCAGCAAAGACGACCGTGTGATTCCCATCTTAGCCTATTCCGAGAGTAACACTTTTGAAACCAACGATATGCCAGAGAATATTATCGCCTGGCTGAGCGATTATGACAACCAAATCCGTTTCAATCGCGAGAACGACATTGCTCCCTCACCTCAAACCACTGCAAAATGGGAGGAACTAGAAAAAGGCGGAGCTAAGACTTCGGCCGACGTGGCCGACGAGGTGCCGCCTTTGCTGTCTACCACATGGAGTCAAAGTCCTGGATACAACCGTTATTGCCCATGGCATGGTTCGATACAGACCCCAACTGGCTGTGTTGCCACCGCCATGGCCCAGATCATGAAATATTGGAACTGGCCGCCAATCAACCGTGGTGCCATGGAATACACCTATTCATCTGCAGCCAGTGAGAATTATGATAATCAAGCCTATTCCAGCACACTCTCTTCCAACTTTGCCGACACTGTTTTCGACTGGGAAAACATGCCAAACAATCTGACCAGCTCTTCAACCGAAACGGAGATAAACGCTGTAGCATCGCTTATGTACAATGTAGGCATATCGGTTAATATGTCATACGGCACAAGGGGAAGCGGAGCTGTAACATGTGTGTATAGCAATTATCAATTTCTTGGCGATCGAACCGAAGAGCGTTATGCTACTACCGAAGTGGCTCTTAGGAACTATTTCCACTACAAATATACCACTAATGCCGTTTTCTCCTCAGATTTCACCAACAGCGAATGGATTGAAATGTTAAAAATGGAATTGAATGCAGGCAGACCCGTACTCTACGCCGGTCAAAGCCAGAGTGGTGGAGGCCATGCCTTTGTGCTCGACGGATATAATAGCAATAACTATTTCCATGTAAACTGGGGTTGGGGGGGTACTGCCAATGCGTATTATGCTATCGGTGCGCTCAATCCTTTAGACGCTGGCACTGGTGCTTCGAGTTCGAATCAGTACAATTACAGCAACAATGCCGTTATCGGCATAGAGCCAGCTGCTACTATCGAACCTGAAGATGGAACTACCACTGTCACTGCTCTTTCCCTTCAACCATCGATGGGGTCGGTAACAGGCGGCGGCACCTACCCTAACTACAGTGGTGTCTTTATCCTTACCGCCACCCCTAATTCTGGATACCGTTTCCTGCAATGGACCGATGGCAATCGTGACAATCCCCGCTACCAAAAGGCCACGGGCGGCACTCAAATCTATACTGCCGTCTTCACCAGCACCACTGGCAACTCGTCCGCCTACAAATACTTCTATAATGAAGGAGACCCGTATTTTTCGTCTTATCCTCCCAGCTCATATATTCCCGAATGGGGTATTCAGCTGCCTTATTCCATGCTAGCCGACGCTGATTATCTGGACAAGGTTATTTTTAGAGTTTATTCCACAAATAATACAACAAGTGACTATGTGGTAAAAGTGTATTACGGGGGGCCTAGCAATACCCCAGCATATACCAGTCCTACCCTCACGTATCCTGCTGGCGTAACCAAATTAGACTCAATAACACTGTCTTCTCCTTTACCCATTCGTCACACTGATGGCGGTTGCGAAATGTACATCACCCTTACCAGTTCAAACGGGCGTAGGTGTTGTAAAGATGGCTCCTGCCCGTCTGAAGCACATTGGGATTATAAAAATAGTATTTGGGAGTCATATACTTCTTATCCATATTATATCAAAGCCCATTGTCAATCCAGTAATCTGCCAGCACCTACAGATTTAGCTGTAAACAATGTTAGCGCTAATGGTGCACAGTTGAGTTGGAATGCCCCGGCTGCCTCTTCGTCCCCTACCAGCTATGTGGTCGCCTACGGACAAGGCATTGTGCCCGATGCAATGGAACAGCAGGTCGTGACCAACAATACGATCACGCTGAGCAACCTAGCCAACAATACACGTTATTATGTCTTTGTCAAGGCTCGCTATCGCAACAACTTGGCCAGTAGCGAATGGGTTCGCGTTTCTTTCCGCACCCGGGACAACACCATTACCAACCCTGTTGAAGTCACCGTCCTGGCCAACGAAGAGGACTGGGGCACCGTTTCGGGTTCAGGTGTTTATGCGGGAGGCTCCAACGTGACCATTTCTGCCACAGCCATGCCCCGCTTCCAATTCACACGCTGGCAAGATGGCAACACAGAAAGCACCCGCACCATCGTTCCCTCATCTGATGCCACCTACACTGCTTACTTCGAGCCGATAGGCTTCTCCTTCGAGGGACTCAGCGACGCCTCCTTCGGCACCGTCCAAGTGGAAGGCGAGGACAGCTGGACTGTAGGCTCCACTACCTATTATCCCTATCTATCCACCGTCTGCCTCACTGCCACCCCGGCCGCTGCCTTCCGACACTGGGACGACGGCAACACCACCAACCCCCGTTACTGCACCGTTACCGGAAACACTGTCCTCACTGCCCACTTCGATGCCTCTGGCAGCAAGGTGAGCGTTTCCGGCAACCAGCGCTCCCTTTCCGTATCAGTAGTCGAAGCGGCTCCCATAGCCGTCTACGACATGCTGGGACGTTGCGTCTTCCGCACTGAGGCCACCCCAGGCACTCCCACACATGTGGCCCTGTCGAACGCGGGGGTCTATCTGGTGCGCATCGGAACGGGATATGCTGAGAAAGTAGTGGTGAGGTAACCGTTCATTTCATAAACCATTAAATCTGAACAAGATGAAAACAAGATATGTCAAACCCAGGACGACGGTAGTTTCTTTCAAGGTGGAGAATGGCTTCGCAAGCGTCAATGGCGTAAACGAAGACATTGTCTTCTTCCATTTTCTTGAGGACAACCAAGGGAGCGGACGTTTCGGCAACGACCAATTCCGCGACCTTTCAAACGATAACAACGACTATAGTTTCTTTGGAGATTAAGATATGAACAGCATAAAGCAATACCTAAAACATAAGGCCGTGAGTGGCGCGCTTGTTTCGCTTGCGGCCGCAGCGCTGCTTTGCACCTCTTGCAGCAAAGATGAGGAGGTGACCCTCCGGGTGATGGCCGAGAACTACCAAGGCCATGCCAAGACTTATGTGGGCGACGACCTCGTCACCTACTGGTCCGACGGCGACCAGGTGGTGATTAACGGTACGGCCAAGGAGGTACAGATAGCGACAACGGGCTCACAGCCGACCTGCTATATTTATAATGTGCAGTCGGCAAGCAACTACTGGTCGGTCTATCCGGCTTCCATCACGTCCACCTCGACCAGCTTCGGCTCTGACGGTTCCATCACGGGCCTCACGCTGCCCGCCACTCAAAGCTATACCGTTGTCGATGGTCGGCAGGTAGTGCCTACGGTGATGGCGGCCTACCTCAACACGCCCACGGGCACTATCAACTACTACAATGCCTGCATCGCCCTGAAAATCACACTTCAGAATACCTACAGCCGCGACCTGCACCTAAGCAAGGTGACGGTGAGGGACAACGATGCCCCCCTTTGCGGCCCCTTCAACATGACCGGGGTACGCACGGGCAACCCCTCCCTTGTGTATGCCGGCGGCGCCTCTGTGCCCGACGAGCACAAACAGGTGGAACTTTCCTTCGGCACCGACCGTCTGACGCTCGTCCCCACTGCCACAGTGACGGTGTACGTCATCCTTCCGCCTACCGACAGCTACACGGATAATAAGTTCACCATTGAAGTAGCGGCTATGGACGGCGACCACGACGGTGAGACGGTGTATGAATTCTCCCACACCCAGTCCGCCGCGGCCAGCGGTGCCATCGGCCGCAACTGGCTTGCGCCCATCAGCGTGGAACTCAACGACCCTCACACCTTGGTGCTGAAGGGGAAAGGCGTAGAGGGGAATCCCTACCGTATTTCCACGGTGGACGATTTCGTGAGCATGCAGAACCTGGTTGACAAGGGCTATGAACCCATCGGCGACGGAGCACCCTTCGCCAGCGCCTACTATGTCCTAGAGTACTCGATAAGTCTGACGAACAATGCGCCCATCGTCATCAAGCCCATCGGCACTGCGCGAAACAATTTCACAGGCACTTTCGACGGACAGGGCAACACGCTTTATAACCTGAGCCTCACTGGAGGCCTCTTCGGCCATTTGGGCCCCGGTGCCACCGTCCGCCACCTGAAAGTGCAGAACGCCACTGTAGACATGCAGGACGCCACGGCAGGCGGAGTGTTCTGTGCCCATGCCAACCGTGCCACTATCGACCACTGCCAGGTGACCGGGACGGTCGATTTCCTGAATATGCCTGCCAGTCGGGCTGCCTACGTGGGTGGCATTGTGGGCGAAGCCATCGCCTTCGACCAAAGCCATTCGACCATACTCAACTGCCACTGTGGTGCCAGGGTGGCTGCGGCATACTCTTCGGCGATCCACCGTGTGGGCGGCATTGTTGGGCATCTGCAAAACAGCACCGTCTTCAACAGCTACACAATGCATTTCGACTTAGCCAGACCCGATGCCAACAGCCACACCATCTGGGCCAATGAGGCCTACGCAGGCGGCATCGTGGGGCGCATGGACGGCGACTCATACGTGGTGAACTGCTACTTTGGGGTGTACGACGACTTCTATAACGAGACCTCAGGCCTGACGGGCGACATCTGTGGCGAGCTGACCTCCAACGCACATATCGTCAGGTGCTACCATCGCGGCCGGGTTTATGCCAAGGGCACCCCTGACCCAGATTATTTGGCGGGCAATTACCCATATACTAACGACAGTTTCTCACTGAGCAATGGCTCATTAGGTTCAAAACTGAATGAGTATGTAAGCCAGATGTCGAGGTTGGGACTGCTTAGTTGGACCGTTCCCAGCCAGACCAACCATGCGCCCTACCTTAGTTACTGACGCCACGGCGGCTGCCGCTTTCGATATATATCAAACCACCTATATTTTAAAAGCCCACATGCGTGGGCTTTTTTTTCAGCTTCTAACATGCCGGAAGGGGGGTATGTGTATTGGTCTTTTTAATGTGATGAATTGATTTCAAGTTGAATACAGAAAGTGCATTCCTATCGTCACTTGTGCGAATAAAGAAATAATCCGTCCCAATAGTATTCATACATAACCTTTTATCTGAAAATTAATTGCAAAAAGTAAAGCGAAGGTATAATAAATTGAAAAAACCACAACAATATTTCAATTATTGCGTTATTGTGAAAATTAATATTAAAACAAATAATTATGGGTAATCAAAAGCAGATACGCAAACGCCATTGTATACTGGACCACTGCCTACGGGACACAATGCACGAATATACGTTGGACGACCTACTGAGAACGGTGAACCGCTCACTGGCCGAGCTGGGACAGCGTCCGGTGAGCGAGCGCCAGCTGTACAACGATATTTCATACTTTCAAAGCGAAGAGGGCTACGGAGCCAAGCTGGAAACCTACCGCATTGTGCGGAACGACGAGAAGGGGCGCAACCGGTCGTATGTGGCCTACCGCTATCCCGACCCCAACTACAGCATTCAACAGCTGCAGCTGCCCGAACTGCAACTGCGTTTCTTCCGCGCCATCATACAAGGTATGCTCAACTTCAACGGCACTCCCCTGCAGGACTGGCTGACAAGCCATTACGACAAACTAATGGAATATAACGACGGCCTCATACAGGACAATTGTGTAATGATGGACATCAACCCTTACATCGGAGGGGTGAAGGCAAAGGAGTGGGTGCAGACTTTCGAGAAGGCCTTCATGGCCATTATTGACCACCACAGCCTCAATATCAAAGTGGACACGACGGTCTTCGGACAGGTTGTGGGAGTTTTCCATCCGGTGTTCATGCGGCAGTACAACCGCCGCTGGTATATGCTGGGGGTGATGGAGGACAACCGGAGCAGCATAGTGGTTCTGCCCATCGACTTGGTGCAGAGCATCGAATTCGCCAGCGTGCCCTACTACATGTATCCCTTCAACCCCAATGAGTATTTCGAGGACATAGTGGGAGTGTACAACCCCGACACGCCTGTGCTGGACGTGCACTTGAGATTTTACGGCTGGCTGGCCAAACACCTAGAGTTTAACCCCATCCACGGTTCGCAGCGCAGTCACTGGACCGTGGTGAACGGCGAGAAAGCGCTAGAGGTGCACTTGAGCGTGAAGCATAATATCGAGCTGGAGAACCTGCTCATGAGCTACTCTGGTATGCTGGAGGTGATAGGGCCGGAGGAATTGGTGGACGTGCACAAGAAACACCTGATTAACGGCTGCAAGAAGAATGGGATAAAGGTAGAAGAATAGCCCGCCGCCGTCCCCTGTCCCGCGATGCGATGCAAGCTGTGCCGGGAAGATATTGAAACAGACAAGGCCGCGCTCAGGCGCGGCCTTGTCTGTTAGTGCTGGGTCCGTTCTGCCCCCCATAAGCAGTGCGGGGGGCGGCGGGACTATTCGGGGTAGATGATTTGCAGGCCGTAGCAGCTTTCGAGGGCACCTTCCTTTATTTCAACTATGGTGTCGGGCAGGGCGATGCTTTGGAGGGCACCGTTGTAGCGGAAGGCGTCGGTACCGATGTAGCGGACCGAGTATTCGTTCCAGTTGTAGAAAACGGCGGCCGGGAGTTTGATATGCGGCTCGCGGGCATCCATACTGATGAGTTCCAGCTCGTTGCCGAAGACTATCTTAAAAAAGAAATGGCCGTAAGGGCGGTCCACCTCGATATATTCGCCAGAGCCAATCTGGTAGCCGTTGCTGCCGTCGGGGTCGGCGGAGTATTTCCGGCCTTTGACGGCGGAGCCGGTGACGACCTTCTTGTACTGGCCGTCGACGTATTTGATAGAGCAGTGGGGCGAGAGGCGGATGACACCGAACCAGCCGGTGCCCACACGGAGCTCTTCATTCATCCACTTGATTTTGCCTTGGTTGCAGAGGAGGATATGGGAACCGACAATTTGAGCCTTTTCAAACCAAGTGTCGTCGTTCAGCGGAAGGCCGTAGCCGATGATGTTGAAACCACGTTGGCTGTCGCGCAGGAGCACGTTGGGACCCACGAAGTCGAGGAACTCGGAGATGTAGAAGTCTTCGCTGTTGTCGACCAGGATTTCGTTGGCGAGGGTTTGCACCTGCTCGTCGGTGAGGGTGTCCCAGTGGTCGGTGTAGATGGCGTTTTTGCCGCTGATGAGGTACTGGAAAGTGTCGTTCAGCTCTATTTTCAGACCGTTGGTGAAGACGATGCCGGTGGCGGGGGTTTTGTCGTCGTTGTGGAAGACGGCCAGCTCGTTCTGAATCTGATAGCTGTCGCAGCGGTCGACGGCCACGCGGAGGTCTTTGGTGCGGCAGACAAGCATGTAGGCGCCCTTGTCCAGTTTGCACACCAGGAATTTTTCCTCTTCGTTCTTAGGGTCGAGCAGTTCGCCGGAGGCGAGGACGGGAATGGCGCCGCTCTGGATTTGGGCATGCCACTCTTTGGGGTAGTCGAGATACTCCGAGTTGCAGAAGGCATATTTGTGCCCGCCCAAATGGGCGATGAAGTTGAAGTTGGAGCCGTCGAATGAGGTGCGCTTGATGGCGAGGACGTCGGCAAAGGCAAGCTGGTCGGGGTTCCAGAGGGTTTTGCCGTTGCGTATGAGTACGCAGCGGTCGTCGCTTTTGCGGAAGGCCTTGAGGAAGTCGCGGCCGAAACGGTCGGGCTCGATGCGGTAGTAGTCGGTGAAGGGGAGCAACTGTCCCTGGCGGATAAGGTAGCAGGTAGAGTCGCGGGTGATTTCGGTGGGGTTGAGGATGTCGAGGTAGAACTTGATATAGTCGGGTTGCATGCGCAGGCACATAATGGACTGATGCCACTCGGGAAGGAGGGGATGGCCGTTGAGGAAGATGTTGTAGGCGCCGTGCCAGAAGACTTTGGTCACCTCAGGCGAGAGGCGGTCTTCGTTGTCGTAGTGGTCGAAAGCGATGGTGCGGTCGTGGATGTTAAGGCTATACCATATTCCGTCGTCGAGGCCTTGGAGGGCCAGAGGCTTGCCTTCGGGGTTGACGGTGGCGATTTTTTCATACCAGTGGTTGAACAGCTCGGCACCGTCGGCGTTGGTGAGGTTGTAGAGGCCGTTGTTTTCAACCAGGTTCACAATAGTACCTTCAGGTAGTTGGTAGGATTCTGCGATATTCATTATTTACTGTTATTTCGAGGGATAGAAACGAAGTCTGTCCGATGTTTTTGCCATTTTTCAGAGGCTGCCTCTAACGCTGTCGGATGCCGCCGGGGTGGCAAGGGCAGGACGGGGCGATGCCTTTTAATGAGATTGCAAAAATACGCTTTTTTTATGGAATAGACAGTTTTTTAAAGTTAAAAATCACTCCTTTTAAGGCATGGGTGCCGAGCCATGCCCCGTCGGCACTGAATGCCGCGGACGGGAGGAAGCACCGCCCTGGGGCGTGTTGATAGATTGTATTTCATTTGTTTTTTATTTGCATTTTGTTTTTCATTGATAAACTAAATACAAATAAAATGCAAACTAAATAAAAACAAAAAGGCGAAGGAAGGGCGACTATGACGGGGGCGGAAGAATGGGAAAGGAGATGCCGAAAGGTTGGAAAAAATGAATTTAAGGTGGGCGAAAATTGTTTTTTGTCGGCCGAAAGGGTGCGGAGGGAAAAATTTTCAAAAAAAGAAATCGGTGAATTTGTTACCTTGTTGGGTGTTTGAGGTGTTTTTTTTCTTCAGAAAATAAAAAAAATGTTGGTAAATGAAAATATATCAGTATTTTTGCACAAAATATAAGGAAATGTCAACACAAAATAAAGCACAGCTACGCTATCATATCCTAGACAATTGTTTCAGGGACACCAGTGCGGAATATACCCTGAAGGAGTTGCTGGAGACGGTGAACATCAGACTGCAGAAAACAGAACACCCGCACAAGGTAAGCGAACGGCAGCTCTATTCGGACATTGCGTTTATGAAGAGTCCGGAAGGTTATGGGGCTGAGATAGAATCGTACCGCGTAGTGCGTCCCGACCGCAAGGGCGACAAGCGCGTCTATTCGGCCTATAGGTATAAGGACCCGTCGTATAGTATTTCTAAGATTCCGCTGACGCATAACCAGATGCGCTATGTGCAGCTGTTTCTTAGTAGCTTCGACTCGACGGTGGACCCTGACATGACTCCCTGGATAAAGAAGACGATCAATGGGATGAAACGGTGGCTAGGCAACTTTGACGCCAAGCCGGCTTTCAGATGCGACGTGCATGGATTCCAAGGCGGTGTGAGGATGCGGGAATGCTTCGAATATTTCCGCCAGCTGCTGGAGGCCATCGATGAGAAGAAATCGATGTGGATGCTGGTCCGTGAAGGTCAGGAGGATGTTATTATGAACTATCACCCCTTTTTCCTGAAACAGTTTTATAACCGCTGGTACGTGTTGGGGGTCACCACTGAGAATCCTGACAAAATCCAGCCTGTGCCTTTGGACCGCATTTACGGGCTCAATAACGGCTACGACCCCTATATAAACTATCCGTTCAATCCCGACGAGTATTTTGATGATTTCGTTGGCGTGTTCGACCCCGGTGGAGAGTGCTGCGACGTGCACCTGCGCATTAGGGGTTGGGGAAAGATGTACTTCAGCACCAACCCGATGCATGCTTCGCAGCGTTCGAAGTTCATCACGGTCAATGGCGAGGAAGTATTGGACGTGCACATGGTGTTGAAGATAAACGAAGAGCTGAAGCATTCGCTCAACGTCATTATGGATTGTGTGGATGTGATTGCCCCGCAGGAGCTTGTGGACTACCAGAACGAAACTGTAAAGCAGGCGGCCGAGCGTTTAGGACTGATAAAATAGCTATTAACAGAAGGTTTTTTTTCATAAGTGTATATCACAGAAAGGGGACTGCCGATTGGCAGCCCCCTGTTTTTTATACCGATGGGTTGTAAGGGGTGGCTTAGAATTTGGAGAAGGGATGCTTGCGCCAGTAGAGGATGAGCAGGAGGCCGAAGAGCATGCCGCCGAGGTGGGCAAAATGGGCGATGCCGTCGGAAACAAAGATGCCCTCGAGGAGCTCGATGGCGGCATAGCCTATGACGAACCACTTGGCTTTGATGGGCATGAGGAAGTAGAGATAGATGCGCTCTTCTGGAAACATCATGCCGAAGGCCAGGAGGACGCCGTAGACAGCGCCCGAAGCGCCCACGGTGAGTCCCCAGCCGGGGACGAGTATGTTGCAGAGGCCGGCGCCTATGCCGCAGACGAGGTAGTAGAACAGAAAGCGCCTCGAACCCCAGAAGTTTTCTAGAATATAGCCGAACATCCAGAGGGCAAACATGTTGAAAAACAGATGGCTGAAGCTGCCGTGCATGAACATGTAGGTGAATAGTTGCCAGATGCGGAAACGGCCGGTGGGGATGGAGTTGAGGGCCAGCATGTTGGTGATGTTGTAATAGCCGGCTCGTTCCAGCACCATCGTGGCCAGAAAGACGATGACGTTGATGATGAGTAGATTCTTCACTACCGGGGGTAGCATGGAGAAACCTTTGGGTGCGTAGTCTGTCATAATGAAATATAAATGTATTAGTTAAGAAGTGTTTCGGGATTGAGCACTGCCATGGTCTTGCGGCCAGAGGGGCTGACGCCGGGCACTTGGCAGCAGAAGAGGTCGGCAATGAGTTGCTGCATTTCCTCCTGTTTGAGGGAGATGCCGGGGCGGATGGCCATCTGCCGTGCCATGGAGCGGCAGAGACTGAGACGGCGGTCGGTGAATTTTTGTATCATGGCACCTTTGTGTTCTACGATTATTTGGTCGAAGAATTGTTGTAGATCGGCCTCGACGATGTCGGGCGGAGTGGCGGTTACCACAAAGGTGGTTTGGCCGAGGGGTGCTATTTCGAAGCCGTGTTCCCTGAGGTCGGGAATCAGCTCGTTGAAAATGTCGGCATCGGCAGGAGAGAACTGGCAGTTGACAGGGAAGAGAAGCTGTTGGGCAGAGGGGGCCTGCTGACGGTTGATGAGGCGCTCGTAGAGTACCCGCTCGTGGGCTGCCTGCTGGTCGATGAGGAGGAGCCCGGAGGGGAGGGTGCTGACGATAAAGCGCTGCTGGAGCTGCATGCAGGGAGTCTCGGTGACGGCGATGCTGGGAGTTTGGAGCTGTTGTTGTTGCGACTGGGGAGCGGGAGCGCTGACGTCGGCGGGGGAATTGTGGGTCTTGTCGTCGAGGTCGAAAAAGGAAGTCCATTTTGAGGACTTGGGCATATCGCTTTCGAAATTAGGCGTATGGCTGCTGTTGGATGAAGTGCGACTTGAAGGAAATGGGTTGGTGAAGGGGTTGTAGTCGGGGTTGTAGCTTACCTTAGGTTCCTTGGGCACGTAGCCTTTGGGTGCGGGAAGAAAATCGACCTCTTCGATGGGGTTGAACTGCAGCTCGTTGCCAATGCCAAACTGGCCAATGGCCTTTTTGGTGGCGGCTCGGAGGATGGCGAAAAGGGTGTGCTCGTCGACAAATTTCACCTCGGTCTTGGTGGGATGTATGTTGATGTCGATGCGGGAGGGGTCTACTTGGAGGTGGAGGAAGTAGCTGGGGTAGTAGCGTTCGGGGATGACGTCGGAGTAGGCTTTTTCGATGGCGGCACTTAGGGCGGGATGCTTGATGAAACGGTGGTTGACAAAGAGGTATTGTTCGCCCCGCGATTTGCGGGCGAATTCGGGTTTGGACACGTAGCCGTATAGGGTGACTATGTCGGTGGTTTCGTCAATGGGGTAGAGGCGCTCGCGATAGTTAGTGCCGAATATTTGGCTGATACGTTCGGCAAAATTGCCCGCATGGAGGTCGTAGAGCAGTTTGCCGTTGCTGTAGAAGGTGTAATCGATGCCGTAGTTGATGAGGGCCACACGTTTGAAGACTTCCTCGATATGGCTGAGCTCTATGCTGTCTTTTTTGAGGAAGTTGCGTCGAGCGGGGACGTTGAAGAAAAGATTCTTTACGGCGATGGAAGTGCCGTTGGGGCAGGCACATGAAATCTGTTCTTGAATCTGAGAGCCTTCGATGAGGACCTGGGTGCCCAGTTCGCTTTGATGCAGCTTGGTTTTGAGTTCGACCTGAGCGATGGCGGCAATGGATGCCAGGGCTTCGCCCCGGAAGCCCATGGTGTGGATGTCGAAAAGGTCGTCGGCCTTGTGGATTTTGGATGTGGCGTGGCGCTCGAAACAGACACGGGCATCGCTGTCGCTCATGCCGCATCCGTTGTCGATGACTTGTATGAGGGTTCGGCCGGCGTCCTTGACGATGAGTTGGATTTTGGTGGCTCCGGCATCGAGGGCGTTTTCCAACAGCTCCTTGACAGCCGAAGCGGGACGGTCGACTACTTCGCCGGCCGCAATCTGATTGGCAACGCTGTCGGGGAGGATGTTGATGAGGTCCATCGTGGCTCTATTATTGCACGTCGACGGTTTGGCTGTTGGCCAAGAGAGAGTCGTTGGCGCGCGCGAGGTTGTACTCGAAAATCTCTTCGGGCGACATGCCTACGAGGGGTATGAGCTTGCGGGTGTCGGCAGCCATAAAGTGGTTGGGGAATTTATCGACAAACTCCTGATAGGCGGCCTTGGCCTCGTCGTATTGGCAGTTGAGGTCGTAGGCATTGCCTTTGAGGAAATAGCACATGGGAACCTCGGAGAAGTAGGAGTAGTCGTTGATGACACGGTCGAAAAGCTGAATGGCACGATCGGTGTGGATGACGTTGCTTTGGATTTCGGCGGCCTTCATTAGGTACTGGGGGGTGAGGGAGTCGGTGGGGTATTTGTCGGCAAAGGCCACGTAGAGGTCGGTGAGTTGGTCGGCAGTGGCAGGGTCGGCTCCGATGGCGTTTTCGAAGACAGAGTCTTCGAAGTCTTCGATTTGTTCGACGCGTTCTTCGCGGCTGGGGCCGCAGGCCACGAGAAGGGCCGTGGCAGCAAAAAGGAGGAGTATTCTTTTCATTTGGGTAATGCTATTATTTTTTAGTGGTTTTCATGCGGTAGTGGGTGCGGACACGGCCGTTGACCACATCGCTTATTTTGCGTTTGAGCATGGTGCGGCGGAGGGGGGAGAGGCGGTCGGTGAAGACTTTGCCTTCGAGGTGGTCGATTTCGTGCTGTGCCACACGGGCAAAAAGGCCGTGGATTTCCTCCTCGTGAAGCTGCCAGTCGGGGTCGTACCAGCGGAGGCGGATGCCTTCGGTGCGCAGGACGTCCTCGTGGATGTCGGGAACGGAGAGGCAGCCCTCGTTGAAATACTGTTTCTCGCCTATGAATTCTAGGATTTCGGGGTTGATGAGGGTGTGCTCCTCGGCGACAGGGCCGTAGGTGTCGGTTTTCTCGTCGTAGGGACGGAAGCCGATGACCACAAGGCGGATGGAGAGGTCGATTTGGGGAGCGGCAAGGCCTACGCCGTCGGCGTTGTACATGGTCTCGTACATGTCGGCAATGAGTTTTCCCAGTTCGGGGTAATCTTTGTCAATGGGTTGCGCTACTTTGCGCAGGGTGGGGTGGCCGAGGCCGATAATGGGGTATATCATTTCTGTTGTATTTCTTTTTTCTTTAACAAATATTGTGCCAAAGGGAAGGGGGAGGGCTAGCGTTGCTGTTGGTACTGGGCGCTGTCCATGTAGTTTTGCAGCATGATGGTGGCCGACACCTGGTCTATCATGCCCTTGTTTTGGCGTTGTTTCTTCTTCAGGCCGCCGTCTATCATGGCTTGGAAGGCCATTTTGGAGGTGAAGCGCTCGTCGATGCGGGCGATTTTTTTGTCGGGGAAAGTCTGTGCCAGTTTCTGGACGAAGGGCTCGATGTACCGCATTGACTCAGAAGGGGTATTGTCGAGGTGTTTGGCCTCGCCGACGAGAAAGATGTCGACGGTTTCTTTGGCACAGTAGTCTTGCAGGAATTGGAGTAGAGTAGGGGTGGCCACGGTTGTCAGCCCAGTGGCAATGATGCGGTCGGGGTCGGTGACGGCAATTCCAGTACGCTTTATGCCATAGTCAATTGCAAGGATTCTTCCCATATTATTGCTTACTATTTAAGTTTGCAAAAATACGAAAAAAAATCGAAAAAGACAGAATTTGACTGCTTTTCTCATTTTAAGACGAGAAAAGGCATGGGAAGGCTACTGAGGGTCTACGTCGAAATGGATTTGAAGCGAGGAGAGGCGCTTGTCGGTCTTGAGCCTATCGGAAATGTCTAGGATGATTTTTTTGGCTTCGGCAATGGCTTCGGAACGCTCGAAACGGAGCATGATTTTTTTGATAAAGAGTCCGCGGATGCGTGATACGTTGGGATATTCTGGGCCGATGACGCGGGTGCCGAATACTTCGCGGAGCATGGCGGCATAGCGCGCGGCGGCATCGTTGAGGAGTTCGCTTTCGCGGTGTTTGAGGGTGATGTCGATGAGGCGGTAGAACGGGGGGTAGCGGAAGACACGGCGCTCGTTGATTTGGCTGTGGTACATCTCCTGGTAGTCGTTGTCGATGACGTTGCGGATGGCCTGATGGTAGGGATTGTAGGTTTGGATGATGACTTTGCCCTGATGGCCATGGCGGCCGGCGCGGCCGCTCACCTGGGTCATTTGCTGGAAGGCCCGCTCGAAGGCGCGGAAGTCGGGGAAATAGATGAGATTGTCGGCGCTGACGATGCCCACCACGCTGACGTTGTCGAAGTCGAGGCCTTTGGTAACCATCTGGGTGCCCACGAGAATGTCGATACGGCGTTCCTGAAAATCGTTGATGATTTCTAGGTAGCGGTTTTTCTGTGCAGTGCTGTCGAGGTCCATACGCGCCACTTTGGCGTCGGGAAAGAGGATGGAGAGGTCGTCTTCGATGCGTTCGGTGCCGAAGCCCTTCATGGTGAGGTGGTGGCCATGGCAGGCGGGGCATTCGGAGGGGAGTGGTATGGAGTAGCCACAATAGTGGCATCGCATGCTGTTGGTGGCCTTGTGGTAGACAAGCGACACGTCGCAGTGCTGGCACTGGGGGGTCCAGTGGCAGTCGTCGCACTCGATGCGCAGGGAGAAGCCTCGCCTGTTTTGGAAGAGGATGACCTGCTCGTGGTTGTCGAGAGCCTCCTGAATGTGGTCGAGGAGAAACTTGGAAAAATGGACTGAACCTGCTGCCTGAGTCCCTATCTGGCGACGGATGCGGTTGGACTCTTCTTTCATGTCGGCACAGAGCACTTCGGGGAGCCGCAGTCCCCCGTAGCGTTTCTTCATCTCGCAAAATCCGTATTTGCCCTGCTGGGCGTTGAAATAGCTTTCGAGGGAAGGTGTGGCGGAACCGAGGACGGTCTGGGCACCCCAAAGGTGGGCCAGATAGATGGCGGCGTCGCGCCCATGGTAACGTGGAGCGGGGTCGTACTGTTTGAAACTGCTGTCGTGCTCCTCGTCGACGATGACGAGGCCAAGGTTGTGGAAAGGAAGGAAGAGAGCGCTGCGGGCACCCAACAGGACTTGGAAACGGCGGTTGTCGTCGGGATCCATAGTGCGATTCCACACTTCGGCCCGCTGTGAGGCGCTAAAGCGAGAGTGATAGACCCCAACCCGGTCGCCGAAATACTTGCGCAAACGGTTGATGATTTGCGCGGTAAGGGCGATCTCGGGCAGCAGGAAGAGCACCTGCTTGCCTTGCTGGACAACCTCGTGGATGAGCTTGATATAAACCTCGGTCTTGCCTGAAGAGGTAACGCCGTGCAGCAGTGCCACAGGCTTTTGGCAGTGGCGGAGATAGTCGAAAGCTGCCTGTTGTTCGTCGTTGAGTTGGATGCTTTCGGGTGAAAGGGTGGCGCAGCCGTCTTCCAGACGGGACTCTGCTTTTTCCTCCTGCAGCAGCACACCGTTGCGTATGAGTGTCTTGAGTGCAGACTCGGAAACGGGTTTGCCATCGGAAGTGTCGAGAAGTTGACGTCGAGGGACGGGCTGCTTGCCCAACTGGCTCATCTGCATAAACTTGAGCAGTAGGTCGACCTGTTTTTGTGTGTTTTTTTTCTTTTCGAGTGAGTCGAAAAGTGATTTCAGACTGTCCTGGCGGGAATAGTCTTCGGAGAGGATGATATAGGCTGACTTTCGGGGGGTAAAACGCTGGTGCAGCTCCTCGTCCATTACGATTATCTCGCGCTCAATCATGGTGTTCAGTAGGGGCATCATCTTCTGAACCCCTATGGCACGGCTAATGTCGTCCACGGTCATCACAGGGTGGTCGGTCAGCAGGCGCACCACGCGCAGCTCATTGTCCGTCAGGTTTGAAAGTTCGCCGCTGAAATCGGGGTGGATGGATACAGAAGACTCGCTGGCCAGCCGAAAGGCCGATGGAAGCGCAATGGCCATTACGTCGCCCACGTAGCACATATAGTAGTCCGCAATCCACTCCCAAAAGCGGAAGAGTGACTCGCTGACCAGGGGTTCGGTATCCAGAATGGCCATAATGTACTTCACCTTATAGTGCGGGGCGTCCTCATGGATGCGGCGCACCACGGCAGAGTAGAGCCTTTTAGGGCCAAACTGCACCACCACTCGCTGTCCCACACGGACGGCATCGTTGTACTCCTGAGGTACGCGGTAGGTATAGGTGCCGTGGATATGGAGGGGCAATATGACGTCTGCAAAATAGGTGACCATGCTTTTATTTTGAGGCTGCAAATGTACGCAAAAATCCCCACATAAGCGTTTGCCGCACACAAAAAAACTCCTATACTGCAAATTGTCACAAATTTACCATCGGTCATCACCGTGGCCAATTCATGACAATTCGGCTTTACTGTCGGCAGAGGCAAACTACTTTTCCTCGCCCGGTGGACAGGTAATAGCCTATGGAGCGTAAGATGGATAGCAGCTCCTAAGTAGACATACAAAAGGAGTCTTCGGTCGGCAATACGAGATGTTAGCTGGAGTTTGAAAATTGGGCTGAATGGATAGGGGGGGGACTGAGTAGATGGAATGAGCTGCAAGTGGGTAGGGAAATTGGTGTCGGTATTGCAAATGGTTGTGAACCAGATGGGAAACAGCCGAGGGAGTGAAGAAAATAGGGAGTGGGCAATTTTTTGCTGAAAAGGGCGTTATGGACAAAAGATGAAAAAGAAAAACATAGTGGTGGCCGTGACTAACGACCTTGTGACCGACCAACGGGTTCACCGAAGCTGCATGGCTTTGGTAGAAGCAGGCTACGGGGTCACGTTGGTGGGGAGGCGGCTGCCCGAGAGTCTCAGCTTGGGACATAGGGAATATGACACCCGCCGGATGCGATTGTTGTTCAGGCGGTCTGCACTCTTCTATGCTGAGTACAATATACGGCTGATGCTGCATTTGCTATTTGCTCGCGCCGATGCCTTCTACGCCAACGACAGCGACACGCTACTGGCATGCTGCTGGGCAGCGCGCCTGCGGAAGAAGAGACTGATTTTTGACGCTCATGAGTTGTTTCCCGAGGTGCCCGAACTGGTGGGCAAACCGCGAGTGAGGCGCGTATGGCAATGGGTGGAAAGACATTGTCTTCCGCAGGTGGATGCGGCCTTTACGGTGTGTGAGAGCGTGGCCAAGGAGTATGAAAGGCGCTACGGCGTAAACATGACGGTGGTTCGCAATCTGCCCGACTGGAAGCCCGAAGAGAATTACGCAATTGCTCCTCACGGAAAGCCGTGGGTGATTCTATATCAGGGGGCTGTGAATGTTGGGCGTGGGGTGCGGGAACTAATTGACGCGATTGAATTTTTGCCAGACTGCCGATTGGTGGTGGCCGGAGACGGCGACCAAAAGGATGCTTTGGAATCATATTCGAATTCAAGAACTTGGCGAGAGCGGATAGCCTTCAAGGGAAGGGTAAGGCCGGAAGAGCTGCACACACTCACACAGAAGGCAGACTTGGGCGTGTGCCTATTGGAGGACATGGGGCTGAACTATCGTTACTCCTTGCCCAATCGAATTGCTGACTTTGCCCATGCAGGAGTGCCTATATTGGCTACAGATTTTTATGAGATTTCAAGAGTGATAAATACTTACCGTACTGGTACCACCGTTGGACCGTGTCCGAAAGAAAAAGCAGGAGCGGCATATCAAGATTATGTAACAAGACTGGCAAAAGCAATAGATAATACTATATTATATTGGAACACTTTGCCCAGAAAAGAGAGGGAGCAGCGTTTTGTCAAGGCACGGAAAGAATTAAACTGGGAAAGCGAGAAAAAGTTACTGAAAGAAAGAATCGACGCAATAATTTAACAAAAAAGACGTTATAAAGGCAAATTTATATAAAGAATGATATACGACATCTTACTGATTCTCTACTTTGTAGGCTGTATTTTCGGCCTGTGGTTTGTATTTAAAAAGGCAGGGGTGGAACCGTGGAAAGCACTTATCCCCATTTATAATATAGTGGTTTGGATTAAGATTTGTGGCAAGAGTTGGAAATGGTATATTTATTTTTTGATTCCTGCAATCAATATTTTTACATTTCTGCTTATGGTGGTGGAAACCGCTAAGGTGTTCTACCGCTACAGCTTTTGGGAGCAGACGTTCTCGGTTATTTTCCCATGGTTTTATCTGCCGTTGGTCGGACTGAATAAATGGGAATATCACGACCCCACAAAAGAACCGCCCCACAAAGTGAGCGAGTTACGCGACTGGCTAGATGCCATTGTGTTTGCCATTGTGGCAGCGGTAATTATCAGAGGCATGGTGCTGGAATTTTATAATATCCCATCCAGTTCCATGGAGAAATCGTTGCTTACGGGAGATTATTTGCTTGTGTCTAAGGTTGCATACGGTCCTCGCATGTCAATGACACCTCTTTCGCTACCCCTGATGCACAACGTGGTGCCTCTGACTAACGGTCAGGTGGAGTCGTATGTGAAATGGATAGAACGTCCTTACCACCGTTATCCGGGTTTAGGAAAGGTGAAACGTTTTGACGCAGTAGTGTTCAACTTTCCTGACGGCGATACGGTCTGCACTGCCTGGAACAGCAATAGAAGTTACCATTCCTTGGTGCGTGAAATGGGAAGGGAAAACGTGCTAAATGCAGACCAAATGTATGTGAGAGACAGGATGGTGAAAAATAAAATTCGGGTACGTCCGGTGGACAAACGTGAACACTTTATCAAACGTTGCATTGGTTTGCCCGGTGAGGATTTGGAGATAAAGGACCAGACAGTGTATATCAATGGCAATAGACTTCCCAATCCGACAGAAAGCCAGGTGACGCATGCAGTAAAATTTTCGATGCCAGGTCTAAACTATCATAAGATACTGGACGAAGAAGGTGTAAGCAATGAGGATTATGAAGGTGCACTATATGGCCTGTACAACGGTAATGACGCATACGAACTGCCACTGACAGAACTTAAAGCGCAAGAACTGAGATCGAGAGACTATGTTGCTTCAGTGGAAAAAGTGGTTTACCCAGCAGGCGAATGGGAGAGAGACCTCTTCCCTTATACTGAGGAAAACACATGGAGTGCAGATAATTATGGACCCGTACACATTCCGGCCAAAGGCGAAACTCTCAATTTGACCTTGGAGAATCTACCTCTTTATGAGCGAGTGATTGAAGTGTTTGAGGACAATGAGTTGGAGGTTAGAAACGGAAAGATTTTCATTAATGGCAAAGAGACTACCACCTATACCCCAAAAATGGACTACTATTGGATGATGGGGGATAATCGACACAACTCAGCCGACAGTCGCTATTGGGGATTTGTGCCTGAGAACCATATTGTTGGAAAGGCTAGTTTGGTAATGTTCTCATGGGACAAAGACCACAAAAAACCTCGTTGGAATAGAGTTTTCACCAGCGCCTCGAAGTTTTAAAAAAAATACTTAGACATCACAATATTTTGCAATTTTTTAAGTTAATAGAATACTGAATTAATAGAGTACTGAATAATTGATATGAGAGCTATAATAACAACACCCAAAGGTATAATGTCGGCGGAGCTGTACGAAAAGGAAGTTCCCGGAACTGTGGATAATTTTGTGAAGTTAGCAAAGTCGGGTTTTTATGACGGTCTGCGATTTCACAGAGTGATTCCTGGTTTTGTTATCCAAGGAGGATGCCCCTACAGTCGCAACCCACGCGATCCCCGTGTGGGCACCGGCGGACCGGGCTGGCACATTAAATGTGAGACCGATGCCGAGAAACAGTATCATGACAGAGGTGTGCTATCTATGGCACATGCGGGTAAGGACACTGGCGGAAGCCAATTCTTTATCTGCCACAATAGAGAAAACACTCGGCATTTGGACGGCCGTCACACCTGCTTTGGCAAGGTGACAGAAGGGGTTGACGTGATTGACAAGATTGAAGCAGGAGACCTTATCGAAAGTATTAAAATTGTTGAAGAAAAATCTTAAAGGATATGAATTTAGGTATTAATCTGCTTGTTGCAGAAGATGACCCCAACTTGGGAACCATTTTGAAGGCTTATTTGACTCAAAAAGGGTATACCGTTTTTTTGGCTGTTGACGGACAGGCCGCCATTGAGATTTATCAAAACGACGATGTCGACGCTTGCATCCTTGACATTATGATGCCTATTAAAGACGGCTTCACTGTTGCAAAGGAAATACGAAAAGTGGATAAACGCATACCTATCATTTTCTTAACGGCAAAGAATCTGGAGGCAGACAAATTGAAAGGATTTGAGATTGGGGCAGACGACTATGTGACCAAGCCTTTCAGTATGGAAGAATTGCTGGCCAGAGTGAACGCTACAATCCGCCGCTCTTTCGACGACGGGAAACCTGATAAGAATATTTTCCACATCGGTAATTTTGTGTTCGACTATAGCCATCAGACACTCACTTGTGGTGACAATGTGCAGCGACTGACCATGAAAGAATGTGAGCTGCTGCGCATGTTTGCTATGAACTTCAACCAGCTAGTCGACCGTACCAGTACATTGCAAAAAATTTGGAAAGACGACAGTTATTTTGCTGCGCGAAGTATGGATGTTTATATTACCAAACTGCGTAAATATCTTAAACTTGACCCGCAAGTCCAGATAGTGAACGTGCATGGAGTTGGATTTAAACTGACTGTTAAAAACGAATAATGAGACTTACTTTTTTAGGAACGGGTACTTCGCAAGGAGTGCCCGTTATAGCTTGTACTTGTCATGTTTGCCATTCGCAGGATCCACATGACAAACATTTGCGAACCTCTGCACTGATTGAAACTGAAAAGGGAAAGAACATACTAATCGACATTGGTCCAGACTTTAGAGAACAGATGCTGAGAGCCCAAGTCACTCATTTGGACAGCATTCTCATCACGCATGCACACCGAGACCATGTTGGGGGATTGGATGATATACGTCCCTTCAACTGGACTCAGAGGCAAAAGATGGACATCTACTGCAACCATGAAGCCCGTTTGGCAATTGAACGAGACTACCATTATATTTTTTCCCCGCATGAGTTTCCTGGGCTGCCCGAAGCAAATATACATGAGATTTCTGGCGACGAACCAGTCTTAGTATCCGCAGGGGAAGAGGTAATTCCTATTAAAGCCATGCACAAGGATTTACCAGTGTTGGGTTTTCGGATTAATCAATTAGCCTATATAACAGATGCTAACTTCATATCAGATACTGAGTTAAATAAAATAAAAAATGTAGATACTCTGGTGCTGAATGCGTTGAGAAAACAAAAGCATTTCTCCCATTTCTGCCTGCCTGAAGCTATAGAAATAATCGAAAGAGTGAAACCCCGCATGGCCTATTTGACCCATGTGAGCCATGAAATGGGGCTATACGCTGTCACTGAGAAAGAATTGCCTGAGAATGTCCACCTTGCATACGACGGCCTACAGATTGAGGTAGACTGAAGAAGTGCAAATTTTTCATATTATGCATCTTCACATTGTATCATTTAATGTTCCATGGCCGGCTGATTATGGCGGTGTGATTGACGTATATTACCGCATTAAGACATTGGCAAAAGCAGGGTATAAGATACACCTCCATTGCTATACCTATGGACGCGATGAGGCATTAGTTTTAAATGAAATATGTGAAGAGGTTAATTATTACCCACGAGAGGTGGGATTACGTCATCAATTTGAACGTAGGCCTTATATTGTTGCCTCACGTAATTCTAGACAGCTGATTGATAGATTAAAACAAGACGATTTTCCAATTCTTATAGAAGGACTTCATGGTTGCTTTGTTCTAGAGCAACTGGCAGATGGTGACCGAAAAATAATAGTAAGAACGCACAATGTAGAGCACGATTACTATTTGGCACTAGCTCGATCGGAAAAGAGCCTATGGAAAAAAGTCTTTTTCTTAGTCGAATCGAGAAAGTTGAAGCATTATGAGCAGATCATTACTCGGGCTTCGGGTATACTGGCCATATCGGAGTCAGATGCAGCTCATTTTAGGAAAATTGGCTGCCACAATGTGTCGGTGCTGCCCCCTTCGCATTGTCATGATAAAATCACCTCTTTTATTGGCAAGGGTGAGTACATCCTGTATCAGGGGAACTTGTCCGTAGCTGAAAATGTGAGGGCAGTTGTGTTTATGGCACAAAACCTAATTCCGAATACGAAATATCCATTTATTATAGCAGGACGCGACCCTAGCGATGAATTGCAACAGATGTTGAAGCAGTTTGGAAATGTGACTTTGGTTGCTAATCCGTCAGAAGAGAGAATGCACGAATTACTGGCCAACGCCCAAGTGAATGTACTGGTTACAGACCAGCCGACTGGAGTGAAATTGAAACTTATAAATGCTCTATATGAAGGACGTTTCTGCTTAGTAAATTCCACTATGGTAAGTGGGACACATTTAAAAGAAGCATGTGTGGTTGAAGATAATCCACAACGGATGCTTGACTCCTTAAATCAACTTATGATAACGGAATTTACTGAAAATGAATTATTAAGAAGGAAAGAAATCCTAAATAAGGTCGATACAGAATATGATTTTAGGAATATTCTTATATAAAATGCAATTTTTTTAGTATCTTTGCGTTTTCTAAGTAAGAATGGCTAAGTTTTTTAGGAGATATAATTCAACTATTTATGGCAACTACCGCAAAGCATATCTGATTGATGGGCTTATCACTGGTATTGCAATGTCGGTAGTTTTGTTTGTCAGAGATTGGTTGGCTAACACAGCAATGAGTCAGCCGGAAAACTTTATTACAGAAATAACGATGGCCGTTGGCATCTTCTGGTTTTCATATCAGTATCGCAAACAACTGCCTGACCAGAAAGTGATGCTTAAAGAACTAATGTTATTAGGACTAGGAATAGGAGTGGTTAGTTCCGTCGTATTTGGATTATGGACATGGCTTTACTGTGGTACTATCAACCCTGAAATGGTCGACTTCTATAACCAACAACGCATCAGTGTTATGGAGCCTGCCGATACTAGTGCAGAAGCGAAAGCAGCCATAGAATTAGTGAAAAGATATACAGCAGGTGACTGGGCGTTTATCGGTGGTTTCCGTTCTGCTGTTATGAGCGTGATTATCACATTCTTTTCAGCAATCATTTTTAGAACAGAAAAAAGTCCTGTTGCAGATAGAAAGAAAAATAATAAATAAAATATAAGACTAATGGACATTTCAATCATTGTGCCGCTTTTTAACGAAGATGAGTCATTGCCTCATCTGGCAGAATGGATAGACCGAGTGATGGAAGAGCATCACTTTGATTACGAGGTCATCATGGTCGATGATGGCAGTAAAGACACTTCATGGCAAGTAATAGAGGAACTCCATGCGAAAAATCCACGATACAAAGGCGTTAAGTTCCGTCGTAACTATGGCAAATCGGCCGCACTGAATGTAGGATTTGTCCGAGCAGAAGGCGATGTCGTCATAACTATGGATGCCGATCTCCAAGACAGCCCCGACGAAGTACCTGAGCTCTATCGAATGATTAAAGAAGAGGGTTACGACCTTGTGAGTGGTTGGAAGAAAAAACGCTACGATTCCAAGATTGCCAAGAATATACCTTCCAAATTCTTTAACTGGACTACCCGCAAGATGAGTGGAATCCATCTACACGATTTCAACTGCGGACTCAAGGCTTATCGCCGCGATGTGGTGAAAAGTATTGAGGTATATGGCGAGATGCACCGATACATCCCAGTAATTGCCAAATGGGCTGGTTTCGGCAACATAGGAGAAAAAGTCGTTCAGCATCGCAAACGCCAATATGGAGTAACTAAATTTGGCCTGAATCGCTTTGTCAACGGTTACCTTGACCTAATGAGCATCATGTTCATGTCTAAATTCGGCAAGCAGCCCATGCACTTCTTCGGCCTGATAGGCAGCGTTTCATTCCTCCTGGGTTTCATCGCCTTCATCATTGTCTGTATCATGCGCATCTGTGGAAGCATCTCGCTTACTAATAGCGTATGGTTCTATGTGTCCATGCTTTTCATCCTGATGGGAACTGTACTTTTTCTGGCAGGATTTATCGGTGAATTAGTGTGTCGCAACTCCTCCACACGCAATCAGTATTTGATTGAAAAGGATATGGTTCAAGACAAATAATAGCATAATAGACTTCAATCACTAAAAACTGTATTATATGTCACTCCAATGCGGTATCGTAGGACTCCCTAACGTAGGTAAGTCAACGCTTTTTAACTGTTTGAGTAACGCAAAAGCCCAAGCTGCCAATTTCCCATTCTGCACCATAGAACCCAATGTAGGCGTAATTACTGTCCCTGACGAGCGCCTCAACAAACTCGTCGAGATGGAACATCCGGCCAGTGTGGTTCCTGCCACAGTCGAAATTGTCGACATAGCCGGACTGGTGAAAGGGGCTTCTAAAGGAGAAGGTCTCGGAAATAAGTTCCTAGGCGACATTCGCACTACCGATGCAATCATCCATGTGCTGCGTTGTTTTGACGATGACAACGTAACCCATGTCGACGGAAGCGTCGATCCAATCCGCGACAAACAAACTATCGATTTAGAACTACAGTTCAAAGACCTTGAAACCATAGAGAACAGATACGACAAAGAGGTAAAAAAGGCAAAAGCAGGTGGCGATGCCAAAGCGAAAAAAATGGTGGAAGTGATGGATCTCTACCGCGAAGCCCTGCTGGCAGGGAAGAGTGCAAGAACAGTAAAACTCGAAGAGAGCCAACTGGAAGCCGCCAAAGACCTTATGCTCTTAACTGCCAAACCAATCCTTTATGTATGTAATGTTGACGAGGCATCGGTAGTAAAAGGCAATAAGTATGTCGATGCCGTAAAAGAAGCCGTTAAGGACGAAGAGGCTGAAGTATTGGTGATAGGGGCTGGCATCGAAGCCGACATTGCCGAACTAGAAACCTACGAAGAGAAGAAATTGTTTTTAGAAGACTTAGGTCTAAAAGAATCTGGAGTAAACCGGCTGATTAAAGCCGCATACAAACTGCTCAACCTCCAAACTTTCCTAACTGCCGGACCTAAAGAGTGCCGCGCTTGGACTTTCAAAAAAGGCATGAAGGCTCCCCAGACTGCGGGTATTATCCATAGTGACTTCGAACGGGGATTTATCCGTGCTGAAGTAATTAAATATGAGGACTATGTGGCCTACGGAAGCGAAGCAAAATGCCGTGAGGCTGGCAAAATTGCAGTCGAAGGCAAAGACTATGTCGTACAAGATGGCGACATCATGCATTTTAGATTCAATGTCTAATCGGATTCATTATGTCTAAAAGACTGAATATTGTTAAGTTGGTAATTTCTGTGCTGTCCCTGTCCGCACTAGCCTACTCCTGCTCAACACAGAAAGCCAACTGGGCAAATGTTCAGTATCATAATACTACTGCGCACTACAACATCTGGTGGAATGGTAACGAGAGCCTGAAGCAAGGTGTTGAAATGCTCGAAAGCAAGGTAAAGGACGACTACACACGGATTTTACCTGTATACAAATTGGGGACAAAAGAGGATGTGATGTCACTCAACCCCCAATTCGATCGTGCTATTGAAAAAAGCGTCAAAGGCATAAAAAAGCACAGCATTTTCATTAATGGGATGGAGCATGTGGAATATATTTCTAAATGCTACCTTATGATGGCCTATGCCACATTCTACAAACAAGACTACGTCAATGCCGCCAGTACCTGTCAAATGCTGACAACCCAATACCAAGGTACCGAAATAGGCGACGAGGCTGCCATCCTTTATGCCCGCTGTTCCACTCAGGACCAACGCTACCAAGATGCCGAAAGCATGTTGGACGAACTAGTCAATGCCTTAGGCAAAGGAGGTTTCTCGAATAGTCAGAAAATGAACCTTTACCTAGCAATGGCTGAGTGCACAATTCCTCAGGAGAAATATAAGAAAGGAGTGCAGTTTTTAAAGCTGGCCTTGGACGAAAATCCATCGCGCCGACAAAAAGCGCGAATCTGCTATATCCTGGGACAAATATATCAAGATCAAGACAAGCGTCCGACGGCCTCCAAGTATTATGAGAAAGTGCTCGGCTGTGGTCCTGACTATGAGATGGAGTTCAACTCTCGTTTGAATATGGCCTCCTGTGCCGACCTACAACATACTGACCAGGCCAAGCTTGAACGACTTCTCGACAGAATGCTCAGAGACAAAAAAAACGAGGAATTCCGAGACCAGATTTTCTTTGCAAAAGGCGAAATGTATCTTGGCATGAGAGAAACCTCCAAAGCCGTTGATGCATTCAAGACCTCATGTGCGGTGTCCAAAACCAATCCGGCACAAAAGGCTCGTTCAGCCATACGTTTGGCAGAACTCATGTACGATAAATTCCAAAACTACGACCAATCTCAGATTTATTACGACACAGCCATTACGCTGATTAAGCCCGACTATCCGCATTATGCTAATATCAAATCGCGTTACGACCTGCTCACTTCCCTGGTTTCCTTCACCCGAGTAATCGACCGAAACGATAGCCTAATTGCCGTAGCCAATATGACTGAAACGGAACGCATGGAACTAATCAACAAGAAAATAGAGGAAGTGAAAAAAGCCGAGGAAGAAGCCAAAGAGCGTGAACTCCTAGAACAATTGGCTAACGACGGCAAAGCCCAGCAGAACACCCTTCAGGGCGACTGGTATTTCTATAATAGCAACACTGTCCAAAAAGGCAAAGAAACCTTCCGTCAACGATGGGGTATGCGTACACTGGAAGACTACTGGTTCCTGTCCAAAAAAGGTCTTCTGGGCATGAATATGCTAGCCCTAAATAACGACGAAAACACGGATTCGGATTCCGGAAACGAAAGTCCCGATGAGGCCACTACTGATTCCATCCAATCAGCCGACAAAAAAGACTCCAGCAGCAAAGGCAATCCCGACGACCCTCACTCCATTGCCTATTATCTTAAAGACCTCCCCAAAAGTCAAGCCGATCAAGACTCCATGCAGGCACAAACCGCGGTCAGCCTTCTCAATGCCGGTTACATATATTTCGATGGCATACATAACATTCCCAGAGCCCTAGACTGCTACTTGCGGATGGCCAACAACTACACTGAAAATGACGAGATTGTCCAAGCCTTTTTTATGCTTTACAAGATATACGACAGGCAGGGCAACACCCCAAGTTCCAACTACTATCGCGACATGGTATTACTGGGTTTTCCCGACAGCGACTTCTCCAACCTTATTCTCGACGAAGACTATTACAAAGAAATAATCCGTCGCAGCCAGTTGATAAAAGAGGACTACGACGAAGTATATAACCTCTATCGTAAGCGACGCTACGATGATGTCGTCCAATCCGTCACAACAGCAAAAAAACTATACGAGGGAGATCCCATGCTAGGTAAATTCAGCTATTGGGAGGGGTTGGCCTACGCCCGTATGGACAAAAAAGCCGCAGCCATCAAAACCTTCCAAGACATAGTTTCCACTTATCCTCAAACCGACAGTATCGTTCCTTTAGCTTTAGCCCAACTCGAATATTTGATGGGGGAAGGCGGCAAATACATTACCAATAGCGGTTCCGACGAAGAACTCAACGACTCAGTCATGAGCAATCTCGAAGAAAAGGTACTTAGACTCAGAGAAACCGTATCTGAAATGAGGGAACCCAAAGAGGAACTACCTCCCGAAGCCCAACTTTTCCGTTACCGCGCCGACCGTCCCCACCAAGTGATTATTCTGGTTAAAGACAAAAAAATACGTGCCACCCAACTTCAAGGCAAAGTCGGACTCTTTATCAACTCCTATTATGGCAATTCTGGCCTCCAGGTGAAACCACTTATGTTCACCGACACTACGCAAATGATTACCATCAAAAGTTTCAACAACGCATCCGATGCTGTTGACTTTAGCAAACATCTCATGCGTGACGAAGGCCCAATGCAAGACTACAGTCCCAGCGATTATCAGATATTTGCCATCTCTCAGCAGAATTACGCAACGCTATACAATCGCAAGAAAGTAGATGCATACAAGTTGTTTTATGAAAAATATTATCTAAAATGAGCGAAGCAATAAATAGTCTTATCAACACCATCACCGTGGGCACAACCATCAAAGGCGACATCCAAGCCAATGGCGATTTTCGCATGGACGGCACTCTCGATGGTAACATCACTCTCACTGGCAAACTCGTGATAGGTGAGCAAGGCCACATCATAGGCAACGTAGTATGCCAAAATGCCAATGTTATGGGTGTGATAGATGGCAATTTGTCTGTCAAAGAATTCCTCACCCTCTATTCTTCTGCCCGTGTAAAAGGTGACATCGTTGCCAACAAATTGGCCATCGAACCCGGAGCCTATTTTACTGGCACCTGCCACATGTTAGACGAGCTAACCGATTAATTCAATGGAAAGTACGCTGCAACAACTTTTTGCAGATTGGGCTGGTGAACAGGCACAAGACATACTAAAACTCTCCGCCAACGGGAGCAACCGATTGTATTGGCGCATCATAGGAGAAAGCCACAGATGTATTGCCGCATTCAATGACGACATTCGCGAGAACAAGGCCTTTTTCTATTATAGCAAGACATTAGGAAACAAAGGCATCCGTGTCCCTCAAGTATACATAATCGACTCCTCCAAACGATTCTACCTTCAAGAAGACTTAGGCGATACCACATTATACAATTATGTATACGACAAACGCCGTCTTTCAGGAGGATTTGATACCGAAGTGCTCAATGTCTACAAAAAAGTCCTATCCGACCTTTCCGACATCCAGCTTGCAGGTCGCGACATGGATTTCTCCAATGCCTATCCCCGTATGGCCTTTGATTCCCAGTCGATACAATGGGATCTCAATTATTTCAAATACTATTTCCTTAAACTCAAACACATACAGTTCGACGAAGAACTGCTGGAACGGGACTTCCACAGCCTTATCGAATTCTTGCTTTCGACCGACTGCAATTTCTTTCTCTACCGCGACTTCCAGTCTCGCAACATCATGCTCAAAAACGGAACCCCCTATTACATCGATTTCCAAGGGGGTAGGAGAGGAGCTGCACAATATGATGTTGCCTCTTTGCTCTATAGTGCCAAAAGCGATATTCCTGAACCCATCCGTCAAGAACTTCTGATCCACTACCTCAACTGCCTCACGCAGAAATGTTCCATCAGCAAAGACGAATTCCTTCACTACTTCTGGGGCTATGTCCTCATTCGAATCATGCAAGCTATGGGAGCCTACGGCTACCGAGGCTATTTTGAACGAAAAGAATACTTTCTGAGTAGCATACCGTTGGCCGTCAACAATCTGAGAAATATTATCGAACGACATCCTTTGCCCATTCAACTGCCTCACCTCTCACAAGTATGGCACCAGATAGCACAGTCGGAACTATCCCAAAGCAATCCCCCACAATCTTCAGGTCTCACCGTGACCATCACTAGCTTTTCATATAAAAAAGGCTTACCCCAAGACCCCTCCGGCAATGGTGGCGGCTATGTATTCGACTGCCGCGCACTCCCCAATCCCGGCCGCTACCCCGAATACCGTTGCTACACCGGAAAGGACAAACCCGTTATCGATTTCTTCCACGGCGACGAGGCTGTCGAGCTTTTCCTGCAGGGTGCCAAACAACTTGTGGGATCCTCCATTAAGAAATACTTAGAACGAAACTTCTCGAGTCTGACGGTCTGTTTTGGCTGCACCGGAGGCCAACATCGCTCAGTTTACTGCGCAGAAAGAATGGCCGAATGGATTAAGAATAATTTTGATTGTCAGGTTATTATAATTCATCGCGAACAAGGATAAAAAAAACTTTCAACTTTTTTTTCGCCACTTCTCACTTTTTTCGTATCTTTGCAATCTCAATTTAAGAAAAAATAAAACATTAATATAACATGAAAAGTAGAACTTTAATCCAGATTCTCCTAGGCTTAGTGATAGTCGGCCTTTCAATATGGCTTGTATCTAGCATCATGAAGCCTGTTAAGTTTCAAAATGAGTACGACCTACGTCGCGACGCTTGTGCCGAAAAGCTTAAAGCCATCCGTGCGTTAGAGGATGCTTATAAGAACACTTACGGTTGCTACACTGGCAGTTTCGACACCCTCTTCAACCGTCTGATGAACGAAGACAGCCTCAGCGTGGTCAACAAGAACATCAACTATGACAAGATTCCCGAAGATGTGAAACTCGAAGAACTGCCCGAATCAGAAGCTATCAAGCTCGGCTATGTCTCCCGTGTTGTCGCCTATGTCAACCCCATCGAAAACCTCAGAGCAAATCCCAAAGCCAAATTCAACCTTACCGATGAGGAAATCCTCAACCTCCGTTATGTCCCTTATCCCAAGGGCGAAAAGAACGAGTTCGAACTTGAGGCTGGCTTCATCGAGAAGAGTGGCTACCAAATGCCCGTCTTCGAGTGCAAGGTGATGATGGAAGACCTCCTTTCCGACTTGGACGAGCAGCTTGTCATCAATAAGCTCGCCGAGCTGAACGAAAACCATCGTTTCCCCGGTTGGAAAGTTGGTGATATGACTCAGGCCATTACCGATGGTAACTTCGAATAACAATGTCGCATAAAGTCACAACTATTATCAAGTCTGATAAGGCGGTGGCCAATAACGAATCAAGATTATCCATTTGCCTTTTGGCAAATGGATTTTCTTTTTCAATTATCGCCAGTCATGACGAAATAGTGCTCTTTGCCGAGGTCGAATTTGATTTCAATATCCCTCTAGGCACACTTTCTCAATCCATCAAAGATTTCTTTGCCCAAAACAACATCTCCACATTTGGGTTCAAGCAAGCCACATTGGCAGTTTTTTCCGATGATTTTGTCTGGGTCCCAGAACATCTCCACGAGCCTGTACGCAACCGCCAGTATCTCCAAATGGTGTCCAAACCCGCGCTCGACAGTGGCATCTACCATATTGCCGTCCCACACCTGCACTCAATGATGGTATTCACTGCCCCCGCCACTGTTGTGACAGCCTTCAAACTGGCCATTCCTGGAATCGACGTGCACTGCCAGCACTCCATATTAGCCAGCCAATCTTTACTCAAAAAAAGCGCACTGCATCCTGTTCTGCTCATGTATGTACGCGATAGGGTAGGGGACTTCGAAGCCTTCTACAACAACCAACTGCTGCTCAGCAATAGCTTTTCCGCTTCCAATGAAAACGAACTCCTCTACCGTGCCATCGAACTGATGAAACAGCTCCATCTAGAAACTCCCGACATGGAACTTGCCATCTGCGGCAATGTGGGGCGTGAAATCTACTCCCTTCTGCAGCACTACTTTCCCAATGTCTCACTTTACACCGGTCATCCCTTCACTTTCACCAACCCCCAGTTCCATACCCTCCCTACCTATAAGCACATCATGCTTTTCTCCTAAACTCATTTAAAACCACATTTCTATGCGTATCATTGCAGGAACACTCCGAGGTCGCCGACTCAATCCTCCCACCACATTGCCCGTTCGCCCAACCACCGATATGGCGCGAGAGAGCCTTTTCAATATTCTCAACAACTATGTCGACTACGAGGAATGCTCCGTCCTAGACCTCTTTGCAGGCACTGGGGCAGTGTCGCTCGAATTCATTTCCCGTGGTGCCAAGGATGTTACATCAATCGACATCAATGCCCAGTGCACAGATTTTATTAAAAGTACAGCCAAGCAATTCAATGTCAACAATATCCATGTAGTCCGTTCTGACGTATTCGAGCTAATCAAGCGAGCCTATAAAAAATTCGACATCATTTTTGCCGACCCGCCTTACGCCCTTGAAAACCTACAGCAACTGCCAGACCTCATTTTCGAACACGACATGCTTTCCGAAGACGGCATTTTCGTACTCGAACATCCGCGTGAATATCAATTCGAGCAGCACCCACACTTCTGGCAGCATCGCAACTATGGCAAAGTCAATTTTACCTTCTTTGCACAAAAATTAGACGAAGAAAACAATCAATAAAGTACAATTATAAATAAAGTAATATGAAAGCAGTAGTAAAAACTAATTTCTCTTTTCCCAAACAAAAAAGTCTCTATGTCGGTAAAGTACGTGACGTCTACAATATCGACGACAAGTATATGGCAATGGTAGTGAGCGACCGTATTAGCGCTTTCGACGTAGTCCTTCCCAAGGGCATTCCTTACAAAGGTCAGGTCCTCAATCAAATAGCCTCCAAATTCTTAGATGCCACCGCCGACATCGTCCCCAACTGGAAACTTGCCACCCCCGACCCAATGGTCACTGTGGGTCTTAAATGCGAAGGTTTTCGAGTCGAAATGATTGTGCGCGGCTATCTTGCCGGAAGCGCCTGGCGCGAATACAAAGCCGGTGCCCGCACCCTCTGCGGTGTCCCTCTGCCCGACGGTATGGTCGAAAACCAAAAATTCCCCACACCCATACTCACCCCAACCACCAAAGCCGACGAAGGGCACGACGAGAACATCTCCCGCGAAGAAATCATCAGCAAGGGATTGGTGTCCAAGGAAGACTACGAGCAGTTGGAAAAGTACGCTCTGGCTCTCTTCCAGCGTGGTACCGAGATTGCCGCATCCAAGGGTCTGATACTGGTAGATACCAAATACGAGTTTGGCAAACGCGACGGCAAAATCTACCTCATCGACGAAATCCATACCCCCGACAGCAGCCGCTATTTCTACGCAGAAGGCTATGAAGAGCGCCTTGCCAAAGGCGAGCACCAGCGCCAACTCTCCAAGGAATTTGTCCGCGAGTGGCTCATGGCCAATGGCTTCCAGGGAAAGGAAGGACAGCAGGTGCCCGAAATGACCGACGAGATTGTCAACAGCATAACCGATCGTTACATCGAACTCTACGAGCACATCACCGGCGAAAAATTCCAGAAAGCCGACGACTGCTCCGACATTACTGCCCGTATCGAAAAGAATGTCACCGACTATCTGAAAACACTATAACATGGAAATTGAGCGCAAATATCTCGTTCGTGACCTGCCGGACGACTTAGACCAGTACGAGCACTACGAGATTGAACAAGCTTACCTCTGTACATCACCCACCTTGCGCATCCGCAAGATGGGTGATGCCTATATTCTAACCGTCAAGGAAAAAATCAACAATTCCTCTTCTGCCATCCACAACCGCGAGGAAGAATTCTCCCTTAGCGAGCAAGCTTACAACCACTTGCTTTCAAAATGCGACTTTGGTAGGGTAGGGAAGACCCGCTACCGCATCAACCTCCGCCAACAACTGGGCGATGGTACCTACGAAGGACTGATTGCCGAATTGGACATCTTCCACGGACGCCATAGAGGTTTGATGTTAGTAGAAGTCGAATTCCCCAACACCCAAGTGGCCAACAATTTCGTCCCACCCAGCTGGTTTGGCGAGGACGTTTCCTCCGACTATCACTATCGTAACAGCTATTTGGCATCCATGCCATGAAAAAAATACCGCACACATTCACCATCGTCTTCTCGCTAATCGTCCTGGCGGCAATATGCACATGGTTCATCCCCGCAGGCGAATTTGTGCGAGAAACCATTATCATTCAAAATGCCGACGGCAGCACCTCTTCTCGAGAGGTAGTACAGAACAACTCGTTCCACTTTGTCGAAAGCCAGCCCCAAACCTGGCAGATATTCTCATCGCTCTTCAACGGTTTTGTCGACAAGGCCGACATCATCATATTCATTCTCATGGTAGGGGGAGCGTTTTGGATTCTCAACAACAGCCACGCCATCGATGTGGGTGTTATGGCATTCCTTCGCAAGGTTTTGAAGCTCAACAAATACAAGTTTTTTAAGAAACTAGGAGTCGAAAACATCATCATTGCCCTGATAATGGTCATGTTCAGCCTCTTTGGAGCCGTATTTGGCATGAGCGAGGAGACTATTGCCTTTGTCATCATTTTCGTGCCCTTGGCCATCTCCATGGGCTACGACTCCATAGTGGGTGTGTGTATGTGCTATGTGGCTGCACATGTGGGCTTTGCTGGGGCCATGCTCAACCCTTTCACCATCGGCATAGCCCAAGGCATTGCCCAGTTGCCCATCTTCTCCGGACTCGAATACCGATTCTTCTGCTGGGTGGTACTTACCATCATAGGCATTGCTTTTGTGCTGTGGTATGCCAACCGGGTGAAGCGCCACCCCGAAAAATCACCCATGTACAAACTCGACGACTACTGGCGCCAACGCGCACAGGAACAATCACTTTCACCTGTGGCTTATCACACTCCCACCGTAGCCTGGGTGCTCTACGGCATCCTTTCGGCCATCATGGTGGTGTGCGCCATACTCATGCCCAAAACATCCATCAACATTGGTGGGGGAGAGTCCGAATTAGTAATCCTGCCCATCTTGGCCGCACTCTTCATCCTTTCTGGCTTCTTCATGCTGCGCAAGTCGGTCCATTTTTTCATCCTCGACATCCTGCTCTTCACCATCTGTTTCCTAGTTGTGGGAGTGTTAGGCTATGGGTGGTACGTAATGGAAATATCAGCACTCTTTCTGGCCATGGGCATCTGCAGCGGCATTGCCGACAAGCAAAGCGCCGACGATATTGCCAAGCTCTTTTTGGCAGGATGCAAAGACATTCTGTCAGCCGCACTTGTCGTGGGACTGGCCAGTGGCATCATCTTCATCCTACGCGACGGAAAAGTCATCGACACCATTCTCTACGGCCTCACCCGCTCCTTGGCCGAGACGGGCGAAGTGGCCTCCCTTGGCGTGATGTACCTCTTCCAAACCCTGCTCAACCTCATTATGCCCAGCGGGTCGGCCAAAGCAGCTCTCACCATGCCCATCATGGCCCAATTTGCTGACCTGATTAATGTTAGCCGACAAACAACCGTTCTGGCCTTCCAATTTGGCGACGGCTTCACCAATATGATCACCCCCACCAGTGGAGTACTCATTGCCTGCATTGGGGTGGCCAAGATACCCTATGCCACTTGGGTGAAATGGGCCTGGAAGTTTATCCTGGCACTCATCGTGATTGGGTTCCTCCTCATGTTGCCTACCTTATTTTTCCATTTTCCCGGATTTTAAAAAATATCATCGTCATGAAAAAGTTCATACTTCTTTCCGTTCTTGCCCTTATGTCGTTCGCAGGGTTGAAAGCCCAAGATTCGACCTATGCCCGCAACGTCATTCGCGCCCTTTCCTCCGACAGGATGTACGGCAGAGGCGCAAGCTATCATGGCGACTCCATTGCGGCCGCCTACCTGGCTTCTGAAATGAAACGTCTGGGTGTGCTGCCTCTTCAAGTCAATTATTTCCAGCGCTATAGCTATAACTGCTACAGCCACGAAGGCCCCATCTCCCTAAGTGTCAACGGTAATAGTCTTGAGCCTTTCTCCCAGTTCCGGATATTTCCCGCCGCACGTTTCGAAAAAACCATTGCCGACGCAAAGAACAAAAAACAACTGAAAGACGGCACATGGCTCATCGGAGTCGAAAAATTAGACACCTACGTTCCCATCGTCGGCCCACAAACCAACAATCCCATCTGCATCCAAGTACTTGACACTCTTTTACCTAAACGCATAAAAAAAGTCGAAGCCAATATACCTGTCCATTATCGCAACAACTATTGGTCGCAAAATGTAGTGGGCTACGTTAAAGGAATCGTCGACACCATGATAGTCTTCACCGCACATTACGACCACTGTGGCACCATGGGCGACGGCGTCATTTTCCATGGCGCCCACGACAATGCCAGCGGAGTGGCTGCCGTGATGGACATTGCGCGCATTGCTTCCAGTAAAAAACCATATTATACCATGGTTTTCATGCTGTTCAGTGGTGAAGAGTCAGGCCTCTTGGGTTCAAAATATGCTGCCGACCATCCCTTAATCGAATATTCGAAGGTCAAACTGCTATGCAATATCGACATGTTCTGCGGTGGCGACGAAGGCATTATGTTTTTCAACGCCAAGAGCGACAACACCAAAGCATTCTTCAACCAAATGAAGACCATAAACGATGCCACCAAAGTGGCTGCAGAAATCCGTCCACGCGACAACCGTCCTAACAGCGACCACTGGTGGTTCACCGACAAATGCCCATCCATATTTTTACTCACCATGGGCGGACCTTATGGTGGCTATCACGACCCGGCCGACACCTGTAAAGGTTGCGGCCTTGCTCATTACAACGATTTTCTATCACTTGTGTTGCATCTGGCCCATCTAGAAAAATAGCTGCTCCAACAAAATCCCTTTAGCCCAACTGGACAGCACAGTTTCACCAACCGCACCTTTAATTATCACATATCGTTCTCTCAATACCTTCACTCGTACACTCATCTTTTCAGGAAAGAAATAGGTGAGTATATATTTTTACTACTTTACATAACATGAATACTCGGAATTTTCCGCTTTTTGTTTTGACACACTTTTATATGAATACCATTAGATGTATAATGACAATCAAGAGTTCTTCTATCTGTAGATGGAACAACTATAGAACAACGATAGAGGAAATAACAAAGGAATGGCGAAGGCAAAGCGAGATGACCGAGCAAAAAAATAAAGGCCGCTGGAGCAAATCGCAGCGGCCATCAATGAAAACATTATTTACAAATCAGTGTATTATTGTGCAGATGATTTAGTCAACTGGTCAATTTTTGCGTTGATGGGTTTCAGTTCATCATACATTTCCAGGCGGGCGAAAACGGTTTTCAGAGCGTTGAGGCACTGATAAAGGTTGCTGCGGTTGTGGCTCTGATCTTCGGCAGACATGGATTCGATGAAGCTGATGGCATCTTGGAAGTAAGGTATGGACTGACGGAAGAATTCTTTGCTCTCTTCGGTGTATTTGTCGGAAAGGCCGGTTTCATCTTCGATGGGCACATTGTTGGCGGCATCAAGCTTATCGACGGCACGGTTGTAGAGCATCTTACCCAATCCGTAGTTGGCCAGGAACTGTTTGGGAAGGGCTTTGAGGGATTCTTTGTAACGAGCCTCGGCGTTGGTGAAATCTTCGACACTCTCGAAAGTGGCACCGGCAGCGGCCAGAAGATTGGCGTGAAGTTCGGGTTTGTCCACGGTTTTCTCGAGGGCTTTTTGGATTTCGGCATTGCCCTGCTCCATGTTGCCTTTCATCATGTAGGCCTCAGCCATCATCATGTTGGAGTTGAAATCTTCGGGGCAGAACTTAACATAATTTTGTGCCAGCTTGATTGCCTCATTGGTATCGGCATCTTGTTTGTAGAGTTTGAAGAGCGTGGAATAGACTATGTTCTCTTTGGTCTTGGTACGGACGAGGGGTTTGAAATATTTCTTGACAGCCTCGTTGTTCTGGGCGTTGAGAGCAGCCTTGCCGGCAAGGAGGTAAGACTCGTTGGCGTATTCTCTCTTGGCACTGGCCATGAACATTTTGATAGACTCTTCGCAGAGGTTCATGCACTCGTCCCATTTCTGAGTGTTGAAAGCGTTGATGGCTTTTTTGTAGTATTCGTTACCTACAAAGCTGAGGATGGTGTTGTTGCCCTCGGCATATTCTTTGTCAGTGTCAAGGTCTTTGCAACGCAGGGCGGCATTCTTGCACTTGTTCAACCAATCGGGGTCGAGGTTTTTGTATTTGGAACGGGCTTTGTCCTGTTCGCCACCAATTTGGCTGTAGATAAGGGCGGCATAATACCATGTCTTGGCATCATCTTTGGTTTGTTCGTGTTCGCAGGCTGGGTCAATAAGTTTTTTGGCCTTGTCGAGATAGCCTCTGTTTTGGGCCTCACGTGCGCTAGTGACATTGAGTGACTGGGCGCTTACTGAATAACCGACGACTACAAGAGCCATCATTAATGCGATTTTTTTCATTTTGTTTAATTTCTAGTGTTTTGATTCAATTTTCTATTATGTATTCCTAATTGTTAAAATATTGCATCCCCTACCCTATTGCTTATGCTTCTGGGGTATTAGAGGTTTCTGCCGAATTCTGATTTTCAGTATTATCCACGCTTTCGTCGGACGGTTCCTCATTGTCGGTAGGCACCTTGGTGATGGAGGCAATGTAGTCCTTGCCGCGCAGGTTGATCAGCTTGACACCTTGGGTGTTACGTCCAAGGACGCGCAGTTCGCTGACTTTCATACGGATGGTGATTCCGCTACGGTTGATAATCATTAGGTCTTCGTTGTCGTTGACGTTGATGAACGAGATGATTCCACCGGTTTTGTCGGTCAGTTTCATGGTCATGACGCCTTTGCCGCCACGTTTTGTCTTGCGGTATTCGTTGAGTTGGGAACGTTTGCCAAAGCCGGTTTCGCTCACCACGAGGATGTCGTCGTTTTCACTGTTGGACACCAACATGCCGATGACTTCGTCGTTTTCAGGTTCGAGGGTGATGCCCTTCACACCGGTGGCGCCACGGCCCATTTCGCGGAATTCGTTCTCGCTGCAGCGCATTACTTTTCCTTTCTTCGAGGCCAGGAGTATTTCGCTGTTGCCGTCGGTGAGGCTGGCCGAAATCAGTTCGTCGTCTTCTCTGATGTTAACGGCTATGATGCCTTTGGTGCGGGGGTGAGAATAGTTTTCCAGGAGAGTCTTCTTGACGACACCGTGCTTGGTGCACATGACGATGTAATGGCTCTTAAGGTATTCCTCGTCGCTCAGGTTCTGCACGTTGACGTAGGCCTTCACCTTGTCGTCGGGCTCAATGTTGATCATGTTGAGGATGGGGCGGCCCTTGGCGTTCTTTTCGCCTTCAGGCACCTCGAAGGCGCGCATCCAGTAGCAGCGGCCTTTTTCGGTGAAAAAGAGCAGGTAGTTGTGATTAGTGCACATGAAAATGTGCTCTACGAAGTCCTCGCTGCGGACGGAGCTTCCTTTTGAGCCTACGCCGCCACGCGTTTGGGCGCGGTACTCGCTCAGGAGGGTGCGTTTCACGTAGCCCATGTGGGAGATGGTGATGACTACTTCGTCGTTGGGGATAGTGTCTTCAATGCGGAAATTGGAGGCCTCGTACTTGATGGCTGTGCGGCGGTCGTCGCCATATTTGTCGCGGATTTCGATAAGTTCGTCTTTGATGACGCCGAAAAGGACGTTACGGTCGCCCAGGATTTCTTTGCAACGGGCAATGAAGCGCATTTTCTCGTCGTACTCGTCCTGCAGTTTCTGACGCTCCAGTCCGGTGAGCTGACGCAGACGCATCTCGACAATTGCCTGGGCCTGCAGGTCGCTGAAATTCCAGCGGTCCATGAGGTTCTGTCGCGCTTCCTCAACGGAGGAGGATTGCTTTATCATTTGAATGATTTCGTCGATGATGTCGATGGCTCTTAGGAAACCTTCGAGCAGATGGGCTCGTTTCTCGGCTTCGGCCATGTCGAACTGGGTGCGGCGGGTGACGACCTCCTCGCGGTGCTCGACGAAATTTTTGATCAGGTCTTTAAGGTTCAGCAGCATGGGGCGGCCGTGGACCAGGGCGATGTTGTTGACGGCAAAGGAGCTTTGCAGCTCGCTCAGCTGGAAAAGTTTGTTCAAAATGACGTTGGGAACCACATCGTGACGCAGCATGTACACCACGCGGATGCCGTCTTTGTCGCTTTCGTCGCGTATGTCGGTGATGCCGACTATCTTGCCTTCCTTCACCAGCTGAGCCTGGCGCTTGATCATTTCGCTTTTGTTGACGCCGTAAGGAATGGTGTGTGCGATGATGATGTTGCGCCCCTTGTTGTCGACGTCGATAGAGGTGTCGGCGCGCAAGATGATGCTTCCGCGACCGGTGCTGTAGGCATCACGGACGCCTTTGTAGCCGTAGATGGTGCCGCCGCCTGGGAAGTCGGGGGCTTTTACGAACTGCATGAGTTCGTCGACGGAGATTTCGTTGTTGTCGATATATGCGACGCAGCCGTCAAGTACTTCGCGCAGGTTGTGGGTGGGCATGTTGGTGGCCATGCCGACGGCAATGCCGTTGGAACCGTTGATGAGCAGATTGGGTATGCGGGTGGGAAGCACAGTGGGTTCCTCGCGCTCGTTGGTGTAGGTGGGCATCATGTCGACGGTATCTTTCTTGATGTCGGCCAGCATTTCATTGGCCATCTGTTCCATGCGACATTCGGTATAACGCATGGCGGCAGGGCTGTCGCCGTCGATACTGCCAAAGTTGCCCTGTCCGTCCACAAGGGGGTAGCGCATATTCCAGTTTTGTGCCAAGCGAACCATGGCGCCATAGACTGATGAGTCGCCGTGAGGGTGGTACTGGCCGAGCACTTCGCCGACCACGGTGGCCGACTTGCGATAGGGAGTGTTGTAGTACATGCCCATGTCGTTCATGGCGAAAAGGATTCGGCGTTGGACCGGCTTGAGTCCGTCGCGAACGTCGGGCAGCGCACGCGACACGATTACCGACATTGCATAGTCAATGTAGGCCGATTTCATTGTAGTTTCGATGTCTACGCGCGTAATTTTTTCGTTCTCAGAAATCATTTTTTATATATATTATTGTATTTCAATTATAAATAGAAATTTCGCTTTTTAGTATAGAATACAAAGGTACGTTTTTTTTTTCATTTATTAATGTATTGGAAGCGTTTTTATTAACATTTTAATATAGGAAGATGTCGGTTATGGCATACTTTTTGATATGGTATGCACATTAAACATGCATTTGTTGAAAACAAAGAGTCTCTATACCCTCTCATCTCGAGATTTTGTTGTACTTTTGCACCGTTAATTTATCACTATGGAACCTAAACTAACAGAACATGCTAAACAAGCCCTGTCCAATAGTCGTGACGAGGCTATCCGTTTGAAAAACGGCGCTATAGGGGTTGAGCACCTCTTTCTCGGCATCATTCGCGAGGACGGGTGTTCGGCTGTGAGCATGATGCGTGAATTGGGAGCCGACATTCCTGCCATAAAGTCCAAAATAGAAAGCACTATTGGACAGATGGACAGCGACCTCCACTACACCGTCGACAGCGAGATACCCATGCTCCGTCAGTCTGAGAAGATTTTGCGCCTTAGCTTTCTTGAAAGCACACGCCTCAAGTCTAAGGAAATTCACACCGTACACCTCCTTCTTGCCATTCTGCAAGAGGGTGAAAACTTTGTGGCCCAATTGCTTAAACAGTATGGAGTTGACCATGCCAGGTGCATAAAATATCTCCAGCAGCATGGGGCACTGCCTCCTTCGTCCAACCCTACGGACTTTTCCTCCCCCCTACCCGATTTTCGTTCCCAGACCAGTGAGGACGACAACGACGACCCTTATGCCGACCCAGAGGAGGAGCAGAACCCGTCGTCAGGGAACCGATACCGGGCCAATGCAGACTCGTCGAAGTCTGACAATAAGACGCCTGCACTTGAAAATTTCGGACGCGACCTCACCCAGTTGGCTCATGAAGGAAAACTAGACCCTATCGTAGGACGCGAGAAGGAGTTGGAGCGCATTGCCCAAATTCTTTCCAGACGAAAAAAGAACAATCCGGTGCTTATTGGAGAACCCGGTGTGGGCAAGAGCGCCATTGCAGAAGGACTGGCTCTGCGCATTATCGAGGGCAAGGTGCCCCGTACTCTTTACGACAAGCGCGTTATCTCTTTAGACCTGGCATCCCTTGTGGCCGGCACGAAGTATCGCGGACAATTTGAGGAGCGCATGAAAGCTGTTCTCAATGAGTTGGAAAAAAATCCCGATATTATTCTATTTATTGACGAGATACACACTATAGTTGGTGCAGGTAGCGCAAGCGGCTCACTGGACGCTTCGAATATGTTCAAACCAGCGCTAGCCCGAGGCGAGATTCAGTGCATCGGAACTACTACGCTCGACGAATATCGTCAGTACATTGAGAAGAATGGAGCGCTTGAACGCCGTTTTCAGAAGGTTCTAGTGGAAGCCACCACATCCGAAGAGACACTTAAGATACTGCGCAATATCAAGTCGAAGTATGAGGACCACCACTTGGTTCAATATACAGATGACGCCCTGAAGGCTTGCATCTCACTGACTGAACGCTACGTAAGCGACCGAGTGCTGCCGGACAAGGCGATTGACGCCCTTGACGAAGCCGGTGCCCGTGTCCGAATTTCCAATGTGAACGTGCCAGAGGACATTTTGGCTCTTGAAAAAGAAATTTCACGAGTGGAGAAACTAAAGAAAGAGGTGCTTGCACAAAAGAATTACAACGAGGCCGCCGAGTATCGCGATCAAGAGCGCCAACTGCGTGACAAACTGACAGAACGCAAACACGAATGGGAGGTTAACGACCGCGACAAGCGGGTGCAAGTGACCGACCAGGATGTGGCCGAAGTGGTTGCCATGATGACAGGTGTCCCCGTACAGCGCATTGCTGAAAACGAAAGCAACCGCCTGCTGGTGATGGAAGACGAAATTCAGGGCTCGGTGGTAGGACAGGACGAGGCTGTTAGCCAAATATGCAAGGCTATCCGCCGCAACCGCGCAGGCCTGAAAGACCCCAATCGGCCTATTGGTTCCTTTATTTTTGTGGGACCGACAGGCGTGGGTAAGACATACCTTACAAAGGTGTTGGCTAAATATCTATTTGAAAGCGAGGCCAATATGATTCGTATTGACATGAGCGAGTATATGGAGAAATTTGCCGTATCACGTCTCATCGGGGCACCTCCGGGTTATGTTGGCTACGAAGAGGGTGGCCAGCTGACAGAGAAGGTCCGCCGTAAGCCCTATTCTATTGTGTTGCTTGACGAAATTGAGAAGGCTCATCCCGACGTTTTTAATGTTTTGCTTCAAGTTTTGGACGATGGGCAACTGACCGATGGATTAGGCCGCAAAGTAGACTTTAAGAATACGATTATCATCATGACTTCCAACATCGGTACACGTCAACTCAAGGATTTTGGTACTGGAGTCGGATTCAACACTGCCGCTCGTGAGGCCGAACGAGACCAGTTGGAACGGTCTGTGATTGATAAGGAGTTGAAAAAACGTTTTGCACCAGAATTCCTCAACCGCATTGATGATATTGTGTTTTTCAACAGCCTGAAACGTGCTGACATACATAAAATTATTGATATTGAGCTCAAGGGTCTCTTCAAACGTGTAAAAACGATGGGATTTGACATTGACCTCGATGACAAAGCGCGTGATTTTATCTTAAAAAAAGGCTGGGACGAACAATACGGTGCCCGACCGCTTAAACGTGCTATCCAGCGCTATATAGAGGACGATTTGGCCGATGAGATTATCAAGGCGGACATACTGCCGGGCGACACTATCCATATTACCTCCCTCAACCCCGATGACAAGAACGCCGAGAAACTATCGTTCACGATTGAGAAAGGCGACATGAGCGCGCAACTGGCTGCTGCCCTCCCTCCTGTGGCCGAGGAAGTGTGATCCGTTACAATACTTAATGAAAAAAAGAGAATCTTGGACGGTTCTCTTTTTTTTGACACAAAAAAGCCGACACGCTTGTGTGTGTCGGCTTTAGTTGTTAATACTGTTTACTATTCTTGCCAGGTGGCGATGAGGTTACGGTCGCCAACGGCGTCGTTAATCTTGCTAATTGTAGGCCAGTACTTGTCCTCATGCTCCATTGGGAAGGCAGCTTCCTTACGACTGTAAGGGTATTCCCACTCTTCGGCGCAGACCACCTGCATGGTGTGGGGAGCGTTGGCAATGGGGTTGTTGTCCTCGGTATACTTACCGGTCATTACGTCGTCGATTTCCTTGCGGATAGCTATCAGTGCGTCGCAGAAACGGTCTAGTTCACTCAGGGGCTCACTCTCTGTGGGCTCTACCATGAGGGTGTTGTGGACGGGGAATGCCACAGTCGGAGCGTGGAAGCCATAGTCGTCCAAACGGCGGGCAATGTCGCCGACTTTTACCTTGAGGCTGAACTCGTTGAAGTCTACGATAAACTCGTGGCCGCACATACCGTTCTTGTTGGTGTAAAGAATCTTATAGTACTTCTGCAAACGGGCACGCATATAGTTGGCATTGAGGATGGCGTGGCGGGTAGCGTCAGTGAGACCGTTGCCTCCCAGCATTAGCAGATAGCCGTAGCTGATGGGGAAGAGCATGGCGTTGCCGTAAGGAGCAGCAGCCATGGCATTACCCTTGGCACCGCCCACTTTGACCTGACCGTGCGAGGGCAAGAAGTCGAGCAATTTGGCACTGACGGCAATGGGACCTACACCAGAGCCACCGCCACCGTGAGGACCTGCGAAAGTCTTGTGGAGGTTGAGATGGCATACATCGGCACCCATGTGGCCAGGGCTGGTGATGCCCACCTGACCGTTCATGTTGGCACCGTCCATATAGACGAGACCGCCATTCTGGTGGATGATATTGATGATGTCGAGAATGCCTTCTTCGAAAGCACCATGGGTGGAAGGATAGGTAATCATGAGGCAGGCCAAGTTGTCTTTGTATTGCTCGGCCTTGGCACGGAGGTCGTCAACATCGACATCACCACGTTCGTTGCAGTTTACCACAACGACAGTCATGCCGGCCTTAGCTGCGCTAGCGGGGTTGGTGCCGTGGGCGCTGGCAGGAATGAGGCAGATATTGCGGTGTCCTTCGCCACGATCAAGGTGATAGTTGCGAATGACGGTCAGTCCACTGTACTCACCGGCAGAACCCGAATTGGGTTGCAGAGACACACCGGCAAAACCAGTCACGATGGCCAGCAGGTCTTCCATTTCGTTGATCATTTCGGTGTAGCCCAGCGTTTGGTCCTCGGGAGCGAAGGGGTGGATGGCACCAAATTCGGCCCAGCTCAGCGGCAGCATTTCGGCAGCAGCGTTCAGTTTCATGGTGCAGCTTCCCAGCGGAATCATAGCGCGGTTGAGGCTGAGATCCTTCACCTCCAGCTTCTTCATGTAGCGCATCATCTCGGTCTCGCTGTGGTAGGTGTTGAACACTTTCTGTTTCAGATAAGCGGTCTTGCGCTTGAGGCTTTCGGGCAGAGTGGCATCCTCGTCGGCGCAGTTGCAGCAGCATTGGATCTCTTCGGCTTTCTTACCTGCGGCCTCGGCCAGCACATTGATGATTTCCTGAAGGTCAGCCTTCGCGGTAGTCTCGTCAATGCTGATGCCGATGCATTCGGCACAAATATAACGGAAGTTGATATGATGCTCAAGTGCAACCTTGCGAACAGCGTCGGTAGCGCAGGGGCACTGCAGGGCCAAAGTGTCGAAGAATGCGCGGTTGTGTTGTTTGTAGCCATATTTCGCAGCCTCTTTGGCCAGTTTGGCAGCCATCTTGTGGATATTGTTGGCAATCTCGCAGATGCCTTCGGGGCCGTGCCAAGCAGCGTAGAAGCCGCTCATGATGGCCTGCAAAGCACTGGCGGTGCAGATGTTAGAGGTGGCTTTATCACGTTTGATGTGCTGTTCGCGCATACCTAAAGCCATACGCAGGGCGGGATTGCCCTTGGCATCGATGCTCCAGCCGATGATACGGCCAGGGAAGGCACGTTTGAAATCCTCGGTGAAGGCGTAAAAGCCAGCATGGGGACCGCCGAAGCCCATGGGCAGGCCGAAGCGTTGGTTGTTGCCGAAGCAGCAGTCGACACCCATCTCACCGGGAGTCTTCACCATAGCCAAGGCCATGAGGTCGGTAGCCATACCAACGAAAATCTTGTTCTCGTGGCACTTAGCTACGAAGTCGGTATAATCCCGAACCTCACCAAATTGGTTGGGGTTCTGAAGCATGACGGCAAAATACTGTTTTGCATCGAAATCGAAGTCATCGACATTGCCGGTAACGATCTCAATATTGCGAGGTGCAGCATTGGTGCGCATCACATCAAGCGTCTGAGGCAGAAGGCCGTTGTCGACAAAGATTTTGCAGATGCCATCTTTCTGGGCTTGACGGCTGCGCTGGGCAAAGAACATCAGCATGCACTCGCCACCAGCAGTGGCCTCATCGAGCAAACTGGCGTTGCTCAAGGGCATGCCGGTCATTTCACTCACCATGGTCTGATAGGTCATCAGGGCTTCCAAGCGGCCCTGGCTGATTTCTGTCTGGTAAGGAGTGTAGGCGGTATACCAGCCAGCATTCTCAAACACGTTACGCTGTATGACACTGGGAGTAATGGTATTGTAGTAACCCATGCCGATGTAGGTTTTGTAGAGCTTGTTTTTGTGGGCAAGCTCGCGGCAGCGGTTGAGGAATTCAAACTCATTGATACCGTCGGCAATTGGCATCGGTTCTTTCAGACGGATGGCGGCAGGAACTGCCTTGTCTATTAATTCGTCGATGGAGCTAACGCCGATTTCCTTCAGCATTTTTTCTTCTTCAGCAGCCTTGCAGACACCATTGTGTCTCTTGGTAAAATTATTGCTAATCATATAGTTATTATTAATATTTATATATTTATCAATATTTTTGAATTTACAAAAATACAAAATAATAATGACTTACACAAAAAAACTTTTGTATTCTCAATGGTTCTCAGTGCGGTCCTTTTCTAAATCCCGCATTTGAATGCCGAAATAACGCTGTGCATGCTTGTTGGCCCAACGTTCGGCATATAACTTTTTATGCTGATGCTGTCTGCCATGCGATGACGATTCAGCCATTTGGCTCAACAGCGAAGGAATGCCCACGATGAATAAATACCCCCACCCTAACCTCATGCTGTCCAACGTGTGCCCAAATTCGTGCATCAACATCTGTGACGATCTGTAGCGGACAAAAGTATCGAATTCACCTTCTATGCTGTCTGAAATCCACATGTTTACGTAACACCCAAGAGATAGACCCTTGTACACTCCGTCGTTGCGACCTTCCGCAATGGCAAAGGTGACGCCTCCGATCGTTTCTACTCTGTCCATTTGTCCGATTATATTACGCCATTGTGACACCATATAGCCTAACCACAACTGAGGCAGCTCCCACCAGAAACGGGTGAATGCCTGCACTGCCGCCCTCCGTGGGTGTTTATGGTCAAAAATGTAGCGGCCTCTGAAGAGTTTCCAGCCCAATTGTGGCCGTCTCATGATGCCCAGCAGTGTGGCAAGCAGCATTGTCCCCTTTAGTGAAAGAAAAGTCCAGCCAATGGCCATGGCCGAGGTCTGGTCGGTGAGCACCGCACCAATAGCACCTCCATAGGTGGCTGCCAGAGTGATGAAACCGATTGCGGCAGGCCAAACCCCATTGGTCTTATAATGTTTTAGCGCCATGGTTTCAGCCAAGGATTAAACCGTATTAGAAGTCAAAACCGAAACTAAAATAGGTGCCCATGCTTCTAGAGAGACTGGACCAGTGGACATCGACCGAGATGGGACCCAAAATGCTGTTATAGGTGTAGGCCAGCGCAGCTCCTACATGCAGGACATTGGGCAAGATGTTAGCGTGTATTGAATAGGGAGTCTTCTCGCACAGAAGAGCATTGGTCATAAGGGTGATGTGACTCTTGCCCACAATGTTGAAGCGGAGGTCCAATCGGAAGACCATTGCATTGGTGATGAGGTCGTATGTGGTATTTTCTCCTACGAAGGGCAGTTGTGTTTCTAGGAAACGTCCGGGCATGAGACCACCCACCAGCGTATGCTCGTGAAATCCTGATTCTTCGTAGACCTTATAAGGGATGTATCTGGAATAGAATTGGGGAATGATGGTGAAATATCCATCGTTGGGTGTGAAATAAGAACGGAATTTGATATTGGTGAAAATATAAACGCCTTCATGGCGTGACCATCCTTTGCCTCCTTCACGTGAGCCTCTGTATAAAGGATATTCTCCCAGAACTTCCAATGTAACGCCGTGTTTGGGCGCGATTCCGTTGTCGAGATTGTCAAACCGATAGCGAACATAAGCTTTGGCAGTAAAGTATCTGGTTGAATTAGAAAGGGAAAATGATTCGAAATGACAATAGTATAATTTGGGTATGCGGTAGTAGTCGCCACTGATACCAATACGCCAGTCGGAATGGCGCAGGTGAAATTGCGAGAAAAAGAAGTCAACCGAATGAGATTGGAAAGAAAAGAATGTGGAGTCATATTCTCTGAGCATTTCCAATTGATTGGAGTTGAACTGATATTCAATATTGAGGTTGCCGAAGGAGCGTATGCCGTAGCGCGCGCCTGCTGTGTATTGCGTGTTAGTACCCAAGCGTGCAGTAAAGTCGGCCTTGAACCCTTCCAACCTATTCTCGTTAAAACCCAGATGAAGCTTGAGTGCAGCCTTTTCAAATGAGTCATACCGGAAACCCAGCCCAATGGAGTGAGGCGACGAGGGGGTGAAGTGGAAATGAATGTCATAGGTGGGGATCGTGTCGCCTGGATGTGTGATCTCCGAGGGGTGGATGCTGTAGGTTATGTTTTGATAACAGCGCGTGCCGTAGAAGATGCCGATGGCTTTTTCCAGTTTCTCGCCCGTGATAATGCTGTCGGTAGAGAGTTTGCCTTTGCGGCAAAGCCATGACTCCTGATGCTCGGCATTGTTGAAGACCATCTTTCCGATGCGGAATTCACGTCCACGGATGGTAGTGGCCTTCTTGTTCCTGAGCTGCTTTTGACAGGGACCATAGAGTTCCAACTGAGCTTTCAGGGCTAGGAATTCAGTTTCGTGCTTTTTGGCCTCGCTGTAGCCGATGGCAACCAAGGAATCAATAGCCTCTTTGTTGAAACTCATCATGTTGAATCCGTCCATAGAGGGGTTGATATAGAGGTCGCACTCTTTGCGGTTCTGTGGGGCATGGTTCTGCGTGGCGATGCTCTTGAGCTGGGCGAGCAGCTGTGGAAGAGTTTGCAGGCTACTGATGTCTTCCAGTGGTTTGGCGGCCACTTCGGTGCCGATGATGATATCGGCCCCCATGTCCTGGCACACATCCACAGGAAAGTTATCAACCAGACCGCCATCGACAAACAGCTTTTTGTTGATTTTTACGGCCGAGAAGAAGCCTGGGATGGCCATGCTGGCGCGAATGGCTTCAGGAAAACGGCCGTTGCGCAGCACCTCCTTGCTACCATCGGCCACATTGGTGGCCACACAGGCAAAAGGTATGGGCAATTGATTGAAATCTATGCTGTCATTGTACCCAACTGAAAGACTGTTGAAGAGGTTGACCAAACTGAAGCCGCCCACAATGGAACTGGGCAGAGCCTGAATGAAGGCCTCGTCTTCATCTATCTTCTTGTTATTCAGCTGCATTTTATGTTTCCGTTGAAGGGTGTTTTTGGTGTCGAAAGATATTTGTAGAAGGAGTTGGTCGCGTATGGCACGGTCGCTGGAAGAAAGAGTACGGCGGCCTTGGTTATCCAAGATATAAGTGTTCCAGTTAAGATTGGAAATCATTTCCTGCATTTCTGTCGGTGTGTAGCCCAGAGAATAAAGACCGCCAATAATGGAGCCCATACTAGTACCAGTGACATAGTCCACAGGTATACCTATTTCGTCTAGATACTTAAGTACGCCGATGTGGGCTGCCCCTTTGGCCCCGCCGCCGCCAAAGACAAGCCCCACCTTGGGGCGCTGGAGTGTGCTATCGGGTTTTGCATAGAGAACACGTACCACTTCGGCTTCCACCGAGTCCATGTCGTGAGTTGGCTCGAAACGAGCCACCACATTGCCCGAACGGTCAATGAGAAATTTAGTAAAGTTCCACTTGATGTCGCAATTGTTTTTCCATTTGGAATCCATATTGTTATAGTACCCTTCAAAAAGAGGTGTAAGCTTGTGTTCTGGATCAAATCCTTGGAAACAAATCTCCTGTTTGAGGTATTCAAAAAGGGGAAGCGCATCCTCGCCATTAACATCGCACTTGCGCATTTGGGTAAAGGTGGTGCCATAATGAGTATGGCAGAATTCGGCTATCTCATCGTCGGAGCCTGGTGCTTGACCGCCAAACTGGTTGCAGGGGAAGTCGAGTATCTCAAATCCCATGGCATGATAGCGTTTGTACATTGCTTCGAGTTTCTCATATTGAGGCGTAAAGCCACATTCGGTGGCAGAATTCACTATCATAATCACTTTGCCATAGTACTTGCTCAGGTCAACCATTTGCCCGTTGGCATTGACAGGCTCAAAATCGTAAATTGGGTTCTGTGCAGCCAAAGCAAATGAAATAATTGAAAGTATGGAAAAGGTTAATAATCTCTTTTTCATGTGGATATTTTTATAACATTAATCTTATTTTAATACAAAAATACAAAAAAATTTTTATTAATTATAATGAAATGTAAGACGGAAAACGTTTCCTCCTGAGGTTTGCTGTTCGCATAATACACTGTCCAATACATACAGCAAAAGTGTGGGTAGTATATTTCCTCGAAAGTGATGCCATTTTCTTCGTGTTCGCCAATCTTGATAAAAAAACAGCCCCTCATTGCTGAAGGGCTGTTCATTCCATTAATAAAAATGTATTAGTATTCGTGTACCACACGGACAGAGCAACCGGTGGAGTAGGTCATAGTGTTCTGCATCCCGCAGGCGTTGGCACCAATGTGGAATGAGTAGCCAGTAGTACCATTAACGTGACTGGCGGACCAGTAATTACCTATAGTGCCTATGTTAGAGGTACTGCTGCTTACACGCATACCGGCAGCAGGCAGGAATACGGCGCCGGCGGCTTCCATAATAGCCCAGTTGGCTGCGTTGTAGACATTGGTGGTATAGCTACTGTCGGTGCTGACAAAGTTCTGACCGGCAGGCAGCTGCCAATCGTCGGGAAGGATGATAAAACCAGGAGTGCTAACGACTGTGGCCAAGCCCTTAAGTTGGGAAGCATTGGGACGCTGAGTAAGCAGGTAAGTCCACTCGCTATAGGTGAGGGTACGCCATGTAGCCATCTGGTTGCCACCGTTGATGATGGGGTTGTAGTAGCCCCAGTCGGCGTTGGCATAGAAATCAGTCAGGTCGTTACCGTCAGTGGCTTCGGTATACTCGGTATTGTTAGTAGTGGTCTCATAGGGCATATAACGGCCTGCGCCGCCGTCCCAGCTGCTGGTACCATAGCCAAAGAGGTCAATCCAAGAGGTGCAATAGCTCTGCATGAAAACGTTATTGTTATCGCTACCGGCAATGTCGTACTGATGCTCAGCAAAACGCCAGGTCTTGATACGGGGACGATACTGCAGGTTGCCCTGTGAGAAGTTGACGCGGGTGTTGGCGCTCACGCTGAAGATGCCGGGGAGGGCACCCTTGATAATGGGGTGTTCGAGATTGTAAATCTGCTGGCTCATGCTGTCCATGTAGTTCTGATAGAGATTGCCCATGCTGTCGATGCGTTCGTTCAGAGCTTGATCCAAACTATCAATACGGGCATTCACTAATGCGATGAGAGAGTCGACATACAATTTGTTTACAGCGTCGTAAGCCGAAGTAGGAGTGAAAAGATTGTGAATCTGACTATAAGCATTGCTGTTGACAGAAAGCACTTCGCTCAATGAAGGAATGTAGGTAGGAAGCACCACATACTGGTCGCCGACAAAGAGGGTGTCGCCATTGATAGAAACAGCATTGTCGGGAAGAACCACATACTGGTCGCCCATGAAAATAGTGTCGCCACTGATTCTGAAAACAGGGACATTGTTAGGCAGGATAACATATTGGTCACCCATAAATAATGTGTCGCCATGGAGTTCCAAATTGGGAAGAACCACATACTGGTCGCCCATAAAGATAGTGTCGCCGCTGATAGTGATTGTGGGGTCGGGAAGAACAACATATTGGTCTCCCATATAAAGTGTGTCACCGCTCAGTCTGAGGAGTGGGTCAGAGCCACCAGGCAGGATGACGAACTGGTCACCCAGGAAAAGAGTGTCGCCATGAATCGTCAGGTTGCCAGTGCCGCCAAGATGGGGCAGAATGACGTAAGTGTCACCGCCAAGGAATAGCGTATCACCGCTGATACGGGGCTCATAAGGGAAGTCCAAATCGTTGATAAACTGGCTCAGACGGGTGGGGGCACCTTGCAAGCTATCATAATTGTAATTCCACTCTCTGAAACGGGGGTCCTGCTCGTCATAAACAAAACTGCCGTCGATGCGACGGGCCACGTCGGCATAGTGGGCATAAGGAACCGCTAAGATTTTCTGAGTGGTTGAAAGTGTGAAATTGCTACCACCTTGAGGGTCGAGTTCACTATGGATATAGTAGGGACCGTTCGCCCAGTCAATGTTAGCAAAATCAGTTGAATTTTCGCCCACAATAAGGGTGAAGAGACCATTGGCGTTGGTGTTGACATGACCCTGCTGTTGATAGACAACTGAACCCGTCTCTGAACCGCGGAGAATGCTAATGCGCACCGTGATAGTGCGATTGCTCATAAGCTGTCCGGCGGTGTTGCGGACGACGGCCTGATAATTGAAGCCCTGTGGCACCTGCGCAAACACAGTGAAGCTGAAGGCTATGATGGCAACTAAAGTACTAAGAATTTTCTTCATGACTATTTTGCTTTAATAATTTTGTAAATGTTCATTTTAGTTTTGTCTGGTGTGGCAACTTGCAGCATATAGTTGCCGGCAGCATAGGGCTGCATGTCTATTTGCTCCTGACCTTCGGTGTAGACTCCATGTAGCAGGGCCTGCCCGTTAGTGTTGAACAAAGTGTAGTTGAGTCTCTCAGGCTCGCTGCACTCCAGAACCACATGCGTGGTGGTGGGGTTAGGATATAACGAGATTTCTACCGTGAGGGTCTCTATTCCGTTATATGTCTCGCCGTCACGCTCGGTGAAAGGCTGTTGGACACCCTCGGTAAAAGACTCGGTGATGTTGACCACTGTGATGGCAGGTGCTATAGAGGTCTGCACCGCCACCTCGCCGCCACTGAAGCTAAGGCTGCCCTGCTGTGTGGCCACATCGCCACCACAAAAAGTGATGGCCTGCTGCGCATGAAGGCAGCCACATCCCAACAACACTACCAGCACCATTGCTGAAGCCTTTGTTAAAAATGACTTGTCCATGTTGAATACTATTATTATTGTTTCAATAAATTCACTTTTCAAGGGAGGTCTTTGGGTCGGTAAGGTGCATGCCAACGTTCAAGACTTCGATTTCAACTCGGCGGTTATTGAAACGGCCTTCGTCTGTCTCGTTGGTGTCAATTGGGTATTTCTCACCGAAGCCTTCGGTCTCCATACGATCCATTGCCACGCCCTTGCTATTGAGGTATCTGGCCACCTCTTTGGAGCGGTTGAGCGAGAGTTTGTCATTATATTCATCGCTGCCCTTGCTGTCGGTATGGCCGATAATCTTAATGCGCATCTCGGGGAACGACCTCATCATCATAGCCACATCATCAAGCGGCGACTTGGATTCAGGACGCAGACGATAGCTGTCAAAGTCGAAGTTGATATTGAAGAGGCACATGCGCTTGTCACTGATGTCGATGCCCAAAGTCAGGAAGGCATACATCTCAGAGAAAGAGTAGCAGTCCTTACGCACATACTCTGTCTCAGTGCCAACAACAGGCTTAGCCGGCTTGTCTACAAACACCGTGTCGGGGGTATTGTTGACAAAAACGGTGTCAACCTTAGGAGCATTGGTGTCGCCCACCACTACGTAAACAGTGTCAATCGTCTGCTGCAGGGGTTTCTTAGGCGCCACCTTCCAGCTGTTATCGATAGGCACTGCCACGCGCAAGGCAATCTCCAAGCCGCGGTTGTGGCGGGTTTCCTGCCACAGCTGGGCTCCAAAGAAGGGGTTGCCTATAACGGAACGGTTGCTCTCGGTGACATTCGGGTTATTCAGTATTTCACGCTGAGCAAAAGTATTGGTCAAACCCCAATTGTACCCTGCCTCAAGTGAGAGGAGCACAGGAACACCCTTAGTGGCAATGAGGTAATCAAAACCAATGCCGGCCATCACGCTAAAGTCCGTCCCATTGATGTCGGCCTTGGTGATAGGGGCTGTGGCACCTTCGGGATAGTCAACCTCGTCATTATAGTAAACCGAGCCACCGAAGGCAAGATTCACCTGCGGGGCCACCATCAGATAAGGCGAGAAATGGCTGTTCTTGAAACGGATATTATAAGTAAGGGGAAGTCTTAAATCCAAATAGCGGGCCTTAAGGCTATACCTTACGTCCAGCCAGTCGAGAGAGTCGGCACGGCCTACATACGACACTTCCGGCCGCAGGGCAAAATTACTCTGCCCCAACTGGAAGTGGCCGAACAGACCCGCCACACCCTGCAACATGGTATGGTGGTCATACCGGTCGATACCTTGGTAGGAATAAATCATGTCGGAGAGGTTCACACCACCACGCACACCGAGCAGATTGCGGGGAAACACCACCTCATAATCCTCGTCGGCTACGACGGCAGTATTAGCGGCACTGTCTTTCACAGAAGCCACGCTGTCCTGAGGGGTCTGGGCCATGGCAAAACTGCCTGCCAGCACCATTGCAATAATCGGAAAAACTTTCTGTTTCATAATTCTTTCTCCTTATTGATTCATGGACTTTGTGTTTCTAATCCGTGAGGCCATCAGGTTGCCATCGTTCCAAATACGGAAAGTCTCAACTGGGGGGAACTGCGAAGCATAATACTCATTCACTGCCCATTTGTCAAGGATAATGTTGGTATACTGGCAGTCCTTGATTCCTTCGGGAGAGATGACGCCCGAAACCACTGTTGCGGTCTTACAAGTGGAAAGCGTATCGCCGTTCTGGTTCGTTTTAGCGATGGTCTGGTAGCAGTACATAGTGAAGTTGTCGCCCTCGCCAATAACATTGGCCATTGACGACTTACCCAGCACAGTGTCGACCTGTGATTCACTATAACTAATCGGGCCGCGACGATACTGGCCAGCAAAAGTCATAATGAGGTCGTAGAAGGTGTTTTGGTATTCGTCCGAGGCATACTGGAGTTCCATCGGCGAGATGAGGTATCTTCCAACAATCGAGGGTGGATTAATACCCTCGTGAATTTCGAAACCGTTGTCGCGAAGTGAATCCTGCAGATCCTCAGGTATGACGGAATACGGTATCTTTCCGTCAGGGGTGGGCAGAACGAGTGTGTCGTCGCCCTCTTTCAAACATCCCGTAAATAGTAAAATCGGGAGTGAAAGCTGAATCAGCAAAAATGATAAGCGCTTAATTTTCATAGGCTATATTATATTTATTTGTCATTATCATTAATGCAAAAATAACAAAAATAAATCAATCTGCAAAATTTTTTTTCAAACATCATAACAACAAGCGCATACTTTCATTCATTTTTTACACCATATAAAATAAAAAAAACTTTTTGCCGTTTATTACGCAAATGAAGAAAACAATTGGTATCATCATGCTGACTGCCCTACTTATCATCCTATCCCACATTTTCTTACGTGGCAAGAAAGCCACCGACCCCAGCCAGGCACAAATAGACGCCGCCTGGAACTATGTTGTCGAGCACGACATGAATAGAGAAATCTGCCTTCTGGTAGACTATTCCCTTCCCTCTGGGTGCAACCGTCTGTGGGTGTGGGACTTTACCAAACAGCACAAACTTTTCGAGTGCCCCGTGGCTCACGGCAAGGGCCGTGGCCTCGCCCCACAGGGCAGCCGCAAAGACACCGCCCGTTTCAGCAACGAGGAAGAATCGTGGCTCAGCTCCCTCGGCCATAGCCGCATTGCCGAACGGTATCAGGGACAATATGGCATCAGTTACCGCCTCGACGGCCTCGATGCCTCCAACAACAATAACCGCAAGCGCAATATCGTGCTCCACGGCTACAAGTCGGTGCCCCAAAAGCCCATTTTCCCCCTTCCCAGCGGACGCAGCAAAGGCTGTGTGATGGTCGCCCAGAAGAACATGGCCTTCCTCGACTCCATTCTTCAGACCCGAAAGGACGTCCTCCTGCTCTGCTACGCCTAAATAGTCGAAGGCCACAGCCCCTTTCAGAATTCAGAAATCAAGACCTCGGATCATAAAAATCCGCCCATCCAAAAACTTTTTGTATCTTTGCAAAATCATTTTCAACCACCTAAAATGCTATCTACATGAAAGTCAAGGTAGGAATTGCCCAACTGGCCAATGTGGCCGACAAGCAGCAGAACATACAGCGCTACTCCGACAAGGTGCGGCAGCTCGCCGCCGACGGAGCCCAAATCATCTGCCTCCAAGAACTCTTCGCCTCACTCTATTTCTGCGACGAGGAACGTTACGAAAACTTCCGTCTGGCCGAGCCCATCCCCGACGGCCCCACCTGCCAGCATTTCATGGCCCTGGCCAAAGAACTGGGCGTAGTGCTCGTCTGCTCTCTTTTCGAGAAACGTGCCGAGGGCCTATATCACAATACCACCGCCGTCATCGACGCCGACGGCACCTACCTGGGCAAATATCGCAAGATGCATATCCCCGACGACCCCGGCTACTACGAGAAATTCTATTTCACGCCCGGCGACCTTGGCTATAAAGTCTTCCACACCCGCTTTGCCACCCTGGGCGTACTCATCTGCTGGGACCAATGGTATCCCGAGGCAGCCCGCATCACCAGCCTCATGGGCGCCCAACTCCTCTTCTTCCCCACCGCCATCGGCTGGGACGTGCGCCAGAGCGAGGAAGACAACCGCGAGCAGTACGAAGCCTGGCAGACCATCCAGCGAAGCCATGCCGTGGCCAACGGCGTACCCGTCGTCAGTGTCAACCGCACCGGCCTCGAAGGTGGCATGCAGTTCTGGGGCGGCAGCTTCATCACCAACGCCTTCGGCCGCGTCCTTTATCAGGCCCCCCACAAAGAAGAAGCCCTCCACATCGAAGAACTCGACCTCGACCAAAGCGACCACTACCGCCGCCACTGGCCCTACTACCGCGACCGCCGCATCGACTCCTACGCCCCCATCCTCAAACGCTACCTCGACCAAGACTGCAATCAGTAACCATTAACCTGTTAACCAACAGCCATTAATCAATCAACGAATGACCCCAAAAGAACAATCATACTACATGCCCGCAGAATGGGCCAAACACAAAGCCACCTGGCTCAGCTACCCCCACAACGAAGCCTCCTGGCCCGGCAAGATAGAGACCATCTTTCCCTCCTACCACCTATTCATTAAAGTCCTGGCCGAGGACGAACAAGTGCATATCAACGTCAACGACCAGCGCATGGAAGACCACGTGGCCAACGCCCTCCGCCTCCGGGACACCAACATGGAAAACATCTTCTTCCACCAATTCCCCACCAACGATGCCTGGTGTCGCGACCACGGCCCCGCCTTCCTGCTCAACCACAAGGACCCCTCCAAACACGCCATTGTCAACTGGAACCACAACGCTTGGGGCGGCAAATACCCCTACGAGCTCGACACCCAAATACCCCTCCATATCTTCAACTACCTCTCCCAGACAGACTCCGACCTGCAACTCTTCCAGCCCGGCATTGTCATGGAGGGCGGCAGCATCGACGTCAACGGCGTCGGCGACCTGCTCACCACCACCTCCTGCCTCCTCAATCCTAACCGAAACCCCCACTTGAACCAAAGTCAGATAGAAGACTACTTAAGAGGATATTACGGAGTAGAAAACATCATTTGGCTGGGCGATGGAATTATGGGCGACGACACCGACGGCCATGTCGACGACCTCAGCCGTTTCATCTCCGAGGACACCATCATCACCTCCGTCGAAGACGACTGCTGGGACGAGAACTACGAAATCCTCAAGAACAACCTCAACACCCTCAACCGCTGCCGTCTGGCCAACGGCAAACAGCCCACCATTGTCGAACTGCCCATGCCCGACATGGTTTTCTACGACAACCAGCGGCTTCCCGCCAGCTATGCCAACTTCTACATAGCCAACAACAAGGTCATCTTCCCCACTTATCGCTGCCTCACCGACAACGAAGCCGCCTACATCCTCGAAGCCTGCTTCCCCGACCGCGAAATCATTGGCATCGACTCCACCGACATTGTCTGGGGACTTGGCAGCTTCCACTGCCTCAGCCAGCAGCAGCCTGCCCGCTAGCCCTACCTAGCCACATCGCCACCCATCGAGGCCTACTGCCCTTTCTCAGGCAGTAGTTCCCTTATTTCTACCATTTTCCGCCTTCATCTTCACAAAAACCCAGTAGTCAAAAAGGCATTTTTCCTTTTTATTAAAAAAGACAATACTAGCCATAGATTACTTTAAGTAACGCACAACAAATTGTTGATTAACCGAAATTTAAATCAAACAATCCCAATACTACAGAATAGACACGCCTGAAATCCTGCGATTCTTCAGTACATGTAGCATTGTTCTTCGTTGCCCAATAGACGAACTATACACGAGCAATAGAGGAACAATCAAAGAACTACTGGAAGCATTCTGGATTTCTTTTTCATCCTCTGCGACGGGACATACCGAAAACTGACACGTGACACAAAAAAAAGGAGTATGCCACAGTGATGACACACTCCTATGTATGTTAATGCGTTAGGCGGTTATGAAGTTACCGCTTGATGAGGTCGGTGGTGCCTTGGGAGTTTTGGAGGGTGACGGTGGCGGAGTGGGTTTTGCCGTTGCGGTAGTAGGTGACGCTGACATGGTCGCCGGGAGCGAAGCGGCCCAACTCCTGCATCATCTCGGCAAAGCTGTTGACCTCCACGCCAGAGACGGAGAGGAGCAGGTCGCCGTCCTTGAGTCCGGCCTTAGCGGCGGCAGCACCGGGCACCACACGGCCAATGAGCACACCTTTGACCTCGTTGATGCCTATCTGCTTGGCCATCTGGTCGGTCATTTCATAAATGTTCACGCCCAGATAGGCGCGCTGGACGGTGCCGTAGCGCTTGAGGTCGCCCGTGACTTTCTGTGCCAGATTGGCAGGGATGGCAAAGCTGTAGCCTGTGTAGTAGCCGTCAGCCGAGGCGATGGCAGTGACGATGCCAATGAGGCGGGCGTTGGCATCCACCAGGGCGCCGCCCGAGTTGCCGGGGTTGACGGCGGCATCGGTCTGGATGAAGGATTCGATGGGGCTTTCCATGCCGTGGTTATTGTCTATAATACCCACATTGCGAGCCTTGGCAGAGATGATACCTGCAGTGACGGTTGAGGTGAGATTGAAGGGGTTGCCGATGGCCAAAACGGGCTGTCCGACACGGGCGCTGTCGGAGTCGCCAAACTGCAGCGCTTTGAGGTCGTGGGCATCGATTTTGATCAAGGCAAGGTCGGTGGCAGGGTCGGTGCCGATGAGTTTGGCTTCGAGGATGCGCTTGTCGTTGAGGGTGACGCTGATGCGCTCGGCATCCTGCACTACGTGGTTGTTGGTGACGATGTAGCCGTCGGACGAGATGATGACACCGGAGCCGTAGGCGCTGTACTCTTTGCGCTGCATGCCTTGGTTGATGATGAAGCCGAAGAAGGACTGATAGAGGGGGGTGAGACGGGTTTGGACGGTGCGGATGTGCACCACGCCGTCGATGGTTTGGGCGGCCACCTGGCTGAAATCGGTGGCGACGAGGTTGCCATGTACATAGCTGACAGGTTGTTGATTAGGAGTTTCTTGTGCACGGGCAGGCATGATGCCTATGATGATTGCCGCAATGCTGAAGAGGAACGAAAGTGCGATGATTACTTTTTTCATATTGTCTTTTTTTAATTCTGTACTATGAGTGAGGCGGAAGCCGTCACTACATTTTTTTTAACCAATTATAAAAACTATTTGGTGATAAAATTATTGTATGTTTAATATTTTTTGTATCTTTGCAATTTGTATTATGAAAAGGGTAATGTGATACGTGCAAAAAGTGTGCCAAAAGTATTATCCGAAGCTTAAAACGAACAAAGTCAACTGATATGAAGATAATTATCGTAGGAACAGCATATCCCTATCGCGGCGGTTTGGCGGCCTTCAACGAGAGGCTGGCCGGACAATTTCAGAAAGAAGGGCATGAGGTGGAGATGTACACCTTCACTCTTCAGTATCCCGGTTTCCTCTTTCCTGGCAAGACCCAGTTCACCGACGACCCCGCCCCCGCCGGCTTGAGCATCACACGCCGAATCAACTCTTGCAATCCCTGCAACTGGGTAAGTGTGGGCAAGGAGATAAGGAAAAAGGAGCCCGACGTTGTGGTGTTTGCCTACTGGATGTCGTTTATGGCTCCTTGCTTCGGCACTATTGCACGAGAGGTGAAAAAGCGCAGTAAGACACGCTGCATTGGTCTTATACACAATATGATACCTCATGAACCCAATGTGTTGGACAAATTGTTCCCAGGCTATTTTGTCAAGGCCATGGACGGCTTCACCACCCTGTCGGAGGCTGTGATAGGGGACATTGAGAAGTTCGACCACCAGAATAAGCCAAAATATTGGGCGCCACACCCTATCTACGATCACTACGGCACCCTGCTGGACAAGGCGACAGCGCGCGAAGCACTGGGGCTCAAGACCGACGGGAAGTATGTGCTCTTCTTTGGCTTCATCCGCGACTATAAGGGGCTGGACCTGCTGATAGACGCTTTCGGCGACTTGGAGCTGCAGGATATGGGGGTGAAACTGTTGGTTGCAGGCGAATTCTATGGCGACCCAAAGCCTTATATAGACCGTATTAACTCGCTAGACATAAGCGATATAGTGGTAATGCACAACGACTATATCCCTGACGATAAGGTAAACCTCTATTTCAGCGCATGCGACATAGTGGCACAGCCCTACAAGACAGCCACGCAGAGCGGAGTGACACAGGTGGCCTTCCATTTTGAGAAGCCTATGCTGGTGACCAACGTCGGCGGTCTGCCGGAGATAGTGCCCGACGGAAAGATTGGCTATGTGGTAGAGCCTAACGCCCAAAGCATTGCCGACGCGCTACTGAGATTTTATCGTGAGGGGAAGGAGGTCGATTTCATTGAGGGAGTACGCGAAGAGAAAAAGAAATACAGCTGGGACCGCATGACGGCGGCCGTACTGAAGAACCTTTGATTAGGTTATAATAGTGAGAATGATAAACAATATTATATTTATGAAGTACAAGACTTTACTAACTACTGTACTGCTTGTGGCGATGGCATGGCCGGTCGCCGCACAGCACAAGACCGTCCTGTTCGACAGCACCAACGTGGTGATGGAAGAGTCGGGACTGAGCCATGTTACAAACCACCAGCGCATACGCGCGAACGACCTGGCCGGATGCAGCCAACTGTCGACCCTGAAAGTTGATTATGACCCGCTTTCGGCCTACGTGGAATTCTTGCAGGTGCTGGTCCATCACCCTAACGGCCAGACCGTAGACGTGCTGTTGCGTGTTTACGATTATGTGGCCCCTGCCCGTATGATATATTGGGGAGCCAGCCAGAAGATGGTGGAAATTGGACATTTAGACCCCGGCGACGAGGTAGAGTTTGTCACCTATAAGAAAGGCTTCACCTACGCGCTTCTTGCCGACGGAGAAGACGACAAGTACATTCCCCCCATGCGTGGACATTTCTACGACATCGTTCCCTTCTGGAGCACTCAGCCCGTCAATCAAAAGGTGTACCGTGTGAGCGTTCTAACGGAAAAAAATCTCCGTTTCGAGCTCTACAACTGCAACGACGCAAATCCTGTGAAGATTGACACCACCGTTGACGGCGACCGCACTGTCTACACCTTTACTAAAAATAACATCACACCGCTGAAGCACGAACCCCGCGCTCTTGCCGATAATGACATGCAGTGCAAGCTGTTGCTAAGCACAAGCCCCAATTGGCAGGCAAAATCAATGTGGTTTTACGGCGTGAACGAGGACTACGGCAGTTTTGTGCCCACCCCGGAGGTGCAGGCCAAGGTGAACGAACTGGTGGCCAATGCCAAGACGGAACAGGACAGCATCAGCATACTTACCCACTGGGTGGCAGATAACATACGCTATGCCGGCATCAGCATGGGCGAGGGCGAAGGTTACACCCTGCACAACGCCAAGATGAACTTCACCGACCGCTGCGGTGTTTGTAAGGACAAAGCCGGAATGTTGGTGAGTATGCTCCGGGCCGCAGGCTTTAAGGCATACGCCGCTATGACCATGGCTCACGAACGCATCGACCGTATCCCGGCCGACCAGTTCAACCACAGCGTCTGCGCCGTGCAGCACCGCGACGGCCGCTACGAGATGCTTGACCCCACCTGGGTGCCCAACACTCGTGAGCTGTGGAGCAGCGCCGAACAGCAGCAGGGTTACCTGATGGGCCTCCCCGAAGGTGCCGACCTGATGTATACCCCCCTCTCCTCCCCTGCCAACCACTACGTCAGAATCAATGCCAACACCAGTATTGACCAGAACGGCACACTCAGCGGCACTATCACTATCACCGCAGAGGGACAGAGCGACCGCGCCGTGAGAGGCGTGTTCAATGCCCGCACAGCCGAATGGATGCGCAATATGGAAATGGAATTGCTGAAGGTTGCCCCAGGTGCCATCATTACTAAAATCACTCATACAGATAACGACCGCTATCTTGAACAGCCCGTGAAGATTACCTATAACTTCTCTATCCCTGGCTACGCCACAGTTGACAAGAATACTTTGGCCTTCATTCCGCTCAGCGCCCGCAATTTCTACAGCCGTGCCATGAGCCACCTGGGTTTCGACGTTAGCAAGATGGAGCGCACCCAGCCCTTCGCCGACGCCTGTTCGCGCCTGGTGGAGATTAAAGAGACCGTCACGCTGCCCGCCGAATACAAGCAGCTGCACTTCCCCATGGTGCACGGGGTTTCCGACGTGGCTGCCAGCTTTGGGTGCCAATACTGGATGGAGGGCAACACGCTCACTTTTGCTGAAAGCACGGTGCTAAATAAGCGCGTCTACGATGCCGCCGACTGGCCTAGTTTCCGCCAAAGTGTGGCCAACCAGAAAAAACTGGCCACTACACCTGTGATTTTGACTAAATAACATTTTGTAGGCTTTTTATTAAGAAAAATCAATATGAAAAGAATAATCCTGATAACAATGGCGGTGCTGATGGGTGTGGCAGCAATGGCACAGAAACAGCCCGATGCCGAATATAAACTGATTCGTCGCAGTTATAAGACTAACAGCGACGGCTCGATGGACATAAACTTCCGCAAGGAAATAAAACTCCTACGTAACCGCGCCATTACGGCCTACGCCGATAAAGGCGAGACTTTCATTACATATAATCCACAATTTGAGACGCTTACAATTAACGAATGCTACACCGTTATGGCCGATGGAACCAAGGTGGAGACTCCCGAAAACGCCTTCGTTCTGCAGTTACCAGGAGAATGTGCCGACTGCGGCCGCCTGAACGGCATACGCGAGATGGCCATTGTCCACACTGCGTTGGAATATAACTGCATTATCGTGCTCGACTACACTATCCATCGCAATAGTAGCCTCTATGTGGAGCGTTTCAACTTTAAACAGGACTGCCCCGTGCTGCGCTACGAAGTACGCTATGCCGACGGCCATACCCAAGTAGAGACCAATATCACCCAGACGGTGAACGACCCTTATATGCCTGTGAAGAAAGACTACGACGTGGAGTTCCAGCTGGGAGAAAAGCCCACATTCACTTCCGAGAAAGGCCTTGACCAGGCCACAACGCTGCTTCAAAACCTGAAGAAAAACGATTCCAAAGAGTATGTTGCAGCCATACGCGACTGGGTGGTGGACAATGTAAAACTGAACAATGTGGACCTGTCGCATGTCAACTACGCTATGACCCCTGCTGCAGAAGTATTCCTGAGCAACTGTGGGACCGCATTGGATAAGACCGGACTACTGGCCGCCCTGCTGAACGAAGCCGGATTCAAGGCTACCATTGTCGATAACAGCCTGAATGTCTTCGGCGACAGGCCGTTGGAAGTGGAAGTTGCCATCGAGGGCTCTGCTTATCGCCTTTCGGCCACACAGAAAGGTGAGCTCATGACCGAACAGGCCAAGGCCGATGCCGCTGCTGTGGCTTCTGCACCTGTCTATGTAGAGCGCCAGCTGGAATGGAAGCCCGACACCCTCACCGAGGGTTATGTTCGCATCACTTTGCCCACCGAAAAAAGTTCCCTTAACATCAACCCTGCCTACCTCAACCCCAGCCGCTCAAGCGATGTGCAAGCTGCAATCACAAGCGAGTTTTACCACTACACTATGGATCTTCCTAAGAACGCCAAACTAATTGGCGGCGAAGTGAATATCGAGTATTCGAAGTACGACCTCGGTAGCATCAACATCAAAATTAAGCAGAAAGGCAAGCGCCTGCTGGTCACGCGACAGCTGCAGTTGCGCAAAGCCCTCATTACGAAAAAGGACTATGCCGCCTTCCGCCAATTGATGATTGACTGGAATAGCCATAAAGAATTACTCTTCAGTCTATGAGCGGACCTATGTGGGCACTGCTATGTGCCGGATTATGGACCATCGGTATGCTTTATTTCGACTATCGGAAGAAGCATAAATGATAAAAAGGAACCTCCCGCAGTACGTTTTGCCTTGCGGGAGGTTCTTTTTATGTACACAATAGGAAGTTAGAAATAGAGGTCGCGTTCGCCTTCGCCGATTTTGCAAAGGTTGCCTTCAACACGTTTTTTCAGTTCTTCCTTGCTGAAAGTCTCCGTCAACTGCTTGAGCAGTGCTATGCCCTTGGCTTTGGTTTCGGGGCTGGCATAGTCTTCTAGATATTCGCGGAAAGTGAACATGGCGTTGGGTTTGCAGAACTCCTTAATTAGTCCTGGCTTGGCCAAATCCATAAAGTCGGCTCCCACACGGCCTTTGCGGTAGCATCCGGTGCAGAAACTAGGAATATACCCGCCGTCGATCATGGAGCTGATGACCTCGTCAAGCGAGCGGTGGTCGCCCAGAGAGAATTGCGCTCCGGTCTTCTTGTGGTCCGAATCGTCAATGCTGCGCTCACCCTCTTCGTAGCCGCCAGGGTTCGTCTCGCTGGCAGCGCTGATTTGGCTGGCACCGTACTTGACCAACTCGTCGCGCATTTCGGGACGCTCGCGGGTGCTGATGATGATGCCAGTGTAAGGCATAGCAATGCGTATAATAGCCACAATCTTCATAAAGTCCTTGTCCGAGACGGGATGGGGCAAGTTTTCGGGAAGGCTGAATGGGGTTCCTTCGGCGGGTTCAATACGAGGGAAACTCACCGTATGAGGGCCGCAGCCATAGTCCTCCTCCAGGTGGCGGGCATGCTCCATAATGGCAAGTATTTCAAAACGATAGTCTGTCAACCCGAAGAGGACACCCAATCCTACGTCGTTAATGCCGCCCTCTTGGGCACGGTCCATACAGGTGAGGCGGTAAAGGTAGTCGCCCTTGGGGGTTCCGGCAGGATGGAATTTGCCATACTCGACGGGGTCGTATGTCTCCTGAAAACAAACGTATGTGCCAATTTTTTCGGCATGCAGCTTGGCAAAATCCTCCACGCTCATCGGAGCCAGCTCCACATTAATGCGACGGATGGAACTGCCCTTCTCGTCGCGGGTAGCGTATGTGCGGCGGATGGCTTCCACCATATAGTCGGCATTGTTGCGGGGACTCTCGCCACAGATGAGAAGCGCGCGCTTGTGCCCCATACGCAGGAGCTGGAGCGTTTCCTGTTCAATCTCGTCCATGGTCAGCACCTTGCGGCGCAACTCCTTGTTATCGCGGCGGAAACCGCAGTAGACGCAATTGTTCACGCAGGCATTGCCCGTATAGATGGGGGCAAAAAGCACTAGGCGCTTGCCATAGATTTCCTCCTTGCAGTAGTGCGCCACGTCCAAGATTTTACTGATGTCTTCCTCCTTCTCTACACATAGCAACTTGGCCACATCGTGCAAATTCAGACCCTTCAGCTTGCGGGCCTTATTGAGGATATCGTTCAGCTCCGACTCGGTCGGAACGTTGTTATCGAGCAAGCCATACAGCTTGTCGCGGTCTATAAAATTCTGATGTCTCATATAGGTTCTATAGGATTATATTTTTGTCAGCACAGCTTTAGATTCCACACCCTGCACACGCCCCAGACGGCCTGTGAGGGCATTGATGCGGTCTGGGGTACCTTCCACGATAAGAGAAATCACCGCAATGTCCCTGTCATGAAATGGCAGGCCTTGACGGCATAGGATAATGTCGGAAAAAGTTGAAACGACGGCGTTCACTTCGGCGGCTTTGGCGCGGTCGGAAATCAGAAGGGTCACTGTTCCTATTCTCTTCTCCATCAGGTGTTAGGCTTTTGGGTTAGACGAATAATATTCTTAATAAAGTGATGCAAAGATACGACATTTTTTCGAAATGAATACATTTATTACATTATTTTCTCTTTAATCGCCAAAAAATTCGTACATTTGCAAATTCAAATCTTAAACAAAGCAACGATATGTACGAGCATCTTAAAATAGACCAAAACGGAGCTGTCACCACCCTCACAATCTCGGCTCCCAAATCGCTCAACGCCCTCAACAGCACCATCCTGGGCGAACTCAACAATGCCCTCGACAACCTTCCCAATGGCACTCGCGCCCTCATCATCACCGGCGACGGCGAGAAGTCATTTGTGGCCGGCGCCGACATCAGCGAAATGGCCCATCTGAGCCTGAATGAAGGTACCGCTTTCGGCAAGAAGGGTGCCGACGTGTTCCGCAAGATAGAAACCCTCCCCATCCCTGTCATCGCAGCCGTCAACGGTTTTGCCCTAGGCGGTGGATGCGAGATTGCCATGGCTTGCGACATACGCATCTGCTCCTCCAACGCCCGTTTCGGCCAACCCGAAGTGGGGCTCGGCATCATCCCCGGCTTCAGCGGCACCTACCGCCTGGCTAAACTAGTGGGCATGGGCATGGCCAAACAGCTCATCTTCACTGGCCGTAACATCAAGGCCGACGAAGCCCTCCGCATTGGATTGGTCAATGCTGTCTATGAACCCGCCGATCTCTTGCCCGCCGCCATGCAGATGGCCGAGAGCATCTGCAAGAATGCCCCCATCGCTGTCGCCTACGCCAAGCAGTGCATAAACGAGGAATACGACCTACCGGCCGACGAAGCCATTGCCTACGAGAACAATCTCTTCGGCAAATGTTTCGCCACCGAGGACCAGAAAAACGGCATGAAAGCCTTCCTCAACAAAGAACAAGTCGAATTCCAAGGAAAATAATAATAATAACATAACACATCATTAAAAAACACAACATCATGAAAATTTGCGTTATTGGTACCGGTACCATGGCCAAAGGCATCGTGAAAGCCTTTGCCGCAAAAATGCCCGTCGTCATGAAAAGCAGAACCCAGGCTAGCCTCGACAAAGCCATGGGCTCCATCTCTAAATCCTATGCCAAACTGGTCGAAAAAGGCAAGATGACTCAGGAAGCCGTCGACGCACTTTTGGCCAACATCACCACCACCACCGACTACAGCACCTTCAAAGATGCCGACCTCGTCATCGAGGCCGCCGTGGAAGACATGGAACTGAAGAAACAGGTCTTCACCGAGCTCAATACCATCTGCAAGCCCGAAACCATCTTCGCCACCAACAGCTCCAGCCTCAGCATCACTGAGATTGCTGCCGCCTCTGGCCGTCCCGCTCAGTTCATCGGCATGCACTTCTTCAACCCCGCCGACCGCATGGCTCTCATCGAGGTCATCAAAGGCCAGCTCACCTCTCCCGAAGTCTGCAAATGCATCGTAGAACTCGGCACATCCATCGGCAAGACCCCCGTCGAGGTCAACGAAGCCCCCGGTTTCGTCGTTAACCGCATCCTCATCCCTATGATCAACGAAGCTGTGGGCATCCTTGCCGACGGTATTGCCAGTGCCGAAGACATCGACAAGTGCATGCAGCTCGGTGCCAACCACCCCATGGGTCCCCTGGCCCTGGCCGACCTCATTGGCAACGACGTGAACCTCGCCATTATGGAAGTACTCTACAAAGAATTCGGCGATCCTAAGTACCGTCCTCATCCCCTGCTCCGCAAAATGGTCCGTGCCGGTCTCCTTGGCCGCAAGACCGGTGAGGGTTTCTACAAGTATTAATAGCCCAGACCTTATTTAAACTACAGGAGGAGTGCCAACTAGCCCTCCTCCTATTTTTTTATCCTTGCCAATCACATTGCATCCTATTCGTACTAACTCAGCAGCCGGAAGGATACAAGGCATCCATCGCCAGAGGTGACGTGAGATTGTAGGTGGCCAAGGGGTAGCGACCAAGATACTAAGGAAACAATGTCTTATCTTCTGGAAGAAAAAATGGAAACAAAAAAATCCCGCAACTTTCGCTGCGGGATAAGAGATATTGTGAATCTCAACTAGTTTCTTAGTCAACAAAAGTGTTCCAGTTGTGGACATCTTCGGCCTCGCCGAGCTGGATAGCACGAAGGGCATGGTAAAGCTTGGTGCTGATGGGGCCGGGCTCTTTGCCGAAATTGTAGCTCTTGCCAGTAGCAGGGTCGTCAATGCGCTCAATGGGGCTGATGACGGCGGCAGTGCCGCAAGCGCCAGCCTCTTGGAAATCGACAAGTTCGTCAACAGCGATAGGACGACGCTCAACCTTAATTCCCATATCCTCGGCCAACTGCATCAGGCTCTTATTGGTGATAGAGGGCAGGATGGAAGTGCTCTTGGGGGTGACATATACACCGTCCTTGATGCCAAAGAAGTTAGCAGCACCAGCCTCGTCGATATACTTTTTCTCTTTAGCGTCCAGATAGAACTCGCAGGCATACTGACCACCATGGCAGGCTGTAGTATGGGCCTTGAGGCTGGCAGCATAGTTACCACCGACCTTGTAGACACCAGTACCGAGAGGGGCACTGCGGTCATAGTCGCGAGTGATAACATAAGGATTGGCCTGGAAGCCACCTTTGAAATAAGGTCCGACGGGGGTGACGAAGATAAGGAAGAGATACTCGTCAGCTGGTTTCACACCCACGGTGATGCCCGTGCCAATCAGCAGCGGACGGAGGTAGAGGCTTGCGCCAGTGCCGTAAGGGGGAATAAACTTTTCATTCAGTTTGACGACCTTCTTGCACATTTCAACAAATTTCTCGGTGGGCAGTTCGGGCATGACGATGCCGCGGCAGGTGCTCTGCAAACGGGCAGCGTTCTCATCGGGGCGGAACATGCGAATCTTACCGTCTTTGCAACGATAAGCCTTCAGTCCCTCAAAGGCTTCCTGACCATAGTGCAGGCAGGAGGCACCCATGTGGATAGGGATGGTATCTTCGGAGCAGACTTCTACTTCGCCCCATTTTCCGTTGCGATAGTAGCAGCGGACATTATAGTCGGTTTTAACGTAACCAAAAGGAAGGTTTTGCCAATCAATATTCATATTATATGACGTTTTGTGTGTTAAAAAAAAAGTGGTCCCACTTGGGCTCGAACCAAGGACCCACTGATTATGAGTCAGTTGCTCTAACCGACTGAGCTATGGGACCAGATTTCCTCTTTTTGAAATCGATTGCAAAGGTACGATTTTTTTTTCAATCAGCAAAAAAAACTTTTTACCGACAAACAATACATTATAATTTAACAATTGATAATGACTACATTTGGCTAAGAAAAGAAAAAAAACATTTCATCCAATTACCCCTATCTAAAGCCAAAGAAAAACATCTATTCCGGAAAATATTCGGCAAAAGAATGGTCGTCATACAGCACTATTATCTTCACAATTTTCTTTTTTACGAGATTTGGCTGTAGCACGGCAGGAGGCTGGGCCGATTCGTTTAAGCGATTCTCAAGAAGTTCAGGTTTTGTAGATACAGATGTTGCCTTGCCAGATTGAAGATTGGGCTTCGGCTGAACTGAGGAATGAACAGAATGCTCAACAGACTTAGTGCCCGTACTGTCAGTAGTGGCGTTTCCCACAGAAATGTCCTCATGATGGGGATCAGAATTAACAGGCGGCATAGGATCCGAGGATGGAGCATTCGTAACGTATGGAGTGGTCTGCGGTTGCGAGAAAAGGTCATACTCTAAAGGCTGTGCCTGTTCAGGTTCGTCAGTAACAACCGTTTCCGTATTTAGCGTTGAAGTCTGCTGTTCAGCAGAAGGAGCGGCAGGTTGCGCAGAAGACACTCCCACATACATCTCGCCTTTTCCAAACATCAACCAATTAATATTTATCTCTGGCCAGCGCTTGACAACCTTCATCACAAAATCCAAACTGGGATTATTACGTCCAGAAAGAATATGGGACATTCCGCTGGGTTGTATACCAATTTCCTCAGCAAATTGACGTGCAGTAATATTTTTAGCCTTTAACAAAAGATTAATTCGCTCTACCATATAATATAATACTATTATGAATCTATATATAATAAATAGAATAATTCATTCTAAAACTATTTCAAACCAACCATCATATTCACACACCTACTATAACATGATTTACATTTATACACAACCGATTTCGAATTACAAAGATACAAATATTTTTTGATATACAAACATTATTTTCATGCTATTTACTTTTGTAAAATCAAAATTACCTATATTTATACATTATGTGATTATACTTAAATTATTTATTTTCAGATAGAACTATTATATATTAATATTAATTTAAGGTGGCTACTTTTTTCGCCATTATTAGTATATATATACTTTATATAATTATTATTAAATATTTGGTTTTAAATATACTATGTAATCATAATAATCAAATTATTAGGCATAATGCTCGATTTACATAAATATCTTGATTAATTCTGTAAACATTACAAATGTATCTATATATTTACGCCTGTAATTATGTAAATTATCTTATCTTGTTTACAAAATTAAATACTCAATTAAGGTGTCGTCTAGCGCAATTTCATAGTATCTGATATATGTATCCATCAACTCACCTGCCACACTTAAAAAATTCCCCAATAGAGTACGACTGACAATCTGCTCGGAAACCAGCTTGGAATTTCCTTTATCTCCTTGGCATATTTTTACATCCTACCCTACTCTGAGTAGAATATCACATTCTCAATGTTAAATGAATTTAAGGGGCATCTGTGTGAATAATGATAACACTAAAAATCAGATTTTTAGTTTTTTATAATACCATTTGTGATTGAAAGAATAATTTTTCGTATATTTGTAAATTGAAATCATTTGGACTGATTCGCACAAACAACAGAAAATCAAAAGAATAGATGGCAGATAACAAGAAAAAAAATTGGTGGAACAGCGCAAACCGGTGGGCTTACCTAAAAGTAGGGCTGATTTACTTTGCTTTGCCTGGTAAGGTCTACGAAATTGCCCATAAACGCTCTTCCTCCAACACCCGTGAAAGAATGATTCGTGGTAAACTATATGAATTAGGCATCCTGCGCAATCAGGTTAACACCAAATCCGATTCCGACAAAATCGACCTTGAGACCGGTCACATTTGATTTAAACGAAATATAACTATTAATACATTAAATACATCACATCATGAAGAAATCTATTGTAGCAGTTTTTATTGTAATGATTTTTGCTATGGTTGCAGCTTCTTGCACTCACCACACATGCCCTGCCTACCGTGGTTCGGTTGCTGAAGTTGTAGAATAAGCATTTTTCTGACTGTTATTGAAACAAAAAGAGCCCGTACCCTTCGGTACAGGCTCTTTCTTTATATCAATCATTACTTTTACTCCTCAAGCATAGATTTCAACGTGTCAATGCGTTTCAGTATTCTAGCAATCTGGCTTTCAAGAAAGTCTTCACTATATTTAGCATCGCAGAAACCATTACCGCGGGCCACATAGGCATCGTCATCAGCCATGTCCACTTCGAGTTCCTGATAGTTCTGCAACAGCCTCTGCTGCTGCTCCAACTCCAACTGAATCTCTTCTTGAGTCATTTTTTGTAACAATCTCTATTAGAGTCCGATTTTTTCGTTGACAATCTTAATAATCTCGGCCTCCTCCTTAATGGCGCGAGCCTCCAGGTCGGCAGCCTTGGCCAGGATGTCGTTCTTGAAAGCCTCGTCCTTCAGCGAGCTGGCGTTGATTTTCACGTTCAAGTGAGCGCCCATCACGGCACTGCGGGCAGCCAATGCGCCCACGCCGCCGTCGGTAACGCTGGCGGGGTTGCCCCATTCCACCATAGCGCGGCAGACCTCAAATGCCTCAAAGCTCTTCTGCATCGTGTGGAAGGGAACCTCAGTGGCAAACTTGGTAGCCTCCTGGATGGCAGCGGTGCGCGCGGCCTTATCCTCATCGGTCTTTTTGGGAAGACCGAACGCATTCATAATCTTATTGAAAGCATTCGTGTCCTCATCCACCAGATGAAGCAGCTCAGTCTTCAAAGCCTGGCCCTTCTCAGCCACCTTGCTAAACTTCTCCCACTCGTCGTCGTAGGCGGCCTTGCCACCGGTGAGGTTGGCCACCATGGTGCCGAGCGAAGCGGCAAGGGCACCCATGTAGGCGCTGACGCTGCCACCGCCGGGAGCAGGGCTCTCGCTGGCAGTCTCGTCGCAGAAACCAGTGCAAGTGAGGTCCACCAGCTTCTTCTGGGAGTTATCCTCAATCAGGAACTCAATCACCTTTTCCTTCGGATTGAACGGCTTCAGGTCATCAAGGCCCATGCTCTTGATAGCCACCTTCATAATCTCGTCCTCGCTCACGCCCAGGCTGCGCTGCTGTTTAGCCAGATAATACTTGCCGGCGTCAATCAGCACACTCTTGGGGATAAGTCCGACAATCTCGCAGCCGGTGACGCGCAAACCGCGGTTCTGAGCACAACGGCAAACCTCGTCGAAGCATTTGTGCACAGGAGCCACCTTAATAGAAGTGATGTTCATGGACACCTGGGCGATGCCGTAATCCTCAATGTACCAACCGATAGCCTTCGTACCCTTCAGAGTGCCGGGAATCATTACGGTCTTGCCGTTCTCGTCCTTGATAGGCTTGCCGCTGGGTTTGCCGCCCTCGCGTTTGGGACGGCCCTTTTCGCGCACGTCGAAAGCGATAGCGTTGGCACGGCGGGTGCTAGTGGAGTTGAGGTTGTAGTTGATAGCCACGAGGAAGTCGCGGGCACCCACCTGCGTAGCGCCCGTCATGGCCACGTGCTGATTCCACTCGTTGGGGCCGAAGTCGGGTTTCCACTGCTCGGTGCCCAAGCGGGTGCTGAGGCTCTCGTACTCGCCCGTGCGGCAGTAGGCCAGATTGCGGCGCTCGGGATGGAGGGCGGCACTCTCGTAGGCATAGATGGGAATGTTCAGCTCGTCGCCGATACGTTTGCCCAGCTTGTGGGCGTACTCAACCACCTCTTCCATACTGATGTTGGCCACAGGAACCAACGGGCACACATCGGTAGCGCCCTGGCGGGGATGGGCGCCATGGTGATTGCGCATGTCGATAAGTTCGGCAGCCTTTTTCACCACGCGGAAAGCAGCCTCGCAGCAGGGTTCGGGCTCTCCAACGAAAGTAATCACCGTGCGGTTGGTAGTCGCGCCGGGGTCCACGTCGAGCAGTTTTACACCTTCAACCTTCTCAATCTCGGCTGTCACCTGATTGATGATATTCATGTCGCGGCCTTCGCTAATATTGGGCACGCATTCGATAAGTTGTTTCATAAATTGTATATATTTATATTATACTAATTATTATCTGTCAAATCCTTGCGCAGAAAACGACTGCTCAAAGTATCTTGCAAAAATACAAAAGAAGTGCGAAATAAACAAAAAAAAGTTTGCCCACAAAAAAGAATGGAACCAGCAAACATGTGCGTGTCATTTTTTTTGCGTACCTTTGCAACATGAAATATGTAGGAATACGCTATGCATCTGCGGCCCGCTTTGCCCAACCCGTGGCCGAACCCGACCCGATGTCTATCAGCGACATAGAATGCCGCAAAATCGTCTGCCCACAGAGTCTCAGCCGTCTGGCCAACGTCATGGGCAAAGGCAGCGAAACCGTCGAACAGGGCGAAGACTGCCTCCGCCTATCCGTCTTCACCCCTGCGCCGGACGACCAAAAAAGGCCCGTGCTCGTCTTCATCCACGGCGGTGCCTACCTCACCGGCAGCGCCATGGACCCTTATTATGACGCCAGCCAGCTGGCCGCCGAACACAACATTGTAGTGGTGTGCATCTCCTACCGCCTTGGGGCTTTCGGCCTGCTCTACCTTCCCGAACACCAGGCCGTCAACCTGGCCATGGAAGACCAGCTGTGCGCCCTCCGATGGATACGCCGCAACATACACCTCTTCGGTGGCGACGCCGACAGGATAACCCTCATGGGGCAGTCCGCCGGCGGCCACTCCATTCTTCACCACATAGCCACCCAAACCCATCCGCTTTTTGCCCAAGCCATCATCTGCAGCTCGCCCTATCTCTCCTTGAGCAAACGGACCATGCAACGGCGCACCCGCGAGTTCCTACAAATCCTAGGCGAAAATCCCCGCGAGGCCTCCATCGAGAACATTCTTCGAGCCCAGCGACAAATGCTCTCCAACCACCAGCACATGCTGCCCTTTGCGCCCGTTGCCCCACACCTGGCCGCTCCCATCCACACCATACCCGGCTTACGCTCAGTTCTGCTCACCTGCCAGCAGGACGACGCCTCGCCCTTCGTCCCCCACTGGCTCCAACCCATGGCCACCCGCCTCGTCTTCCATCATCCCATGCTGCGCTATGCCCGCCGGTTGGCCAAGGCCGGCATACCAACCCACACCCGCGTACTCTCCTGGCGCCACGGCGCGACGGCCTTCGGCGCCTCCCATTGCCTGGAGCTGCCCCTCCTTTTTGGCAATTGGGACACCTGGAAAGACGCCCCCTACCTGAAGGGGGTTACCCTAGACGAATACTCGCAAGAAGCCAAAGCGATGAAACAGTGGGTGGCCGACTACGTCAAACGGCTATAGCGCCACAGCCGCCAACGCCGCCAACACATAACAGGCATTGAGCAGGCCGAACCGGAAAAGGCAAAGGTTGTACTGCGCCCCCTGGGCCTTGAGCAGCCGCACATACAGAAATACCGACACCCCAAAAGGCACCAGCATCAGCCACACAGAAGGACAGCCCTTCAGCGCCAACAAGGCAAACGCCTCGGCTCCCACAAGCATCAGCGCCACCCCTACCCTGGCCGCATTTTTGCCAAAGCGGACGGGGAAGGTACGCTTGCCAACGGCGCGGTCGTCCTCTATGTCGCGAATATTATTGGTGGCCAGCACACACACGGCCACGCAGCCGCACACACATCCCAACAACAAAGCCGTCAGCGAGAACCGGCCGGTCTGCAGCCAAGCAGTTCCCACCGTGGCCACAGGCCCGTAGAAAAGAAAGCAGACTATGTCGGCAATGCCCAGATAGGAAAGCGAATGGGGCGTGGCAGTGTAAATCCAGGCAAAAAAAATCGACAGCACACCGATGGCCAAAATCACCCATCCGCCCGTCAGCACCAGATAAATGCCCTCTGCCACACTCAGCCCCAAAGCAATAAGGCAGGCACGGCGCATCTGCACCTCTGCCACCAACCCCTCGGCCAGCGCGCGCGAAGGGCCTACCCTGCCCGCCTTGTCCGAGCCGCGGCGGAAATCATAATAGTCATTAATAAGATTCGACAACACCTGCAGCGACACACCGCAAAGGAGCGTGACCGTTGCCACCACCGGGCGGGGCATCCCCCCGACGGCAATGAAGCCCATCAGCACCGGGCAAATCGAGGCAAAAAGAGTACGCGGACGGCAGATGCCGAACCAAAGTTTTATTTTTTGCATGCCATGTAAAGTGAAGAAATACCAAAAGTTTGTTTTTCGAACCGCGTCTCGGCAAACCCCGCCTGGTCCAAGTGTGCCAGGAAAGCCTTGCCCTTGTCGAAACGCTTAATACTGTTCATGAAATAGACGAACGACTCGCCCTGATGGGTCAGGCTGCGCCCAATGAGGGGCATGACGCGGGTGAGGTAGAAATCGTAGAGCAGCCTGACGGCCCAATTGGTGGGATAGGTGAATTCCAAAATGCGCAGCTGTCCTCCGGGACGCAGCACACGGCACATCTCGGCCAGCGACTGGTCCAGCCTGTCGAAGTTGCGCACCCCGTAGCCGCAGGTGACGGCATCGAACGAAGCGTCCTCAAAAGGCAGCCGCGCACAGTCGGCATGGCGCAGCGTCACCCTTTCCTGCAGCCCTAGGCGCTGCAGTTTGGAGGCGGCTACCTGCATCATGCCGTCGGAAATGTCAATGCCCACCACCCGCTCGGCCCTGCCTTGGCGCAGCGCCTCGATAGCGAGGTCGCCCGTGCCAACGGCCACGTCCAAAATATCGGCACAGGCCGGAAGGCTGCGCACCGCCTGCCGACGCCACTGCCGGTCAATGCCCAGCGAGGTGATATGGTTGAAACGGTCGTAATGGTTGGAAATGCCGTCAAAAAGTTTGTCAATGTTGTCCACAAGCGCAATCGTATATGAATTTTTCGAACTGAAATGAAGAAGATTATGGCCTCCTTGTCAGGGCCAAATTGCAATTGCAAATATACAAATAATAATTGAATAAAAAGGAAACCTCCCCCGCGCCACAGCGCCCCTGGCTGCCCGCCCGGCCATCACTCCCGGCCATGCCCCTCCGTCCGATGGCCTAGAGCCAGACCCGTCCAAGGTCCGCCAGTTCCTCTATACATCGTCTATATATCGTCTACCGATCGTCTATTTGCAATCGAAGAACAAAAGAACCTCGAAAGGGTGCCAATTGGGAATACGGCTATGGAATGCTGGGGGACGGCCATTGGCACAGCGGCGTGCTGGAGCCCGAAGGCATAAAAAAGAAGGTGGCCTTGCGAGCCACCTTCCTCAGTTTTTAAAAGTCGGAAAAACACACTACCAGAGCACAACGCGGTCGGCGGGGGCAATCCACATGCCGTTGCCCTCCTTCACGCCCCAAGCCTCGACGAACTCGGTAACGTGTGGCAGGGTGACGTTGACTCGGTTCTTGGCCAGGGAGTGCACATCCATCTGGGTGAGTTGAAGCGCAGCCTCGGGACGGATGTTGCTGGCCCAAACGCCGGCATAGGCAAGGAAGAAGCGCTGTGCGGCCGAGAAGCCGTCCATCTCTTGGTTCTTCACCTGGCCTTTCTTGATGGCGTTCTGCATGGCCAGATAGCTGATGTGCAGGCCGCCGTTGTCGGCAATGTTCTCGCCCAGGCAGAGGGCGCCGTTGGCGTAGACGGTGTCGGGCTCGGTGGCCACGACCACTTTGTTGAAGCAGTCGACGAGCACCTGGGCGTGGTCCTTAAAGTTCTGTGCGTCCTTCTCGGTCCACCAGTCGTTGAGGTTGCCCTCTTTGTCGTACTGACGGCCTTGGTCGTCGAAGCCGTGGGTCATTTCGTGGCCGATGACCACACCGATGGCACCGTAGTTGACGGCGTCGTCGGCATTCATGTCGAAGAAGGGTTTCTGCAGGATGCCTGCGGGGAAGCAGATTTCGTTGGTGGTGGGGTTATAGTAGGCGTTGACCGTCTGGGGAGTCATGCCCCACTCTTCGCGGTCGACGGGTTTGTCGATCTTGCTGATCATGTAGTCCACGTCGAACTCGTTGCTGCGGATGACGTTGGCAAAATAGCTGTCCTTCTTGATTTGCAGGCCGCTGTAGTCGCGCCATTTGTTGGGATAGCCCACTTTGACCATGATGCTGCTGAGCTTGTCGAGGGCTTTCTCTTTGGTGGTTTGGTCCATCCACTGGGCATCCTTGATGCGCATGCCGAAGGCCTCTTTGAGGTTGTCGACAAGGGTGAGCATGCGCTCTTTGGCCTCGGGGGGGAAGTACTTGGCCACATAGAGTTCGCCGAGGGCTTCGCCCATGGCGCCGTCCACCGTGCCGGTAACACGTTTCCAGCGGGGACGCAGCTGCTCGGTGCCGCTCATCTGACGGCCGAAGAACTCGAAATTGGCGTTGACGAAGTCGTCGCTCAGGTAGGCGGCGGCGGAGTTGATGACGTTCCAAGCATAGTAGGCCTTGATGGCGGTCTCATTCTCAGTCGCCAGCACTTTGGCCACCTCCTGGATGTATTCGGGCTGGCACATGTTGAAGCTGGTGAGCTTTGGAAGACCCATTTCGGCAAAGTATTTCTTGAAGTTGACGGCCTTGGCCAGGGTTTCGGCCTCGTCGAGGCTCTTCTTGTTGTAGGTCTTGAAGGGGTCGCGGTTGGTCACCTTGTCGTACTGGGCTTTGGCCAGGCGGGTTTCGAGGTCCATCACCATCTTGGCCAGCTTGTCGGCCGCAATGCCGGAAATTTTGTCATATCCGGAGAGGGCGAACTCTTCGGCCATAAGTTTCACGTAGCCAGAGCGCAACGACATGGAGCGGCTGTCCTTCTCAAGGTAGTAGTCGCGGTCGCCCATGCCTATGCCGGTCTGGTAGATCCAGGCAATGCACTGGTTGGCATCCTGTGCGTCGGCCTCGCCAAAGAGGGCGAAGAAGGGATAGATGCCGATGTTGTGCAGACGGGTCATCTCCTCCTGGAGGGCCTCACGGCCGCTGAGGGCGGCAATTTCATTCATGTAGGGTTGGATGGGTTCGGCGCCCTGTTTCTGCAGGGTGACGGAGTCCATGCCCACGTTGTAGAGGGTGGCAATCTTGTCGGCCAGGCTTCCGGTCTCATTCTTGGCTGCAGAGAGGGAGTCGATAAGGGTGCGCAGCTGCTCCTGATTGGTTTCGGCCAAAACATCGAAGGCGCCATAACGGCTGTGTTCGGCATCTAGAGGGTGGGACTTGAGCCAACCGCCGCAGGCGTACTGATAGAAATCGTCTACGGGGTTAGCAGTCGTGTCGAGGTTGTCGAGGCAGACACCCGAGGAGAGCTCGTTGCCAGCCTTGTTGCACGAAGTTGCGGCAAAAAGTGATAGTGCCATAACTGCTAATAAAGTTTTTTTCATTTGTTGATGTTATTGATATTTATTCTTTTATTATTCTTATTTTTTATCCATACCACGTACTTACTGCTACAAATCCTCTCCAAAAGTAGGCATACCTTCACCCACAACACTGGGCCCAAACACCTCTAACTGTGAATCGCAAAGCCTACTAACTCATCTACTATTATTTTGCAAAAATACACATTTTTTCTGAAACCGCGACAAAAAAACACGCCCCCTTGCCCCTAATGCTCATCATGTCACTGCATAACAGTTAATAGTCAATAGTCATCGCGATCCCACATTACACCATGTGGGCAATAAATGAGGAAAAGCCACGTTATCTAATTTGAAATTTAAACCTTTACACTATGAAGAAAACATTTTATCTGCTCTCTGCGGTGCTGTGCGCTGTGGCGATGATGGCCGGATGCAAGGGCGGGACTGGAAACGAAAACATTGATGAAACACTGCTTGTAGGGCAGTGGGATTTTGTCTATGAGATCAACGATTGGAAAGCAAGCGATGGCGCTATTTACGACACTTGCGACTCCGAATGCAGCCCTCTTCTTGGCATAGAGTTCACAAATGACGGCAAGTGCATTTACACATTCGTTAACGGGACAATGGATTTCTCCGATGGACTTTTCTCCGTCGAGACGGACACGATTCTCCAGTCTTTCCAGTACCATGTTGCCAATGGCACAATTGTGCTTTCCGACGGTGACCAGAAGGGAGAATTCCAAATATCAAAGTTGACAACGGACACGTTGGCTCTGATTGAAAAACAGGATAGTCCGGCAGTAAGCGCAACAGACATCACCGTTCTTGTCAGGCACAATAAATAGTAATTTGAGAACGGTTGTCGCACCCCTGCGCCAGCCCCAACCGATACAGGAAACTGCTGCCGTCCTCGCAGACAGCAATGAAGACAGAAACAACACAATGAACATCTCAGTCTTCTGCGGCTCGTCGCTGCCGATGAAACAAAAACAATAAACACTATGTCCCACAACATCAACCGCCGTCCCAACTACC